>NZ_JAHKQH010000001.1 GCF_018861025.1 Psychrosphaera sp. B3R10 | reverse complement strand
AGATTTATATCTCGAAGTGAACGGCAGGGACGCCGTTGCAAGGGATGGTTGTATATGGACATACTTTCATCCCGTCTTCGACGATAATATAAATATCAAATAAGGATTAGGGATTTGGCCGAAAGCGGCTCTTTTGGTTACTTTTCTAGCTGTTGAGAAAAGTGACTCGCCTTTAGGCGAAAAGCCGCCTGCAAGGCACAAGTACCACGTCAGTATGGTCGACGCAGTCGAAATAGCCGCCCGCAGGGCAAAGAAAGGCGCAGCCTGCAATGCGAATTATGAACTTCCTCTGCACTTGGTTGGAGGTTCCAAATATCGCTAATGCTCTTTTGGAATGACGTTTTTTGTTCTGAAATTTTGAGCCAATTTAGGGCGAATTATGACATTCCTCTGACCTCACTGGTTCTGCTATGGCTCGTCACGAAACGCTTCTGGATCTAAGTGGTGTTTGTTGAGCAGTTTGTAAAATTCAGTGCGATTACGTTTTGAAAGTTTAGCCGCTTGTGACACATTTCCCGACGTCGCTTTTAATACTGAAGTGAGATAGTCACGTTCAAATTGCTCACGGGCTTCTTGAAATGATGGATGTCCATTAGGGGCTTCGCGCAATGCATTTCGCACTAGTGTTTCACTGATCACCGATTCTGTCGATAACGCAACACATTGCTCTATCACATTTTGCAACTGACGTATGTTGCCCGGCCATGGGGCACAAATTAATAACTCCAATGCTTCTTGGCTAAAGCCATTGACGGTTATATTTGCTTTGTCTGATATACGGTTCAAAAAGAAATTCGCTAATAATGGGATATCCTCACGACGTTCGCATAGAGGCGGAAGAGTGAGTTCGACAACATTGAGACGGTAGTACAAGTCTTCTCGAAATTGTTGCTCCTTTATACCTTGTTGCAAATTTTTGTGGGTTGCGGAAATGAGCCTGACATCCACTTTGATTGTTTCGGTACTGCCAACGGGTCGGATTTCTTTTTCTTGAATGGCCCGCAACAGTTTGACCTGAAAATTTAGAGGCATATCGCCGATTTCATCTAAAAATAAGGTCCCACCATTACTGGACTCAAACAATCCTGTGTGGTGTTTGTCGGCTCCCGTAAATGCGCCTTTTCTGTGACCAAATAACTCAGACTCTAATAAGTTTTCTGGTACTGCCGCGCAATTGATCGCAGTAAAAGGTCGGTCTCGGCGTTCGCTGGCATGGTGAATCGCTTGAGCTAACAACTCTTTACCTGTACCACTTTGACCTTGTATTAAAATACTAAAATCACTTTGGGCCACTTGATACGTTTGTTGCAATAAGGTTTCCATGGTGGCACTGCGCGATATAATGTTTTGTCGCCATTGATGACTTTCGTCGCCAGGGGAGTCAATGGCAAGGGCAGGTCGTAGTCGCAATGCTTGTTTTACAGTATCGAGCAATTCTTGGCTTTCAAAGGGCTTAGTTAGAAAACTAAACACACCTTGTTTAGTGGCGTTAATTGCATCTGGAATTGTGCCGTGGGCAGTCATAATGATGACTGGCAAGTTGGGTGATTGTAGACGAATCCGTTCGAACAATGCCATTCCATCCATGCCTTCCATACGCAAATCGCTAATTACAAGCTGAGGATTAAAGCCGTTTAATGCACCTAGGGCTTCTTTAGCAGATGCCGCCGACTTCACAAGGTAGTTCGCAGCAGTTAACCGTATGGTTAATAATCGTAATAAACTGGGATCATCATCGACAATTAAAACTCGGTCTTGTGGACTCGTATCGGTTGTATCACTCATGGTTTATTGCCCGTTAATGTTGATGGAATTTTCGATTTGCTTCAATTGTGCAATCTGACTTTGCAATAATAGGTTTTCAGTTTTAAGAGAGTCTATTGCAGCCTTTTGTTTTTTAAGCTGTTTATTTACCTTCATCTGTTTTTTTTGTGCTACAGCTAATGCTTGATCAAGCGAAATTTGTGTTTGTAATTGACGAGCCAGCAAATCTAAAAGTAACTGCTCTTGCTCGGTTAACGATACAGTTCGTTTTTTGTAATCTGCCAAAGCCTGTTTTGGATTATAAAAATCTTTTTTAGGTAAGCTTTGAATTAACATTAACTTTAATTTTGCCTGCTGTTGCTCCTTACCTAGCCTTAAATTCTGCTGGTACTCTGAGGTAATTTGCTCATTTGTTAATTTATTTAGCCAAAGGTAATAATCTACCAAGTTGTCGTTTTTAATTGTTTTTGTCGTGTGTGGGCGTTCGCTTTTAAAGTCGCTAAGTAAATGACAACCCACAATGAATTGACTCACTACAAACAACATTGCGAGATGCGATAGCCATGTTTTAGATTTATTCATTATTTCCTACTTTCCATTTGCCGCTGACTGACCTGCCTAGTTAATGGCAATTGAATAACAAATTGGGTGAAACTTGGGGATGCAGTATCGCTATTAATAGTGATATTGCCATTTAATCTCATTAGTAACTCTTTCACTATCGTTAAACCTAAACCGCTACTTTTTATTGGGCTATTATGTTTTGTCGGGCCTTGGTAGAAAGCGGTGAATACGTCATCAAATGCAGTCGTCGGGATCCCAGGGCCTTGGTCTGTCATACTGAAGACAAGTCTATCTTCTTCGTTCGAGGCTTTGATTTTAATCACTCCGTTAGAAGGCGAAAACTTAATTGCGTTGGATAGCAGGTTATCGACCACCACATTTAGTTGTTTGCTGTTACATTGCAAAGCGACGCTATTTATTTGGGTTTGAACAGTCAGTTTTTTGCGATTAATGTCCAGTCGCCTCAATTCAAGGCACTCTTCAACGAGCTTGTTAATATCGACAAACTGGGTGTCCTGTAAACTGGTGGAATCTAGTACAATGTTAAAATCCAACAAGTCTTCAATTAACATCTGTAGGCGTGACACGCTGAGTCGAATGATATCGGTGATCTCTTGTTGGGCTTGATTAAGCTCACCCACGCTATTGTCGTAAATGAGCTCTGTACCTTCTCGGATCGCCGCCAGCGGTGTTTTAAGTTCGTGTGAAATATGGCGAATAAAACTCGACTTTTGTAACTCCAATTCATGCAACCGACATCGCATTAATTCTAAAGCTTCAGCAATTTCAACCATCTCCGTTGAGCCCCGCAGGGTAATTGGTTGTTTAAAATTACCCTGTTCTAATCTTTTTATCTGCGACTGCAACCTTTTTAAAGGCTGAATGATAAGAGTAATAAAAATGACGGCGATGATTAAAGTGATTGGGATCGTATACAAACTCAAAAACATCGTTTGTTCTATGCGAGCTGCCGAACGCATCATTTTGTGGGCTTGGTTATTTACTAACTGATTAGATCGCAAAGCGAGTTGCTGATTTAACTTGGCCAAAGTACGGAACTCAACCTGAACATCCTCAAGTTGAAGTAAAGCGTGTGGTTTGGCGAGGAGGTCTCTAATTTTTTTTAGTTGCCACAAATAGGATTGGATCACTTTAATAAGCGCCTTGTCTTTATAACTATTGAAACTAGAACTCAGTGTGGACTCTAGTAATTGGCATTGTTGTTTAAAGCTGTCTAGTAAATCGTCGTCTTTTAATACTGCATATTGCCCAGCAAATCGCTCTAGCCTAGATTGCACATGGCTGACCTTTCGATTTCGTTCAACTAATTCGGCCACATTAAAAATTGCTGAGGTGCCTTGCTGAGACAAGTTATTCACTTGTTTGGCACTATATAAGAACGCAAACACTAAAGGTAAAGCAACTAAGCTAAAACCAAGTAAAGTGAGCGTTTTAATTGAAATGTTAATGTTGGATATGCGCTGCAACCATTTATGCATTTATCTGTTCATCTCGCTTTATTACCTATTAATTCCCATAACGATTTAACCTTGTTTTAACGTCATAAACAATCGTGTCTTCGAATGGCGACAGTCAAATTTCAGTCTTAGTGTTAACTTAAGTTATTGGTTTTATTAATAATGTTTTTTGATTATCGCAGTTTAGAGTAAAAAATCTATTTTTAATAATTATTACTGTTGCTATTTGGCGACAGGTAAAGCGGAGTGGTTGGGAAATAATTTATTAAAAACAATAACTTACACGTTGGCACGTCTGGTGCAATATACCAATCGTAAGTAGATTTACTACTGCATAAACTTTTAATAATAAGGAATTTACAATGTTGAAATTAAATAAAGTAACTTTAGTAGAAATTTTTGCTGTATTCACTGCTTTTGCTGCTGCGACGGCAACCGCAAGTGACCTTGAGTCTGCAGTAGAAAAAGACCAAGGTGATTTAATTAGTCAATATGATACTGACGGTGATGGTCAATTAAGTAAATCGGAAGCATCAGCTAGTAACATCAGCGAACTTATCTCTAACTTTGATTCTCTTGATGCAAACAAAGACGGTCAATTAAGTGCGGAAGAATTAGCCGCTCTTTAATACGCTTAAGCGATGATACATCGCCAAACGGGTTAATTGTGATTGATCCATATTTGAGAAAGCCAGCTGACAAAAAGTCTAAAGCTGGCTTTTTTGTATGTGTGCTTTTGGGCAAATCCAAATAAGCTTATAAAACTGGATAACACACGTGTTTTTAGGAAGGATTAACCTTGCTTTGGCAAAGTAACACTGAACTTGGCACCGCCGAGTTCGTCATCATTACCAATTGTTAAAGTGCCGTTATGCCAATGTAAAATACGTTGGACTATTGCCAAGCCGATGCCATAACCTTTGTGTTCGGCTTTGCCTCTAACAAAAGGTTTGATGATCTGTTCGCGTTGGGATTCCTCAATTCCTGCACCGTCATCACTGACAACAATTAACACTTGTTCTGCACTATCTTCGATGGTTATCGTTACCTTTTTTTGGCAATGTTGTGTGGCATTCTTAATAAGGTTTTTAAGCAACATAGACAAGTATTTGTTGTCGGCATAAACCGTTATATCGTTGTTGTGCGGATGTTTTAAGAAAAATTGAATTTGTGGGTTATGTTGATTGTTTATGATCTGTTCTAAGACGGGTGTTAGCTTTATTGTTGCTTTATCAACAGTAACTAAGCTTTGATCGAGACGGGCATAATTAAGTAAAATCTCGACCAATTCAATCATTTCATCAACGTTGTCACTGATCCGCTGCTCAAACTTTTTACGAAGTTCAGGATCGTCTTCTTCCTGCAGCGTATCCATGCCAAAACGTATGGTGGCTAAAGGGGTTCGTAAGTCATGTGATACGGCACTGCTTAATAATTTCACATCACCAACTAGGTCGCTTATGCGCTGGGCCATGTGGTTAAACTCGATTTCTAAATCTCGAATGTATGAAATCGAGCCTACGTTTACACGCTGTTCTAACTTCCCTTGGCCAAATGCTTTTGCCATCTGCCTTAATGCCAAAAGGCGGTTAATCAGTGGGTAAAGCCAAAGCAACATGAGTAGCAATAAACATAAATAAAATAAGCCAGTAAAAACATAACGATTTAACGACGTTGGCGTTTGTTGGTTCATCAAAGGGCTAGTGAGCACTAATAATTGCTGATTGTTGGTTAGGTAATAATAAATGGCGATGTCGTCTTCACTTGCAAGGGTGAGAGGTTCACCCGCAATAAGTTGTTGCCTGAGCTTTTTAGGTAAAGACAAACTGTGAATTGGCATGAGTGACAGCTTATAGTTACCTGTGTCTGGCCATTGTGAAATTAATGACACTAATGCTTGTTGCGAATGCTGACCGTTTATTAGCATGGATTGCAGATCAGAACCAAATTGTTCAATGGCGGTAATACTGCTCACTGGTGTTTTTGTATCGTCTTGTACATATTGATTATATAAGTAGTCGAATAACCAACCTAGGCTCACCGTAGCAACAAAAACCGACGTGATTAATGAGACAATTAATATCCGCATTACCAAGCGTCCTTAACAAATAAGTAACCTTTACCCCAAACGGTTTTTATCCGAAATGGATTACTGGCGTCATCAAGTAACTTTTTCCGCAATTTGGAAATACGTATATCGATGGAACGGTCAAACCCGTCGTAATCAAAACCTCGCAACTCGGTGACTAATCGCTCTCTGCTGATCACTTCCCCAGCATGTTTTGCTAAAACCCACAGCAATTCGAATTCTTTTGAAGACACTTTTAGAATTTGCCCGCCTAGGCTTACGACTTGCGTTGCTTGATTAACAGTCAATGAACCAAATGACAGTTCAGAAGGGGCTTGGTTATCATGTTGAGTTTCTTGGTTTAGGTTTAGATTTTTGAGTTGTTCTTGACGCTTCAATATTAGGTTAATGCGTGTGAGTAATGCCCTTGCTCGGATCGGTTTTACTAAAAAATCATCGGCGCCCATTTCCAGACCAAGTACTTCGTCAACTTCTTCGTCTCTGGCGGTGATCATTATGATCCCGTTACTAAAATGTGGACGTACTTGTTTGCAGACATCCAAACCATCGAGTCCAGGTAACATGCCGTCGAGCAAAACAACATCTGGGTTGATATCGTTAATTAGCTCAACTGCATCATCTCCCCGAGTTGTATGTGTTACATCAAAATGTCGCAATCGCAAATAATCACATATCCACTCCGCAAGCGCTTTGTCATCTTCGACTAACAGTATGTGGGGCTTGAAATTATCTGTCATGCAACATCTCTCGTTTTTGGCTTATTGTCATGGTTGACTCTTATAGTTAGAATATTCGCCACCACATTCGTGGTTGTCCGCGTTTTTGATGTACCCATGTTATTTTGAGTTGCTGCGTTGCGATTTCTGCCGCTTCGTTCTCAATTTTTAGAGTAAATATAATATTTTTGTCATCGGCAAATTCTCGACTAAATTGGCCACTATTTTTCAGTTGCCAGCAGGTCAAAGGTTTGACTTGCTGGGAAGAATATAAACAATAGTTGCCAACTGTTGGAGACGTCCACGTTAAGGTCGCGTCGACATAACACCGTTGACCCTGTGTTAATGCAACGCATTGATCTGGCGTAATGGTTAACGTTTCGTTTGCCGCATTCGCAGGTGACATAGTGAATATGGTCAGTAATAAACTGAGCTTTCCTAATATTAACCTGTTTACAGCATGATTAAATGTGAATTGCATGATTTCGCTTCTCACCTTAAAAAACAAAGGTGAGAAGTAGTCCTGCACGAGAACCTGTTGTCGCATCTTGAATATCCGATCGCTGACTTGGCAATTCGTTATATGATGCAAATCCACCCAAAACCCAATGTTCATTCAGTGCGTATTCTAAACCTAGCTCTGCGGATGTATTAACCCTACTTTGGTCTGTGCTAGCGTCTGGGTAATAAAAATCGGCTACTTCTTCCGATTGATATTGAGCACCGATGCTACCGTAAATATTCCAGTTTTTAACTTGCCAGTAATGTGTGTAGGACAAAGATGCTTCAATACCATCTTCTTTAGGGCCCGATGAACTATAAGGGCTGTAGATGAATTGCAGTTGGCTATTGTCGAAATATCCGGTGGCTCTGATACCTGCTCGCTTACCTTCGTTTCGGTTTTGGATCTCCGCTAAACCTTCAACTTTTTTGGTATTTGTTTGCTTGTAGATATCAAATGACCAATTGTCATTATTGTAGAAATTAATCCCCCAGGCATTACTGGCATATAAACCATGCAGACGACGCGAGTTCAATCCTGGAGACTCAACAAACAGACTTAAAAATTGAATTCTGTAACTAAAGTGAGTATCAAATGAGGCATTACTTTGGTCACCCGACTGGTAAAAGTCATCACCAGAACTGCTGACTGCACTGTAAGCTAAATAGAAACCGTCGCGGTCATTGAAGTTTCTGATCCGGTAATTGATCCCATCATCGTCATGTTCTCCCCAATATTCGTACTTTTCACGACTGTATTTTACAAAAAATGTTTCGCCATCGACTGGATTTGGACCAAGTTCTTCTTTGCCATCTATTGTGTAGTAACTTTTATCTTCACTTATCGTTACCTTTTTATAGCGGCCTCGGCCTTTTTTGTCGTGTAATCGCTCTTGGCTAGCTTTTTCGACTTCAGTTAACTCCGCCTCAATTTCTTTGTCTTTATTGTTTTCGACTTCAGTTAACTCCGTCTTAATTTCTTTGTCTTTATTGCTTTCGTCTTCGGCAAAACTGCCCGCTGAGAACGCTAAAAATGAAGTTAGAACAACCGTATTTAACATTGAGTTTGGAGCCGATTTATTAGTGTTTTCCATAATTTACATACAACTTGTTTTGACTAGATGACAAGGATCTTAATGCACAGCATAGCAAAAAGGCGTATCGGTTTATGTAAAAATTGTATCGAATTGTATTTGCTTGCGGTGGGGTGTTTCTAATTGTAAATAGTACAGATTTTTTGAGGAGTAACAGAACAAAAGATAACGGAGTGGCTGTTAAGAATGTTTGCAACATCGTTCAAATAGGTACTCCTATTTTGAAAATTAGAACTGTCTAAGGCGGTAATAACAAATGAATTTTGTCCGTTATGCGCCTTAATCTAGATTGTTTTTAAGTTTTTTCGTTAACTCGATAAAATGCTCAATTTGCTCTGGTGGTATACCGACAATCATTTTATTAAATACGTGTTTTTCAGAATTTTTGAACATTCTCATAAGTTCTAATGCCTTGGTAGATAAGACTAAAAATTGACTTCGTTTGTCATTTTTATTCTCTTCTTTTGTGATTAATTCTTGATTGACTAACTCTTTAACTAAGCGGTTGATTTGTGCTTTATCACGGCCCATAAAGTCAGCCAATTTTTGGCCAGTACAATCATCAATCATAGAAATCACTTTTAGTGATTTAAAATGCATAGGTGATAAACCAGAGTCCAATTGGTTTAACTCATGTTTGATATTATTACGCACCGAATGTACTAAATTAAAAATAGCTTCACTTAATTCCATAGATCCCCCAAAGCAATACAAATAGTATTTATTAAAAAAAAGTAGTTGATAAGGTCAACCAATTAAAATATAGTAGACCTTGTCAACTATATTTTGTGGAGTGTTGTTATGCAACCCAAATTTAAAAAAATACTTATTATGCTTTCTGTTATGTCGATATTGGTCGGCACTATAACGGCTATTATGACTTTGGCCAACCTTCAACCATCTCAACCCTTTCTAAGTACTTGGGTTAGCTCTTTCATTTTTGCTTTACTGGTAATGTTGCCTATTGGCGCGACAATATTTACGGTCCTAAGTAAATTAATAAACCTATATTTACCAACTTGGTCAGTTGTTCAGAAAAACCTATTACAAGGTGCTTTTATGGCGTTGATAATGGAATCCATCATGGCTGTTGTGACCATAATCAGTGGTCACAATTACGCTTCGCTCACTCAGTTTGTTGGAATGTTTTTTAACAGTTTGGTTTATGCATTACCAGTTGGACTGACATTCTCTTGTTTAATGACATTAGTCATTAAACCTCGTATTGAAAAAATGTTGGCAAACGAAGCAACAGCATAACCTAAAGTATCGGAGGAAATAATTATGGGCCCAAAAATGCGAATGACTGAAGTTTTGTCAGTAAGTCAATTATCACCACATATGAAACGAATTGTGTTAACCGGGGATGCGCTCGCTGACTTTCCTGAAGGGAAAGAAAGCGCTCATGTTAAAGCCATTTTTCCAGATCCCAATTCAGGTACAAATAAACCTAGGCTTGGCATGTATATCGGTTTTAAAAAGTGGATGCGCTCTTACACTATTAGATCGTTTGACAAGGTAAGCCGGTCATTAACTATCGACTTTGCAGTAAATGATCATCAAGGGTTAGCAAGCAATTGGGCCCTTAACGCCAAAGTGGGTGATTTTCTTGGCATCGCTGGTCCCGGAGATATTAAACATGCCGATTTAGCTGCACAGCAACATTTATTTTTTGGCGACATAACCGCTTTGCCAGCAATCGCGGCGACTTTAGAAATGTTACCTAAAAATGCAACAGGACACGCTTATATTCAGGTGCCAGAGCAAGCCGATATTCAACAGTTTTCAGCACCCCCGAGGATAGATATCCACTGGTTAGTAACCGCCAATAAGTTAACTGACGAGTTTTTAACTGGGCTTAAATTATGTGGTAAGAACCTGCGAGAAACGGCAATTTTTATTGCAGCGGAAGCCAGTGTTGTTAAGCAATTAAAAGGGCATTTGAATTCACATTGCCAATACGATAAATCAAAGTTATATGCGAGTGCTTACTGGAATCAGAAACGCTAGCAGGGAGAGGTTGAAACACCTTGCTGTAAAAACAATGAAGGTGAAGCTTTTTTAGTATTTACATCAATGTGTTAAAGTATCAGTAAGCAACAGTAAAGTAGATCAATTACTGCTGCTTACTAAGCTTTTTCTTTTAAGTTGTTAACATGCTTTGTGGTTAGTTTTCTGACACTTGGAATCGTGACATCAGACGTTCAAGTCGTACAGCACTGACGTCAACTGAGCTTGTACTCACTTTTACTTCCGACAATGAAGCTTGCAAAGACGATGTAATATCGGCCACCTGTTTTGCACTTTCAAGCTGTTCGGTGCCTTTTTGGTTTATGTCAGATAATGTCGATAACATGTGAGCCACTGTGCTGCCTAACCCTTGGTCATCGGTTAGTGTTTCTTCAGTTGACAACAGCCCTTGCTCAATACCAGCGACACCATCTTCCATTACCGTAACGGCGTGTTTGGCATTTTCCTGAATGTTGGTTACCAATATACTTATTTCAGCAGTCGCTTCGCCGGTTCTTCTGGCTAAGTTTCTAACTTCATCTGCAACAACCGCAAAACCACGGCCCTGTTCGCCAGCTCGGGCAGCCTCTATAGCCGCATTTAATGCCAGTAAGTTTGTTTGATCGGCGACTTGGCTGATCATGCCAACAACGGACCCAACATTATTTGCATGGTTGTTTAAATCCTGAATTGTAGACGTAGATTGCTCTATAGACCCTCTTATTTCATCAGTTTGGGTCTGCACTGTTTTAAATTGATTTACACTTTGCTCCGCCGCAGACTCAAGTCCTGAGCGAATTTGCACTACTTCCTGTGTGGCATTTTGAATATTGCCCAATTGCATTTCAAGTTGATCTAAGAGTTGTTGCATCTCTTGCAACACTTGATTGGCATTAAGGCTAAATTCATCTTGTTTTTGTATTAATACTGTTTTGGCTTCTTTAACTTCATCTGAGACTTGGATAACCTTACCTACCGTGCTGTCTAAGCTGTCGATAAAACTATTTACCCAACGGCCAAGTTGGCCGGTTTCATCATTAGGTAATACTGAAACTTTCAAACGTTGCTTTAAGTTACCGCCGCCTTCCGCGATCCCTCTTATTACGTCGGTCATTTTTTGCAGTCGTTTAGCGACTTTTGAGGTCCCTAAATTACTAAATATTTTGCCACTGATAACAATCAATCCTAGTGTTGCCAGTCCCGACATTAGCCAACTCATCCCCAGTAGTTCGTGGCAAATAGGTGCAGATGCCGCGACCACTATATTAGAACTAACCTGTAGCTTTAATAGATTTAGGCTTAGTGATCGGCGGCGATAAACCTCTTCCAAATCACCTTCACACATCATGCCCCATGTATCTCTTGAACCGGGTAACGAGAAGGTGAGTCCTTTACCAATAACGGGGATATGGCGGTAGTCAGAATATCCAGGATAAGTGACAAATAAGTTTTGACCATTTTTAATGGTCTCCCTAACACCCGGATGAAGTTGACCAGTAGCTGGGTCGGTAAACCTCAACTCGAGCTCAGTATGGTGTTGAACTCTTACAACGCCCCATTCTGTTTTAACGCCATCTTTTAGGTTGTCACCAAGCGAGAAGGTGCGATCTTCAAAGCGAGAACGAGACAATGCGGTCCCTGTTTTTATCGATGAATCGAACTTAGAGTTCACCATAAACAAGTAGTTATCGCCGGAATCTTGATAAATGTGCCCAGCTTCACGCTGAATTAAATCACCTAGAACATCGTTTGGGACACGGCCGCAAAGGCATATTTTTTGGTTGTTATTTAAGGTTAAAGGCAGGTAAAACATTAAAGTAACGGCATCATGGAACTTAGATGATGTGTTTCCTAGTTTCAAGGTTGTTTGGTCAACGTATGGCCCATGCAGAAAAGGTTCAGAAAAAGCTTCTTTGAGTACTCTTCCCTCTGCGACTCTTACCCCTATTTGGTTAGTATAAGAGGATGAAAGTACCGTACCTTGTTGGTCTATGACAAACAATTCTGACATGTCAGAGGATTGTTTTAATTTTGCATTTAATGCGTCAGATACCTCTTTAGTGGTTAAGTTACGAATTTCATCAGCAATGTTTTGTAGGCTATGCCATTGGTTTTCAGTCCAATCGCGCAGTAATTCTAGACGTGTTGTTGCTATTCCTTCGAAAGTTTTTTCAATAAATCCATAATGCTGATTATTTAGATAACAAGACAACCCAAGTGAAAGTTTGCCATTTTCACCAAACCATGGGAGCCAAGATTGTTCAGAAGGGCTCAAGGCCATTGAAGAGCTACGCACACTATTACTCCGCTGTAATATATTTTGTGAGTAAGACAAAGCAAGATGTTAACCACAGTTGCAGGTTAATGGATTTTGTTTGTTTTAAGGGGAAATTAGAATATTTTATTAAGATTGTAGGTGAAATGTAAGATTAACCCCCTCTTATGCGTTTTTGTAATTAATTATTTCAAACGCAATTGCCCTCTTGTGGGGCTTTTGCACTTTGTTGGTGCTATGTTTGTATGGAATTTGTAGAGTGGTCTACATGAAAAGTGAAGTTAAATAACGACAAAAGTGGAGTTTGATTATATTTAAAATGTAAAAGTCAGATTCAGTGACAAGGCTCTATTTTTAGGTAAATCCACGGCGCAAAATCTGACTTATATGGGGTAAATTATTGCTATAACTTTTTAATCGTTAAATTATCAAAGTAGTAATCAAGCGTTAATGTATTTGCAAATCCCGGGCTGAATACTTTGAATCCAACAATATATTCGCCTACTGGTAATGTTTGTGTTGTAGATAACGTATGCCAAACATCAGCTGACTTTTTATGCCAGAGTTTGTATGTCTCAGCTGCTTCTGGTGTGCTTTCAAGTCGAATTGAAATTTCAATAATGTAGTCACTTCCGGTTGATAAGTTAGTCCCTAAAACGTCGGCACTAAATTGATACTCTCCAGCGCTAGGTACCTCAAATTTCACGCCTTTTAAAATGATATGTTGCTCTGTACCTGCGTCATTAAATGCAAATTTGATGCTACTGTTGCCCCCATTTGCTTGTTCGGTGCTAACTGAAATTTCATTAGAAAGGTCAGTAGTGTAGTTATCCCTAGCATAGCTATACCATTCACTTGTATCGGCTTCTTCACCATTAAAATTACCGCAACTCAATAGGTTATCAGAGTCGGTGCAAACATCGCCTGCAGTGCTGCTATTACCGTTACCACTGCTGCTACTGCCACCACTGCCACCAGTGTTTGTGCCACTAGCGGCAACAATGTTTAACGGTGATATTCCCTTGTTTACACTTTCGCCTTTGTCGTTAGAAAATTTAACGAACAGGAAATAGAAGTTTCCAGCGTCTAGTTCAGAGGTGATCTTAAGGTCAATCAAATCAAACGAGTTGGTGGCTGTTCCCGACTCCGTTCCTACAGAGGTTAGATCAGTCAGTATGAGGTCATTAACAGGAACCCAAGCTGAATTAAGCTCTCTTACGTAAAATGTTATACCGGCGTCACTAACGGTTTGTCCTGACCCAGCGTGATAATTTACCGTAACATCTAAGAGAATATCTACAGGAAGTTCTGTGGTGTATTTGCTGTCATCGTCAAATTCGATGGATTGCGCTAAAAACGTTTCAATGGTTATATCCACAGAATCAGAAACTAAAGTGGCATCTTTACTGTCATCTGCTGTCGCTGTGATTTTAGTGCTGCCAACAGAAAGGTTTGAAACAAGGCCAGCTGCATCGATAGTCGCTACGGTTTCATTACTGCTGCTCCATGTGACAGCTGAGTTATCCGCGTCGCTAGGCGCAGTGGCGACAGTTAACTGGGTTTGTTGAGCAACATAAAATGCTTGTTCATCACCCGAAATTTTGACGTCTGAAACTTTAATAACCTCAAACTCACCGACTTTTACCGTTACTGCAGCAAAAACCGTAGTGTCTAGGTTCGATGTTGCTGTAATGGTTACATCACCAACTGTAAGCCCGCTTACAATGCCCTGCGCATCGACGGTTGCTATTGCGGCATCGCTAGACGACCAAACTAAATCTGGCTTAGCATTTAATGGCGTGAAAACCGGCTCCAGAGAAATATCTGTACCCTGACGTAACTTAATTTCAGTACTGCCTAAGTTTATCGCCACTGGGATTGGATTTGCAGCATCGTCAGTCGAGATGATTGAATTTGCCGTCACATTGTTTATGAATACGGTTTCGCCATTACGCCATTTCACCTGGACTGAACTGACGTTAGAAGCTTTACCTAGACCAAAATGCACGGTATCAATAACACCCGCTGAAAATACTTCGCCAGCTGATCCAACACGTTTTTTATAGGTAATATCTGAATCCAAAGTCACAATAATTTCCGCAGACATAGAATCGACATTTTTTAGTGGACTGTAACCGACATCAACAAGTAAATAGTTATTGTCGTTAATTGATTTGTTTTGCCACAAATACCAATGACCACCTTCTTCGCTACCACTTAACATATCGACAGAACCATCTTTATCGAAGTCAAATGCTTGACCCATGTCGCCATGTCCATTGTCGGTAATATCAAACGCACCGTGCATATGGGTCGTGACAAAACTATTGTCACCTGTGTTCAATAGCAGGAGATCTGAAATACGTTCCTGCAAAAATCCATAGCGGTAAACAAATAGGTCATTCCAACCATCATTGTTGAAATCACCGTGCGTAACGCCCCAGTGATCACCACCTTTTGGTATATTCCAATCTGCGCTAGCATCGACAAACTTGCCGCCTTGATTTAGCAGTAAGTAGTCTTGGCCGTTACGATTGTTTGGTGTCCAGTCATAGCTGACGTCACTTAAATTGGTTAGGGTGAATGATACATTCCAATAAATATCTTGATCACGTACCCATTCTGCTTTCCAGTTGCCGTCCCCTGTATGACCAATATAAAGACCATTTACTGATCGCTCTTCGGCCCAACCAGTCGCGTCGTCTTGGTTAATTGTTAGCGTTTCGTCGGCATTTAGCATTTCGGCGGGCAGCTGATTAGGTTGGAAGCCTTCAGCTTTGACAACATGACGTGTTTTATCTTGGCCTAAAAAGATCGGATAATCACCATTCCATTGACGGTAGGTTAAACCAAGATCGGAAAGTGTGACCGCACCTTGTGCGGTAAAGTCGATTAACGTTGTGCCTTTTTCACCATCATCATGAATATTCAGCTCGCCGTTGGTTGGGTTGAAGTCGATAGACTTTCTGGATAACTGATAATGTGTTTTACCAAAGGCTAAATAAAGATCTAAGTTTCCATCGTTATCCACATCAACATCGGTTATTGCATTAATGCCCCAAACATTGCGAAGTTCCTCCGGTAGAATTGTATTGGTCACATTGGTAAACGTGAAATTACCGTTGCCTTGCCAAATAGATAATGGCGAATACATCACTAGGTCATCTATTTGGTCACCATTTACATCTGTGATCAACACACGTTCAGAATTTTGACTTTCAACACCAGGTACCCGTGCTTGGGTAAACGTACCATCACCCATGTTGCGGTAAAATAGCTGGATTGGACCGTCGTTGTTTGGTGTTTTTGCATTAGCAAGCATCACGTCAAGATCACCGTCTAAGTCAAAATCGACCCATCGAGGCGCTCGTCCGCGTGCTGGCGTATTGATGCCAACTTCTACTGCAACGTTTTCAAATACACCATTGTTGTTTTGCAACAAAGCATATGACGTTGGGCTTGTGCCATTTGCCCCACCTAACGCGACCATTATGTCCAGATCACCATCGTTATCATAATCACCCAATGCGTTACCATGAAAATCTTGAGCTCCTGGAAATAGGCGTTTTATCGTAACCGTATTATCACCATTATTAGTGACGAGTTGTGGGGGGATGTAATTGTGATTGGCGGTTACAAAGTCATAATGCCCGTCATTATTTACATCACCTACGGAAGGTCCGCCATATTTAAATGTATCTTCGGTCTGTAAACCAATCTGTTCAGAGATATCTGTGAAGCTCGCCATTTGTTGTGAAATGTCAGTGACTGTCACTGCATTAATGGTGATGTCTGAAGTTCGGCCAACAAATTTAAATTCTTGTGGACCCGTTTTTGAAAGCTCGACAAGAACTTGCAAGGTATGTGAACCTGCTGCCGGGATGTCGATGTTGTCTATCAGTAATGAGTCGTCCGAAAATAAGCTTAAGCTTGCATAGTTTTGAGCAATATCCAGCTCTAAAGTGACCAGCTTTTGCAGCGATCCATTAAGCTCAACTTGCTGTGAGAAGCCGTTTGTATTCGTAATAACTTTAGGCAGAGAAGTTAAACTTACATCTCCGCCAGTTTCACCGCCGCCAGATTCACCGCCGCCAGTTTCACCACCGCCAGTTTCGCCACCGCCAGTTTCGCCGCCGCCAGTTTCACCACCGCCAGTTTCACCATTATTATCAATTAGTGAAAAATTTGTGATAACCGAAGTATCCATGCCGCTATCTGTAAGTACTTTCTCTATATGAGTAATTGCGGTCTCTGCCGAGACGAGGTTTTTTTCAGGTAGCACAGAAATAAACGCAGTTTCAAATGCCACTTGTTGTAGTGAAAAATCAATTGCAGAGTCTGCGACTAGGTCTTGCTCGATTTCAATACCGTTGTCAGGATTGCCATCGTTATCTAAAGTTTGCAATAAGCGCGCAATATTGACCGCGATGCTGGATTGCGTATCTAGGTCATCGCTCGCGGCTCTAGCAATATCTACTGGGGTAATTACGCTAGAAGCGGGCACTTGTGGAAGCGAGATATTATCAATATAAAATGTAATTTTATCTCCAGGCAGGTATTGAAACTCACCAGAGGAGTTTGTTTTTCCGTTGGTATTTTCTGTTTGATAATCAATGTTGGCGACGGGTGAGTCGATGAAAACGCCAGTTTCGTACTTAATGGGTTGCTCAGTTTTAACGTCATCGTCATCTTTAGCTGAACACGCCGCGATATTTGCGGCTACCGTGAGAATTAGTATTCGCCACAAATATTTATTAAAAGGCTGTTGCCCCATTAATGTTTTCATATTTACCTGCTTATTGTTTCAATTATTTACGTAACTGATTTATTGTTTGTTTTGTGAACTGTAAATTGTTAACAATGGCAAGTCAAATAATAGTCAGTAGAAATAAGCCATAAAATAGAATGCGGTTTAGAGTGGTAATAACTGCTTGGGATTTATTGGATTTGAGTCAACGAAATCGTTTTTATATGGTTAATAGCCGCATAAAATAATTGGTTTGATTTTCGTTAAAACGTTTTTCGTTGGATGTAAATTGTCGTTGTTTTTTTATAGGAAATGGATTACAAACAGGTTTACGTCCATGTTCAAATTGAAATTCTGTATTTAGTATTGGCTTAGTATTTTTTGCCATTTTGGATCGTGGGGTAAGCGCAGTAGAATTGGTTGCAAAAACTCATGCCATACTTTTTGATCTTGAGGGATGAGTACCCTACGTTCAAAGCTTTCATGGGGAATGGTAGATAGGTGAAAATTGTTATCAATTTTTTTGTGTTTAAGTAAATAGTTGTATGTTGAACGACTAATCACACCTAAATCTACCCAACCTTTTTCGACAATTGTTAATACTTGTTGATCACCAATAGTGTCTACTCGGTCCAATTTATCACGTGCAACTAATTCATTTAAATCAACATAATAAAGGCCCGACACGCCGGCGAAGCTTTTTTTGTACAGCGAAGTTATATCCTTAAACTCAAATGGCGATGTTTTTAATGAAACAAAGTCGTCAATATCGTTATAAATAGGCGCAGTCCAAAGGTATTTGGTTTCATGCTTGTCATTAAACCAAAGCGGGTTAACACCAAGTATTGGCCCATCGAGTTGTCCATTTTTTAATTGCTGTTCAAGTCTTTTTCGCGGTATGTAAATAACATTAAATATAGCACCTGGATTTTTCTCCGATAAATACCGAGCAAAATCGTAAAACAATCCCGCTTTTTTTTGAACATCGACAATAAAAGGGGGCTTAGAGTAGTAGGTGTATAGTGAGTTGTATTTTTGTAGTTTTGCCGCGGCGTCAAAGCATAATATTAGTAGTAGGCATGAGGATAGTAGACGTAACACTAAGCGACTTTCCTTTTTTTAGTTTTGCGATTAAGTTCAGTCACGTAGTTCGAAGAACATAAGAAAAAATATTTGAACTCCACTTTGGTACCTACGTCCTTTCAACGACATATTTTGACATTAACAAACTAAGGGGGGGGATGACAAATTCAATTGGTTTTCCTTAAAATGAATTATGGAAAGTAGTTATGCACCAGAATGTTTCAACGCCGAGTTTGTGAGGGGAAGGTGTCGTTGTGGAAACACTTTTTAATCATTAAATACAAAACCACTGTCAGACTCAAACGTCATTGGGTCACCGCTTTTTGGGTGCAAAAATTGCAAAAAACTTGCATGCAACATGAGTCGGTCGGCTTTAAAAAAGGACTGTTCTTTATCATATAAGTCACAACCGATAATAGGATGACCAAAACTAAGGGCGTGCAATCGAAGTTGGTGAGTGCGACCTGTACTCGGTTTGAATCGAACTGTAGTGGTATTATTTGCGGCATTAAAAGTAATCACTTCAAATTGGCTTTTAGCTATTTTTCCGGTGTCATAACATACTTTTTGTAACGGAAAACCTTCGACGTCTTTTGTGATTGGAATAGCAATTTCCCCTTCGAGTTGACTTACCTGGCCATCGAGCACGGCTTCATAGTGTTTAATCACAGTACGTTCACTAAATTGCTTACATAACAATTTGTTGATGTCTTTATTTAAGGCCAACAACATCAAACCTGATGTACCAAAGTCGAGTCGGTGAATAAGTGTCGCGGTTGGGAAATCTTTACAAATCCGATGGTGAACTGAGTCTATGTTCAAAGGGTGTTTTCCCGACAAGCTCAGTAGCTTTGTGGGTTTGTTTATCACGATTAAGTGTTCATCTTCAAACACCACAGCAATCTCTTCTAGGCACTTAGGAACAATAAACGGGTCGGCTTGGGGTTGCATTAATTTTCGCCTTTTTGTGTTTCAAGGTAGGTAAGATAAACCCGCGTATCAAACTCTAGTTGGTGGTAATTGGGTAGCATATGGGTGCAAAGTTTATAAAAAGCTTTGTTGTGTTCAAGCTCTTTTACGTGGGCTAATTCATGTACCGTGATCATATTTAAAAAGGGCTCTGGGGCCAGTTTAAATATGGAGCTGATCCTAATTTCGTTTTTACTTTTTAATTTACTGCCATGGATCCGAGACACGTAAGTGTGGGTGCCAAGTGCATTTTTTACCACGTGTAATTTGTTGTCGTATTGAATTTTATTAATGGGAGCCGATTTTTTGAGAAATTGATTCTTAATCGCCATGACATAGTCACGTAGTTGTTTATCGTTTTTAAACTCATGATTTTGTGGGTAACGAGAAAACAAATATTGCGCAAGTTTGTTGTTATCAATTAGCCGCTCGATCTGATCAATCAAGTTTGGCGAATAACCATTTAAATAGGGAAGTGATGACATAATGTTTTGATTACTAATAACAACAGAAAACCCGATCGTACCGTGTTCTGAGACTTACTGCTAATTAAAAATGAAAGCTTAGAAGCTCAGATTTTAGTTTCTCGTAATGCACAATAACTACTTGCGATGACGCCTTTTAACCGTAATGAATATAGGCATTCTAATATGCGGTAGGAGGACCCATTAGGGATCAAACACTTGATTAAATATGTTGGTGATTAGTTCCACTTTACGGTTATCTCTTGGATTCTTCTTGGAGACCATAAATAGGCTAAAAGGGTAAAAGCACTGACTTGGTTTAATTATCCGCATTAACCCTAAGTTAAGGTCGTGTTGGATAAAACTTTGAGGCAAATAACCGATATAACAACCGGACATGATCATCGCCTTGCGCGTATCAAATTGATATGCCTTAGCTGACAAGTTTAGCTTTTTAAGTTGCGTACGACCTTCAAGGTCTATATCAATGCCAGGATGAACCGCATCTGCGCTGGCTAAGTCTTGTTCGGTAATTTCGTTGTCAGTTTTATTAAAAAATGGATGTTGATGGCTGCAACATAAGTAGATTTTTTCGCTAAACACTTCTTTGTAATTTAATCCTTCAATTTGTTGATAACGCGGCATAAGACCGATGTGAGCTTTGTCTTTGAGTAATGCACGTTCTACGTCTGATATTGAATCGCCATCTAAAACAAGATTAAGGTTGGGTGACAGCTCATGGACTTTTTGAATAACCTCAGCGAGTTTGGTTTGCTTGGCATTATCTAACTGATCTGCACATAAGATCACAAGTTCGCCACTAAGCTCTTGGCTTAACGAATTAACTAACAGTGAAAAACCGTCAAAAGATTCAAACAAATCCATAACGGCTCGGTATATAACTTGGCCATCTTCTGTTAACGAAAACCCACCTCGGCCACGTAAACAAAGGGTTAGTTTCATTCGAGTTTCTAAGTTAGACATATGAATGCTTATTGTCGAACGCGTGATGCCCAAGGTGTTTGCCGCCGCGGCAAACCCATTGTGTTCAACCACAGCGACAAAAATTCTCAATAGCCGCAAATCATATTCTGAAAGTGGTTTTGGGAGGATAGATCTATTTTGCATTAGTTTTACCAACATCAAACTAAAGGTTTAATGTTTTGTATTTAACCTGAGTCAAAAATAATATTCAATAGCTAACATTAGATAAGCGATTCAAATAATCGAACCCGGAGTGACCAATGAATAAGTTAAACGATAACCAACTGCTCAAGCAGTATTCTTATATTAATGGCAGCTGGCACAGCAGTGAAACTGAGTTTGCTGTTGTTAACCCTGCCACCGGTGAGTTGCTCATTAACGTCTCAAATGCGGGGGTTATAGAAACTGAGCTAGCGGTTAAGTCTGCCAAATCAGCACTTAAAGCGTGGTCGAGTAAGTCGGCGGCAGAACGAGCCGTATTATTAAGAAATTGGTTTAACCTGATGATGGAACATCAAGACGATTTGGCTCGAATTTTAACGTTAGAACAGGGCAAACCTTTGGCCGAAGCGAAAGGCGAAATTGCCTACGGCGCCTCTTTTATCGAATGGTTCGCAGAAGAAGGCAAGCGTGTTTATGGCGATACCATTCCTGCGCCGTCGGGTGACAAACGAATCGTTATTATCAAGCAACCCGTTGGTGTTGTGGCCTCTATAACTCCTTGGAATTTCCCTAATGCGATGATTGCCAGAAAAGCCGCCGCTGCACTTGCAGCGGGATGCACTTTTGTTGGGCGTCCTGCAACTCAAACGCCATTATCGGCGTTAGCAATGGCCGAACTTGCAGAACGTGCCGGTATCCCAGGTGGAGTGTTTAATATTGTTGTCGGCGAAGATGCCAAAGGCATGGGGAAAGTGCTCACTGAACATCCAGATGTCGCTAAGTTCACGTTTACAGGGTCTACCGGTGTTGGCAAACAACTCATCGCGCAATGTGCCACGAGCGTTAAAAAAGTATCGATGGAACTCGGTGGTAACGCACCATTTATTGTATTTGACGATGCCGATATCGACGCGGCGGTGCAAGGGGCTTTGGTTTCAAAATACCGCAACGCTGGTCAAACATGTGTGTGTACTAATCGTATCTTTGTTCAAAAAGACATTGCGAAGGTATTTACCGACAAATTTGTCGCAGCTGTCGCGCAATTCAAAATTGGCAATGGCGTAGAAGAGGGGGTTGTAATTGGCCCTATGATCGCTAAAAACGCAGTAGATGATGTCGACAAGTTAGTGCTTGATTCAGTTAAGGCAGGTGCAAAAGTCTTATTGGGCGGCGTGCGCTCACCCGCCGGCGACAATTTCTATCAACCGACCGTGTTGACTCAGGTCACCAATGACATGCCCGTGGCCGCCAATGAAATATTTGGCCCGATAACCCCCATTATTACTTTTGAGACAGAACAAGAGGTCATCGATATGGCCAACGCTACCGAATACGGTCTTGCTTCTTATTTTTATGCCAGAGATATCGGTAGAATTTGGCGGGTGGCAGAAGGTCTTGAATACGGCATGGTCGGTATAAACGAAGGTCTTATTTCTAACGCAGCAGCACCTTTTGGTGGCGTAAAACAATCGGGGAGTGGCCGTGAAGGTTCAAAGTATGGGCTAGATGATTATCTAGAAATTAAATACCTGTGCATGGGTGGCCTGAGTTAATAGACCTGTCATTAATCAATACGAATTAGAGTAAATAAAATGAACAATCAACAATTACAAAATAGAAAGAGCAAGGTCATCGCCCGCGGTCAAGGCAATGTATATCCGGTTTACGTTGAGCGAGCGCTTAACTCCGAAGTATGGGATGTTGAAGGCAAACGTTACATCGACTTTGGAACAGGTATTGCGGTATGTAATACCGGCCATAGTCATCCAAAAGTGATTAACGCGGTAAAAGCGCAGGTCGACAAATTTAGTCATACCTGCGTCATGGTTAATCCTTATGAAGTGGCTGTTGAGCTAGCCGAAAAATTAACAAGTCTAGCGCCCGGTAACAGTGACAAAAAGGCGATATTTGTTTCTACTGGCGCAGAAGCTGTTGAAAATTGCATCAAAATAGCAAGAGCACAAACTAAACGCCGCGGTGTAATTGCGTTTAATGGTGGGTTCCATGGGCGTACGAATATGACCATGGCACTGACTGGTAAAATCACGCCCTACAAAAACCTATTTGGGCCATTTCCCGGTGATATTTTCCATGCACCTTATCCGATGGAGGCGCATGGCGTAACAGTTCAACAGTCTCTCAAAGCCATTGAAAACCTGTTTAAGGTGGACATTGCACCGACTGATGTAGCAGCCATTATTGTTGAACCAGTGCAGGGAGAAGGTGGTTTTTATGCGGCTCCAGCCGAGTTTTTACAGGCCCTTAGAAAGTTATGCGACGACCATGGGATCATGTTAATTGCCGATGAAATTCAAACCGGTTTTGGCCGTACCGGCAAGATGTTCAGCTTTGAACATGCAGGGGTTGAAGCCGACTTAATGACAATGGCAAAGGGTATTGCAGGTGGTTTTCCAATCGCGGCTGTGGTTGGCAAAAGCGACGTGATGGATGCGCCATTGCCAGGTGGTTTAGGTGGTACATATGGTGGTTCACCGGTGGCATGTGCTGCGGCGTTGGCGGTATTAGACATCATTGCCAAAGAGAACCTAGTTGAACGCGCTAATAAAATTGGCGAGGTATTTAACCAAAGGCTAACAGCATTACAACAAGCGCATCCAAAGTTGATTTTAGAAGTGCGAAATCAAGGTGCCATGATTGCAATAGAGCTTGTTGCTAACGGCGATGCAGAGCAACCTAACACAGCGCTCACTCAGGCGATAATCGCCGGTGCCGCAGATGCCGGACTCATACTATTGGCCTGTGGTTTTTACGGCAATGTGATCCGATTTTTGCCTGCATTGACCATAGACGATAACACCCTAGAAGAAGGCTTAAGCAAATTTGAGCAGCTTTTTACTAAGTTGGCATCGTAAGAGTTAACGTTTAGGTATGTGTGAGATGTTTGTGTGTTTTAGACAAAGTTTGTTATAACTGACAATCAGTTATAACAAACTTTATTAACGTGTCCGTTTATCGGGGAGAAGATCAAAGACCATGTTGAGCCGACTAATACACATCGAACACGACAGTGAAGAAAGCCTGCAAAGTCAGATCCGCCGCAAATTAGTGGAAGGCATTCTTATTGGTGCGTTTTCAGCGGGCAGCAAACTCCCGTCGACTCGTGTATTAGCAAAGCAGTTAGAAGTCTCACGTAATACCGTTGTTTTGGTATATCAAACCTTACTTGATGAAGGATATATTGTCAGCCGCGAGCGCAGTGGTATTTACGTTAGTGAAGCGTTGCAACAAGGTCGTGTGGGAAAATCCCTGGCGACGAATAACAAACTTGCCCCAAGTAATTATAGTCATAAGTTCAAAGGGGCGGTCGCGACAACAAATGCCACATCTAGCCCTGCTAATTGGCGCAGTTATATCTACCCATTTATTGACGGAAAATTTGACTCGTCATTATATCCGGTTCGTGAATGGCGCGAAGCAACTAACAAAGCAAATGCCACCAAAGAGATCTTTCAATGGTCTGAATTGCAGGGGGAAGACGATCCTATGTTACTCGATGAGATCAGAACCAAAATCCTTCCTCGGCGGGGTATTCAAGCGTCTAAAGATGAAATTCTAATTACAGTAGGCTCCCAACAAGCTTTATACTTAGTGGCCGAGTTGTTTGTTGATAAGTCAGTGACTGTTGCGGTTGAAGAACCGGGTTATCCTGAAATGCGTGAATTGTTGCTGCAACGCGGTGCGTCACTTAGATACCAAGACGTTGATAACAACGGCATGGTGGTAAACGACACGCTTAATGAGTGTAATGCGGTTTATGTCACGCCAAGTCATCAGACGCCAACAAGTGTCACTATGTCGATGGAACGGCGTGATCAGCTGCTTAAAAAAGCGCAGGAACAAGACCTAATCATTATCGAAGACGACTTTGAATTTGAAAGTAACTTTTTAGGCCAACCCCACCCAGCATTACGAAGTTTAGATACTGAAAATCGAGTGGTGTATATTTCTTGTTTATCCAAAGTTTTGGCTTCTGGCATACAAATGGGGTTTGTAGTCGCAGAGGCGTCAGTAATATTGGAACTCAAAAAGCTCCGTAAACTAATGTTACGCAATCCCCCTTTAAATAATCAGCGTGCTGTGGCGTACTTCTTGTCTTTAGGTTATTACGATGCGTACATGATGCAACTCCACAAGTTATTTTTTGAACGCTGGTTAAGCCTGCGTGAAGCACTTAACATCTATTTACCTAATTGCGTTGATACTGGACCCATTCAAGGTGGGACAGCGTATTGGATCACCGGACCAAAAGAGTTAGACGGCGAACATTTGCGTGAGCAAGCAGCGGCTAAAGGCATTTTAATAGAACCAGTTAAACGTTATTTTGCCAAATCAGATTACCCTGAAAATTGTTTTAGAATGGGCATAACCAGCATTCCAAACGAGCGAATTCAAATAGGGGTTAAAAAACTCGCTGATTTAATTCACCAACTAACCGAAGAATTCGAAGAGAAGTTAACTAACGCTAAAGGTCGACTGTTAACCGGCGAAAAACTCAAACAAGCCTTAACCAATGTTCGACTCGAATGTCAGATGGTTTACGGTGTGCCTTGCACCATAGATTTGTTGGCCGACGGCACGATGCTGGGCCATACCGGCGGCAAAGATGATGAATATGATAGCGGTCACTGGTGGATTGAAGGCGGTAAATACTATCGTAAATGGGACTTATGGGGTTACGGTGAAGAGAAATGTTTTTATGTAGTTCAAGACGGAGAACAGATGAAATGGTTTGATCAAAATTATTGTTTTGTTCGAGAGCTCGACATTATAGGAGAGATCACCTAGTTGTTGCAGTTGTCCTTCAATTATCAGTTTGGTTAAACTGGCCCTATAACTAACTTCAAACTGGTACTAACCTATCTTGCAATTCAGCACGTACATTAAATACACAAACAACTACGTTATTACGTCAATTTAACCGTGAGTGTATTTATGAGTCATTTTTCAATTGCAGGACTGCAATTAAAATTAGAAAGCGGCGACAATTTAGATGTTATTTCAAAACACATAGTCAAAACCAAAAAGCGGTTTCCCTGGGTTGACATGATTGTTTTAACTGAGCTTTGTACCTACGGGCCAGAAAAAAAATACGCATCGAGTTTCCCCAGTCAGGCCGAACATCATTATCAAAAATTGTGCATAGACAATAACGTATGGTTAATCACAGGTTCTCAGTATGAGCAGGACGGTGATGACATTTACAATACCTCAACGGTGATCAATAACCTCGGTGAAATAGTCACACGTTATCGTAAGATATTTCCATTTTTACCTTATGAATCAGGTGTAAAGGAAGGGTCAGACATAGTGACTTTTGACGTGCCAGGGGGGCGTATCGGCATTGCAATTTGTTACGATCTTTGGTTTCCAGAAGTGGCTAGAGCTATGGTTTGTGACGGTGCAGACGTACTTATTTTTCCAACTCTAACCGGCACTATTGATAGACCATTAGAATTAATCATGTCGCAGTCAACCGCAGTGATGAACCAATGTTATGTGTTTGGTATTAATGCGTCGGAACCCTACGGCACAGGGCAGTCCATCGTCGTAGAGCCAGATGGCAATGTTATCTATCAAGCCAATATCGGCGAAGAAATTATTCCAATTGAAATTGATTTTGAGCGAGTCAAACGGGTTCGAACTCGGGGCGGGTTAGGGTTAGGCCAACCACTCAAAAGCTTACGGGATAACCCTATAAATTTCAGTAAATTAACAAAAAAAGATACAGATTACCTAGATTCACTTGGGCCATTGACTGTGCCATTGCAAGACAACGCAGATAATTCGTGATTTTGACAACTGGACTTATAGATGAGCGAAAACTGGTACTACCGTTAGCAACGCTTGCTAGTCTAATCTCGAATGCAGGTTAAAAATAAAACAACAACAAATTTGGAACCATAACATGAAAAATGCAACGTTTAAAAAGTCTGTTATAACCAGCGCCGTTAGCGCAGCTTTAGTAATGTCGTTTTCGTCTTTGGCTGCAGAGCAACAAGCAGACACTCAAGTCGAAAAAGGCGATATCGAACGCATCAAAGTGACGGCAACCCATCGTAAAGTGTCCCAAGAAGAATTGCCTTTTAATATCTCGTCGGTATTAGGCAGCGATATTGAAGACCAGAACATATCAGATAGCGCAGAATTGCTGAGAAACGTTGCGGGCATAACGATTGTTGATAAAGGTCACCGAAATGGTGGTACAACAAACAGCATGATTATTCGTGGTATTAATGTCGAAAGTGGTATTTCAGGGGCCGATGTGGGTCAATCGACGGTGCCTACCGTTTCAAGTTATGTTGATGCGACACCAATATTTGCCAATTTTTTATTAAAAGATATTGAACGTGTTGAAGTACTTCGCGGGCCGCAGGGGACACTTTACGGCTCAGGCGCTTTAGGTGGCACGGTACGTTATGTTATGAATAAGCCAGATCCTGAAATAACAGAAGGCAGCTTAAAACTCGACTTAAGCAAAACAGACGGCTCTGACGGTAATAACATGACCTTGGATGCCATGTTTAATATGCCTATCAATGACAAGTCCGCTGTACGATTTGTGGTTGGAAAGTTAAATAACGACGGCATTATCGACATGCCAAACCTTTATCAACTCGATGACGAAGGCGTACCGTTAGTTAAAGCAGATAATGGTTCTTGTGTTTCAGCGAGCAGTAGCGCTTTAACTACTAGTGAACTTGTTAATAATGGCTCGTGTTACCACAGCCAAAAAGACGTAGACAGTGTCGATATTACTTACTTTAAAGCCGCTTACGGAATTGCGATTACGGATGATGTGCAACTGACATTAACTCACCATTTTCAAACTGATGAAGTTGGTGGTCGCCGAGCTGTTACACGCGGTGCCGACTATAACGGCAATGTTTATGATGATTACGAACACGGGGCGACATTATTAGAACCGTCTGAACGAGATGTAAATCTAACAAGTATGGAAATTGAAGCAGACTTTGGTTTTGCCACATTAACGTCTAATACATCCTCATATGATCATCAAGGTTCAGGCTGGCGCGACAATACCAGTTTATGGGTTTCTGGCGGACGAGATTGGTACAATGCGTGGTATACCGGCAATCCTAGACCGGCATCTCATGTTGAAGCAGGATTTGAAGATAAAGCATTAGTACAAGAATTTCGATTGGTATCCAATGAAGATCCAAACAGTAAAATAGACTGGATAGCCGGTGTGTATTACATGGACCAAGAGCGTGTTACCACAAACTTAAGTCATTTACGGGGTATCGAATATTATGGCGCTGCGGATGTGAATGCCAGTGGCGCTCCGCGCTGGTGGGTAGGTGCGCCAACGGATAAAGATTTAACGTATATTCGCCACGAAACATTTGAAGATCTAGCGATTTATGGCGAACTGACCTACAAATTTAGTGATGACTTTAGGGCTACGGTAGGGGCACGTTGGTTTGATAATACACTGAAAAACAACACCGCAATTGACGCCTATTATGGTCAAGCGCGAGAAATTGAATCTGTGCCATTCCCGACACAGGAAGAAAGTGATGTATTAGTTAAACTCAATTTATCGTATGACATTAATGATAATAATATGGTCTACGCCACTTATTCTGAAGGGTTCCGTCGCGGTGGGTCGAACGCAATACCAACTGATGGACCTTTTGCTGAACTCAATCCAGAGTCGGTCGAAACCTATGGTAAAGATACAGTGAAAAACTATGAACTGGGCGTTAAAGGTTTTGCCCGCGGGTTCACCTATTCAGCCGACGTTTATATGGTTAAATGGGATGATCCACAACTGAATACTGGCACCGCATGGTGGGCATTTTTCATGGCTCAAAATGGTATTGCGGCGGAGACATCGGGTCTGGAACTTGAGTCAAGTGTGGCACTTACAGACGATATTACCATGCGCGTGGGTTATGCTTTTACCAAGGCTGAATTAACTGATGATTTGATCCAACCACAGAGTCTGTCGGTTACCGCAGAAGCCGGCCAGCAGCTGCCTGGCGTAGCCGAACATGTGTTGTCGTTCAATATTAGTCATACCACCGAGATTACCAATGACATTGAAATGACGAGTCGCTTGTCGGGCTATTACCAGTCAGAGTCGACAAACTCCGTCGTTCCAACCAGTGCGATTTATGCTGAGTTTGACGGGTTTTCAATTTGGAACGCTTCGGTTAACTTTATCAAAGACGACTGGGGGCTCTCGTTTTACATCAAAAACCTTGGTAATGAAGAAGGCGTAACGGGCAGTTACCCAGACAGTTATTTAAGTACCGATACAGGAGTTTTTGAAAACTTCTACGGTAATAACCAAAAGGATTTTATCGCTCGCCCGCAAACGATTGGAGCGTCAGTTTCTTATCAGTTCTAATCGTCTGATTAAACATAGAGCCATACATAGGTATGGCTTTATGCTTTAATAAAACCAAATAAAATAATACGAATAAAATGGTTACATTTAGCTTGATTGGAAATTATGGTTGAACAAAACACACATAACGAGCTTGAAGGTTTGGCGGGAAATTCCGTCGACAGCTTACTTGATTTAGGTTGGCAATATTTGCGAAAGCAAAAACCGTTAGAGGCAACTCAAATTGCAAAAATGTTGTCACAACAATTCCCCGATCATGCCGAAGCGTGTTTTTTTAATGGCCAGGTCTTAGCGCAGCAAAAGCAATTTTCAGCAGCAATCGCGTGTTTAGTCAACGCTTGTGAATTAGCCCCACACATACATCAATGGCAATTTTCTGTATTAAATCTGTTATTAATGACATCGCAAAAAAATCGGGCATTAACGGTTTTAGACACGCTATCCGGTAACTCAAATTTGTCTGCGAAAGAGTGTAATCAACTCGGCTTATTTTATTCGCAATTGAATAAACCTGAATTGGCGGTGGCTCAATATAAGCGAGCGATTCAATTAGACCCGTCAAATAACGAACATCATTATAGCTTGGCGACCGTTTTACGTCATTGTGGTGAGCTTATTCAGGCGCAAGCTTCACTGCTAACGGCGATACAACTTAACGGTAATGACATTGATGCCCATTGTTTACTTGTCGATTTAGCTAAACAAACAAACGAGATGAATCATATATCGGCTTTGCAGTTGTTATTAACTACGAGTTTGTCGCCGAGACATGAAGTTCAGGTTAATTTTGCATTGGCCAAAAGCTATGAAGACTTAGCGCAATACTCAACCGCTTTTAAACATTTAGCAAAAGGCGCAAAGATTAGACGTCAACATCTTGAATACCATGTTCAGCAAGACCTCGATGTCATCACTCATATAAAAACAACATTTAACACCCCGTGGTGGTTGGCCGGACAAATTAAAGATAAAGACTTGCGGTCAGAACCGCACAGAGAGTTTAAACAAAACGCTTCAACGGTTGGGGAAAAGCAGATCATCCCTATTTTTATTTTGGGCATGCCCAGAACAGGGTCAACTTTACTGGAACGAGTTCTATCTGCCGCGCCAAATGTGTACGCCGCCGGAGAATTGAGTGACTTTACGAGACTCTTAACCGAGCAAACAACAAAACAGTTTGCTGGTGATATAAAGTCAAAACGGGACTTTATTCGCTGCAGTAGTAAAATTGATTTTGAAGTTTTAGGCAGTCGTTATCTCGACGCACTAAAACAGCATATTCCCGATGACAAAAACACGCCAATAGTAGAGTATGTAATCGACAAGTTGCCATTTAATTTTCTTTATGTTGGTTTAATTAAAAAAGCACTTCCGAATGCCAGAATCATTCATATGATTCGTGATCCAATGGACACCTGTTATGCAGTTTATAAAACGCTATTCCAGCAAGCGTATCCGTTTTCCTACGACCAACAAGAACTCGCCGACTACTTTGTCGCCTATCAAGACCTCATGGCTCATTGGCAAACATTGCCTGGATTATCGATGCTGAATATTGCCTATGAAGATTTGGTGCAAACACCCCAATCAATAGGGAAAGCCGTGTTTGATTTCTGCCAAATCGACTGGCAAGCCCAATATATAGAAGTGCAAAATAATCATTCTGCGGTTAATACTGCAAGTTCGAGTCAGGTACGTCAGGCTATCCACAAAAGCTCAGTTGCCAAATGGCGTCATTATGAAACTGAATTAGCCGCGTTAAAGGCAAGGTTGATTAGTGCAGGTATCACGTGCGATTAGTTAAATGGTTTACGCTATTTCTGCTAACCCTAGTGTCGGTGACGTTATCGGCAATGAGCTCTGTACCTACCCCTGAGCAGTTAATTCGCACCAGCGATTTGGACATACACAAACCTATTAATTTTGACCTTTGGCCTAAGGCCATCAAGCAAAGTTTTAACCCTACACTAACGGGCCAAGTTAAATTAGCCAGTGACAAAAATCGAAGTCATCTTGTATTGACCGAACAAAGCGACAGCTACGAATTTGAACTTAAAACCCGCGCCAATGACTTTACAAACCAGCGTGTTTTGTTGCCTGAAATCGAGTTTGATTTTGTTACCTTAAACCACAAAATCATCCCAATTGCACAATCGTTGCAATTCACCACTCATCCTCATTGGGATTATATTTTAGGCGTTGGTGATGTTTGGCGAACAGATGATCAAGGCAATCTATTCCAAGTGGTTATGCCATTTAATTTGGTAGAGAAGAATCAAAATTGTGTTCACAACGGGATATTAACTTTTGTTATAAACCCGAAGCAATCGGGCACTACCGCCTCGCAGTTTTATTATCAAATTAGCAGTGAGACTTGCCTGTATTATAAAGTCGATATGTGGGGTGTTGGTGCAGTTAAACAAAAGATTAATCAAAAGATTAAACAAAAAGCTAAACAAGCTGTTACACAAAATAAACAGCAGGAATTAGTGGAAAGTCAGTTGACTACAGTGCTCACAAGCGTCCAGCAAAAAGCAGTCGTTCGATACGTTAATCAACAACAAAATAAATTGCCAATTGAGGCAATAAGCCAATTACCGATTGCTGAAAAAAACTTGTCGCAGTTAGATATGGCAAAACTGAGCTTAACAAAATTGATCAAACCCACTGACATGACGATGTACGGCTTGGCATTTAATGGCCAATATTATGTTTCGCAGTGCCAAACCCGAGCCGGGCCATATCCATTTTGTGAAGAGCTCGTTATGCCATCTTATTCGACCGCCAAAACCATTTTTGGTGGTCTAAGTATGTATTTGTTGCAGCGAGAATACCCGCAGCTTTATCATCAAAAAGTCAGCGAATGGGTGCCGCAATGTGATTTACCTCAATGGCAAGATGTCACATTTTTAGATTTACTCAATATGACGACTGGTAATTACGACTCCGGTTACCCAACGGCAGATGAGGCGGCAGATCATAGCCAGCAGTTTTTCGCGGCAAGCAGCCATGATTCAAAAATAAAATACGCTTGTCAGCAGTTTACACGCAAGTCTCAACCCGGTACTAAATTTGTTTACCACACCTCAGATACTTATTTGTTGGGGACGGCCTTAAATCAATTTGTTAGGGGAATGAAGGGGCCTCAAACGGACCTGTTTAAATACGTATTTGGTCATGATCTGTGGCCCAAACTAAGATTAAGCCCTGTTGCCTATGAAACACGGCGGACAAGTGACAAAGAACAGCAACCTTTTGTCGGTTTCGGGTTGTTTTTTACCCGCGATGACGTATTTAAAGTAACTCGATATTTGGCTAATGTTGCTGCAGAATTATTTAATCCAGCATCAACTGACCAGGGGAGTTTAACCAATTTTGCTAGTACCCGTTATGACCAGAGCTTTTGGAAGCAAAACATAGCAACTCATACTGATTGTGCAGAACCACATTGGTTACCTTACTTGTCTGGATATGGCGGTATTTCCGTTGTTTTAGTCAGTCCCACGATCCAATATTTTTATTTTAGCGACAGTGGTATTTACGACTGGAGTCTCGCTATTACTGAGTTACACACTCGCCAAGCAATTTGCTCTAAAAGGACAAAACATGATTGATCAAACTCAAGCCGTCGAAACCGGCAAGCAAGATCCTGAGCTACAAACGAGCCTTCGAACATTTAAAGTCGAGCCTAATGGAATTTGGGCCAGAGTGTTTTTAGCGTTTTTAACAACCGCCGGTATTTTTTATATCAATATCATGCCAGCTGTTGTTTCTGGCTTAAAAGAAGGGTTAGGATTTACCACACAACAAGCTGGTTTTGTTAGTTCTGCCAATTTGTACGGGGCGTCTTTAGGTGCGTTAGCCGCGGTATTCATCATTAAAAAAATTAACTGGAGAACGTGGGCTTATATTTTATTAGCGGCAATATTAGTTATCGATTTAATTAGCGTACATATTGCTGACCCTACAATAATGGTACTTATCCGTGCACTCCATGGGCTCACTGGCGGATTATTGGTTGGTATTGGTTTTGGCATTATTTCAAGAACAACCGAACCGGACAAAACCTTTGGTTATTTGCTGTTTATTCAATGGGGGCTCGGCGGATTAGGTTTAATGTTTATTCCAAATTTAGTACCACTATTTGGGGTTGGCGCACTGTTTTATTCGTTGGTAGCGTTTACATTTGTCTCGCTTTGTATGTTGCCATTTTTAACCGATTATCCGGTGACAAATGAAGATAAGAAACGACAAGCAGAGCAGGTCATCAAACGAGTCCCATTGTTTTTAACGCTTTTTGGTATTTTCCTCTTTCAAGGTGCAAATATGGGGTTGTTTGCATATATGATCGGAATTGGTAAAGTTGAAGGCTTAACGCTCGATTTCATGAGCCCAGCCCTTGGTATGGCTAGCTGGATTGCGCTTGTTGGTGCATTAGCTGTGATGGTAATTGGCACTAAATTGGGCCGAGCATACCCACTGTTATTTGGCATTATTATCACCGCCGTGTGCAGCTGGATGTTGCATTACAGCGAAATTCCACAGATGTATTCTGTGATGAATTTCATCATAGGGATCACCTGGGCATTTGTTTTACCTTACTTATTTGGTATGTGTGCCGAATTTGATAAAGCGGGGCAGTATGCTGCGATGGGCGGATTTGCGTCAAAAATGGGGCTAGCTAGTGGCCCAATGGTGGTGGCGTTAGTGATTGTTGATGAGAATTATGCCGGAGTCATAAATCTAGCAGCCGTTGGCCTTATAGCCTGTGCTATCGTTGTGTTTAAACCAGCAAGATTGTTAGATAAAAAAACATAATCCTTGCCGTAAATGAATTATCTAATGACATAGACAAAAAAAACCGCTAAGCCAAGGCTAGCGGTTTTTTGTTAGAGCAAAAGGCCCGACAGACTTACATCATTCCGCCCATTCCACCCATACCGCCCATGCCGCCCATATCAGGCATTGCAGGTGCAGATGAGTCTTGAGGTGCGTCAGTTACCATAGCTTCTGTTGTGATCATAAGACCCGCAACTGATGCAGCAAACTGTAGCGCAAGACGTGTTACTTTAGTTGGGTCAAGGATACCTTCTGCAACTAGGTCACTGTATGTGCTGTTAGCCGCATTGTAACCGAAGTTTCCTTCGCCTTCTTTAACCTTGTTAACAACAACAGAGGCTTCGTCACCTGAGTTGTACGCGATTTGACGAAGCGGTGCTTCCATCGCACGAAGGGCAATCTTGATACCGTGAGTTTGGTCTTCGTTGTCGCCTACTAGGTCAACAAGTTTAGCCGCTACACGAACTAATGCAGTACCACCACCGGCAACAATACCTTCTTGAACCGCAGCGCGAGTCGCGTGTAATGCGTCGTCAACACGGTCTTTTTTCTCTTTCATTTCTACTTCAGTTGCTGCGCCAACTTTAATTACCGCAACACCACCAGAAAGTTTAGCTAAACGTTCTTGAAGTTTTTCTTTATCGTAGTCAGAAGTTGATTCTTCAACTTGAGCTTTGATTTGAGCAACACGACCGTCGATATTAGCTTGCTCGCCAGCACCGTCGATTACCGTTGTGTCATCTTTAGTGATAACAACACGTTTTGCTGTACCTAAATCTTCAAGTTGAACTTTTTCAAGATCCATACCGATTTCTTCAGAGATAACAGTACCGCCAGTTAAGATTGCAATGTCTTGTAACATCGCTTTGCGACGGTCACCAAAGCCAGGAGCCTTAACCGCTGCAACTTTAACAATTCCGCGCATGTTGTTAACAACAAGTGTTGCTAATGCTTCGCCTTCAACGTCTTCAGCAATAATAAGTAGTGGCTTGCCACCTTTTGCTACTGCTTCTAACGTTGGAAGTAATTCACGGATGTTTGAGATCTTTTTATCAACTAACAAAATGAACGGAGATTCTAATTCTACCGTGCCACTTTCTTGGTTTGTCATGAAGTAAGGAGATAAGTAACCGCGGTCAAACTGCATACCTTCAACAACGTCAAGTTCAGTTTCTAATGATTGACCTTCTTCAACAGTGATTACGCCTTCTTTACCCACTTTTTCCATTGCGTCAGCGATGATGTTACCAATTTCAGCATCTGAGTTTGCAGAGATAGTGCCTACTTGTGCAATTGCTTTGCTATCTGCACATGGAACCGATAATGCTTTAAGTTCTTCGATTGCCGCTTTAACCGCTTTGTCGATACCGCGCTTAACATCCATAGGGTTCATATCGGCTGCAACAGCTTTAATGCCTTCAGTGATAATTGCTTGCGCAAGAACCGTTGCTGTAGTTGTTCCGTCACCGGCTTCATCATTGGCTTTAGAAGCAACTTCTTTAACCATCTGTGCGCCCATGTTTTCAAACTTGTCTTCAAGTTCGATTTCTTTTGCAACAGAAACACCATCTTTAGTGATCGCTGGGCCACCAAATGCTTTGTCTAAAACAACGTTACGGCCTTTAGGACCTAAAGTTACTTTTACTGCGTCTGCAAGAACGTTTACGCCCGCTAACATTTTTGTACGTGCGCTATTTCCGAATTTTACGTCTTTTGCTGCCATGTCTAATTACCTACTAAATTTGTTCTAAGATTATTCTACAATTGCCAAGATGTCTGATTCAGACATAATCAAAATTTCTTCACCGTCTAACTTTTCAGTTTTGATGCCGTAGCCATCATTGAAGATAACAGTGTCGCCAACTTTAACGTCTAAAGCGCGAACATCACCATTTTCCAAAATGCGACCATTGCCAACTGCAATGACTTTACCGCGAGTTGATTTTTCCGCAGCAGAACCAGTCAAAACGATACCGCCAGCTGACTTAGTTTCTTGTTCATCACGTTTAACGATTAAACGGTCATGTAAAGGACGAATGCTCATTGGTTTTTTCTCCAAACATTTGTTGTATTAGGCCGACTGATGTCGACAAAAATTTTAAGACTTTGAGTTGGCAAAATATATAAGGGTGTTATCTCAGAACCCAAGGGCTAGAAGCGAAAAAAATAGAAATAATTCGGAATGATAGTCGCACTTTTTATTCTATTTAATTATCGATTTATAGAATGTGGTTTAAGTTTTCTTTAAATATGTAGGCAGAACTTTTATTTCTTGTTTCAGAGTTGTCAGTAATATAGCTGACATGCAATGGCCTGTGTTTTTGAAATAACTCCGAATAACCTAAGCATTATTCGGTTTTACAAATTAATCGTTAGCGTTTAATTCTGATTTAAATGCTAGCGCGATTTCTTTTGCAGCATCAAAGTCGTAAATGTTAATCGCTTCAGCAATACGTTGTTGTTGCCAATGGTATAGGCTACCTGTTAGCACAGGATCGAGCTTATCTATTACCTTAGACGCGTCGGTGTCATAGTCATCTATGAATTCCAGTAAACGGTCAAGTTGTTCAGTAATCCAGTTAACATCGATGGGTTGTTCAGTTTTTGGCGACGCAAGCTCATGTTGTAATTCTAATTTTTCGATTAAAAATTGTTTTAACTCTTCTAAAAGCATTCCTAAGTCATGGTCGACTTGTTGAAACGCGTCGCTTAATTTTTCGATAGGGGCATTATCTAAACTTTCGGTCTCTAATCGGGCCGCCGAATTTTGCAAAGTGGTAGCGCCAATATTACTCGCTGATCCTTTTAGGGTATGAGCCCACATCGGAATGCCATTTGGATGATTAGTAACACTTTCCTGCAGGTTCGTTGCAAATGGCTCATATGAATTCACAAAGCGAGTTAATAGTTTTACGTATAACTGTGGATTATTTTGCGTAATGGCTAATCCTTTTTGCGTATTTAAATTTGCCATCTTTGGTATTTCAAAAACAGATGTTGGAGTTTTGAACAATTGCTTTGCTGTTTGATTAACCGCGGGCGTTATCCATTTAGCCATTGTGCTAAACATGTTGTCGACATCGATTGGTTTAGCAAGATAGTCATTCATTCCAATATTGATCACTTTATCGCGATCGCCAGCCATGGTATCTGCTGTCATCGCGATAATAGGAATGTTTCGATACTTTTCAATTTTTCTTATTTTTTGGGTCGCGGTATAACCGTCCATCACGGGCATTTGACAGTCCATCAGAATGCCGTCAAACGGAATACTGTCGAGTTTATCCAACGCCACTTGACCATTTTCTGCTAATACCACGTTAATCCCATTGGTTTTTAATAACTCTTTAGCAAGTTCTTGATTTATTTCGTTATCTTCAACAACTAGTATATTAGCGCCTTTTAATTTTGTGATTGCACTGTGAGCATTTAACTTGCCGATTTGTGATTGTCGGTCAGACATGACTTTTTTGCCCATTGCGACAAAGATGGAATCTAACATGCTAGAGGCTGTGACCGGTTTTGTTAGATAAGCGCTTATATCGAGTTTTCTTCCTGTATAAGTCGCTTCATCAATACCATGTGCGGTAACCATAATAAATGTTGGTGAGTACTTTATTTTTCCTGAGTTTTGGATGATATCAATGGTCTCGAAACCGTCCATATCTGGCATTTTCCAGTCCATAATAACCAGTTCATAGGGGTCGGTAGAGTCTGTCTTTATTAAATGTTCAATTGCCTCTGGGCCGCTATTGGCAATATTGACTCTAAAGCCTAAGTTACCAAGCATTTTTTTGAAGACTTCCTGCGATGTGCGGTTGTCATCTACGACGAGTATCTTAAGTGGACCGAGCTGAGCTTCGCTTAATTTACCGTTTTCCTTGGCATTCATTTGTACGCCCAAAACGGCTGTAAAATGGAACATGCTGCCTTTTTCAATTTCACTAACAGCCCAAATTTCACCATCCATCATTTCTGTGAGCTTTTTAGAAATAGTTAATCCAAGGCCTGAACCGCCATATTGTCGCGTTGTAGAGCTATCAGCCTGATTAAATGATTTAAACAGATTTGCTTGCTGTTCTAAACTCATGCCAATTCCAGAATCTTCTACGCAAAAATGCAGCTTAACTTCACGTTCGGTAACAGCATCCACATTAATACGGATGACAATTTCACCGCCTTCAGGAGTAAATTTTACGGCATTATTACCGAGGTTAACTAAAATTTGGCATAAACGAAGTGGGTCTCCTATAAGCGCATTGGGTACTGCAGGTTCAACATCAAAATGGAATTCAAGGGATTTTTCTTCCGCTTTCAGTCCAACTAAATTGGCGAGGTTTTCCATTACGTCTTCGAGTCTGAATTCAATCCATTCAATATCAAGTTTGTGTGCTTCAATTTTAGAAAAATCTAAAATGTCGTTTATTATTCCAAGCAGTGACTCGGCGCTTCGGTGAGCTTTAGCAATATAGTTGCGTTGTTTTCTGGTTAAGTCGGTTTGCAATGCTAAATGACTCATCCCAATAATGGCATTCATTGGAGTTCTAATTTCGTGGGACATATTTGCTAAGAAATTAGATTTGGCCTGTGTTGCTTCTTCAGCAATTTCTTTGGCTCGAATAATGTCATGTTGCGCTGATTTACTCGAGGTAATATCTTCGAAAGCAACCGCTACTCCATCACAAGCATTGTTGCCAAGTGGCGCAGCGCTTGTACTTATCCATACCAGATCCCCCTGCGGGCGATGCACTCCCATCTCAACATTTTTTACAATTTTGCCTGTTGCTAGTGCTTTTGATGCTGGATAATCTTCAACATGCATTATTTGGTTGTTTGAATCGACGATCTTCCATGATTTTGAAGCCAACTCAGTTGCTTTATTTTCGTCAGCAGTAATCCCTAAAATATCTTCGGAGATCGCATTCGCTTCAACTATTTCGCCAGATGGCGAAATCATGACGACACCGACAGGAAGCGCAGTAAATAATGCTTTGAGCTGTTCCTGTTGTTTTGTTAATTCGTACTGTAATGATTTACTTGTATTAATATCTAGTTGTATCCCCAATACACGAGTGGCGATGCCTTTTTCGTTGCGTTCAAAAGCCTTACCTATGGCCAACATCCATTTCCATTCGCCTGATTTTGTTTTTATTCTATACTCAGACTCAAATTTATCTGTGCGACCTGCAATGTGGCTTTTCAGCTGACTGAACGTTTCTTCAATGTCCTCAGGGTGAATGAGTTCTGCCCAGCGCTCATACTGGTCGCTGTAAAGTTTGACTAAGTCTTGTTTTTTGTAGCCCAGCATTTCAGACCAAATATCGCTGGTAAAAAAGGTTTCGTTGCTAGCGTCCCAATCCCACAAACCCGCATTGGCACCTTCAAGCGCAAGTTGCAGTTGAACCTCACTACTGTTGAGGGCTTTTTGAGCGTTTTTAAGTGTGGTGATATCGACTGATACACCACCTAATCCGATGACATTGCCAGTTGCGTCTTTGAGGGGAAACTTGTAACTCATATAACGATTGAATTGTCCGTCAGGTTGTTCAACCGATTCTTCAAAGGCAATAGAGTGACCTTTTGACAGCACGTCTTGATCATTGTCCATTACGTCTTTGGCAATAACTTTGTTGGGCCAAATAGATTGGTCATTATTGCCAATCGCGGACTCTTGAGAAACACCTACTAAGAGGGACCATCTTTTATTAACAAGTTGATAATTACCATCAATATCTTTGAAATAGGCAACCGCAGGTAAGTTGTCCAAAAACTCTTTTATCAAATGTTGACTGTTTTCCAACTCAATTTCAGCCATTTTTGCTGCGGTAATATCTGCAAAGTTACCGGCAACACCAATAATGTTTTCACCTTCTAAGACAGGTTCGCCAGTGGTTCGGATCCAAATAATATTGCCTTTGAATGTTTTAAATTTACTTGTAATGTCGTAGGGCGTTCCAGATTCAAGACAGGCATAAAAAGAGTTGAGTAATAATTCTCGGTTTTCCATATAGCAGTCTGTACTATCGGAGATCCAGGTTTCTTCGTTTCCAGGTTCAACTTCGTGGATTTTATAAACTTCGTCAGACCAAAAAAATGAATTTGTCAGTTTCGAGAATTCCCAGCCACCAATTTTAGCTAAGCTCTGACTGCGATTTAATACGTTTTGACTTTTCTGCAGTTCGAGTTGTGCTCTTTTTTGTTGCTCTATATCTCTTACAATACAAATAATGGCAGGTAAGCCGTCATGTTCAACTGGAATTAACGTTGTTTCTGAAGTCCAATTATGTGGTACACGGGCATTTTTCGCGTGTAACCATTCAAACGTTTGCTGAGTTTGCGTTGCGAAAACACGTTCAATTTTCTTCGCCGCCAAATCGGCAGAGGGAGTGCCGTCTAATTGAAATTCAGGTGACAGTTCGGGTGACGTAGCCGTCAAGCCAATGAGGTCATATTCATCTTCAAAACCAAACAAATTTAATAAGGCCGGATTGGTTTTAACAAATCCACTTCGATTTAATAAGCCAACACCGTCGGTTAGATTGCTAAATATTGAATCTGTTTGTCGTTTTTCCCTTGATAATTCAGTCATGTCGATAACGACGCCAATTATCCCAGTGTCGTTGTTGTTTAAGTTAAATGATGTGCGTTGGTACAACAAGTCATGGTAGCGTCCATCGGCCAATTTAATGTTTAGCTCATTTTTACTCGAACCACCATTTTTAATAATAAATTTGTCTTCTTCTAAAAATCGCTGACTAAGTTCGTTTCTTAAAGAAGTAATTTCTGCCTTAACTAAGTCGTCTTCGTCCATATTTAGACCAAACGCTTTCTCAAATGCTTTGTTGGTCAGGCGTATATTTAGGTCTTTGTCTTTAACAACAATAGGGTTAGGGATAGCGTCTAAAATTGCTTCAGTTTGTCGGCGGTGATTAGCTTGTTCGGTAACGTCAACCGCGACACTAATTATACCGTCAATTTGACCATCAATTACGTACGTCGTCCTTTGATAAAAGATGTCGCTTACTTTGCCATTTGGCAATTCAATCTGGATCTCACTGTTGCTTGAGCCCCCGGTTTTAATTAGCTGACTGTCTTCCTCAAAAAAGGTTTTCTTTATTTCTTTAGGTAAAAAATTTGTGTCATATAAATTTTTGCCAACAATATCTGAAGTGGTTAATCCAAAATATTGAGTAAAGGCGCTGTTTACCGCTTTAATATTCAATTTTTTGTCTTTAACAACTACTGGGTTTGGAATGGCGTCTAACAGCGCGGTTTGGTATTTAAATAGTCGTTCACTTTCTGCAAATTTTCGCTGTGAGTTTGCTAAAACAAAGGTAAATAACAAAGTTAATATGCCGATAGAAACCGGTAAGGCCAAAATTTCTGTGGTTCTAACTGAGTATCTATTTTGGTCTGCGGCTATGATATCAATTTTCCAGTTTTTTCCAGCAATCACTGGTGTCGCGGTATAGTTGAGGCCTTTTTGAACGTCTAATTCTTCTAGTTTAATGGCATTTGGTGAATGTGATTGATGGGTATAAAGAATCTCGTTATGGTTGTCTGCATCTCCAAAGATTATATGGCTATCGCCTGACTCAGAGTACTTTTCTAATGTGGACTCAATCATAACTTTTACGTCGATTGCGGCTAACGCATAACCTTTCAATGCGGCTTTACGTTGTTCTGGTGTGATACGAGGTAACTCATTTGCGTAAACAGGTAGGGCGAGTAACAGACCACTAGCATTTGTTTTTATTAACGAAATACGATTAGACATGGTAACTGAATCGGTAATGAGTGCTTTCTCAAATGCATCTTTTACATGGGGGATTGATGTTGCGTCAAAGCCAATCGCTGGTAAGTTTTGGGTAAATGGTTCTGCATAATAAACAGGGAAAAATGGACCATGACCTACAACTGGCAATTTTTTATCGCCGTCCATAGAAAAAATCGTAAACGCTTCTAGGCCGTCAGCAAGCGCTTTTGATTGACTCATTTGACGGTTTTCTTTTGTGATCTTAGGCAACCATTCTAAGCCAGCAATGCCGGGGTATTTATCAATTGAACGTTGAACGATTTGTTTGAATTGCCCCCGAGTTATTTGTTCAGAGGCATGAAAGCCGGTTTGGATATTATACAAGGTCTCCACATATGGAAACATGGATAGTTCTAATGTTCGAATGAGCTTTTCTGATCTTGCATTAAAATCTTTTACAATGTCCTTTTGTTGCATTTGACTTGAGTACTGGAAAATTGAAAATGCCAATAGAGAGCCCAAATAAAGTGTGGCATATATTGTAATTCGGCTCGCTCGGGATGTTTGTAATCGAACTTTTGAATAAAGGACGTAAATAAGCATACTCGTTAAACTGACCCCAAAAACCAGAGTTGCTTCAGTGGCGTAGGTTGCAGAGAGCAATTTGCCGTCCGCAATTGAGACACCTGCAGTAACGTGCATGGCAAAACTCAACCCCAGAGTCACAGTGAAGCCTATGATAGCCACTGGTAGGACTAACCATCGGATGGGAAGTGTATTTGTCTTAGTTACATTAATAATGGCTTTGGAATATAAACCGATAGCAAGGACAGCCATACCGAGAGATGTATGAATCGCCATGGTAGCGTAGTTTCCAAAAACCAGACTTGAGTCGATATCAAATACATACCCGATTAACGACAAAAGGGCTACAGCCATTATCATTGGGGTAATTGCAAGTACTAGGTTTTCAAATTTACGGGTAGAAAGACATAAAATGGCAACGCCTGCTAAAGTAAAACAAATCGCTGTATTCACTGACATTGACATGTTCTGAAACGTATCTTTTCCGGGGGGATAATTTACAAACAAGTGGTCGATTTTGAACTGAAACTCAAAAAAGTATTGGGATAAAACAGTAGTGCCTAAAATTACAAGTATGGTACCCGCTATTCGGCCGAGCATTTGTTTTTGTAACACAACGCTGAAGAGTCCGGTGCCTGCTAATAGAAAACCAAAGGCAGTGTCATATTGCATTGCAGTAAAAAAAGGGGGGATTTGCACTAATATTGCATTCTGAGAGTGCCACCCGTAAATCACAATAAGCCCGATAACAAGCAGTACATATGCGCTACTTATACAAACATATCTCAGCAATTTGAGTAATTGCTTGTTGTCTGTATGCATAAAAAATTCCTTTTTGAATTTAGCTAATTATCTAGTCCGTATAGTGACGTTGAATATCTCTTATTTGTGGCAAACATTCTATAAATAGCGCCATTAAATTAGGATCAAAATGACGACCTGACTCTTTAGTCATAAAGTCAATGGCCCTTTGTTCAGACCATGCCTCTTTATAGGGCCTAACACTTGTTAACGCATCAAATACATCTGCCACCGCAATTATGCGCGACGCGAGTGGAATTTCTTCTTTACTTAACCCTTTTGGGTAGCCGGTGCCATCCCACTTTTCATGATGTGACATCGCAATTTCTTTAGCGAGTTGCAGTAAAGGAGATGGGTGCTCGCCAATAATATCGGCCCCATATTCGGAATGTTTTTTCATTATTTCCCATTCTTCTGGATTTAACCTACCAGGTTTGAGTAAAACGCGGTCCGGGATCCCTATTTTTCCGATGTCATGCATCGGTGCGGCGTTATAAATGAGTTCACACCAATCATCAGGTTTACCAAGTTTTTTTGCTAGAATTTTTGTAAATAAACTCATGCGAATTACATGCATGCCTGTTTCATTATCTTTAAACTCAGCCGCCCGGCCTAGTCTTCTGATAATTTCGACTCTTGTATCATTCAATTCTTTGGTTCTGTCTTGAACGAGCTTTTCAAGTAATCGTGATTGGTCGTAGAGTGAAAGGTGTGTTTTTATTCGAGCAATCACAATGGGCGGACTAACGGGCTTAGATAAGTAATCTACCGCACCTAATTCAAACCCCATTTGTTCATCATGTACATCGGATTTAGCGGAAACAAAAATAATTGGAATTTGTGAAGTTTCGGGATGGCTCTTCAATTGACGACACACATCATAGCCATCCATTTCAGGCATCATAATGTCCAATAGAATTAAGTCTGGTTTATGCTCAGAAAATGCAATTTTTAGCGCCAGGTAGCCATTTAGTGCCGCCTTAATTTTATAGTCTTGCTTTAATATGCCAGACAAAACATCAATATTTTCAGGGGTGTCATCAACAATTAAAATTGTTGCTTTGGCTTCGTCACTCATTTTTCTTCCTTTAAAATAAATATCGACCAGTTAACATTGTCGTACAACATTAATTTGTTTTTTGTAAATGCGCGCAGCGCCAAACTCTAACTTTTTGCTTATACCTTCTTTTAAAACCACAACCTGGTTCGCGCCACGGCGTTAAAAATATATTTGTCTGGCTGTATTCATTCAAAAATAAAGTCGGCAGGTTTATCAATGCTTAACCATAGTGTCATTTAATAGTGTCATTCAACACTTCAACACAACAGCACTTCAACACAACAGCACTAAAGATTTATTTCGGCACAGAATGGATATGCGCCTGCCAATTTAGCATCCATAATCGGTGCTTTGCGTACCAATTAATATTATCTAATGTGTAAGTTATGTTACCGTTTTGGGAATATTAGATTGCAAGTACCTGACAAATATAAATTATTATTCCGGAGTTAGAATCAGCCTCTATTTTGCAGATTGCATACAATCTCATGTTAAATTTACAGCCTTTGCAAATTACCCCAACATTACAATTAAAATTAGAACAAAATTGCGATAAATCAACCAATAACATAAAAAATACTTACTCAGTAATAGGTTTAGCTAAGTTGTAATATTTATAGGTGAATTTAATTTTACTTTAAATAAACAGGGTTTAAATAATGGCCTGTTTTTGTGTTGAAAACACCATAAACAAGGATGAAGCTGTTGAGTATTATTGTGACTTGAATGGGCGTAATTAACTTTGTATGCAATTTGGTAAGTTTTATCCGGAGGTGTTTCTTCTAATTAGTAGCGAGTTAGCATAACGAGTATCACTTGTCAGATACGATATTGACTAAAGTTTCTATGTTATAGGCACCACACGCTTCACAAATTTCTATGGTCTCGACAAAGTCGAGGTTGCGCTCGCCACTTTCATATTTAGAAACGTAGCTTTGTGGTTTGTTTAGTTTTTCCGCCAATTTTGCTTGAGTTAAACCAGACTCATCTCTGAGTTGCTTTAAATATTGTCTCAATTGCTGACGTTTAGGATCCCATATTTTGCTCATCCGCTAAATGTAAAAGAGCAAAGTGTATATCCCATTTTAGGATAAATTTGATTTTATCTATCGATTCCAAAAAAGTGGCGTTTAAAACGAAGAAACTTGAAGAATGGGCAAACTAAGCTTTCAGATAATAGTATAAAGTAATTCGGTTTATTAAATTGGTGGAAACCGTAATAAAAGCCATTAAACAAGCTCGTTTAATAGCTTTTGAAATTCAAATAGTTGAATACTTAAATTAATCTTTTCTAATGTATTCACCGTCAATTGTTGTAGGGCGCTTAGAGCTGTTTTCATCATCTACAGTTTTGTTATTGTCGTTTTGTGCAAAGTCTGGCGTTTGCCCAAACGACGGCCCGAATGGCTGACCGCCGGTTGCGCCACCCACGACTTGAACGCGAGAACCAACCTTTAAATAAACTAAAGTACGAAATAATGGGGTTAGCAATAATAGTCCAAATATATCCGTCATAAAGCCTGGGGTGATTAGTAATACACCAGAAACAAGAATACATACGCCATCAAATATGGCTTTGGCAGGAAGTTGACCTTGGGCTAATTGTTGCTGGATATTCTGCCACGTAGATAAACCCTGCTGCTTAACCAATCGGGTTCCGATAATTGCAGTCAAAATTATGATGAAAAAAGTCCATCCGCTGCCTATCATCGATCCAACTTCGAGCAATAACATTAGTTCAATGAGTGGAATTACAATAAAAATAACAAATAAAGGCATTACGCGTCCTAAAGTTTTATGACCAATTTTACCGAATAGTATTACGTTAATATGGGACATTACCTGTTATATCAAGTATTGTAACGCAGTTGTGTGTAACTGAATGTGTTTTTAGGATCCTTGCATGTTTAAACTTGCCTTAACTACCTGCCCAGATCTTCCGACAGCTCATCAACTTGCTGAGATACTTGTCGAATCTAATTTAGCCGCGTGCGTTAATATAATTCCATCAATTGTGTCCATTTATAAATGGCAAGGCAAAATGGAACAATCACAAGAAACTCAATTAATTATTAAGACAGTTGAAAGAAATGTTGCAAAAATCGAGTCTATATTGGTAGAGCATCATCCCTATGATGTGCCCGAATATATCGTTTTGAACTTCGATACGGGCAGTAAGTCCTACCTAGAGTGGTTAGAACAAAATACAAGTGAGATGTAAAGTTGAATATTATCAATAGTTTGAGTGGAGTTGTACGTTCTTTTTTGGTGCTGAGTTTAATACTTATCAGCACAACATTAAGTGTGAATGCCGAAGATAAGAGCGATCCATTCTCAGCTCTGTTTGGTCAACAGACACAATTTTTGCCGGTAGAAGAAGCATTTGTTTTTAACTTTTCCCAAAACGACGATGAGGTGACATTAAGTTGGGAAATCGCAGATGGTTATTATTTATATGCTGACAAGTTTCAGTTTGCTGCCGACAATTTGACAATTGAAGCAACCGAAAAGCCTGACGCGACCCAAATTGAAGACGAGTTTTTTGGGGTAGTTGATGTATATTTTTTTGAATCGGAAATTAAAGTTACAGTTGCCAATGTAAGTGAAAATGCGGAATTAAAAGTTCGTTATCAAGGCTGTGCAAAAGCAGGTCTGTGTTACCAGCCAATCTCCAAAACCGTCCCCGTCGATAAATTTTCTTCCGCAACTTCAACATCTGATGGATCTTCAACCGCAGCCACGTTTTCTGCTTTGACTGAGCAAAACAAAACGACGTATTTGAACAATGACACTTCAGGGGATTCAACTCAGAATATATTGGCCGATAGATTGAATTCTGAAAATTTTGCATGGGTACTGCTGATCTTTTTTGGACTAGGTGTCGGTTTAGCGTTTACTCCCTGCGTATTCCCAATGTTCCCCATTTTGTCAGGCATAATCGCTGGTCAGGAAAACTTAACAGCGAGAAAAGGGCTATACCTCGCTTTTATCTACGTACAAGGTATGGCTTTAACGTATTCATTATTGGGTCTCATTGTGGCAAGTGCTGGTGCTCAATTTCAGGCTGCGCTGCAACACCCCGCTATTTTAATTTCGGTCAGTCTTATTTTTATCGGTTTAGCAGGGGCAATGTTTGGTTGGTATAACCTACAATTGCCGAGCTCTTGGACCAGTAAGCTTACGCAAGTGAGCAACAATCAAAAGTCGGGGAATGTCGTTGGCGTATTTATGATGGGGTTATTGAGTGGTCTTATTGCCTCACCATGCACCACAGCGCCTTTAACTGGCGCATTATTGTATGTTGCACAAACTGGCGATCTGGTGATCGGCTTTGTGACACTATACGTGTTAAGTTTGGGAATGGGGCTGCCGCTACTGGTCATTGGTTTGTCTGGTGGGAAGTTATTGCCAAAAGCCGGCAACTGGATGAATTTTGTTAAAAATTTATTTGGTTTTATATTGTTAGCGATCCCCGTTATCCTATTAGATCGCTTTGTTGAGTTTCATTGGGTACTGATAACAGCCGGTGTTTGGGTGTTGGCGATGGCCGCTTATTTTCATCACGAATACCTTAACAGTGTTAAAGCCTCGGTTAAAAGTGTTTTTTGGTTGGTGTCTTATGTCTTCCTATTCTTTGGATTGGCGCTTGTGGCCTGGCCTCATTTAAAGTTACTCCCTAATAATGGTGGTGCGATAGCTGAGCATTCAGAGGTCACTTTTGTCAAAGTCGTGTCCATTGCCGACATTGAAAAAGAAATTTTAATCGCAAAGTCTAACGGTCAAGGGGTTATGTTGGATTTATATGCTGATTGGTGCGCAGCTTGCAAGGAATTTGAAGCCTTTACCTTTAGTGATAAACAAGTTCAAAACGAAATGAAAAAATTACGGATGTTGCAGGTTGATATGACTGAAAACAGCGAACTTGATATTGAGATTATGGAAAAGTTTCAAATTTTAGGATTACCAACCATACTATTCTTTGATAATGCAGGGAACGAGCTAGAAAGGCGACGGGTAACTGGGTTTATGAATGCTGAACAATTTAACGCACATTTAAGGGCGACGTTTAACTAGTGACTGAAGAAATTAGAAGTACAAATAAAAGAAATAAAGATAGAGACGCGGAGTCATTAAAGTTTGATTATACTTTGTTGATGTCGTGTCAGCGCTCGGTGGTTGCACTAAATAAAACCTTAGTGCACATACTCGAAGAGGTGGTGGCACCTTATGAATATAAGGTATATTTGAGTTCAGACGGTACGGAGCGAGATCGCTTTTACTTGTTTTCCAGCTCGTCGGGCGCGCTAGAAAACCCACAAGAAATTGATCAGATTAGACAATTTGATTTAGACGAACTTGAACGCGTCGACGAACTTGCCTTAATTGATGAGAACAAAATATTCTACCCTGCGATATTAAATCACCGCTTTTATGCCTGCATTGTTACCGGTATTGACGTGTCTGAAGAAGTCGATGAACAGATCATTTGTATTATGGCTATCTATTGTAATGTACTGATTTTGATCACTGACTCTAAAGTTGATGGGTTAACCCAATTACTTAATCGCAAGAGTTTTGATATTGATTTGGCACTTGAATTACAACGTCCTGATATGGAAAAACGACGCAGCTCAGACGGTGTTGTTGAAGTACTTGAGTCGCACTTGGCAATCATAGATATCGACTTTTTCAAAGCAATCAATGATGAATATGGGCATGTTGTTGGTGATGAAGTATTGGTTGAGTTAGCTGAATTGATGCGGTTGAGTTTTCGCTCCCGCGATGGTTTGTTTCGATACGGTGGTGAAGAGTTTGCCGTTATTTTGCGTGATGTGTCGAGGCAACAAACTAAACGCATTCTAAATCGTTTTTGTAATATGATTGAAAACCACCAATTTAAATCTGTCGATAGTTTAACCATTAGCATTGGATGTTGTGGAATAAATAATGAACTAAACTTGTTACACTTGGTCGAATACGCAGATAAAGCATTATATTACTCGAAAGAAAATGGCCGTAATCGCGTTACTCATTTTGAAGATATAGAATAAAGTAGCGTACTCGGCGCTTAAATATTGAGTATTGGTGCAAATCTGCACCACCAATTAATTCAACTTCGGTCATTAGACCAGTATTTTACTGCTAATTGTATTGAAATCACTATAATGGCGCTCTGCCTATTCAAATCTGGTGTTTTTTTAGTTAAATTACTAATTATAAGTGAATGTTAGATTTTGAATGTATTTTAGGTGAAGAAGGCGACATGATGTCTACAAATAATCGTATTTTACTGTTGAATGGCCCAAATCTTAATTTGTTGGGTAAGCGTGAGCCAGAAATTTATGGCGCCAATACGTTGGCCCAAATTGTTGAAACTTTAGCTGAACAAGCGCAATCACGCAATGTTGAGTTACAACACGTGCAATCGAACAGTGAAGCTGAGCTTATTGCCGCTATTCATAGCGCGATGGGGGAAGTTGATTTTATTGTGATAAATCCTGCTGCTTTTACCCATACAAGTGTTGCAATACGTGATGCGTTGTTAGGTGTGAACATACCTTTTATAGAGGTGCATATTTCAAATGTTCACGCCAGAGAAGAATTTCGTCATAAATCTTACCTGTCGGATGTTGCGGTCGGTGTGATTTGTGGTTTGGGTGTTGATGGTTATCGTTATGCCATCGACAAAGCTCTACATACTATTTTGAAAAATTAATAAGAATTAAATATAGGTATTAAAATGGATATTCGTAAAATTAGAACACTCATCGACATGGTTAAAGAATCTGGTGTTGGTGAAATTGAAATCACTCAGGGTGATGAATCAATCCGTATTTCTGGAACGCCAATTCAAGTTATGCAAGCGGCACCAATGCAGCAAATGCAACAAATGGCACCAGCCGCTCCTGCCGCTCCTGCAGCAGCACCAGTAGCCGCAGCACCTGAAGCTTCTGCTCCTAGTGGTCATCAAGTTCAGTCGCCAATGGTTGGTACTTTTTATCGTGCATCTTCACCAGCTACACCTGCTTTTGTTGAAGTTGGCCAGACGGTTAACGTTGGTGACGTTTTATGTATCATCGAAGCAATGAAAATGATGAACCAAATTGAATCTGACAAAGCTGGTGTAGTTAAAGCCATTCTTGTTGAAAATGAAGATCCAGTTGAATTTGATCAACCATTATTCATCATCGAATAATAGGGGTCACTTATGATAGATAAAGTAGTTATCGCAAACCGTGGCGAAATTGCCCTGCGTATTTTGCGAGCTTGTAAAGAGTTGGGTATCAAAACAGTTGCTGTGCATTCAACCGCTGATAGAACCCTAAAACATGTCTTGTTAGCAGATGAAACCATTTGTATTGGTAAAGCGTCAGCGCAAGAAAGTTACCTTAACATTCCTAGAATTATTGCGGCTGCAGAAGTTACTGACGCTGTAGCTATTCACCCAGGTTATGGATTTTTAGCAGAAAATGCTGATTTTGCTGACCAAGTTGAGCAAAGTGGTTTGATTTTCATTGGTCCAACTGGAGATACTATCCGCCTAATGGGTGACAAAGTATCTGCAATTGAAGCTATGAAAAAAGCAGGCGTACCTTGTGTACCAGGCTCAGACGGCGAGTTAGGCCCTGATGCGGACACCAACAAAGCCATTGCGCGACGTATTGGTTACCCGTTAATTGTTAAAGCAGCAGGCGGCGGCGGTGGTCGTGGTATGCGTGTGGTACGTAGTGAAGCTGAATTGATTGACTCAATTGCCATGACTAAAGCCGAAGCGGGTGCAGCCTTTAATAATGACGTCGTTTACATGGAAAAATTCCTTGAAAACCCTCGTCACATTGAAGTGCAAGTATTAGCTGACGGCCAAGGCAATGCAGTACATTTGGGTGAGCGTGATTGTTCGATGCAACGTCGCCACCAAAAAGTAGTAGAAGAGGCACCAGCACCAGGTATTACACCTGACTTGCGTAAATACATTGGCGACCGTTGTGTTCGTGCCTGTGTTGAAATTGGTTACCGCGGTGCAGGTACATTTGAATTTTTGTATGAAAATGGCGAGTTCTATTTCATCGAAATGAATACCCGTATCCAAGTTGAACATCCTGTTACTGAGATGGTCACTGGTGTTGATTTGATTAAAGAGCAATTGCGCGTAGCTGCTGGTCAGCCTTTATCAATTACACAAGACGATATTCAAATTCGTGGCCATGCTATCGAATGTCGAATTAACGCTGAAGATCCAGTTACATTTATTCCATGTGCCGGTGAAATCAAACGTTTCCATTCTCCTGGTGGTTTAGGGGTTCGTTGGGATTCGCACATTTATACAAATTATAAAGTGCCGCCAAACTATGACTCTATGATTGGTAAACTGATCACTTACGGTGAAAACCGTGGTATCGCTATCAAGCGTATGCAACATGCATTAAACGAGTTGTTAGTTGAAGGAATTAAAACAAACGTTCCTTTACAGAAAGAAATTATGGCAGACGAACATTTCCAAAATGGTGGAACAAACATCCATTATCTTGAAAAGAAACTCGGATTGTAATGTCCCTTTAGAGCTTTGCTTTTGTCAAAAAACCGCGCATTGTTAATTCAATTCGCGGTTTTTTATTTTGTGCTTAAACAATGTTTAGCTTTGTGAGAAATAATGTTTAGTCTTCGCGAGAAATGGGTAAAGTGACAAATCCCTTTTATTAAAGACTAATAAATGTTTATTTCGCGAGTTGAAATTTGATGCCTTATTTTATTTACCTGTTCAAGGTAACCCGCCTTATCATAATTGTCTGAGAGTTTATTCATAAACCCATGAGCATAAGGCACTTTAGATACATCGATATTCATTTTACCTGAAAGCTTTTCGGTTAGCTCCGCCATAGAGAAGTGCTGCTCTTGCTGTGGGAATATCAACTGAATTGGAAATATAGGGGCTACATTAAGATTGTTTCTTATCTGGGAACCGTAATATCCGATGGCGGTAATTTGGTTTTGAGCATCGATAAAGCGGTCAGCGATATTCCAAATAGCGGAAGCCCCAACACTAAAACCTATCAATAAGATTAATGGTTTTTTTTGCTCTGGTGGCTGTTGCAATAGAGCGTTAGAACTGAATTCTCCTATTGCGTGACTTACTGGCATTTGAGCTGCTAATCGGGTTTCTAGGAGGTTTGAGTAAGTTACAAGGCCGACATTGTCAGTGAAATAACGGTAAGCGGAAAGTTCGTTTTCAAACGGTACGAATTGGCCTTGGTAAGGGTCGACAATATCGATGTCTTCTGCATGATCTAAAGTATCAAGGAGATCAGCTACTAGGCTTTCTACCGCGGGGGTACGACCAAATATGTCTGAAACTAATATTATTTTCACCAAAGGCGACCTTTTATGACTTACCATTTATTGATTTAATCGTATCGTAAATTCCCCCTTTCCCCTAGCTTAAACTAACAGAGGGAACGGCATTGTGTAGTCCAAACGTTGTCGGTTATTGAACGGAAATACTTAATATTAAGCCGATGCAAAAGCCTATACATACCCCAATAAATAAAGAGACTTTATTGGGCTGAGGTTTGTTTCTATACCAATGGTGGAATGAGACCGATTCCCCTGCCAACTGTGAGATGGCTCGGCGTTTAACACTTTGGTTTAACTCATGTTCAAAATCCATTTTGAAACCTTATAATTAACTAATCCGTTGTTTTAGGTGGTAGGTCAAAATTCGTTGCCAGACATAAAGAGTACACCCAACTATCCCTGCGACTATTGGCGGCGAATAAAAACAGATACAAAAATACATTATTGCAACAATACTATGAATTAGTAGCTCCAATTTAATGCGTTTAACCGACCCTAATTGAAGGTCTATCAGCTTATTTAAAAGTCCCATAAAATCTCCTTATTTAAATTTGCCGCCACCGAAAGCCAACGTGAATTGAGCTGTTTTAAGTGCCTGCATTGTATTTTCCTTATAAAGTTAATGGAGGCCATCCTTGGCCAAGTGAACTAACTGAATTGTGTGTTCCTTATTCAGTATTTCCATTAAATGTTAGTCGTATCTTCAGTGAAGATCATCTGGACCAAGGTATAGTTTTAAGTGCAGTATTCACCTTGTTGGGTTTGAATATTTTCACTAATTCAGATTTGTTCTTAACGGCCAGTTTTTCGTAGATGTTGCCACAATGAAATTTAACGGTTCGAACACAGATATATAATGCGTCTGCAATATCTTGCTGGCTTTTACCTGTAAGTAGTTGTTGAAAGACTTGTGCTTCGCGTTTTGATAACGCTGTTATTGTGAAAGTTTCCATATTGTTCTCCTTTTAGTATGGAAGTGGTTAGTCAATTTTGACCAGTTGTTTTTTTAAGTTTAAAAAGTTCGAGGTAACGTCGGTTAAACGACCGCCCGAAAGTTCTAATACGCGGTCGCAATGGGCGATGGTTTCTGGCCTATGCGCAACGACAATTTTGGTAACCTTTAAATCATTTAAACTCAGATTAATCTGGCATTCTGAATGAATGTCTAAATGGGCCGATGCTTCATCTAATAGCAAAATTTGAGGCGACTGAAACAAGGCTCTGGCTAATATAATGCGTTGTACCTGACCGCCAGAAAGGGCAACACCCATTTCACCAATAAGAGAGTGATATCCCATCGGCATCTCTATAATTTCGTCATGAATTGCAGCAATTTTGGCGCAATACATGACATGCTCGATATCGTATCGTTCAGAAAATTGTGAAATATTTGCGGCTATCGAGCCCGATAATAATTGATCGTTTTGCATCACACTGCCGACCTGACAGCGGAGTGAATGTGGATTACAGTTTTGTTGGTTAATGCCGTCCCATAGGATCTCTCCAGAATCTGGCGGTAATAATCCCAAAATAACTTTTAATAATGTGGTTTTTCCGCAGCCAGACGCGCCAATAATCGCCACTGATTCACCTGGCTTAACGCTAAGGTTGAGATTGGAAAATAGCCATTTTTCCGTTGGTGAATATCGGTAATTTAGATTCCGTATTTGTAATTCACCACTTAAGGCGGGTAACTGTCGTTGGTGTGCTGTTGACTCCGTGGGCTCTGAAACAAAGTCGGATAAACGGTTTAAATGAATTGATAACGTTTTAAATTCTATAAATTTGTCAACGAGCGCTGCAAACCGTTGTGTTAGCTGAGATTTGTAGGCAATAAAAGCAGTTAACATGCCTAGGCTAAAGGTGGTGTTAGCGTCACTGTTGATAACGAGTTGAGCACCGATAAAGATGACAATGACATTTTCAATACCAAACAGCAGTCCATTAATAATTTGATAAAATAGCTGTAATTTGGATACCCGAATTTCGCTGTTCAACGAACTGATATATAAGTTCTGCCAGATGGATTGACGCTGTGATTCCAAACCAAATAATTTGATAGTCTGAATCGCCCGCATATTTTCCATAAAGCTCGACGACTCAACTGCTCGGTCGTGGATATTTTGTTCTAAGGATTTTTTAAGAGATGAAAAAGAACACAACCGCAGGATCAAATACACCAGCATAGTTGCAACAACGATGGTTGCTAGCGTTGTATTGTACAAATAGATCATGATCAAGGTGCCAATGGCCATAAGACCGTCGACTACACCTTCAACTAGATGATTTGTAATTATCTGCCGGACATTATGCAATGATGAAAAACGAGAAACCAAATCTCCAATAAATCGTTTCTCAAAGAAACCAAGAGGCAGATTAATAACTCGATTAAACAAGCCAAATGCCAGCTGCTTACTCATCGAATTATTTAAATAGATCACCGTAGCGCCGCGCAGTGAGGCCACAGCAGAATTAAATAGGGTTAATCCGCCAAATCCTAATGCGAGAACCACAAGAAATTGACCATCAAAACTGGGCAATACCTGATCGACCACCAGTTGCAGGTAATAAGGAAACGCCAACGTAATAAATTGCAGCATAACAGACAATATGAGCAACTGACTTAAAGGGGATTTGAGCCCATGGCATGCGGCGATAATTTCCCCTAAGGTTAATCGAGGACCACGTTGATCTTGTTTATTAAATTGTTTGTTAGGCGAGAGCTCCAGAGCAATGCCAGTAAAGTGTTTGTTAAATTCTTCAAGGCTCAAACTCACTTCGCCACGCGCTGGGTCAATTATTTTTATGGTCTTTGCATTTACTTGTTTGAGGACCACAAAATGATTCATGTCCCAATGAATAACGCAGGGCAAAGACAGTTTTGTTAAGTCTGAAACTTCCAGTTTTAAGGCTCTGGCCGACAGGTTTATCGCAGCGGCTATGTCGATTAGTTGTTTTAAAGTTGTGCCCTTAAGTGTTTGCGGAAATTTTTGGCGCATGTGGTTCATGTCTGTCTTGTAGCCAAAGTGGTTGGCTATCATCGCGATAGAAGATAGCCCACATTCAGAAGCTTCTGATTGTAAAATGACGTTCATGACTATTCTCCTAATGCTGCGATAATAGGTTCGAATAACCATTCAGCTAAGCTTCTTGACTCAACTTGTAATTCAGCGGTTAACAACATGCCATTTTGCAGCGGGCGCTCTTGTCCATAGGCATCTATGGTTTGCCGCGACAGTTCGGCATTAACTTGATAAATAGGCCCTTGATTTTGACTTTGCCAATTTACTTCTGACGACGAAATTATTGAAGTTGGAATGCTACTCAGCGTGGCATGTAATGCGCCAAATTTTTCAAAAGGATAAGCCTGAAGCTTCAAATTTGCCGGTGTGCCTTGTTGAATAAAGCCAATCGAACGCGAGGGGATTAATAACTCTGCGTATAACTTAGGTTCGAGCGGGGCAATGGTAAACATGAACTGCCCAGAGGATACGCGCTGACCTTGTTTAATATTTATAGTGGAGACGATACCGTCCTTTTGCGCTACAAATAGTTTTTCTGTTGCGTTTCTCATCTGTGCAATCTGGATCTTTTTGTCGCTGATAAGCTGATCAAACTGAGCATGTTCACTTTGTTGTTGGGTTTTTATCGTTTCTAATTTGAATCTGATCTTGTCCAGTTCAAACGTGAGTGTTTTGATTTGCTGGGTAAAGTTATCCGACTGTTGTTTAAGTTCAAGCAGGCTGACTCGATATTGGCTTGCCTGCAATTCACTCACTAAGCCTTGTTGGGCAAGTTCGGTAAACTTTAGAAATTGTTGCTGGGCGATGGCTGTTCGCTGACTTAAAAACGTAAGTTGAGATTGCAGCGAAGCTTGTTGTTGGTTTAACGACGTTTGATCTAACTTTAGAGCCTCTATTTGCGTTTCAAGCGTTTTATCAAGTTGCTGTTTTTGAACATGATATTGATGGATTTGAGTTTGCAGTTGGCTGATATTAAACTCAATTAAATCACTGCCATCTACCGTCGTTGCTTGTGATGTTAATTTAACAAGCGGCGTGCCTTTCTCAACAACCAAACCTGGTTTAACAAATAACGTATCCACCACCATATTTTGTGGTGCGGTAAAGGTAATGTCACCTTCGGTCGTTGTTAATTGACCAACGACGGTTTGAGTTTGGGTATACGACGCATTGGTGATAAATGCGATGGAGGTGATAAACAGACAAACAAAAAGGATAAATAGTGAAGAAAAAGCTACTGGTTGTGCAAGGACAATTTCTCCAAATTGCTCCTGACTGTGTTGGTTTAAGACTTGTTTCCGAAACAATCCCATTTTCTATTCCTTAGAAAATTTAGACAAAAAAACCATTCCATTAAAGAAGGTTGCGTGTCAATTTGATTGTTTTAAGTCCCGCAACAAGGGTGGGATATTGGTGAGGTTTTTTCAAACATTTATTTATAAAATAAATCGTTCAAAACCTGTACACTTTGGTGCTTATGGTTATATGCCATATGAAACGTGGGTTACAGCGATACATAAAAAGTGAAAATGAAGTGTCATGTTTGAAATTTGCAATAATGGGCCACAAAGATTGTGGCCCAATTGTACAGGTTATTGTTTAAATATTTGTCCTGCTTTCATGACAAAAGTAACTTTTTCCATCACGCTAATGTCGTTTATTGGGTCGCCATCAACGGCGATAATATCGGCAATTTTCCCTTTTTCTAATGAACCGAGTTCGTTATCAATCTTTAGTAACTTGGCTGCTTCCATTGTGGCTGATTGAATTGCTTCCATAGCAGGCATACCCATTTCGGTCATATAAATGAATTCTTTCCAGTTTTCACCGTGCGGGAAAACGCCAGAGTCGGTTCCAAATGCGATTTTGACTCCGTAATCATAGGCACGTTTAAACGTCGCTTGGATCTTTGGACCAATTGCAGCGGCTTTTGGTTGTACTACAGCGGGATAAAAACCGGGTATTGCGGCTTTTTCTGCTACATATTTACCTGCTGTAATGGTAGGAACGTAGTAAGTGCCTTTTTTCTTCATCAGCTTCATGATTTTTTTGCTCATGTAAGTGCCGTGTTCGATTGAGTCAACACCCGCTTCAATAGCGCGTTCCATACCTTCTGCACCATGGGCATGAACAGCAACTGTCATATCATAGTCTTTTGCTGCTTTAACAATGGCATCGGCTTCTGCTTGCGTAAATTGTGGGTTTTGTCCACTTTTAGCGACACTTAAAACACCGCCTGTAGCGGTGATCTTGATTAGATCAGCACCATCTTTATAACGTTGACGAACGGCTTTATAGGCATCTTCAGGCCCATTAATGACACCTTCTTTTGGCCCTGGATCGCCCTTGATAATTGCGTTAAAGCCATTAGTTGGGTCAGCATGACCGCCGGTTGTGGCAATAGACTTTGCAGCCGTGTATATCCTTGGCCCAACAATGAGCCCACTGTTAATCGCATTTTTTAAAGAGACTGTAACGTTGTAACTGTCGCCTAAATCACGAACGGTTGTAAAGCCGGCCATTAAAGTTGTATTGGCAAAACCAACGGATTTGTAAGCATAGTCTGCGGCATTCTTGGTAAAACGCTCAGCATAGGAGGTTTTGTTAAATTCCAAACTTAGGTGAGTGTGCATATCCATCAAGCCCGGCATGACCGTTTTATCACGGGCATCAATCAGTTTGTCACCAACACCTGGAGTTAAATACCCATCGTCGATACTGACAATTTTATTATCATCTACAACAATAGTTTGTTCTTTTGATACTTTGTCTGACTTGCCGTCGATGAGTTTGCCAGCATGAATGTAGGTTGCAGCCTGAAGAGGCAACAAAAGACCTGCGACAAATGTCGACGCTAGACCGAGTTGAGTTAGTTTCATAATTGACCTTGTGTTGTTATTCATAGTGTCCGATAGAAAATTCATAATCGCCACTGGTTAAGGTTAGATGGTTTTTTCCATTGAGCACTTTTTCGGCAGCAATTTCAATCCATTGGTAGTAAACATTTCGATGGACGACAGCTTTAAGGCGACGGTGTAATGTCACAACTACTTTTTGCTCACCTTTTGACGTTACGACAGAGATTGGGTGTTTATTGCTAATTATGACTTTGTGACCAAGATTTGACGTAACTTCAATGGCCTCATTTGGCTTACAGTTAATATGTTGCCATTGCGTGATCACAAATGGAGTTTCTTCAACGGTGATTAACATCTTTTCAGCAGGCGTCTTTAAAAAATGCTGACCATTTTCTTCAACAAGAACATTGGCAAATAATTTAACAAGCTTTTCTCGCTTAATCTGCGATCCCATATGCCACCAAGTGCCATCGGATTTAATAACTATGTCGATTTCGCCACAATGGGTTGGATGCCATTGGTCAAATGGTGGCTGTTTATCCAAATTATCGAGCTGTTGGGTAAGTTGTTGCAGATCCATATTCAAAATCTATGATAAAGTTTTACCTAATCATAAAGGATGAATTCACTTTAGTCATGACGCTCTCTAAATTGGCCTATTTTGCATTAGGCTGGCTTTGTATTATTTTAGGAACGCTTGGTATTATTTTACCATTGTTACCAACAACGCCGTTTATTCTCGTTGCTGCATTTGCATTCTCGAAAAGTTCCGAACGGTTTCATTTGTGGTTGTTGCACCACAACGTTTTTGGACCACTGATACAAGACTGGCAAACAAACGGTGTTATCCGATTACGTGTAAAATGGTTGGCCACCTTTAGTATTGTCGTGATGCTCAGTACGAGCTTCTATTTTATGCCCGTACCAACATCCGTCGTTGTTGGCATATGCGCGGCAGTGGGTTGTGTTTTAGTGTTTATTTGGAGTCGGCCTTCGCAGCCGAAATAAAGATGACAAAATATCGTTATTCAAGACAAAAAGTAGGTGACGTTTGGCAGCTATCAGTTGTTCCATTTCCTGACTGGCAAGACTTTGATGAGTTTACGGCTGAATTTTTAGCGGTTGAAAAAGCCAAGTTAATTGAAAAGAATTATGGCCTTGACCTGCACCAAATTCGCTTTCGTTTAGGTCAACATCAATACGTTTTACACTTTGAACATTACACTGAATCGATTTGGGTTGAACAGGATTTTTAGTTAGATTTGTACGTGTGCGACAGACCTAATAAGAAAAAGAGCCAACATGTTGTTGGCTCTTTGAATTTGATTATACAAATGCACGTTTTAAAAAGTTTGGTAATGCCGTCGCACCAACATGAATGTCACTATTATAGTAATTTAACTGCCATTGCAAAGCGGCTTTATCAGCATCTTCTTTTCTGAATTCTTCAAAAGCCCCAGATTTTTTAGCTAAAGTACTGCTCCACCAACCTGATGGATAAATCATTTGCGGGAAGTTAACGTGTTGTAAATCACTAAAACCAACATCCAACATTGCGTCACGCATTTCTTTTAACAGGGGTAAATGCAACAGTGGCGATTCGCTTTGTTGAACAAAGATCCCATCACTACGCAAAGCTCGCAAACAATTGCGATAAAATGCATGGTTAAACAAACCTTCACCTGGGCCAACTGGGTCTGTTGAGTCAACGATGATAATATCAATAGAGTTGTCTTTAGCTTCGGCCATAAACTTAATGCCGTCGTCAAACTTGATAATGGCTCTAGGGTCATCGTTGGATTCGCACAATTCTGGGAAATAAAGCTCGGACATTTCGGTCACGACTTTATCGATATCGATTTGATGAACTGTTTCAACATTCGGGTGACGTAATACTTCCTTTAATGTACCGCAATCGCCGCCACCAATGATGACCACGTTTTTAGGATTTTTATGGGTGAAAAGCGCCGGGTGACTCATCATCTCGTGGTACAAAAAGTTTTCACGGGTCGATACCATAGTGCAGCCATCTAACATCATTAGATTGCCAAACTCTTCGGTTTCATAAATTTCGACAAGTTGGAAATCGGATTGTTTTGTCGCGAGCTTTTTTTTGATTTTAAGGCCAAATGCTGCGCCGTTGTTTATTTCAGTGCACCACTCATCATTAGACAAGTTTGGGTTAGAAGACTCAGTTGTATTGGCCATGCCAATCTCCATAAAAATAATCGGTTTAGCGTATTTTCGTTGATAATTAGCCCGACTGCAATTTTTACCTTTCATGTTTAACAAATAATTACACTCAAAGAAGTGATAACTTTTTTCTTATTGTTCTCTTTCTGGTGATAATTAAGTTAAAATACCGCCTTAAATTCATTTTATGGCGTCTTATTTGTGGTTAATTCATCCGCAGTGTTAAATGCTCAACAAGTTTATAATATTGAACGTTGGAGCGAAGGTTACTTTTCGATAAACCCGGAAGGTGAAGTTTGTGTTGATCCAAGTGTAACTGGGCAAGCACCAATTAACTTTGCACATCTTTGTCAGGAGTTAAAAGACGAAGGATTAACGTACCCAATATTAGTTAGGTTCACTGATATATTGTCCCATAGAGTGACACGACTTGTTGACGCGTTTAAGAAAGCCAAACAAGAGCGTGAGTATAAAGGTCGCTATACAGCGGTTTATCCAATTAAAGTGAATCAACAGTTTTCTGTTGTTGAGAAAATTATTAGCCACCCATCAGAAAAAGTGGGACTAGAAGCCGGAAGTAAACCTGAGTTGATGGCTATTTTGGGTGTTTCTGAACATCCAATTACAATTGTTTGTAACGGCTATAAAGACAGCGAGTTTATGCGCTTGGCCTGTATTGGTCAGTCGATGGGGCATAAGGTTCATGTTGTTGTTGAAAAAGTATCTGAAGTTGCAGCACTTGTTGCCGCAGCGCAAGACATTGGTGTTATGCCAGTCATCGGAGTTCGAATTCGACTAAATTCGATTGGCAAAGGGAAATGGCAAAATACCGGCGGTGAAAAAGGCAAATTTGGTTTATCGGCCAATCAGGTATTGCAAGTCATCGACTTATTAGAAGGGGCGGGGTACTTGGCTAGCCTGCAACTTGTGCATTTTCATATAGGATCGCAAATTGCTAACATCCGCGATATCCACAATGCGATTACCGAATGTGCCCGTCATTATGCTGAATTACGAAAGTTAAATGCGCCTATTACTATTATCGATGTGGGTGGCGGACTTGGCGTCGACTATGAAGGTTCGGGGTCCAGAAGTGCCTGTTCAATGAACTATACCGTCGATGAATACGCAAAAAACGTTGTTGCACCAATTGCTGAAATTTGTGACCGATTTGACTTACCGCATCCTGATATTATTACCGAATCAGGACGTGCAATGACCGCACATCATGCGGTGTTAATAACGGATGTTATCGATATTGAAAAAGCACCGGTTCCAGAGTCGATTGCCCAACCAAGTGACGATGCGCCAGCAATTTTGCTAGAGTTGTGGCGCAGCTATCAATTAACTGATGCGCGACATGCAATCGAGTCGTATCATGACGCTATCCAGCTTTTTGCCGACGCGCACCAACAATATGTGGTTGGCCTTATTGGGTTAAAAGATTGGGCGGTAATAGAGCAACTGTATTTTAAAATATTGTCTCAGGTTCAAAAAATATTGGACCCAAGAGCACGTACTCATAGAGAAGTGTTGGACGAAATTAATGAAAAGTTAGCTGACAAAGTGTTCGTTAATTTCTCATTATTTCAATCAATGCCTGACGTGTGGGGAATAGAACAATTGTTTCCGGTCATGCCAATCCAATACTTAGACAAGCCATTGGAAAACCGCGCCATTATTCAGGATATTACCTGTGATTCAGACGGACAGATTAGGCAATATGCGGACGGCGCAGGAATTGAATCGAGCCTGCCATTGCCGCCGTATACCGAACATAACGATTACCTTATCGGCATGTTTATGGTTGGCGCATACCAAGAAATTTTAGGCGACTTACATAACTTGTTTGGTGACACAGACTCAGTGCACGTTGAATTGTCTGACGAAGACCCTAGAGGGTATCGCTTTACTCAGTCGTTAAAAGGCGAAAGTGTTTCTGATGTTTTGCAACATGTGCAGTTTGATGTTGACAAGTTAATGATAAACTACCGCCGTAATATTCGTAAAACCGAGTTGTCGGCGAGTCAAAAATCACAGTTTATTGACGAGTTGCAGTCGGGGTTAGCGGGTTACACTTATTTTGAAGATTAAGAGAGTATAAGACTAAATGAGAATTTGGATCGAAAACATAGTGGGAAGTATTGTTGGGGTAATGTCGTTTTGCTTGTATTGCATAAACACGATTTTTTGGTCGTTACCAATTTTTGCATTGTCTGTATTTAAGCTTATTCCGTTCGCCAGTTCGCGTAAATTTATTACAATTTTATTGGATTTTTGTGCGGCCAGTTGGGTGAGTGTGAATACGGTCATCCAGAAGATTTTGAGCCCGATGAAAATCACGGTAACGGGTGATCTCAATTTATCGAAAAAAGATTGGTACTTGGTTATATCTAATCACCAGTCGTGGGTTGATATTGTTGTATTACAAAGAGTTTTTAACGGAAAGATCCCATTTTTAAAATTTTTCCTAAAGGAACAATTGCGTTACGTGCCGATATTAGGTTTGACGTGGTGGGCGTTGGATTTCCCTTTTATGAAGCGATACACAAAAAGCTTTTTGGCCAAAAACCCTCATTTGAAAGGCAAAGATTTAGCGACCACTCGTGAAGCCTGTGAAAAGTTTAAATACAAACCTGTATCCGTCATGAATTTCATTGAAGGCACGCGTTATACCGATAAAAAACATGAAAACCAAAATAGTAAATATACAGGGTTATTAAAGCCAAAATCCGGTGGGATCGGTTTTGTTTTTACGGTAATGGGCGAGCAATTGCATAAAGTTATTGATGTCACCATTTATTACCCGCAACAAATTCCTACGTTTTGGCATTTTTTATCTGGTCGAATTCGAAATGTTTCAATGCACATCGATGTACACGAAATTACCCAGGACATCATTGGGGATTACAGTACGGACAAAGAATATAAAAAGCGTCTTCACAGCTGGATTAACGGCATTTGGACTCAAAAACAGGAAACCTTGTTGCAGTTAAAATTGCAATCTGAATCTCAAACTTAGGAATATTTATGTTGTCATTTCTACCGCCGTGGTTGCTTATTTTTATCACTTTGCCGCTGTTTTTTAGCATCACTGCACTTGTCGCGACATCAATTTTTATCTTAGGTATTATTAAACTTATTTTGCCATTTAAAATTGTTGCAACCATTCTCAACTTTTTCATAAATGCGATTTGGAGAAGCTGGGCAATAGGTAACCTATTTGCTATTAATTTAACAAATCCAGTGGTTTGGGAAATTGATGACCTTGATGACTTTGACAAAAAAAGTTGGTACTTGTTGATATGCAACCATGTTAGTTGGGTCGACATTATGGTCTTAACTCAAATAGCGTTAAATACGTTGCCTTCTCCTAAATTTTTTTTAAAAAACGAATTAAAACGCACACCATTTATTGGCATGGCCGCGTGGGCGATGGATATGCCGTTTATGAAACGTTATAGCCGCAGTTATTTAGAAAAGCATCCCGAGAAAAAAGGCCAAGACATTGAAAGCACAAAAAAGTCGTGTGAAAAATTTAAAGATATTCCAACGACGATAATCAACTTTGTGGAAGGGACTCGCGTGAGTCCGCAAAAACAAAAGGAAACAAAAAGCCCGTTTAAGTATTTGTTGCCACCGCGTGCTGGTGGTATTGCATTTACGCTGGCGGCCATGGGGCATTTGTTCTCAGGTGTATTAAATGTCACGTTAAATTATCCAGATAACCAAAATGCCACAACCTCGATTTTATTTGGCAAGTTGAAACGTGTGCAAGTCCGAGTTGAAGTATTGGAAGTTAATGACGATATTGTTGGTGACTACTTTAATGACGAGTCATTTAAAGTCCGTTTTCAGACCTGGCTAAATGATTTATGGCTAGAAAAAGACAAAGTGTTGGCCAGATTAAACAAGTGGTAATACCTAGTTGGATCCTACTGACTGAACGCCAAATTAATTGTCGCTAATTTGGCTTAACCATTCTTCCTAAACTATGGTTAATTTACCCGCATTGTTTCTTAGGAGATGGGTTATTAATGTTGTAAATCTTATTGGCGTCATATTGCTCTTGTCTATAGGGGCCACGTCAGTAATTGCCATAGAAAGTTCAGCATCCTCAAACGTCTCACCAGAGCCTCCAATTCCGTTTTTGCCGCAAGCCAGTAAAACGGCTTTATTAAATGACTTCAAACGTTTGTCTCACCCCTCGATGGCTGGTCGAAAACCGGGTACAACAGGTCATGCCCTAGCTCAACGTTACATTCAAAAACGATTCAAAGATATTGGATTAATGCCGTTCAATGATAGCTTTGAGCAGCCTTTTATTAAGAAGCAGTGGTTAGCTGATAAGGCGGGCAATAACCTCGTAGGCTGGCTCCGGGGCGGTTCAAATGCCGACCAATACATTGTTGTTACCGCACATTACGACCATTTAGGTATGAGCCGCGGTAAAATGCACTTAGGCGCAGATGACAACGCCTCAGGTGTATCTGCTTTATTGTCGTTAGCCGCAGCCCTTGCTCAAACTGATTTGCATTATTCATATATATTTGTCGCAACTGATTTGGAAGAAAGTGGATTATATGGCGCTTTTGCATTTGTTGATTCACCACCGGTAGCTTTGGAAAAGATTAAGCTCAATATTAACTTGGACATGTTGAGTCAAGGTGGCCGACGAAATACGCTTTATATCAGTGGCGCTAAAAAATCGGATTATTTAGCGCCCATTTTAGAACAGACAAAAGCCCGCGTACCGCTTCAAAATTTTAGACTCAAGTTTGGGCATGGCAGGCAAAAATTTCGCAGTAAAAGTAGCAGCAATGACGCCGTCGATTGGCGCAAAGCCAGTGATCATTATGCGTTTGTAAAACGTAAGATCCCTTATATCTATTTTGGTGTGGATACCCACAAACACTACCATCAAAGCAGTGACACCTTTGAAAACGCCGATGTCGAGTTTTTATCAAAGGCAACCTACACCATAATGATCATTACCCAAATGTTAGACCAACTTGACGAATTTCATTAATGTCAGACGGCACTAAATTCAACTACTTAGCAGCAGCTCCTTGACGCTTAAATTTGTTATAGAAGCTTTATTAAAATGCTTAACAAGCCTAATATGACGTTATCAATCTTATTTGTATTGGCACATTATGCGTTCGTTATTTCCCGAAATTAAAGCAAATAAAACGTGGCAAATCGCCGTAAACGATGGGCATGTTTTATACGTCGAAGAATCAGGTAACCCCGATGGGATCCCAGTCGTTTATTGTCATGGAGGTCCTGGCGGCGGCTCATCGGCAGCGCACCGACGATTTTATGATCCTCAATTGTATCGAATTATCCTGTTTGACCAACGTGGTTGTGGGCAATCTACACCTCATTGCGCTAATGACATAAATGCGATTTGGCAAAATACCACTAAAGATCTCGCCCATGATATGGAAATAATAAGGCAAGAACTGAACATCAAGCGTTGGGTTGTGGCTGGTGGTTCGTGGGGCACAACAGTCGCCTTGTACTATGCAATTGAGTTTCCAGAGATGGTATTGGGCTTATTGCTCAGAGGTGTTTTTCTCGCAAGACGACAAGACATTGAATGGTTGTTTGGTAAAGGTGGGGCCAGTGAAATTTTTCCTGAGTACTATCAGCGGTTTATTAAAGGTCACCAGTTTGATTCTACTATTGAATTACTCGAAAGCTATTATCAAAAACTCTCAGGTGAAAATGACTTAGAACAATTAACCGCGGCAAAACAGTTTTTGCAGTGGGAAAGTAATATTGTGCAACTCAAAACCCCGCAAAGTAATCCTAATTCAGACATGAGCAATAAAGACATTATCGCGATGGCAATGTTAAATTGTCATTACTTTTTGAATGACTGTTTCTTGTATGAATCTGAAATTATCAGTGAGATCAAACGAATACAACAGATCCCGGGGTATATAATTCACGGCAGATACGATATCGTTTGCAAAGCAGAAAACGCCTTTACGTTAGACCAATATTGGTCCAGTGGCGTTTTAGAAATTGTTCCATGTGCAGGGCACAGTTGTTTTGAAGTCGGTATTACCGACGGACTAGTGCGAGCAGGTATTAAAATTGCGGAGTTTATTAATAAAAAATGATTGGTTTGATACAACGTGTATCGTCGGCAAAAGTTGAAGTTGGCGGGCAAACAGTCGGTAATATTGGTGGTGGCTTATTAGTGTTACTCGGTGTCGAAAAAGACGACACCGAAGCGAAAGCAAAGCGGTTAGCAGAACGGATCGCCACTTATAGAATATTTTCTGACGACAATGGCCGGATGAATTTAAACCTAAAACAAGTCAGTGGCGAGTTGCTAGTTGTCTCTCAATTTACATTAGTAGCGGATACTAAAAAAGGCACACGACCTGGATTTTCCCGGGGAGCAACACCAGAACATGGCAATACAATGTATGAGTATTTTGTTCGTCAATGTAAAGAACTCGATGTGAATGTTGAAACTGGAATTTTTGGTGCCGACATGCAGGTGAGCTTGGTTAACGACGGTCCCGTAACGTTTCAGTTGGAAACCTAGTTTTTAAATATTGGACCCAATGCTACAGGTGCGATCAAATAATAAATGGTGTTAAAACGCTAAAAAAGTCTAAAACATAATTAAGGAAACCTATGTTTATTTTAAAAATATTTACCTATTTAGCCGGTGTAGTCACGGTGGGGTTATTTGGCTATTTGTACACGGTTTTGGAAGAAACAGGCCAATTAGAACAAGTTATGGCTATGCCAAAAGACGACATAATGATTTATCACATTGTGGCGGGTGTAGTGATTGCTTGGTTAATATTTAGCTTGGTAATGAAAGTCGTCGCGCGCGGTTTAATTATTGTATTGTTGTTATTTGCCGTCGGTGCAGAAGGTATTTTTGTTGGACTCAATATCAACGGCACTATTATAGAAGAAAACCAAATGTTGAATGAATTCAAAGATAAAGCGACGGACATGCTTGAAGATATGGAAGAAAAAGCCAAAGACATTATCGACAATTAGCGTCCGACTCGCTTTTAGGTAAACGCATAGTCTTAGTCAATAAGGTTAGGGAATAAAAGTGAAATCAATCACATTAGTTGGTTTAGGGTTGTTGTTGGTTGCCTGTCAAAGTAACGGCAATAAGAGTGACAAGATAGGCAGAAGTGGTGATGTTTACATCGCCGATGGCAGTAAGCAGTGTCAAAACTTCAGTCGTAATATTAAGTACTCAGCGCAAATATTGACCGACGCTAATATCGCCGTGACCTCAGCGACGTGCGGTTCGTTAACGGGAGTTATGTTCCCAGCAGTATGTGGTGGTCAAAATGGAAAAGTACATGTATTCCAAGTTGATGATGTTGATGCTGCGGTTTTGTTGGGTTTTACGTCAATAGCGGACTTACCTGAAAGCCGAGGCGTTACTAAACGTGATTGTTCTTAACGGGCTTTGGACAATGTTAACACTGCAACTCACAAAAGTGAGTTGCAGTGTTAATCTAAGTTAGTGGTTATTCCTGTGCTAACTTCAATTTATCTTGGGTTTTAGTGTCAAAGTCACTGGCATCGTGTCGTTCATGCAATTGGTCTTCATCTTCTCCCCACACTTTATTCACTTTACAGCCGCGTTTAACCGCGTCACGAGCGGCAATTTGTTCAGTCCAACGCACTAAATGGGTATAACTTTTGGTGTCTAGATACTCGGCTGCGTCGTAGGCTCGGTTTAAAACTAAGGTTCCATACCAGGCCCAAATTGCAATATCAGCAATAGTATATTCATCACCACACATAAATTGATTATTTGCTAAATGACGATCTAAAACGTCAAGTTGGCGTTTAACTTCCATCGTATAACGTTCTATTGGGTATTCGTATTTTTCTGGCGCATAAGCATAAAAGTGACCAAAGCCGCCGCCTACAAATGGCGCGCTGCCCATTTGCCAAAACAACCAAGATAAACACTGAGTGCGTTTTGCATGGTCTGTAGGGATAAATTTATTAAATTTTTCAGCAAGATATAACATAATGGAGCCCGACTCAAAAATAGGGGTTGGGTTGTCCGTACTTTGGTCAATCATGGCCGGAATTTTTGAATTTGGATTGATTTCTACAAACCCAGAAGAAAACTGTTGGCCCTCAAAAATATCAACCAAAAACGCATCGTATTCCGCGCCAGATTCACCTGCCGCGAGAAGTTCTTCCAGTAAAATAGTGACTTTAATACCGTTTGGCGTCCCTAATGAATGCAACTGGAGTGGGTGTTTACCAACAGGAAGTGGCTTTTCGTGCGTGGCACCGGCGATAGGACGGTTAATGCTGGCAAACTTACCACCATTGCCTGGTTGCCATTTCCATACTTTAGGTGGTTCATAAGTTTTGTCCGACATGGTGGTTCCTTAATGTTCGCGAGTTAAAAGTGCCGACTAAAGTGTATTAGGCACTATTACTGATTTGTTTAACTTGTATATGACTTGCAGATGCAAGTTTCAAGTAAGTAGACACAATGGAGCCAAAAGATATTTCACGGTAACTTAATAAAAGTGGTTTATATGATGTTGGGGTTTGAAATTAGGGGGTGAAAGTGCGAGAAAATCACCGGTCAGATGTTATAAAACGGAGGCTAAATATCCTTGACTACAACAAAACGTTAACAGGACTGTTTACAAACTAAGGAATGTTGAAATATTGCTTTGACTTGAGCAGAACATATTCCTTGTTTTCCTAAATATCCTTAACCTTCCTTGCCACGATAACGCTGTCCATTTATTAACATTGTTATGCCGAATTTGAAGATTCATAAAGCCAAACCATACGATCCAAAAACCACATTTTGGTTAGGTATACATAAGCGATGCCGTGAAGAGTAATGGCTAAATCTAAACTCCACAAACCGTAAATCAGCATAATTCCACTACAGGATTGAAGTACATTTAATATTACTATTACTTTTAAGTGACCTTTTGGTATTGGAACTTCTTTCCTATTCATGAACACGCGTTCACCTAATACTGCTTTAGCGCCCCAACTATTAAAATGCTTTGGCTTAGAAAACAATGTTGGATTTATCCAAACCCAAAAGATAAGAATCGAGATAGGAATAAGGCAATACCACCCAATCCAAACTCGAGACCAAATACTTAAAACTATAAACGGCAAAGTAGCGAATCTAGTCCAAACTGACCAAGGGTTGGCATGTTTTAACCAACTATCATTATCTGGTAGAAATAGTTTTGATAAAGCTTTATCTAATTCCAAGGTATCCTCCCATGTCATTCTGCATAACGCCACACTAAGAATCGGTACAACTCTGTTTTGTCTTTCTTGAGTGGCTTGTATATAACTTGCTCAGTGCAGTTTCAAGTAATTATACATAATGAAACCAAAAGGTCTTTCAGGGCAACTAATAACGTTCTGTTGATTTGTTTTTAGTTTACATGACAGACGAGGTTCTGCCATTACATCATAAATGTAAAAAAAACTGACAGCCGATATGCGCTATTTTGGGGCGTTTCCATAACACTGTTTTACTGCTGTAATTGTTGTTTGGCAGGCCTTAGAGAATTATTAAGACGATCTGAAATCGTGCTCAAGAATGAGAGTATTGTAATAATGTTTTGTTTGCTTGCTATTTGTCTATGTCTAAAAATTTTACAACTGGTACAGTTTTATTCCGAAATTTTACGCATCCAATTGAATTTGATACTAATTTTTTACTTGGAATGAAAAGTGCAAGTTAGTCATTTGTAATTAATACATGCTTTCAAAAAAGGAGATTTTCATGAAGAAATCGATTGCAGGTTTATTATTTAGTGTCGCTCTAGTGTCTAACGCAGAGGCGTCGATAATTGAAGTGGACTTTAACAATGGTGACAGCCTTGCCGACTGGACTGTAGATAGATCAGCGCCAGATGGCTTTGAAATTGTAAACAATGAACTACATATGACTGTTGCTGGGCAGCTAAACTCCAATAGCTTTTATAATACCCAAGGGATGACATTAGACATTGGTCATTCTAAATTTTTGTCAGTTGATTTATTTATTGATTCTGCTCAAGCAGCAAACGATGGTCGATATGGCGGTATATGGGGTGTTGCATTCGACAACAGTGATAACATTACAGCCTACCCTATTTTGGAAGCGCAAACAGATTCTGGAACTATAGTCGCTGATGTATGGGATTCAAATGTCGGTTGGGCTTTTGATACATCTTCATTAATCCTTGATGCATTTAATACCTTCAGTATCTCTATTACGTCGAATGGTACCGAGTTTGGAGTAAACGGAACGACTGTTTATACTGACTCAGTCAGTGATGTATCGTACATAGGTAGCGTAATATTGAATGGTTACAATACGTTGTCTGCACAGGGCGGTTATACGGCTCGTTTTGACAACTTACAATATGTTGATGTTCCTGAACCAGGAATGTTATCTATGCTTATGTTAGGTTTTGCAGGTTTAATGGCAAGACGTTACAAGAAAGCATAATGTAACTATTAGTACTTGTAAGAAGTAAATGGAAAGCCATCCAAATTTGGATGGCTTTTTAGTTTAAGAACAAAACAGTTTTCGGCTTAAAGGTGCCAAACATATAATGGCGCACCCTTTCTATTTCTTCCCTTTCAATTTCTATTCGTATAATTATTTCAACTGATTAGTAACCTTTTTCATTGATTCCACGACTAATACTGAGTGAGCCTAGTTTGTCATCTGAGTTTTAACACAACTCAACTGTATTCGAAGGTTCGGATTACACGATGTTTTCCGGTTTTCTAGTTTAGGTTTTTTCGCTCAGACTGCTGAAATATAAATGTTTTTAAAGCTTTGTTTGGGGGACTTTGCACAAGCAACCAAATGTTCCATTGTTAATAAAAAGGATCCCGCTGTGGAAATGAAAAATACATCACGATTGTCTGAATTGGACTGGTTAAGAGTCATATTAATCTTCGCCGTTTTTGTTCATCATGTTTGTATGCCTTTTAATGGTGATGGTTGGCATGTGATGAATAAAGATTCAAGCAAGTTTCTTGATGACATCATGGTGTATTTTGAGCAATTTAGATTACCGACCTTGTTTTTTATATCAGGCGTTGGTGCGGTTTTACTATTGTCGAACGTCTCCGCCAAGCAGTTCGTATTAGATAAGTTGGTAAGGTTGTTTGTTCCGTTATTGGTTGGCGTTTTGCTTGTTGTGCCACCGCAAAGCTACATTGAAAATATCTCAGAAATGGGATCTTTTTGGCAAGAGTTACCCATGCTTGCTCTAAAATTTGATACAAATCATTTGTGGTTTATTGAGTTTTTGATTGTATTTGCCTTATTTGCGATCCCAATTAACCAGTTTTTAGCATCATCTAGCGGCAAGTTTGTTATAAATAAACTGAGAACGCTGACCGATATAAGAAGAGGGCTATTTGTATTAGTCGCGTTACTTATAATTATCAAGGTGACTTTTTCTTTAGCTTTTCCAAGCGACGATAACAAAATTGAGAACTTATCTGCGTCGACATTTTATTTGTTTTTCTTTATTGCAGGCATGGTATTTATTCAAGATAGACATATTTGGCTGTCGCTAGGCGAGAAGCGGAAAGATCACTTAGCGTTATTGCTTGTGAGTACATGTGTTTTTTATGCCTATTATTATTCGCCAGATTTGAGCGAATATTTGTCATTGGATGTTAGATGGGCGATTTGGTGGATAGTGTGTTGTTTTGTTGCTTGGTCAGCGATGTTAACGCTTTTGGGGTATGCGCAGGTCCATTTAACTCAGTCGCCAAAGTGGCTTCGGCAATGCAACGAGCTTATTTATCCTTTTTATATTTTTCATCAAACTGTGATTGTGGTTATCGCATATTTTGTCATTAACTGGCAAATGTCGATCCCAGCTAAGATTGGCCTACTATTTATGTTGTCGCTTACCATAACAAGTGCCATTTGTTTTTTTGTGATCAAACCCTTTAACATACTTAGGTTTTTATTTGGGTTGAAGCCAATAAACAAGTCGCCTGTCTCGACAACTGCGTGTTTAGATGCAGGGAGACAGGAAAATAGCAGCAATAAAAGTGCCTGAACTTATTAATTGATATCAGACTTACTGCGCCAAACAAATGCGCTAGATTGTTTATTAAGTACGGTAACACTTTGCTGTTCATCACTTTTTCTACCCGCCAATCCATAACAAATATGCAATGGCAAGAGGTGCTCTTCTCTTGGATGACAATACCGAGCATGCGGTGCGTTGGTCCAGCTTGCCATTTTATCCCAACGTTCTGACTCAGAGCTGTTTTGATCAGATAACGTGGTATGCAACCATTGTTCAAAAGCGAGATTTTTAGCTCTTCGTTCTTCGGTATCAGGTGCAAAAAACTCTCGCATATTATGAAATGAAAACCCGGAACCAATCACCAGTAATTCATCATATTGAATGGACTGCAGTGCCTTGCCAATAGCAAGGTGTTGCAGTGGATCAAGATTATTGAGCAACGACAATTGAATAACCGGAATATCTGCCGCTGGGTACATCAAAGTTAAAGGCACGAATGCGCCGTGATCATAACCTCGTTTATAATCTAGTTGTGCTGCGATGCCTGCATTAAGTAAAGCTTGTTGAACTTTAGTTGCGAGTTTGGGCTCGCCTGGACTTGGGTATTGCAATTGATACGCAGCAGCGGGAAAGCCCGAATAGTCATAGATCATTTCAGGGTGACTGCTCGCGGTAATTGTCGCGACTGATCCTTCCCAGTGGGCGCTGATCAGTAATATGGCTTTGGGCTTTTTAAATGTACTGGCCAATGACGTTAGATAAGTGACTAATTCCGCGTGTGAAGGGTCATTAAGCAAAGGCATTGGCCCGCCTCCGTGGGAAATAAATGCGATATTGACATTGCTCATTTTGGTTCCAAATAGATTAACTTAGTCAAATTTTCAGAATGAAGTGCGACTCGCAAATCAGTCTTAACGGGAATGATACCGCTTTAAGTTTTTTAAAGCGGTATCAATACCTGCGTTGTCATTCTCAGGGGAATAGCTAGCGATTAGTTTAGCTTAGGAGTCAGTTTGTTCACTATAAGGTTATCTAAACTGAAACGACCACCACCTTGAATGGCTAATGCAATTGATACGACAAATAAAACTAACCCATATTCATAGCCATTGTTCGCCATAAATAAACCGTTTCCAAGGTGTACGGTGACAATAGCAACCAACATCGTGAATGCTGAAACCACTGCGGCAGGGCGGGTTAACAATCCTAATAGTAATGCAATTCCGCCAAAAAATTCAGCGCTGCCGGCTAGCATTGCCATTAAGTAACCTGGTGTTAGCCCAATACTGGCCATCCATTGTCCAGTGCCATCTAACCCATATCCACCAAACCAAGAAAATAGTTTCTGGGCACCATGTGCAGCCAAAATTAAGCCAACAGGAGCACGAAGGATTAGTGCGGCAAAACCCGCATCTGAAGTTAATATTTTATTTAATAATGAAGTTTTCATCGGTAATTCCTCTAACCATTTTTGTAGTTGAAATAACAATTAATTTGCCCGTCTCTTGGGATGAACACACTTTACTATCAACAGAATAAAAGAGTAATATGGAAAATGTGGAATGATTAACAACATAATGTTGATAATGTTTGAATTAAAAGGCGGAGGACTTGATGGATAGAGTTGATGCAATGCGAGCATTTGTCTCTGTTGTAATTGAAGGCAGTTTTAGTAATGCCGCTACAGCAATGCAAATATCGCCGCAGCTGGTGAGTAAGTATGTTTCTAAACTAGAAGAACGACTCGATGTTCGTTTGCTTAATCGGACCACACGCAAAGTGAGCCTCACTGAGGCAGGGACCCATTATTTTCAACATGCACAGCAGATTTTATCAAGTATTGACGAAATGGAGTCGCAATTAGGTGGGCTACAACAAAGTCCCAAAGGTACATTGCGAATTAGTGCCCCAGTGTCATTTGCGCTAAAACATATGGCGCGGTTAGTCACTGACTTTCAACTGCATTATCCATCTGTGACTGTAGACTTACAACTGAACGACCGCAAAGTTGACATCGTTGACGAGGGATTTGACATTGCGCTGCGCATTGGTCGTCTTAAGAGCTCGTCGCTTATTGCCAAACGCGTCGCGCCGATTAGAATAATTTTGTGCGCATCGCCGGACTATTTAAAAAAGCACGGTGTACCAAAACAACCAGAAGACCTTAAAGATCACCGCTATTTGCATTACAGCTATATCGAAATGGACGGCAAAGAGAACGATATTTTCCAATGGTTAAAAACCAAGAACAGTAAGTCTGTTGGAGATTTTCAAAGTAACAATGGTGACGTTTTGGTTGATGCAGCAATTGCAGGCGCAGGTTTGGTGTTGCAACCTACCTTTATCGCCAGTGAGGCGGTTCGAAGTGGCAAGCTTAACGTTGTACTGCCCGAGTTTGAACTCGATCCTATGGGCTTGTATGTGGTCTACGCCCACCGAAAATTACTGCCAAATAAAGTGCGCTGTTTTATCGATTTCATTGAAGGTTATTATGGCGTACCACCTTATTGGGATGAATCGATTGATTAATGTGAGAAGGTATGTGAGGTCTTGTTCAGATCGTGTTGCGCAACCGATTCTGGGAACTTAAAGTCACCTCCCTTGCGCAACATCATAATCTGATTTTGCATTTCGGGAACCGCAAAACGATACGGGGTTTCGTCAAATTCCGCCAATATACCCTGGTTTAATTGTTCGATTGTTTGCTCTGAGGTATCTAATATATTGATAACTAACCAACCAAATTGGTTTAGACATTGATTTATTTTAGCAAAAATAGACCGCTGAGCGGTCGCGAGTTTGTTGCTGTCCCCAATAAAAATATCAACAATAACCCAATCAAATGTGCTGTTTTTTACGATTAAGTGCTCGAGATAATCTATTGCATCGGTTTCTACAATAGTTAAGTTAGCACTCGCAGGAAAATAGGTTTTAACCGAGTCGATGACCTCTGCACAACAATCAACGCTGGTGACTTTGATATCCGGCCTTGAATGCGACAAATAGCGATTAATAAATAAACCGCCACCTCCTAATTCCAAAATTGATTTGGGTTCGTCATCGTAGTTTAACGGTAACAGCATGACATAATTGTGCGGTAACAGAGAACGATAGGGCCTGCTGTTCTCTATGGCGGTTTGCACAATACCATTAACGAGCAGCCAAGATTGGCGCCCGCTTTGACGGATCTCAATATTGCCAAAGGAACTTTTGACCATATATATCGTTTTATTTTCATTATCTGGCGTAAGTGTTTGCGCTAACTTCATTGTTAGTTTTTAATAAACCTTGGGTTTTTAATAATAACTATAATAGAAAGTGTATATCGTTTTGGATACTTGGGGAGAAATAATATGTATCAAGTAGTTGCACCACATTCAGAACAGGAGTGGGAACAGTACTATGAGATACGTTGGCAGATATTGCGAGCGCCTTTACAACAACCTAGAGGGTCAGAGAAAGACGAATATGAACAACATGCTTGGCACCGAATGGTCAAAGATGAAGCTGGCAACGTTGTGGGCGTAGCCCGATTGCATTTGGTCAATGGTGAAGAATCACAAATTCGCTATATGGCGGTAACAGAACAACATCGCCGCAAAGGCTTAGCAACTATGATGTTAGAATCTTTGGAAGCTATAGCAAGGCAGGAAGGCGTTGAGCGGGTTATTTTAAACGCGCGTACCAGCGCAACTAATTTTTATGAAAACCTCGGCTACGTGGTTACAGGTGACGCTCCTGAGATATTTGGGGCAATACCCCATGTACAAATGTGTAAATCTCTTGAGACGTCTGAAGTGATCATTAGAAACCCACATTGGTGTGTCGATTTACAAAATATTTGGCATCAACAAATTCCAATAACCCAACTTATGGGGATCCGAGTTTACCAATACACAGGCACGACATTTGAAACACGAGCGGCATTAAACCCAAACATGAACCTACACGGTACTATGTTTGCGGGGAGCATCTACTCCCTTGCAACGCTAACGGGGTGGGGATTGGTTCATTTAATGATGAAAGAAAACGATGTGGAAGGGGACTTAGTATTGGCTGATGCCACTATTCATTACCACAAACCGGTAACTGAACTCCCTCGAGCCGTGGCAAATTTTGACAATATCGTCGGTGACTTTAAACCACTGCTTAAAGCAAAAATGGCGCGCATAGCGGTGCAAGTTGAAGTGCTTGATGACGTTACACCGGTTGCTAAGTTTACTGGGCAATATGTTGTCGTTCCCAAAGGTGGGAAAGTTAATAAATCTAAAAAGGCAGGTAAAGTTGACGGATAAAACAATTTCTATCATTGCTAATGGTTATTTAGGCAGCCGATTGGCAACTAAATTAAATCAGCAGAAAAATCGAGTTAAGGTATCTTTTCGTGCGAATACGCCAAAAGAACCCATTAGTGATGTTGAGTATCTGCCACTAAATATTGAAAACGGTCAGTTATCAGGAGACCTAACGTTATTTGACGCGGAAGTTGTGGTGATTTGTATTCCGCCAGGATTCAAATCTGGATTGGCTGAAAGTTATCCAGCCAATATTTCTGCAATCGTGAATGAAGCGCAAAAACATAAGGTTAGACACATCATTTTTACCAGTTCGATAGGGATTTATACTAAGAGTCAAAAAAATGATGAGTTTAGTCCGTTTGACCAAAGCCAATTAAAGACTAAGGTCTTATATAATGCTGAGTGCAGCGTATTAAACAGTAGTGCGAAATTTAAACACGTCCTAAGATTAGCTGGGCTAATGGGGAAAGACCGTGCACCGGGTCGTTTCAAAGTTGAAATAAATCAATCAAATGCATCACAGCTGGTTAACATGGTAATGATTGACGATGTGGTTAGTGCCATAACACATTTGATCAACCAACCCGTTAGTGAAGAAAAAATTTATAATATTGTGGCGCCTAACCACCCCACTAAGCAGGACTTTTATCGCTTTGCGCAGATGCAAGCGGGTGACAATGACAAACCGGCCTCAAAGAGCTTACCGACTCGACAATCATCAAAATGGGTGTCTGGTGATTTGATTGAGTTACATTCGGCTTTTCGATACCGTTACCGAGATTTATTCGCTGGCGTTCGAGCCTGTCACGAATAACCGCGTCGATAATTTATTTACGGTGTTTAGCTAGATATTTATCAAGGGCGTTGGCAAATTGTTGTTTGTCTTTATCGCCGTATTTAGGCTGACCACCGGTATCTGCGCCACTTGCTCGCATCGTATCCATAAAGTCACGAATGTTGAGGCGCTGTTTTATATTGTGCTTAGTGTACAACTCGCCTCTTGGGTTCAGGGCAATTGCGTTATTGTCGATGACTTCTGAGGCTAATGGAATATCTGCTGTGATCACTAAGTCTTCTGGTTGTGCGCGTAATACAATTTCATTGTCAGCAACGTCAAAACCACTAGGCACTTGAATGGTGGTTATAAAAGGAGAGGGCGGAACTTTTAGGTATTGGTTGGCAACTAATATCAACTCAATCTGAGTTCGATTTGCTGCTCGGTACAGAATTTCTTTTGCTGCGACAGGACAAGCGTCGGCATCTACCCAAATTTTCATACTATTGTTCCTTTTCAAATCACGTCCGAAGTGTAATTAATTTTAAACAGCTTGCCTACTTTTGTTTATTTTTGATTTACTTCAAGGGTCAATCCACTATTCTTAAATGAATAAGACCAATACAAGATTATAGTGTGGTGAAACACTGCGCTATTTTGCGACTTCAGCATGGAACTTACGTTAAATTAAATGAACAGCTTGAATTCTAGAGAGTCTAATTTTAGTCAATTTGTTATTACCCAACTCGACCCATTTTGGAACCAAACGGCCCAACCTGGATTATTTAAGAACCCTATTGGCTTAGATATCCATTATGTACATTTACCTTGTCAAAACCCTAAAGGCGGCGTTGTGATAAGTCCTGGTCGAGTTGAGGGATATTTAAAATACAAAGAGTTGGCCTATGACATAGTCAACCAAGGCTACCATGTTTTTATTATCGACCACCAAGGACAGGGGTTGTCGTCGCGGATCTTGCGCAATAGTCACAAGGGTTACGTACAGAACTTTGACGATTATATAATTGATTTGAATACGTTTGTTGAGGGCGTGGTCCAAGGGTATAACTTGCAAAATTTACATCTGATCTGTCATTCAATGGGTGGCGCAATAGGTCTACGATATATTCAAAATTACCCTTTGGTTTTTACTACAGCATCATTTTCGTCACCCATGTGGGGCTTTATATCGGCTAACTTTCCGGAGAATATGGCGCGCAATATTGTCAAATTAGGTAATCGAATGACCCAATGGACTGGACGTGACAGTGCCTACTTTTTTGGTGGCAAAAACTATTCGAGAAAAGCCTTTGAAAATAATGAACTGACAACCAGTAAAGCGCGATACAACTACTTCCGCGATATTTATGATCAACATCCAAACATTCAATTAGGTGGCATTACTTTTGGGTGGTTACAGGCATCTATTGACGCATTGGATTTAGCTTTTGAGCAATTGGATAGGGTAAAAATTCCGGTGTTAGTTTTACAGGCCGGAGATGACACTGTAGTAGAAAATAAGGCACAAGATGAGTTTTGCGAGGAACTTAAACGGCTAAATCCTACGCTGTATTCAAATTTACCTATTGTTGTGGCCGGAAGTCAGCACGAGATTTTTATCGAAGCAGATCAACGAAGAGTTTTGGCGCTAAAACACATTTTTCAATTTATGGATAAACATAACACCCTCTAATGACTTAGAAGTTCATTAGTGGATGTTATGATTTTATTTAAAGGTTGTCTTAACCAAAATCAAACTAGTTAAAGAAACCTTCATTTGCTTTGACGGTAAGCGGGTGATAGCCAGGTTTAGCGATGTTAAATACGCGTTTCCCAAACTTTTTACCTTTGCTTGTTTTTGCTAATTCACGATACAAAGGTTTAACTAACTTATTACGACCAATGCTTATTAAATACGTTTCTAGGCGTTCAAAAGCTGGTTGATAATCATTTTTAACAACTAAAACTAACCAGCTATGGGCAATTTCGTTATTGGTCGACTGAGTCAATTTAAATGCAGAGTCTAATTCAACCAATTGGGCTGCAGAAAGTTGATCAGGTAAGTTATTTAAAAAATGTAACCATTGGTGCACTGTCCATTCTTTAACGTCTAACTGTGTAGCTTTCACATTGCCGTTTAACCAAGACATTCTGTTTTGGTCAACGATAGTAAACGCATCCGATTTTGGTATTGGATGATTTTTTGGTAATCCCGGTGTATAAATCCACTGTTTAATTCGGTCTAAGTCTAAATGGTAAGGTGTTATCAAATGTTTTTGGATATAGGCTAAAAATGTTTCTGTGTCGATGCTTTGGAATTTAAAATGCTCAAAATAGGCCATTAAAAACTCATCAAAATTAGCGCGGCCGACCTGTTGCTCTATTTCTCGAATAAACAAAGCGCCTTTTTCGTAAGGAATATTACTGAAAACATCGTCAGGATCACGACCTGTTAAGTCGATGGTTAAACGTTGATCGTCTTTCTGTAGTACGGCTAAATCAGCTTGTAAATCTTGGTAACCTAACAAAGCTTCCATATCAAATCGCGACGTACCGTAAATGACTTCCATGATCCGATAAGTTAAATAAGTTGTGAATCCTTCATTTAACCAAAGGTCACGCCAGCTGGAGTTGGTCACTGTATTACCTGACCATGAGTGCGCAAGTTCGTGAGCGATTAGCGACACAAGCGATTTGTCGCCGGCAATAACCGTTGGCGTGATAAACGACAATCTAGGGTTTTCCATGCCGCCAAAAGGAAATGACGATGGTAAAATTAATAAGTCATAACGTTCCCAAGGATACGCGCCGTACATTTTTTCGGTAATGTCTAACATGGCTTGGGTATCGCTAAACTCATTAACGGCAGAGGCCAGTACGCTTGGCTCAGCATAAACGCCAGTATCTTTACCAATTGCTTGGAATTGCAAGTCACCCACGGCAATTGCAATTAAATATGATGGAATCGCCTGAGGCATTTGGAAATGATAAACACCATTTCGTGGCGCGCTGGCGTCGTTATTCGCACTCATTACTGCCACTAATTCTTTTGGTGTTGTAATCGTTGCCGCGTAAGTTACACGAACTGTTGGGCTGTCTTGCAATGGGATAAAGCTACGGGCGTGAATGGCCTGCGCTTGGCTGAATAAAAATGGATGTTTCTTTTCAGTTGTTTGTTCAGGAGACAACCATTGTAACCCTGAAGCATTTGGTGAAGTGGAGTAAGCGATGGTTACCTTGTCCGTACCATTTGCAATGTCGATTACCAAAGCGCTTCCTAGGTTAGGATCTGCTTTGTGCAGTTTATACGCTAACGTTTTTCCGCCAGAGTTGATGGATTTAATCGTTAAATCACGGGTATCTAAAACTAACGAATTAGTTGTTTTATCAAGCCATTTTAGGCTTAGCGTTGCTGAGCCAGTAAGTTGTTTTTTGTTGAAATCGACGTTTAAGTTGAGGTCAATATGACTAACGTTAACTTGGTCAAAGTTAGCAAAAGAATGTGGATCAGACGTTTGTGCAAAACCGCTAAGCGAACAAACCAGTAATATGGTTGCTGCGAATAATTTGAACGTATTTATCATTGTTATTTTTCTTTCATTGTAAATAAAAAGTGGGCAACGACATGATGACAAATAACAATCATCGATACAATTTCTAAACAACTGATAATTACTGCGATGAAAGGCGAGAGTGTAAACTTGTTGGCGTTTAAATAGACACAAAATCGTGCATGTTACCTAGCGCTGCTTTCACGCATTTTAAGGTAACTGTCTGAGAGATATTCTGGTTCAGCTTATTCACACTGCCTAAGCTGAACCAATATTTAGGGGGAATTAAAATTTAAATTGTTTTATTTGACGCATCAAGCCGGTTTCTAAATCTGATAATTGTAGAATGCTCCCTTCCAGCATTTCCGCTTCGTGAACTAGCCCTGCAGCCCCTTTATGTATTTGCTCCATTGTATTTCGAACTTCGTTGGTCACCGACGATTGTTCCTCAGACGCACTGGCGATCATATTATTCATATCAGAGATATGATTCATCTGGTCGGCGATAGCGTTCATCGCTGTACTGGTGATTTCGGTCGATTCGATTACCAATTCAGCCAATTCCTTACTGCGGTTAGTTGCACTAACCGACTCTCCAGCTTGGGCCTGCAGAGAGGCTATGATGATCTCAATCTCTTTAGTTGATGACTGAGTGCGTTGCGCAAGCGTTCTTACTTCATCTGCCACAACGGCAAAGCCACGACCTTGCTCTCCAGCACGAGCCGCTTCAATCGCTGCGTTTAATGCAAGTAGGTTTGTTTGTTCGGCAATACTTTTGATGACATCCAGAACGCCGGAAATATTGTCGCTACTTTGATTCAATTTAGTCACAATATTTGACGTATTGTCTAATTCTGAAACTAATTCACTAACCTGCTGTAGATTAATGTTCATTTGCTCCCGGCTACGGTTTGAAGTGTCTCGTGCTTCATTTGTACTGGTTGCTGCGGTGGTCGCATTTTGAGCAATATCGGCTGTCGCGGCATTAAGCTGTTCTAAATGACTTAACGTAGCCTCAGTTTTTGCCGATTCGTTATTGGCTTCTGTGTGGGATTTTTCACTTGCGTGTTTCACCTGCTTGGCGACGTCGTCGAGGCCCTGTGATGTTTCCGCCACTTCGCTTATTAATTGTTGAACCTCACCGATAAACTGGTTAAATCCAGTGACTAGAAGGCCTATTTCGTCGTTTGATTTATAGTTGATTCGTTTGGTTAAATCGCCGCCACCCTGCGCAATCTCTTGGAGTAACTTGTTAACACTCGATAACGGTTTAACCACAACGCGATTGATGATCACCATAATAAAAATACCAGTGACTACAACAAAAATTAGCAGTGATACAGTGACGTTCGCGGTAGACGTTGCAATTCGTTTATCGGTTAACTCAGATGATAATGACAGTTCAATGTGGCCAATTTGTTGCGAGTCATTCCAAGTTAGAGGAATAGTGACCTTGTCTAATGTTGACTCAGTCGTAAAACCACTGTTTCCGAGTTCTTGGTTTCGATGATCAACAACGCGAATTTTACTGATGTTGTTATCTTTAACAAACGCCTGAATAATACTGGAAATCAGCGGTTTATCGTATGAATACACTGGCTCAGCGAGAATAACGCTCAGTTCATTTTTTAATGTTTCTTGAGTTTGTTGCCAGTGGTTATTTTCTGTATGAGATTGCAATTGATTGCTCACAATGGACACAATGACAAAAGCGACAAACAGCGCGGCGCTGACTGCGACAATGACTTTTTTAGAAATGGAGTTCATGCTGATTAATTTCCTGTGTAAGAAATAGGGTCAAACCATAGTTCTTTTCTGTTGATTGGTGTTCTTTCGGTTAATAGCGGGTTTTCTAAATCGATAATGATCCTGCCTGCTACATTGGCTTTACTTAAAGCGGCTTTTACTTGGGTATCGGCCAAAAACATTTGTTCGAACGTGCCGTCGGCAACCATATTGTTCAACGTTGTTATCATTGTTTGTTGCAACGCAACATTGTCTTTTCGCAGGAAAAAATAAAGTGGTGCGCGGTATCTGACCATAATGTGAGGCTCGACAATAAGATCGAGTTCTTTATGACGAACAATTTCATCCCAAGGCTCATTTATGCCTCGTGGGAAATAGTCAAAACGTTCCCCTTCCAGCATATAAAACAAGTTAGGGTACTTTAGGGTCTTGGCAACCGTTAACCCGTTGTGTTCCAAAATTCGAGTATCGGGCCAGGTTTTCCCCTGCCCAGCGGAGAAAGCCTTTAGGTCACTTAATGTTTTTACACCGGCAAAAAGATGTTTATTTTGGGCCTTAACGATTGCAAGTCGCATTCCTAACATACCGCGAAAAAGCGGAAAATACAGAGCTTGATAATCGTCCTCCAATTGTCTTGACGTCATGCTCCACATTACATCTAAGCTGCCTGTTTTTACATCATTCAAAATACGGGCATTTGAAACGTCTTTATCACTAGCATACGGGTAGATATATTCTAAGTTAGCGCGCTTGAGAGTTTCCACCAGAATTTTGTGTGGAAGCGACGTATCTCCAGAGTAACTTTGTAATTTCACTGGGCTGCCATAAGCCACGGCAGAGGTTAACCATATAATTGATAGTATTGTGGTTTTTATAAATCGAGATGGCATCTAACCCCCTAAAACAAGCTTAAACGTAGGGCTAAAACATAACATTAAACAGCAAATGGAAATTGAACATACGTATGCATTAAGTGCCGCAATATGTGCCGCAAGAATTTAAATAATAATGTGTCGTGTGCATGGACTTAATTTAGTAATATACAGCCTGCTCAGAATTAGAAAGGTAAAGAATAAGTTCATGCTAAATATTGTGTTATACCAGCCGGAAATTCCCCCTAATACAGGCAACATTATTCGATTGTGTGCAAACACGGGTTATAAGTTGCATTTAATTGAGCCATTGGGGTTTGATTGGGATGATAAAAAAGTCCGTCGTGCGGGGTTGGATTATCACGAGTTTGCGAATGTTAAACGATACCCTAATTTTGAAGCGTTTGTTGCTGAATACCCAGAATCTCAACTGTATGCCTGCACGACTAAAGGTCAGTCTTTTCACCATGAAGCAAAATACAAAGCCGGTGACAGTTTGGTATTTGGCCCTGAAACTCGAGGGTTACCGGATGATGTATTAGCCCAAATTCAAAGCCCAAATTGGCTTAGAATTCCAATGCAATCTGGAAGTCGCAGTATGAACTTGTCAAATGCGGTTTCAGTCTTTGTTTATGAGTCTTGGCGGCAGTTGGATTTTGCCGGTGCAATGTAATTAAATGCGTTGTTAAAAATATTATTTTTAAATGTTTTTAACAATTTAACTTTAATTTTTGTAAGTTTATTTTGGCAGATGTACATTTTTTGACTATGCTAAATTTAACTTCTTCTGAAGCAGTCAAATGGAAATGAAAATCGTATTGAAAAATGCAACTATTCGGCTAGGATTGCTAGTGCTAATTTTTATTTGCGCCTTTGGCGCAAAGGCTCAAAATCACACCGACTTTATTCCAATAACTTTACCTTCCCCTCACATCATGGAAAACAGTGTCGCATTTGGTCAAGATGCACAAGGCCAAACCTGGTTAGTAACAGAGCAGGGGTTAAGTGTTTTTCGTGATATTCAGTTTGTATCTTTTCGCTCTTTTTCATTCGAACAAAAAATTACCGGTGCCGAATTTATTGGCAATGATGCTTTTATTACAACGCCTAGGCAGGTGTTTCGTGTCTCGTTAACTAATCCACACTCAACCTTAACGCAAGTATGGCCAACGACTGGTGTTAAAGAAAAAAGCCAAATTGAGGTTGTTAAAATTCTGCAGGGTAAAGGTAATTTAGTTGATAAAACTAACCTTTATTTACAAACGACAGCCGGTATTTATCAGTTGAGCTTGATTGGTTCAGAACCGCAACAAAGTGTGATTTCAAATTTAATTCGACCAATTGAACCACTGCAACAACCTAAACAAGTTACTTCTTTTAATGAACATATTTTTTTGTTGTTTGACGATACTATCGAACAATATTCTAGTTTAGATAACAGTTGGCAAACTTTTGGTTTTGACAATGAGTTTGTGTCGTTTGCCGCTGTTAAAAACTCCCTTGTCATGCTTAATCAACAGGGGGATCTTTATTCATTAAATTTAGATACAGCAAAAATTGATAAAGTCGCGAATCAAACTGGGATTAGTGAACTTATATCTAGCGGTCGTGACCTCCACGTTCGCAAGGGGGAGTTTTTGTACAGCACTCGAAATCCCGCCTTGAAAGTCAGAGAAGCCAATTTTTCTCAAAATGTATTTATCGATAGAAGTGGCAATATTTGGCTTAGTACACCGTTTGATATTCAAGTTTCTTGGTGGCAGCCCATAAGTGTCGAACCTCAAGATGCACCCGTTTGGAGTGATTTCGCAAACTCTAATCTTATTACCAAATCTAAAATTTATGCCCTTAAAAACGGGACACTTTACGAGCGTCAGGTAAACGGCAGACAGAGTTGGCTGCCGGTTTGGCAACCATCGCCAAACGAAAACAAGGTTTATACTCACCTATTTGAAACCCAAAATCATTTATGGCTAGTCTCTGCAAACCGGTTTATCGCATTAGATAAAAACTCGATGACCGTAACTACCGATAAGCCACGCCAATCAGGCGATGCGGTTTTTCCGTTTGATACGACGCGGTTGATTTATTTTGCCAAAGATGAGATCCGGACGTTATCTGGGGATGGTCGTGAAATAGTGCTTCAAGATCCTATTCAATGTAACTCAGACTGTGCCTTGCCTTGGAAAGTTTCTAATTCGGTTCATTTAGGTGATGCCTTGTATTTTGCAACGAGTCAGGGGTTACACCGTGTCGACAAAAAAGATCTGTCGCGTTCAATAGTAAGGTTAGATGCGTTAAATCAATTAACTCCTTTACTATCGTTGGCGGTTGCGAGCAACCAAAAGCTATGGTTGATTTACCCTAATAAAGTCGCGTTATTTGACCCTTCCACATTACAATCCAAAATTTACTACAGTGGATTTAATCGTATTTTTGATGCCACTTCGGATATCCGCCAAGACCTTGTTTTTAACAGCCAACGCGGCTGGTTTAAATTAAGTTCATTGGCCGTAAATGAAATGAACGCAGAGCCTAATTTTGTTGTGCAGCAGGTGATTGATGATTACGAAGCACAATACCTCGTTAATGTTGGTAACAAGATCGCGTTGTCGAGCGACAGTGATGAAATTCGATTGGCTTTTAATATCGCAAAACAACACCCTTCACAGCAAATGCAAGTTCGGTTTAAGTATTCTGACGAAATAAACTGGACTGTGGTTTCGATGTTTAATCACTCTTTGACGTTAAAGAATTTGCGCCAAGGTGCCAATCAATTAGAGCTTCAAGCGCGTTTAGAGGGGCAGTCATGGCAGCATGCAAAAAGTTTTAATTACATTCTCCCTTATCGTTTTTTCCAAACCAAATGGGTCATCATATTTGTAGCTGGATTTTTACTTGTTCTACTCATGGTCATTGTTTATGAGCGGATCGGTAGAGTAAAAGTGGCGTTTAACTCTGTGACACAAGAGGCGTTTATTTTATCTTTACTTGACTCAACACGTGATGGTGTGTGGATAGCAAACAAAGACCGAGAAATTCAGTCGGTCAATCAAGCATTTGTTGATATAACGGGATATCAGTTAGAAGACGTTGACGGAAAAAGTTTTCAGCTACACGCTGATTTCGGCCGCAACCACGAACTCGAAAGTTTAATTTGGCAAGAAGTTACTAAGACTGGGTTTTGGGTAGGCGAAGTTTGGAGTAAAAAGTCATCTGGCGAAAAAGTTTCATTGGATCTGTCCGTAACTCGAGTGGAAACTGAAAACCGTTTGATGTCAAAAACAGACGTGAAATTTGTTGGTGTATTTTCTGACATAACGCATCGTAAAAACAGTGAACAAGAGTTGCGTTTACTCGCGACTCGCGACCCGTTAACCAATCTTCCAAATAGAACGTTATTTACCGAACATGTACAACATACTATTGATATGACAACGGCACATGCACCAAATTTTGCGGTAATGTTTTTAGACCTAGATAATTTTAAAAAGGTAAATGAAAGCTTTGGTCCATTAAAGGGTGATGAGTTTATTGGTTTAGTTGCGGAACGAATCGCAAAATGTTTGGCAAAGGGCATTACCTTAGCCAGACTAGGCGGTGACGAGTTTGCCATTTTAATTCCTAATCAGATGTTTTCTGGTGTCCCAGCGTTTTTCATAAAACGCATTGCGAAAGATATTCAACGTGAGTTGCGACCAGCATTTTGGTTAGATGAAACAGAGATCAGTATTTCAGTAAGCATGGGGGCTTCGGTGTATCCTATCCATGGTGACAAGCCTGAAGTATTAATGCGTTGTGCCGACACTGCGCTCAATAGAGTTAAAATTACCGGACGTAATAACTGTCTTATCTATGATGATGTAATGGACGATTTAGTTAACGATAAGTTGAGTTTAGAAAGTGAGCTAATTGCCGGTTTAAATCGAAATGAATTTTTGGTGTATTACCAGCCAAAATTTAAGTTAAAAGAAAATGAAGTTTGTGGCTTTGAGGCGTTAGTGCGTTGGCAGAACCCAAATCGTGGTTTAGTCTCTCCAGATCAGTTTATTTCCATCGCAGAAGATAATGGCCTAATTCGCCAGTTGGATTTTTATGTTTTAAAAACCGTTTGCCAACAAGTAAAAGTCTGGCTTAAAAGCGGTTTAATGCGAGGGAAAGTCGCCGTTAATATTTCAGCATTAAATTTCCAACAGGCCGATTTTTGCGATAGTTTGCTTAAAATTATTGAGTCGGAAGGTAACTTACATAATTACATTGAGTTGGAAATAACTGAAACCGCAATGATGCGTGAACCTGAACGCGCACTTAAAAGTGTCGGTCAGTTGCGGAGTAAAGGTCTTAGTATCGCATTAGATGACTTTGGTACAGGTCACAGTTCGCTCGGTTATTTAAAAACGTTCCCTATCGATAGGATCAAAATAGACAGAACTTTTGTCAAAGATATCGAGTTTGACGAACAAGACCGTAATATTACGTCTGTCATTGTACAATTGGCAAAACACCTCGGAATCGCCGTTATTGCTGAGGGTATTGAAACCGAAGCGCAGGCTTATTTAATGCACGTTATGGGTTGTAATGAAATTCAAGGGTATTTGATTAGTAGGCCAGTTGCTGCGGATCAAGTCCCTGAATTATTGAAATCTGAATATAAACAAATCGGCTCAATAGACGGTTAAATCGACTTGTTTCATTTAGCCGTTCCATTTATCAAACATCAAACAAAGTGTTGTCTGGTATAACGTTAACCCGTAGTAATTAGTTTGGGGTTTGAATGACTGAAACACAATTAACCGTTGAAGTTGGCATCTGCGCAACATTGTTTGTCATACTGTTAATTAACTTCGTTATCTTGCACAACTGGCGTGTCGTGCCGACTATTATTAGCCAAATTTTGCTTGGCACTTTTTTAATTTTAGTACAACAAGCCCACAAATTTGACCATGGCTATTTGCTTATGGCGGCTTTGGTTACTGCATTAATCGGTATTGGGTGCAATTGGCCTGGTATGTTTAGACAAGTACATGACTACGTTAAACAATGGTCGTTAGTTCTCATTTGTTTAATTATCATAATCTTAAATCAACTGTTCTGGTCTTCCTTATTCTTGTTTATGTTGCCAATTGTCATTTGCTCCATGGCGACTATTGGGTACAATTTTTGGTCGTTACGGCAAATAACCCGTGCGCATCACGCTGATTCAAAACAACATTCCAAAAACGAAATTGCAATTGGATTAGACCTCGCATCCGGCCTACCTAATAAGTTGGCGTTTACAGACAAAATTGATAAGCAGTTAAAGATCCATTCTTCATTAACAATTAATCTCGTCATTTTTAAACTAACTAATTTTGAATTGCTGAATTCGCTTATAGGCCATCAAAATGGCGATATGGTGAAGTTACAGATGTCTAGTCGGATCCGGAATATACTCAAGCAATCACCCGACATATTGTTATTGTCAGAGCATTCACAAACGGCATTTTTGGCAACATTAGGTGGTGTAGATTTTAGCTTTGCTGTTCGCGATGATGGGAAAAACGATGTCACGGAAACATTATTGTCAAAACTTAAAGAAGTCATTAACGAACCTTTGTTAATTAATGCAACAGCGGTTGATGTTGGGATTCAATTTGGAGTTGCAAGTTACCCAGAGCACGGAGGGTCGGCACAGGACCTAATAGAACAAGCCTATCTTGCATTAAGTTATCAACAACAAGATGGAACCTCTGTTTATTTTCAAAACAAGTTAGAAAGTCGCCTCCACAATAACCGCGCAGTGATTAGTCAGTTGCGGGAAGATTTAAACCATGACCGATTTGAATTGTTTGTTCAGCCTCAAATCAATCTGATCACTAATGAAGTTGAAGGAGGTGAAGTTCTAATTCGATGGCGTCGAGATAATTGCGAAATATTAGCCGCGGATCAGTTTATTACCCTCGCAGAAGAATCTGGGGTTATTTATCAACTCAGTGTCTGGTGCTTTGAACAAACGATAAAAAAATTGGCTAAAATGCAACTCCATGGATGTGAACAATACTTAGCTGTAAATGTATCTAACAAAGAGTTATTCCAGTCTCAGCTGGTGGATACAATTGCAAATTTGCTTGAGAAATATCAAGTTGCACCCGACAAACTCGTGGTTGAAATTAAAGAATCGGCATTTGCTCAAGATCCGGAACGTGCACTTAAAATAACACGCTTAATATCGCACCTTGGCGTACGTGTGGGATTGGATGAGTTTGGTAAAGATCAAAGTGCGCTTAGTTGCTTTAATAAGTTTTCACCTTGGTATGTAAAAATTGACTGTAAAAGTTTAAATACCGATGCCAGTACAGAAAAAAACAATGCTTACTTAAATGCGATTATCGGACTGGCGCGCAACTTAAATATAAATACCGTTGGTCATGGCGTTGAAGTTGAGTCGACCATCCATCAATTACGAGATACTCAATGTCGATTAGCACAGGGGTATTTTTACAGTAAACCGTTTGAGCTTTCTGGATTTGAGACCTGGCTAGAGCAGTGGCAAAATACTGGAGCATCACTTCACAAATAGCTTTAATATTGACGATTATATTTTTGCTTATTTCACTCTTATATTAAATCAGTACGCTGAAAAGGGCCGAAAAACCCACTGTCGGGCAAATGTCAGGTGTTTGTCGTAACTGACAGCGGTATATTTTTTACATTATCTCACCTCAATCAAGGGGCAATGACTAAATGATTTTAAAACAACTCCGTATTAGTCGGTATTTATCGCAGGAACAATTAGCAGAGATATCGGGGCTGAGTGTTCGAACGATTCAACGTATTGAGAGTGGTCATAATGCGAGTACGGAATCATTAAAATGTTTAGCAGCGGCTCTTGATGTAGATATTAATGTATTAAATCAGGAGGAACTTATGATTGATAAAGGGTCAGATAATTGGAAAGCAATGTCACCAATACTTAAAGGTTGGTTCATTATTAACTATTTACAGATGCGCCCAAATCGCGCCACTGGTGTGAGAATTGAAGTGGTTAGCCATATATTTGCTTTCATATTTTGTGTTATGGGGTTTGTTTACGAGAGCATCTTAGCAGGTGGTATTATCTTTTTGGTCACCGCGCATTTATTTAGATTGCTCACTTGGCAAGGCGATAAATACGGTATTTGGTACGACACTGAACAGTCAGAAAAAGATTAGGACGAAACCTCAATATTAACTTGGGTGTTTGGCAATTAAGTAGCTGTATACCAGTTGCATGATTGCTTGTCCTGCTTCATTTTGTTGCGTATCTGTTGGCGCGGACTCACAAATATGTAAGTAGCGATTTGTATCGTTACTGCTCATTTTGAACACATAACGTGCCGCTTGCTCTAATGTAAATCCTGAAACGCTAAACGCACTTGCTGCGGCATATTTAATAGCATCGATATCGAGCTCAACACCGGAAGGTAAACCTAATGTTTGGTGTTGAACAAGGGCTTGTTGCATTGAATCTTCAATAGATTGATCTTGGCGAATAAACAACGATTGATAGCTCGTATAACTAAAACCAGCTTTACTTAGTTCGGTTAACGTATCCTGATTATTTTTTTGCTCGTGTAAACCAAATACATGATAGCCAGCTAAAATGCCATCGGCAAAAGCATATCGAAAAGGATTGCCAGAATGTCGGCCTTCTTGGTTTCTGAAATCAGCGTGCGGGTCAAGGTTGACACAGCTCACTTGAGACTTCGCACTGGTACTTAACGACGTTAAGATTGGATAGGCATTATTATGGCCACCACCAATCACCACGAGGTTAAAGTCTAAATCAAAAATAGGGGTTAACACCTCTTTTACGCGAGTATCAATATCGGCACAGAGCTGTCGAAGATTGCTTAAACTAGGATCAAGATGACTTTTGGCTAAAAAATCATTCACCACAACATGGCCTAATAACAAACATTTTGACCAGTCAAACATCTGATTGGCTTGCTGATTTAACAGTACATTTAAAAAAGCCGGCCAGCCTTTATCCGCACCGCCATTGCCACAGTTTGCTCTAGGTCCAATGTCTTCTGGCACGCCAACAAAGACAGTTGTAACACCATCTAACTTTGCCTGATTTAGCGTACTAAGCAAATCCAAATCGCTCGGTATTGAAATAACGTCAGCGACGTGGGATTCACCAAGTCGCTTTTGTTTAAACCGTGTTAGATCAGCATCAGTAGTTAGCGCTATCGGATACGACATTCTTATTCAATATCAAGTGGTTCTGGACTTAAAATGATACCAGTACTGTCGGCATAAAGATGATCGTCTGGTAAAAATGTGACACCGGCAAAATTAATGGCAATATCGTCCTCACCAATGCCCTGATCGTCCGCACCAACCGGAATTGAATTTAATGCGACAACACCAATATTGATGTCTTCTAAGGCGTCAACTTCACGGATACTGCCGTTACAAATGATGCCTTCCCAATTATTTTCTGCGGCTAATTCTGCAATTTCTGCATCAATCAATGCACGTCGAGTTGAACCACCACCGTCGATGACGAGTACCTTGCCTGTGCCGTCTGTCGAGACAACGTTTAATATAAGAGCGTTGTCTTCAAAGCACTTGATGGTGCGAACTTGACCACCAAATGAAGTCAGTCCACCGTATTGTTCAAAGATAGGATCGACGACATCAACCTGCTCTGTGTACATATCACATAGTTCAGAAGTGTTATATTGCATGGTAGCCTCATTGGGTAGCGTGATTAGATTTTAGTATATCTGGCTTAGGTCGCATTACCAATTGTTTATGTCTCGTTAGAAAACATCAATTATGGTTAGGTTACAATTAGGAGCAGTAGTATTAGTATGTAAGCTAACTTTTTTCAGGATAAAACTTGGTAGCCGAGAACTTTTTATTTCCTGATGAGTCGAAAGTACAACAAAATTAGGAGGATGAACATTGAAGTTAGAGTATAAAATAGCTGAAACGGCCGAGGAATTTGAAGCAATTCATAAGCTAAACTATCTAACGTTTGTCGAAGAGATCCCACAGCATGAGAGAAACCCAGAGGGCAAACTAGTCGATAAGTTTCATCTTGAAAATACCTATTTTATTTGCAAAAACGGCAGCCAATTGGTTGCGATGATCGCAGGCCGAACGCAAAGGCCATTTTCACTCGATATAAAAATTGAAGGGTTAGATAGTTTATTGCCATTAAATAGTCAGCCTGTCGAAGTTAGACTATTAGCGGTGGACCCGAGTTACCGTAAAACTAAAGTTTGCGGAATTTTGATCGAAAAATTATCGACTCATTATGCTGGGCAGGGACAGGACATTGCATTAATTTCTGCTACATTACGAGAGGCTCGTCTGTATCGTCGAATGGGCTTTGTATCATTTGGGCCGACAGTAGGAACAACTCGTGCTCAATACCAACCGATGTATTTAACACTAAAAAAATACTTATCGTTGGCGACAATGCTAAACAATATCAAAACGTCAAAACACAAAAAGCTGAACTTGCACCCTGGGCCTGTAGAAATATCGGAAAATGTCAGCAACGCTTTGTCTTTAGAACCTATTTCCCATCGAAGCGCCTGCTTTTTAGATCTGTATGAACATACAATTGCTAAAATATGCGAGCAAACTGCTATGCCAGAAGCCTATATTGTTCAAGGTTCTGGGACATTAGCAAACGATTTGGTCGCGGGCCAAATACAACAACTGCAAAAAAGAGGCGTCATTTTAGTTAATGGCGAATTTGGCGAACGACTTGCAGAGCAAGCTAGACGCTGGGGCTTGGAGTTTGAACTGCTTAAAGTCGATTGGGGGCAACAATTTGATCTGCCTGAAATTGAAAAAGTATTAACTTCCGATAAAGCACTTGGGTGGCTTTGGTTTGTAGGGTTAGAAACGTCCACTGGTGTTAAAAACCCCTACAGAAAATTGCTCAACCTGTGTTTAAGTTATGATGTTAAATGCTGCATTGACGCCATTAGTTTACTAGGGAGTGAAGAAACTAATTTTGATGGTGCCTATTTAGTATCAGGCTCTAGTGGCAAAGGGATTGGTTCGTATTCTGGTTTGGCGTTTGTGGCGCGGGAACATGGTGAATTTTTAAATAATAGGATGTTACCTGCGTATTTAGATCTATCTTTGTACGCTCAACGGGGTGGGATACCGTTTACTCTAAGCTCCAATTTATTGAGGGCCTTTAATAACGCGTTGACAACAACCGACTGGCAATCGAAATACCAAATAATTGCCGAAGCAAGTGCTTACTTATTTTCTAGATTAAAGGCTTTAGGCATAACGGTCGTCGCAGAGAATAATGACAATCTAAGTTGTATATTCACCATTGCGATACCCTCAGATATCGACATTATTGAGCTTGCAGATTCACTATTGGATAAAGGCTATTCGCTCTATTATGAACCTAAATACCTAGTGTCGAGACATTGGATGCAAATATGTTTATACAGTCTTGAAGAAGTGGCGGATATTTATAACTTGCCTTTATTTTTACAAACTCAATGTGTTTCAAATACGCTAGTAAAAAGTTAGCGGAACATTACATTAGGAAAGTGGGATTAACAAATTAGTCGGTGGGATTAGCAACAGAAACTAATTGAACAAAAAAAAGCCGAACGGTTGTTCGGCTTTTAATATCAATATCCTAGAATTTAGTGGCGGAAGTGACGCATGCCAGTAAATACCATTGCAATTCCATGTTCGTCAGCAGCAGCGATAACTTCGTCGTCGCGCATTGACCCACCCGGCTGGATGATTGCTTTAATGCCTGCAGCTGCAGCAGCATCGATACCGTCACGGAACGGGAAGAATGCGTCAGAGGCCATAACTGAACCTTCAACAACTAAGTTTTCATCAGCGGCTTTGATCCCAGCAATTTTAGCTGAATAAACACGGCTCATTTGTCCTGCGCCCACACCAACAGTCATTTCTTCGTTGGCGTATACAATAGCGTTAGATTTAACAAACTTCGCCACTTTCCAGCAGAACATTAAGTCTTTAAGTTGGGCTTCAGTTGGTTGTACTTTAGAAACAACTTTAAGCTCGTCTTGAGCAACCATACCTTGGTCACGGTCTTGAACTAACAAACCTCCATTAACACGTTTAATGTCAGGTTGAGTTGTTTTAGTTCCCCATTCGCCTGTTTCTAAAAGTCGAACATTTTGTTTCGCAGAAACAATTTGTGCAGCTTCTGCAGAGATTTTAGGCGCGATAATTACTTCAACAAATTGGCGTGAAATAATCGCTTCAGCAGTATCTGCATCTAACTCGCGGTTAAATGCAATGATGCCACCAAACGCTGACGTAGGGTCAGTTTTGTGAGCCCGGTCATACGCTTCTAAAATGGTATCGTTAACAGCAACACCACAAGGGTTTGCGTGTTTAACGATGACACAAGCTGGGCGCGTGAATTCTTTTACACACTCCAGAGCTGCGTCGGTATCAGCGATGTTGTTATAAGACAACGCTTTACCTTGGAGTTGTGTTGCTGTTGCTACCGATGCTTCTTCAATGTCGTTTTCAACATAAAAGGCTGCATCTTGGTGGCTGTTTTCGCCATAACGCATTTCTAATTTCTTAGTGAATTGCATGTTATAGGTGCGAGGGAATTTAGAGTCTTCAACTTCGTCGGCATTGTCTGAATAATCAGGAACCATTTTGCCAAAGTAGTTTGCAATCATACCGTCATAACGAGAAGTATGTTCAAACGCTGCGATTGCTAGGTCGAAACGAGTTTCAAACGATGTCGCACCTTGGTTGGCGTCAAGTTCAGCTGAAATGCGGTCGTAGTCTTTGGCATTTACAACAATCGTAACGTCTTTGTGATTTTTTGCTGCAGAACGAACCATTGTCGGTCCGCCAATGTCGATGTTTTCTACCGCATCTTCCATTGTGCAATCTGGATTTGCAACTGTGTTTGCAAACGGATATAGGTTTACAACAACCATATCTATAGGTGCAATGTCGTGTTCAGTCATTACCGCATCATCGGTACCGCGACGGCCTAGAATGCCACCGTGGATCTTAGGGTGAAGCGTCTTAACACGACCGTCCATCATTTCTGGAAAACCAGTGTGATTGGAAACTTCAATTGCGTTTACGCCATTTTCGGTGAGTAGTTTGAATGTGCCGCCCGTAGACAATATTTCAACGCCGTGAGAGGCTAACTTACGCGCGAATTCTACTATACCAGTTTTGTCGGACACGCTGACTAGAGCGCGGCGAACAGGTCGTAATGTATCCATTGAATCAATATACCTTAGCTTGGTTGATTAAAGTCATGGTCGTAACCACAACCGTAAAGAAATTGGTGTGTAAAAAGTTAGCTGGCTTAATTATTGTCGCGAAACTTAAACCAGCTCAGTTTTAAACTAGACTTCCTAGTAACAAACCATACCTATTTTTACGTAATAATTTGTTTTTAAAACTGTCCTTTTACTTTTAACTTAGTACTTTGCCACTAACTCTGGTTAAAGAGCGCCAAATTAGGCCCGGCATACTTACATCCGATGTAAGTGGTCACTTTTTTTCGTCCTTGAAATCGTGACATACTTACATCCCTGTAAGTCGCCGGTCTAATCTTCATCCCTGAAGGCCCGGCATACTTACGTCCCTGTAAGTCGCCGGTCTAATCTTCATCCCTGAAGGCCCGGCATACTTACGTCCCTGTAAGTAAAAAAGCACCCGAGGGTGCTTTTAATGTTCTCCCAAGGGAGATTAGTTCATTCCGTATTTCTTTAACTTCTTACGTAAAGTACCACGGTTAATGCCCAACATATTGGCTGCACGAGTCTGATTACCGCGAGTGTAAGTCATGATCTCTTCCAATAATGGCTTTTCTAATTCTGATAAAACCAAGTCATAAACATCGGTAGAATCTTGACCATTTAACGTTTGTAAATAGTTACGTACCGCTTTTTTTACTTCGTTACGTAGAGGCTGAGGCTTGTCAGCAGTTTGGATGTGTGCGTTCGTTATAAACGGTGTTGCTACGTTTTGGTCAAACATGTTTATTATTTCTCTATCATTAAAATAAGGTTAAGACTCAAAGCGACATTCAAAAGCGAATGGGCTTTCCTATTCAAATTCGAAATACTTATTTAATGCATCTAACTGTTCATTGCCAGATTCGATAGCGTTAAATAACTTTCTAAAAGACTTATCCGTGTCTTGGTCTTGCAAGTACCACCCAACGTGCTTACGCGCAATTCGGGGTCCCAGTACTTCGCCATAAAGTTGATGCAGGTTTATCACATGCTCCAACAAGATGCCTCGAACTTCCTCTTTGTCAGGGGCAGCGAGATACTCGCCAGTTCGTAAATAATGGTCAATTTCTCTGAAAATCCAGGGACGACCTTGTGCAGCTCGGCCAATCATTAGCCCATCTGCGTTTGTATATTCCAAGACTTCCTTTGCCTTTTCTGGTGAATCGATATCACCATTAGCAATAACCGGAATCGATATGTAGTCCTTTATTTCTCTAATAATGTCGTATTCAGCATGGCCTTTATACATACAAGCCCGCGTTCTGCCGTGTATTGCTAAACTTTGAATTCCATTTCGTTCAGCAATTTTGGCAATTTCAACACCATTTCGATTATCGGTATTCCAGCCAGTCCTCGTTTTCAAAGTGACAGGTACATTCACTGCTTTGACAACCGACTTGACGATTTGTTCAACCAAGTCGGGATATTGCATCAATGCAGACCCCGCCATCTTTTTATTTACCTTTTTTGCTGGGCAACCCATATTAATGTCGATGATTTGCGCGCCATTTTTTTCATTATATGCCGCGGCCTCTGCCATTAAGTCTGGATCCGCTCCAGCGATTTGCACCGCTCGAATGCCGGTTTCACCTAAGTGATCCATTCGGTTCATCGATTTACTTGTTTTCCAAACCTGTGGATTGGACGACAACATTTCCGATACCGCAAGGCCAGCTCCCATACGTCGACATAACTGTCTAAATGGTCTATCCGTGACTCCAGCCATTGGTGCAACAATTAAGTTGTTGTCCAGAGTGTAGGGACCAATTTGCATGAAAGCGCATAACCTCGTTTAGCATTTAATTAGTTCAATCGTTTTTTAAGTTCAGTCACAATTCTGTCACTGACCAAAAAAAGGGCGGCAAGTTTACTGTTTTTTTAACAAAAATCAAAGGTTGTTTTTTAAACAAATTGTGTATTTTTTGTGGACTAAACTATTGACATTTAAAATTGAGTAAAAACTCGAAAAAAACATTTCTGAATTAGCGAAAAAGGGGTGAAAAAAGCGATTGAAATGATTGACTTTTATATCGCTTAGAGGTTAGTGGCGGGAAAACATTGGCCGACACAGAATGTTCGGCCAAAAAAAATGATGTAAAAAAATAAATTATTTAAATTTACGTTATTGTGTCTTTTAGGTAATCGTGCCGTCAATTCGAACCCATTCGTCTTGTTGCGTGACCGGATTTAACGAAACACTCGACTGATATGCTGCTGCAACAGAATCTGCCTGCTCTGCTAAAATGCCAGACAAGGCCAATTCTGTACCTTTATGTCCGTAACCCACAATTATGGACTGCAGATCTTTTAACGGGCCAGCAAGAATATTGGCGACAATGACGTCGGTTTCAAATATCGGTGCATCTTCAGGCAAGTATAATTCTATTTGATCTTCTACTTTATTACGTACCGCGTTTTCTAGGCTTGCGGTTATCGCTTTAGGATCGATATCGATGCCAATGGCGCGTTTAGCACCAAGTTTCAAGGCTGCGATGGCTAAAATGCCACTGCCACATCCAAAGTCCAATACCGTTTTACCGGTTAAATCCATACCTTCTAACCATTCAAGACATAATGCTGTTGTTGCATGTGTTCCAGTGCCGAAGGCTAAACCAGGGTCTAATATGACATTACATGCCGTTGGATCAGGAATGTCTAGCCAGCTAGGACAAATCCAAAGTCGTTGGCCAAATTGCATTGCATGGAAATTGTCCATCCATTCGCGTTCCCAATCTTTGTCTTCGACTTGCTCGGTTGTGATAATTGGCGGGACATCAAATGAGGAATGTTGGCTTAATGCAGCAGAAATAAGTGACATGTCAGTGGCGGCGTCGAAAAGTCCGACACAATGTGACATTTGCCATATTTTTTTGTCACCTGGAAAAAGCTCAAAAATAGCTTCATCGTCTAAGGCTGTAAATGTGACAGATACGCAGCCTAAGTCCATTAAGAAGTCACTGATTTCATCTGTGTGTTGTTGTTTAACGGGAAAACGAAGTTGCACCCAAGCCATAGTCTGATTTATTCCTAATTGGACAAAATTGGATTTTAGCCTAATTTGCCAGAGAGTTTCACTATCATTGTTCCTTTTTATGGAGTGACGTAGAATGGCGATGTCAGTCATTACTTCGGAAAAACAAATTTCATGTTGAGTTATCGCCACGGGTTCCATGCGGGAAATCATGCAGATGTATTAAAACATCTAATATTTCAGTTTGTACTGCAATATATGGGAGAGAAAGAACGACCTTATATTGTTGTTGATACCCATGCTGGCGCAGGTGCATATAAGCTCGAAGATGAGTTTGCTCAAAAAAATAAAGAATTTGAAACGGGCATTGGCCCACTTTGGAATGCTGACCGTGCAGACATGCCTAAGGCCGTTGCTGAATATTTAGACGTAGTCGCGAAATTTAATAAAGAAGATGGCTTTGACGATTTAGTGTTATACCCAGGTTCACCTTGGTTTGCTCTTAATCAGCTGCCAATGGACGGGAAAGGGTTCTTTCATGAACTTCATCCAACGGATTTTGATTTATTACGTCAGTTTATTCGCCCCAATCGTTACCGAAAAGCGATAAAAGGTGATGGTTTTGAATTAAGCATGGGCTTGTTCCCACCGGCGCAAAAGCGTGGCGTTGTGATAATCGATCCACCTTATGAAATCAAAGATGACTACGACCGCGTGGTGCAATATGTCAAAGACGTCACAAAGCGATTTAAAGGAGCTGTTATTCTAATTTGGTATCCAGTTGTTGAGAGATACCGGATTGATAAAGTTGAGCAGGGTCTTAAACGCACAGGTGTTAAAAATATCGCGTTATATGAATTTAATGTTGCTAAAGATTCACATGAAAGAGGGATGACCGGCAGTGGTATGATTTTGGTGAATCAACCTTGGAAGTTACCGTCGGCAATGGCTGAAGTTTTACCTTATCTTGTGAAAACACTACCAGGGGATAACAACGACTTTAGAGCAGAACAAATAGTACCTGAGTAGAATAATGTTTAGAAAGTGCTCAAATGGAATAAATGAGCACTTTACGACGTAGTGTTTTTTGATGATTCATACTCTCCCTTTCGATTTGCACGTCCTCATTATCAATAATATTTATGTGTTTGGACGGTTCGTTGCCTAGCAGTGATTAAATACCGACACAAATACCTATTTGGTCTCTGGAATTTGAGTTAAACCGGAGGTAACAGCCGATAAAACAATAGTCATATTTCCTTAAAAACGTCTACACTGGAGGCATTAGTTAACTAAGGGAAACAATAATGACTTTCGCCAAGAAAAAAATATTACTCGCTGGTCTGTTTGCAGGCCTAGTATCTGTGTCGTGTTCTTCAGTTATGGACTCCATAACCGGTGACCAAGCGGCGTCTAAAGAAGCCATAACCCAAGCTGTTATGAGTGATGCAAGAAAACAAGCAAGTGAGAGAGATGCTTTTCGTCATCCACAACAAACACTGGAATTTTTTGGTTTACGTGACGACATGACCGTTGTTGAAATCTGGCCTGGTGGTGGCTGGTATACATCTATTATTAACCCGGTAGTACAACAAAACGGAGAATTTTACGCCGCTGGATTCCATATGTTTGATGGCGCACCTGGCTATTATCAGCGTTCGATTGATGGATTTAATAAAAAAATTATGAACGATCCGGCTTATGCGGGGATCAAAGTCACTGAGTTTCACCAAACTAAAGCCTTAGATATTGTGCCAGAAGGGACGGCAGACATGGTTTTAACCTTTAGAAATGTACATAATTTCTATATGGGTGACGGTGATGTAGGTGTTGAAAATGCGTTTAAAGCATTTTACAAAGCGCTGAAAAAAGGTGGGGTTTTAGGTGTTGTAGATCACCGTTTACCTGAAAACTTAGATCAGGAAGAAAACAAGCGTTCAGGGTACGTCAAGCAGTCCTTTGTTATTGCAGCAGCTGAGAAAGCCGGCTTTACATTAGCCGCGGCTAGTGAAATAAATGCGAATCCTAAAGATACAGCGCAGCACCCACGTGGAGTTTGGACTTTACCACCACGTTTAGCACTTGGTGATGAAGATAAAGAAAAATACACTATGATTGGCGAAAGCGATCGAATGACATTAAAGTTTGTTAAAAACTAATTTGTTAATGGGGAGTTCGCTCCCCTTTTACTATTGTTTTGATAGCCTAGATTGACCCTAGCTGCTTCCTCTCTTCGTCCCCCGCAAGCTTGCCATAAATAAAAATCACTTTTTTCCGTACATTTCGGTACATTGACAAGTTACGCCATCTAAACGCCCTAATAAGCTCAGTCATGGTTTTAGCTATACATTAGTTGTTTTTAGCACTTTATTTCCAGCAGAAAAATAATTTCATCGTGTTATACTTCCGCCCAAAATTATCTTGAACTTAGCAGAGTAGCAAACAGCCATGAAAATTCTAGTTATCGGTGGTGGTGGTCGTGAGCACGCGTTGGCGTGGAAAGCGGCTCAAAATCCAAACGTAGAGATTGTTTATGTTGCCCCTGGCAATGCCGGCACAGCCAATGAAAACAAACTTGAAAATGTTGCGATAGGTGCAGAAGACGTACCTGCGTTACTACAATTTGCAAAAGACAAATCTATCGATTTGACGATTGTTGGTCCTGAAGCACCTTTAGTTATTGGTGTTGTTGACGAATTTCAAGCCGCTGGTTTGAAAATTTTCGGACCGTCAAAAGGCGCTGCTCAGTTAGAAGGCTCAAAAGCGTTCACCAAAGACTTTTTAGCTCGTCATGATATCCCAACAGGGGATTATGCTAATTTCACTGAAATCGACCCAGCGATAGCTTACGTTCGTGAAAAAGGCGCACCAATTGTCGTTAAAGCCGACGGCTTAGCAGCTGGTAAAGGTGTCATTGTTGCAATGACTTTACAAGAAGCTGAAGATGCGATTAAAGATATGTTAGCTGGAAATGCATTTGGTGAAGCCGGTTCTCGAGTTGTTATCGAAGAGTTTTTAACGGGTGAAGAAGCCAGTTTTATTGTTATGGTCGACGGTAAAAATGTTGTGCCAATGGCAACTAGTCAAGATCATAAACGTGCATTTGATAATGACGCTGGACCTAACACGGGTGGCATGGGCGCTTATTCACCAGCACCTGTGGTTACCGACGAAATTTATACTCGTATTATGAATGAAGTGATTTACCCAACCGTTGAAGGTATGGCGAAAGAAGGCCATCCATACTCAGGTTTCTTGTATGCGGGATTAATGATCGATACTGACGGTACGCCAAAAGTAATCGAATATAATTGCCGTTTTGGTGACCCAGAAACACAACCTATCATGATGCGTATGCAGTCTGACATGGTTGAGTTATGTTTGGCTGCGGTTGCTGGTGAATTAGCAGGTAAAGAAGCTAAGTTTGACCCTAGACCTGCTGTTGGAGTGGTATTAGCCGCTGGTGGTTACCCTGGTTCTTATAATAAAGGTGATGTTATTACTGGCGTACCTGTTGCAACGGCTGATTCAAAAACGTTTCATGCTGGAACCAAATTAAACGGCGATGACGTTGTTACCGCTGGTGGCCGCGTATTATGTGCAACTGCGTTAGGTCAAACAGTTACAGAAGCCCAGGCCCTAGCCTACGAAGCGGTAAAACAAATAAAATGGGATGGTGTTCAATTTCGCAACGACATTGCATATCGCGCGATAGCACGTGAGCAATAACACTAAATAATTTGTCTTATTGAAAAATAAAACGCCTGCATTAAGCAGGCGTTTTTGTTTGTGTTACTCGCAAGGCTGTTTTAAAACAAACAGACAATTATCGAATGAGTATTACAAACAACGAAGCATGATGGCGATACAACAACCCATCCCAATCCCCCAACTTAATGAACGCAGTTTGTCCCAATTGACCCAGTAGAAAAATAAATAGCAACAACGAGCAGCGATAAATCCACAACTAAGCAGCGTAATGTCCCGCGAGAGGTTGTCGGTTGCTATGGCAAGTAACACACTTGGCGCAAAAATGATGATGGCTTCAAAACTGTTTTCATGGGCCGCTAAGCAACGCGCGCCAAAACCTGAAAGCTTCTTTTGCTGGCTACGGGGTTCTTCATTATCGTAGCCCCTGATATTACCACTACCAACCTGACGCATAGCGTGAGCTAAAGGAACTTTAGCGACAAATGGTAAAATGACCGATATGATCAAACAATAAATTACAATCTGCAGTTCACTCATTATTGTGTTTCCTCGTCACATACAAAGGCAAGTTTACTGGCAGATTTATTTACCGCTAATCGGGTTATATTTGTTGGACACTGGTTTGAAAAATCAAATAAAGGCTGCCATGTTTGGTTTGGTGTGTGTAACGACCAAACCATTATTTTAGTTCCCATAGCCGCAATGACCTGATCTGAATTCAGCCAAGTGTAATCTTGCGTTTCTTTAGGCAAAGCTAGGTATTGAGTGATAATTCCTGTCTGTGCTGAAAAGGTATTAAGTACATTGTTTGTACCCGTTGTGAAACTAAACACCTGATGTTTGGCATTATAATGAAGGGCTCGGCCGATTTCATTAGCGATGACCTTCGCGTTTTCTTGTTCTGGTGACTGAATATATTGCAACGTCATTGGCTCACCCAATACAAATAGAGCCAAATCATTATCAGCGCCCCAAGCATGATATCCAACAGGCTTGATTGTTTTGTTGATAATCGTTTGTTTTTGACTTCCCAATGTTAATGTCCATAACCGCTGTGTACTATCAGGTTCAACTTTAATAAAAGATAAGTTGTTTGACTCAGGAACAAGCGTCGGTGAGTATTCGCTGGTATCTAATGTCTTGGTTATGTTCGTAAGTGTTTTTGAAGACAAGTTGTAAAATAAAATGTCTGTTTGTTGCGCCAATTGAGATGTGTAATAAACCCCAGAACCGTCGTCTGCAAAATAAGGCTGATTGTCATATCCGGGACGCTGAGTAATATTATCTATTTCCACTACGTGTGTTTTTTGCCCATGAGTTGCGAACTGCGCAACAAATATATCGGTTGATGCATACGTTATTGGTAAAAAAGTGGATATACTCAATAACGCAAATTTACCTAGGTTTTTTATCATTTTAGGGACCTAATTATTGTTTTTGTCATAAAATGTTCAGCGCGCTAAGCTTGATTAATTAGAATAATCACTTTATAACAATCTAGTCTCAAAACTAAGAAAAAAGATTTATGTCAGTTAAACACCCAATAATTGCAGTAACTGGTTCCTCTGGAGCCGGCACAACAACAACCACAAATGCTATTACTCACATTTTCCGTAATTTGGACGTGGATGCTGCGATCTTGGAAGGGGATAGTTTTCATCGCTATGCACGTGCAGAAATGGAAATGGAAATTAGAAAAGCGCAAGAACAAGGCCGCCATATTTCTTATTTTGGTTCTGAAGCTAACGATTTTGGAGCATTAGAAAGCTTATTTAAAAGTTATTCTGAAACCGGCAGTGGCAATGTTCGTAAGTACCTGCATTCATTTGATGAAGCCGTTCCGTATAATCAAATGCCTGGTACATTTACGCCATGGGAAGAACTCAGACCCAATACAGATTGTCTGTTTTATGAAGGTCTACATGGCGGAGCGGTTACCGAACAGCATAATGTTGCCCATTATGTCGACTTGTTAATCGGCATGGTACCTATTGTTAACTTGGAGTGGATCCAAAAAATAATTCGCGACACTAACCAACGAGGCCACAGCCGCGAAGCTGTAATGAGCAGCATCGTCCGAAGCATGGACGACTACTTCACGCATATCACCCCTCAGTTTTCTAGAACCAATATTAACTTTCAACGGGTTCCTACTGTTGATACTTCGAATCCATTTAGTGCCAAAGACATTCCGTCACTAGATGAAAGTTTTGTGGTGATCCGTTTCCGAGATGTGCCTAATGTTGATTTTCCATATTTATTACAAATGATCGACGGCTCTTTTATGAGTCGAATCAATACAATTGTTGTCCCGGGTGGGAAGATGGGGTTGGCATTGGAGCTTATATTAACACCATTAATTGAAAATCTAATTTTCAGCCGCCGTAAACTCATTGGTCAACTAGACTGGATCGACAGTAAAAAATAGCCAAAATGCCCATTGCCTCAAAATGGTGCAGTTGTATTTTGGAATTCAATTTTGAACGCTACTTACAGACCTGTAAGTAGATAGCTATCTCAAAAAGTGAGTTAATTTTCATTACTGCATTGTGTTATTGCTAAACTGCTGTAATTTAGGTTGTTGCATTAGTAGTAGCGGTACTCTAATTCAACTTTGGTTATTTCAAATTAGGTCTTTTTTGGATCTAAGAAGGAACTGAACTACGTTATATGTAAAAAAATAACGAAAATCGCGGACAAAATGTAACAACTAAATTACACTCATTGTTGCTTTCTATTGATTAGTCTCATGTTGGTGCGTATCTTGAACCATTATGGTGCAATGTTATCGATGGAAACGCAGGGTTAATATGTAACTCATTGTATTGTATAACTAAAATTTGATGGCATGAATTTGGCTTTGCCTTATGCACTTAAATGAGCCAAAGGGCTCGAAAAAATATTTTTTTAACTTGGAGAAAACAATGTCTCAAACGGTTTTAAACCTAATCAAAGAGAGCGAAGTTAAATTTATTGACTTACGTTTCACTGACACTATAGGTAAAGAGCAACACATCACTGTGCCTTATCATCAAATTGACGAAGACTTCTTTGAAGACGGCAAAATGTTTGACGGTTCTTCAATTTCAGGATGGAAGGGTATTAATGAATCAGACATGGTTCTTATGCCTGATGCTGAGTCAGTTGTTTTAGACCCATTCACAGAAGAGACTACGTTAAACATTCGTTGTGACGTAATCGAACCTGGTACTGGCCAAGGTTACGAACGTGACCCTCGTTCTGTTGCTAAACGCGCAGAAGCTTATATGCGTGCTGAAGGCATTGCTGATGAAGTATTAGTTGGTCCAGAACCTGAATTCTTCGTATTTGACGATGTTAAATTTAAAACTGACATGTCTGGTTCTTCTTATAAAATTGACGCTGAAGAAGCGGCATGGAACTCAGATAAGTCTTATGAAGATGGTAACAAAGGACATCGTCCTGGCGTTAAAGGCGGTTACTTCCCAGTAGCACCTGTTGACTCTTCACACGATTGGCGTTCAGCGACTTGTTTAGTAATGGAAGAAATGGGCTTAGTAGTTGAAGCACATCACCACGAAGTTGCTACAGCTGGTCAAAATGAAATCGCTTGTCGTTTTAATACTATCGTTAACAAAGCTGACGAAGTTCAAATCTATAAGTATGTTGTTCATAACATGGCGCATGCATATGGAAAAACAGCGACATTCATGCCTAAGCCAATTGTTGGCGATAACGGTACTGGTATGCACGTTCACCAATCACTTGTTAAAAACGGCGAAAACTTATTTGCTGGTGACAAGTATGGCGGCCTTTCTGAAACTGCGCTTTACTATATCGGTGGCGTAATTAAGCACGCTAAAGCGATTAACGCGTTTACCAATGCTTCTACTAACTCTTACAAGCGTTTGGTCCCTGGATTCGAAGCACCGGTAATGTTGGCATACTCTGCACGTAACCGTTCTGCATCTATTCGTATCCCAGTAGTACCTTCACCAAAAGCACGTCGTATTGAAGTACGTTTCCCTGACCCGTCATCGAATCCTTACTTAGCATTTACTGCGTTGTTGATGGCAGGTCTTGACGGTATCAAAAACAAGATCCACCCTGGCGATGCTATGGATAAAGACTTGTATGACTTACCAGCTGAAGAAGCAGCAGCGATCCCACAAGTTGCATCTTCTTTAGAAGAAGCGCTTAATGAACTAAGTGCTGACCGTGAATTCTTAAAAGCTGGTGGTGTTTTCACAGACGACACTATCGATGCTTACATTGAATTAAAACGCGCTGAAGTTGAAAAACTTAACATGACAACTCATCCAATTGAGTTTGAAATGTACTACAGCTGCTAATATTAATTTAATTCACTTAAATTAATAAATTAGATCTAAGCCCACTCGCATGAGTGGGCTTTTTTTTGTAGCCAAAAAGTTAAAAATTCGCTAGATTATGTCTAACGTCTATTATTTGATATGAGAGAACATGGGGAAGTTCGTAATACTGCTAATTCTAGTATTAATAAGTACTAATTCACTAGCAGCAGACAAGAAAAAAATATACGTTTGGCGTAATGCTGAAGGCGTACTTGTGTTTTCTGATTCTCCAAAACCTAATGTTAAATCAGATACAATAGATGTTTCAAAAACCCCCAATATTATTCAATCTGTTGACGCCTCAATAATTAGTGGCGATACAACAAAAGAAGATCTCCTAGATGTTGTTTCAATCGACATCGTTAAACCGCTTGATCAAGACACGATAAGAGATAACACTGGCTCGCTGTATATCAATGGCTTGATTAAACCATCCTTTAAGCGTGGTATGAGCGTAGTTCTCAAATTCGACGACAAGAAGGTCGCAGGCCCTCAAAAGTCAGCTGTATTCATCTTACGTGACGTTGATCGCGGCGAACACCGTGTTCAGTTAGAAGTTTGGAACGATTCAGGCAAGGTTATTGCAGTAAGTAAGCCAATAACAGTTTATTTGCATAGAGCATCGGTTAATTAACCAAATCGGTGCAATAATATTTGGGAAAAAGCCAGTTTACGGCTAAACTCAATAAACCTATGCACTATATCGGTGCGGATTTTTCCATGAACGAACCAACGTCGTCTAACCCTGGTGTTAGCCAACAAATTTTAGAACAGTTAAGTTCTTCGGTGTTTTTACTCGACCGCAGCGGAAAAATTAAATTCTGTAACGATTCTGCAGCCATGTTGTTTGGGCAAAGTATACGCAAATTACAGGGACAAAAATTTTTTAAAATACTCATATATCATACATTTCCAAAGGCTTTGTTGGCTGAGTTGTGGGATAACGGTCGCAGTTTTGCAGATAATGAGGTTGAAGTTGTATTTCCTGATGGACGTCATTCAATAGTCGAAGTCAGCGCGGATCAGGCGATGGTTGAAGGGGAGACGTTATGTCTGCTTCAAGTTCGTCAAAATGAAAATTTACGTAAAATAAGCCAAGAAAATACTCAAAAGCACCATATTAGTGCATCCCGACATCTAATTCGGGGACTCGCCCATGAAATTAAAAATCCACTCGGTGGTATTCGTGGTGCAGCTCAATTATTAAGTCGAAGTCTGGAGTCCGAAGAGCTAAAAGAATTCACTCAGTTGATTATAGAGCAATCAGACCGATTGCGAGACTTAGTGGACCGATTATTAGGTCCAAACACCCCGCCTAAACGTGAAGCCAATAATATCCATATTGTTTTAGAACGAGTCTATAATTTGGTTAAGCTGGACAAACCTGAGTTTATTACAGTTTACCGTGATTATGATCCTAGTTTACCAGTCACCGTTTTTGACCCTAGCCAACTAGAGCAGGCGGTTTTGAACATAGTCAAAAATGGCATTCAATCTTTACTAGAATACGCCGCTAATCAACCAGCAAATTTCGAACCGTTATTAACCATGAGAACACGATTTGCGGGTTCTAAAGTTATGCATGGCACGCGTTTTAAACAAGTCCTGAAAATTTCCATTGTTGATAATGGTCCAGGCATTAGCGATGAGCTAAGAAGTACAATTTTTTATCCAATGGTGACCAACAAGTCAGACGGCAATGGTTTAGGTTTGTCTATTTCACAAACGTTAATCGACCAACACCAAGGCACAATAGAAGTAGATAGTTGGCCCGGACAAACAGCATTTTCGATTTTTATCCCTGTAATACAAGACAATGAAGGAAGTAAATAATGAGTAGAGTTTGGATAGTAGATGACGATAACTCAATTCGTTGGGTCTTGGAAAAAGCGCTTACACAAGATGGATTTGAAGTCGAATCTTTTGCCTCTGCTACTATGATGTTGCAACGACTTGAATATGATGAACCAGAAGCGATTATATCGGACATCAGAATGCCAGAGATGGACGGTATGGAGCTATTGGATAAAATGCAGGCCAGTCACCCGCAACTGCCAATTATCATCATGACGGCGCACTCTGATTTAGATAGTGCGGTAAACGCGTATCAACAGGGCGCATTTGAATATCTTCCAAAGCCTTTTGATATTGACGAAGCGGTTAATTTGACCCGCCGTGCGATTGAACATGGTAAAAAGCGCAGCGGTAAACTGAAAGTAAAACAAAAGCCAGCGTCTGAGATTATTGGTGAAGCCCCAGCGATGCAGGAAGTGTTTCGCGCGATAGGGCGATTGTCACGCTCTAGCGTAAGCGTTTTAATCAATGGTCAGTCGGGAACGGGTAAAGAACTTGTCGCCCACGCGTTGCATAAACACAGCCCACGAAAAGAACAAACGTTTGTTGCCTTGAATATGGCTGCAATTCCAAAAGATCTTATTGAATCAGAATTGTTTGGCCATGAAAAAGGAGCCTTTACGGGGGCAGCAGCTGCACGAAAAGGCCGATTTGAACAAGCTAATGGCGGAACCTTATTTTTGGACGAAATTGGCGATATGCCATTGGACATCCAAACTCGACTATTACGTGTACTCGCCGATGGTCAATTTTATCGAGTCGGTGGTCACGAGCCGGTTTCTGTTGATGTTCGAATTGTCGCTGCGACCCACCAAAATTTGGAAAACTTGGTGGACCAAGGCAAATTTAGGGAAGATTTGTTTCATCGTTTAAATGTCATCAGAATTCACATTCCAGCGCTTCGAGATAGGAAAGAAGATATCCCACAATTGTGTGAACATTTCTTGTTCAAGGCCGCCAAAGAGCTGGCTGTTGACGCCAAAATGTTGTCCAAAAATGCGGCAGAGTTTTTATCGCAATACACTTGGCCGGGTAACGTTCGCCAACTTGAAAATACCTGTCGTTGGTTGACCGTAATGGCGAGTGGTAAAGAGATCATTATGGATGATTTACCACCGGAAATGTTAACGGCAACGAGCACCTCTAAAACGGCTAAAGATCCATCCGCGGTAGCTGATGACTGGGTATCGAGTTTTGAATCTTGGTTAGATAAGCGATTAGGCGAAGGTGAATCAGACATTATCAAAGATGCTCAGGCCGCTTTTGAACGGGCTCTAATTGATATTGCATTGCGTCATACGCGTGGCCACAAACAAGAAGCGGCGAAACGTATCGGTTGGGGGCGTAATACCATAACCAGAAAGATGCAAGAATTAAATATGGGTTAGCATTAAACCAGTGGCGACTATTGGAAATTTGATCTAATCTATGGGCAATAATAGGGAATTAGTAGGGTGCTCATGCGATTTAAAGGATTTCGGTCAGAATTAACTTTGTCTTTAGAGGGCAATATTGTTTGGGCTACATTTCGAGGCGCCGCAAGTACTGAGTTAATGTCGTTTTTTGCTAACTCGGTTGAAGAGGTCATAGCGCCTTTAAACGGGGAGTTTTGGGCATTAATTTGCATTTCAGATGACTTAGAAGCTGCGACCCCAGAAGCCGAAGTTATACTAGTTGACGCAATACGAATGAATCAAAACCTCGGTTGTCGAGTCAGTTGTTATGTTTTCCCTACAGCACTTTCTCGATATCAAATGGACCGTGCCCTGAGAGCTGCGGGCGTTGCGGATGGAATTGACGGCAAGCTTTATGCTACCAAAGATGAAGCAAAAGCAGCGGCTTTGTCTCATTTATCGAAGATAGCAAAGCGGTAGTATTTAAAGTCCAGTTTTTAGTGATTTACTAAAACTGGACTTGTTGTTTTAAGTGGTTCTGGCTAGTTTTTAGGTTTTAAAACTAGACAAGGATGTACCATGAAAAACTATTTAATAACCGCTTTATTATTCCTATTATTTACCCCAGCCAAAGGTAACTGCGAACTTATCGCCTTTGCCCTTACGGCGGATGGCACCAAAAACCTAGTGAATTACCAAAATCCATTTCAAGCTGGGTTTTCCTCACCTGATGATTATTTTGGCGAATTTAATCCGATAGATTTCGACGCGTTACCAAGCAGTTTAATTGACGAAACACTTAGTTCTCCGGCTGATAATCTCGGATTTAAAAGTATCACCACTGCATCGCAGTTCACCCCTTTATTTGCTTTATCTGACACGGTTAATTCGCAAACCTCCGGGCAGTGGGTCGAGGCTCAATGGTTATTTTCAATTGCTGGATATAACAGTATTAACCTTGGAATCGACTTTGCTGCGATGGGAGACTTTGAAACTTCTGACAAGCTAGAGTTCGATTATTCAATAGACGCTAGCGAACACCAGGCATTGTTTAACATTCAAACCGAAAACAGCAAAGAAATGCAGTATATTATGGCGTCAGGAAAATCAGTGACCTTTCAAGATCCGCTATCGATAGATGGCCAATTAATGACAAACGAGTTTGCCACATTTAATCGAGGGATTGCAGCAACAGGCAATACATTAGCACTTAGATTACGCGTTAAAGCTGACTCTGGAAGTGAAATTTTTGGTCTTCGCAATATTAATATATTTGGCGAAGCGGCACCTGATGTAGTTAACGTACCAGAGCCGGATCACAGAGCCATTTTTCTGTGCGCAGCGCTCGGTCTATTATTAAGAAAGAGATAGTAATACTAATCCGCCTAGTAGCCCTAGGCGGGTTATTTATTAATGCTCAGCTTACCAAATTACCTTTTTGTACGTAGATGTTCATTGAGTTTCATCAGTTCAATATGAACATTAAAAAACTTCTCTAACATAATTGGATTCGACAGCGTGGTTGCCGGTAGTTGACGACTGTTATTTACCAATATGGTTTGAAAGTCATCGGTATTTGATATCTCTAACTGTAGTGATAAGTATTTTTGGTCTTCAATATTAGCGGTGAGTTTTACAGTCCAAAATGCATTGCTAGGTTGGCTTTGAATTGAAAAAGAACGCGATTGAAGGTACTTACTTAATATTTTTACATAAGGTTGCTCGGCGTCAATATAAACCGAGTTGCTTGCTAGTGATAAGCTAGAGTTGTAGGCCGTTAGGTCAAACTGGTAATAGGTTTTTGCCGTATCTTGGACCGACAAATTATCAATGACCGTTAAGTGTTTTGCAAATAACTCAGGTCTTACGACAACATTATATAGGTTGAGTTTTTGAGTTAAATATTGATTTAGATTTTGAGCAGTCGTTACAAAATGAAACATTGCCGGAGGGGGAAAATCAAAAAGTGACTCAAATTTTACTTGCTCGGCGAGTTCAAAGTTTCCTTTAGCAGTGGTGCAGGTATCGTTACCAACAAATGAAAAATCATGCTGCAAGGTTGTTTTGTTTAACTTAAGCGTGAGTAAATATTCGATATATTCACGCTGCTTTTTTTTCAGGTTATGTTTATTTGCTAAGGAAGTTGAAATTTGACGATACTCAACGCGCAGGTAATTACTCAAGTTTTGGTAAGAGGTTTCAATTAACGCTTGCTGTATGCCTCTGCCATATAAACAAAGTTGTGTTTCAACGTTGACCATTTGAGTTGTTTCGTCATAACTGACTTTATGGGTCGGGTTAGCAAAAACGGAACTGCTCATTAGGAAACCAAGAACAACGAATAGACGATACATGTTTATAGCCTCGTGGTGACAAAGTCTTCAGGCAGGCCAACAGAGACTGCAAATATTTTTTGTTCATTTGGAACACGAAAAATCGTATTGGCTGATGCTTTTTTTAACTTGTCTGCTTCGTCGCTATTTTTCCATCGAATGATGTGGGCGATGGAACTATTTTTTGATGGTTTAACTTCAGCTACAGCAATAGGCTCTACAAAACCCATTTCGTATCGAAATAAGATCATAGTTTCTTTATTCAAAATACCAGCATTGCGACCTCTATCAAGTGTTGCTTGGTCGTTTCTAAACGCTAAAACCTGGGCGCTTGATGGCATTTCCGTTAATAACCGTGATAGTAAAATGTCAAAAGACTTAGATGCCATGCCAGAAAATACAGCACTGATGTTTTCTAAATCATTGTAATTAAAGCCAGTGTAATAACGGTTATTAACTTCGGTATAAACAAAAAACTCTTTGTCTCGCACGTCCGTGCCTTTTACCCGAATTTTTCCGATGTTTGGATAGGCCAGTTTTTCTTTGGTAAAAGGGTCGATAACACTGGTTGTCATTTCGACATTATACTGAGCGACGCCATTGTACTCGGCGTAAAATCGTTCTGCGGTTTTTATGGTGTCGAGTTTAATTAGGTAGTCTGGACGCAGAACTTTTTTGTTCGCAATAACTTGCGCCAATTCCATTGCATCCTGTTCCATAAATTGTTGAGTTTGCTCTGTTTCGGTAATCGTATCTCGCGTCACGATGCGGAATCGGTTTACGCCGGCTAGTTGATTTTCTAACATCAATCCGAGACGATCGTTAGTGAGTTGCTCCATTGCATTGCGTTCTTGCTCATTAGTGGTGACGATTCGGTTGTCACCAAAATAAATACGTACGTTTTTCTTCTTCAATGGGCAGGTGGACGATTCATTATCTATGGAAAAGTTACATGAATTTAACCCTTGGGTGTCAAAGTTTGACGGTACTTGTATATCTTTGTCTTCAAATTTATAGGCTGAGCGAGCGACCGTTATAGTTGAAGACACATTATTTGGAACGAGGTTGTTGGTCGTTTTTTCCGGATATTTAACGTCAACACCAGAACAAGCAAGCATAAAAAGGGATATGCAAAACGACGCACAAACTTTTAAGGGAGTTTGAAATTTGTGTTTAGTGACCAATGGCTCAAAGTTTTTCATCTAATATCTCTTGAATTTTTTTCGTAATCTCTAACACTGCTTTTTCATCGTCAATAAAGTCATTGGCAATTGACGCCATGTGAATGCGTATTTCAGCAAGGTTATAAGCTTCTGATATTTTACCTGCGTTTAACAACATTGTGAGTGCATCTGCACCGAGTAATTCTTCTGAATTTTCTTGAAAAAATGAGGCTAAACGAACTGTTTGTTTAACTAATTCACCTGCCAAAATGGTGTTTTGTTTTTGGATCTCATCATTAGCGGTTCGGTAACGTTGGAGTTTTGGTCCAATTTTTTGGTCTTCTGTTTCCGCCATCATATCAAATCGACGAACCTCTTCAGCTAGCTCTTCACTTGACTTGCCTTCATTTGCATAAATAAACGAGGTTACATCTTTGTGATCATCAACAATTAGCGTATAGCGACTTAATAGCTCATATTGGTTTTCAAAAATACTCAGTATTGACTCTGTTACCGAATCCATGAGGTTCGAAACCTTAACCTTTTTAAACCCAATATTTTGCATATCAATACTGATCCGGGTTAATCGCTCACCGCGGGGCAGTTTCTTTGCTTCTTCTTCGGTAACGATTTGATGCTCTCCAAATCCGACAAAGCTATTACCTAGTGCGTCGGTTTGCGGCGTCATCACACAACCCGTTAAAACAGCGGTGACGAAACTGACAGCTAAAATTATTTTTATTATTTTTTTCACTGTTATTACTCCGGAACAATACTGTTAAGAGCGGATACTAACGTGCTCCAAGCTATAGATTTATCTTTATCGAATTCAAACACGTCGATTTTTTTAGTTAAAACAACATCACCATTATAGGAAAAAAAGACCTCGCCAATGGCACGATATGCATGGTGATCATTTTGCATCGAATATTGCAGTTCAGGGCCAACTAAGGTCAATTTTAATGTATTAGCCTGGGATGAATTTGAAAACCCCTTTTTGAGCAACCGGTCGGAATAAGATTTTGCTAATCCTAATTCATCTTGTTTATTGGTGATCACAGTGAAAGCGGTTTGATTAATTCGGTCATTGCTTGCGATTCGAAAGCGATTTAGTGCATTTTCGATTGTTTGTACCGGTTGTTGATAGGCGCGCAGCAACGATAAGTACTTTTGATATAGAGGGAGGTATTCGTCTAATTTAAGTCGATTAACCAAAATTTGTGCGGCTGGCACCTTGTCACTATTGGTCAGAGGCAAGATGACATTTGAGAAGTTATCCCGAATGGAATTAAATACGGTCATTTTATCGACGGAAACTAATACGTGGGTTTCTTCGCCTTCTACATGGGTTTTGATTATTTCGGTTTTTACGAAGGTCAATTGCTCCGAGGCTTGAACTGTGGACATGTTGAGTCTTTGGTTAAGCTTACCGTTGTCTAAGTTAGAGTAACTCTCTGTCTCACTTTCAACGTTGACAATTAGTCGTAAAGCTAAGTTTGTTAAGGCATTAGACTTAGCTACTTCTAAAGAACTACCAGAGCCTACTGAATAGAAATTTGATTGTGAATCGAGGGATGGTGCATGCACCCAATTAGGAATAGATTGAGCGCACCCAAACTGTGAAAGCAATAATAACATTATTGTCCATATAGTTTTCATTGATCCATTTCACTTAGTATTTATTAAAGTCGACATTTAAAGACTATCTACACTTTATAGAATAGTCAATTTCACACTGACTAAACAAAATAAAAAGTCTTAATCGACAAATAAAAGTTCTCAAAATTGCGTTAGATGCAGTAGACTAAAGTTAACTAAAAGGGAGATGGTCATGTTCAAAAAATCACTTGTCGTAGCACTGTTATTATCAACAATAACGGGGTCATATGCTTCGGATGAAAAGGAATTTAAAGAGTGGTTAAAGCAGTATAAGAAAGAATTTAAAACCTTTGTCGATGAACATGACAAAGAGTTCGCTCAATTTTTAAAAGCAAACTGGGTTGAAACCGAAGTAGAACCTGAGGTGAAACGCGATTCGAAACCTAAAGTGACTGCCCCTCCTAAAACGAAGCCAGAACCAATTGTTGAAGTAGAGGCTGACCCGCAGCCAGTTGTTCTTTTGCCGCCAGCAAAACCTGTTGAGCCGGTTCCGCCCCCAGAAATTGTTAAAAAGCCAGATCCTGTTCCTTCCGAACCAGAACTTGTTCACAAACCAACTGAACCAAAGCCGCTGCCAAAACCGCTACCTAAACCAAAGCCTGTTGTTAAACCAGCGCCTGAGCAGTTTGTTTATGTGAAAAAAGGCGAAAGCAGGACAACAGTGAGAATGTTGGGGCAAACATTGGTGATGCCGAAACTAGACGCCAAGCCGCTTGGGATCAGAAAATTAGACAGTAATACGATTGCCGATAGCTGGTTGTCGATGGCAAAAACTCAGTTTAAAGATCAGGTGGCAGCTATTAAAGCTGCAGCTGACGATTTGGCGTTAGATGATTGGGGCCAAGCACTATTAACTCATGAATATTTGGTTTCGGGCTCACGACTAAGCAAGAACGATATGCAGTTATACAGTTGGTTTTACCTTGTTAAGCAGGGGTTTAATTCCAGAGTTGCGTACAACGATGGCAAAGCTTATTTAATGCTGAGCGTGAAACAAAAATTGTTTGGCCAAAAATACTTTTCTTTGAAAGATGGCAAATACTACTTTGTTGATCTTGCCGAAAAGCAACCCATTAGTGTTGGTAGTGTGTATACCTATGACAAGCAACATAGTTCGGCAAGTGAACAAGTTAATATTGATTTAAGCGTTGCGCCGAAACACGGAACCGCTGATAAATCACGAAAATTAACCACAACAATAGACAATAAGTCGGTAACGGTGAGTACGCATTACAACTCTTCGTATATTGAGTTTTTAGATCATTATCCTCAGTTGAGCATGGAATACTATTTTCAAGCTGAGTTACCCGATGGCACCAAACAGGAACTGCTGAATCAATTACGTCCTTATATACTGGGCATGTCAGAGCAACGCGCTTTAAATGTTATATTGCACTTTGTGCAAAAGAGCTTGCGTTATCAAACAGACCAACAGCAATTTAACTATGAAAACTATTTGTTCGCCGGTGAAACCATTCATTATCCTTATGCTGACTGTGAAGACCGAGCGGTACTATTTGCCTATCTAGTGAAAAATTTGCTAGGGAATGAAGTTGTCGGTTTACAGTATGACGGGCATATAGCGACCGCCGTTGCCGTAAAATCGGATATTCAAGGTGATGCATTTACGGTTAGAGGCAAACGTTTTGTGGTTGCGGATCCTACGTTTATCAACGCTAATATTGGTCGTACGATGACAGGTTATGAAAATCAATCACCACAAATCATTTCGTTCTGATAGATTGGTTATATGCAACAGTATAAACGGTAAGGGTTTACGTGAATAAACTAATAATAAAATTATTTGCTAACCGCTTGTCGGTTTTTTATCTGTTTTTATTCACTTTGATTACCTTTAATTATTGGCCTAGTTGGGCTGAAAAGTTTTCATATCAGTTTACTGATCTAGAAATATCGCTACTACATAAGTTGGGATATCATCATGAAATAGATGACCGCGTGGTTGTCTTGGATGTTGATGATAAGTCGATAGACGACTTTGGACGTTGGCCCTGGCCACGTAGTTTAATCGCCGATATGTTTGGTCAACTTGATGCTGCGTCTATTGTAGTAGCGGATATGGTTTTTTCAGAACCGTCAAATGACCCAGCCGAAGATCTTATATTTAGTAATACGCTCGTTGATATGGATAATGTGATCCTAGGCTTTTTCTTGAGAGGAAGAAGCCAAGAACAGGGTGGAGATGAGTCTTATCCCTATATCGAAAACTGTGCTTTACAACGGGTTGAAATAACCTCTACGTATGTCAATTTGCCAGCCATTAAAAATGCTGAAGTTAATATCCCATTAATCGCAGATGCCGCAATGTCCTGTGCGTTGTTCTCAGTCACCGCAGATAGTGATGGTATTTACCGAAACTACCCCCTGTTGTATGTCTATCAAGATCTTGTTTTACCAACTTTAGCGGTACAAGCATTTCAGTTTTACACCAATAAAGAGCTTGAAGTTCAGTTAGATAATACTGGAATTAGAAAACTGACAGGTGATAATTTACTCATAGAAAACCAAAATTCTGTACTGTTAAACTTTCCAAGGAAAATAGCTACTGTCAGTGCATCTGATGTCCTAAATGGTCATATTTCTCCAGAGTTTTTTGAGGATAAAATTGTACTCATTGGTTTGTCAGAAATAGGACTTTATGACATTCGACCCACCGCCCTTGACCCATATACTCCCGGCGTTCATCTTCATGCGGCTGCTTTGTCTAATATGTTGCAAAATAATTGGTATGAGCACGAGTCCCAAGTCAGTATGATTTTGGCTTTAGTCAGTATTTTAATCTTGTCTATTTTTGCCAAGCTCATTGTAAATGACGGGTTGCGGTGGGGATTATACGTTGGCTATTTTGGCGTGATTTTTGTCGCGTCAATGTCGTATTTGTATGTTGCAAATGAAGCATTAAAGGTATTTGAAATACTATTTTACAGTTTTGTTTGTTTGATCATATTGGAGTTTAAGAACTTCTTGATGACACAAAATCGCTATCGTTCAGTCAAGTCTGCGTTTAGCTCTTACGTTGTACCTCAAGTGGTAGAAAGTATTGTTGAGCAAGGGATTAGTGCTGATCAAAAAGGCAATCTAAAGGAAACCGTTGTGTTGTTTACTGACATTCAAAATTTCACAAACCTGTCGGAAAACTTAGAACCTCAGGAAGTTATTTTACTGCTCAATACTGTATTTGAGCCTGTCACTGAAAATATCATTAATAATGAAGGAATGTTGGATAAATACATCGGCGATGAAGTGATGGCGTTGTTTAATGCCCCTGCTGATATAGAAAGATATCAAGACAAATCTATCATTGCAGCGATTGGTATTCAGCAGGCAGTTAAAGAAATTAACTTAGAGCTGCAAACCTTACAATTACCAAATGTTGCATTGTCACTCGGGCTCGCCCAGGGACCTGTAATCGTCGGAAACATGGGGACGCAACTAAGATACAATTATACGGCTGTTGGCAACACCGTTAATTTGGCGTCGCGTATCACGTCATTGAGTAAGGTGTATGGGCAGCACGTATTAGTGACTAAGGATTTGTTGTCTCAATTATCCGATCAGTATCGCAATATGTTTGCTTTTGTAGATCAAATAATTGTGAAAGGGAAGAGCACAGCAACAGAAGTTTATGGTATCGAAGACGCCTCGAAGTCATTTAACGAAATTGCTCAAACTATGTACCTTCGGGCGTTTACCCTGTATCAAAATGGCGACTTTTCCGCGGCGGAACAAGAATTTATAAAATTAGAAAATGAATATCAGCACAAAGCCGCCCATTGTTTAATTGAACGTTGTCGCGCTCTTAAAAATGACCCCGATTTAGAATGGGATGGTATTTATCGGTTTGACCACAAATAATAAGCAAGTGAACAAAGTTTAGTTTGTTATTCAAACTAACTTATCCCAAGTGCTTAGCAACATGCTAAATAGTCTGAAATGGAGCCCAAATGCATCTAGCACAATTGAATATCGCCACAGCAAAATTTCCTTTAGACGCACCTGAAATTAAAGATTTTGTCGATAACTTAGAGCCCGTAAACTTGCTTGCTGAAAACAGCGACGGTTTTGTGTGGCGATTAAAAGATGAATCTGGTGATGCAACTGCAATAAAGATATTTGATGATCCTAATATTATTGTCAATATGTCGGTATGGACCTCACCAGACGCTTTAAAACACTTCATGTTTAAAACTCACCACCGAGACTTTTTAAGTCGTAAAAAAGAATGGTTTGATGCATTGCCAGAACAAAATTACGTAATGTGGTGGATACCTAAAGGACATATTCCAACGCTTGAAGAAGCCGTAAGTAAACTCGAATTCGTTCGGAAGCATGGCGACACCAATCAAGCTTTTACCTTTAAACGAGTTTTTGATTTTACTAGTTTATAGGTGTAACCCTGTACAACGTATTTAGATAGAATTTAATTACGAATAACCAGAAATAACGTCATCCCAAATAAACAAAATGCCGTCATCCCAAAAGAGCCTCGGCGATATTAGGGATCTCCAACCAAGTGCAGAGGAATCACATAGTTTACCTTCAATTGGCTCAAAGTAATCAGAACAAAAAACGTCATCCTAAAAGAGTCTAAGCGATATTTGGGACCTCCAACCGAGTGCAGAGGAAGTTCATAATCCACCTAAAATTGGCTCAAAGTAATCAGAACAAAAAACGTCATCCCCTAGCTTGTAATATGAGTCGAGCCTTAGCGATATTTGGGACCTCCAACCAAGTGCAGAGGAAGTGCATAATTCGCCTTGCAGGCTGCGCCTTTCTTTGCCTTGCAGGCGGCTATTTCGACTGCGTCGACCTTACTTTTTTCAACAGCCAAAAAAGTAGGCAAAAAGGCCGCTTTCGGCCAAATCCCTAATCCTTATTTAAGATTTATATTATCGTCGAAGACGGGATGAAAGTATGTCCATATACAAGCATCCCTTGCAACGGCGTCCCTGCCGTTCACTTCGAGATATAAATCTCAACTAAGGGGGATTTAGACGAAGTAATATGCAGCCTGAAATTTAGGTGAAATAATCTGGTGGTTTAGATTAAAAACGTCATTCCAAACCAAACAGAAAAAAAACGTCATCCCAAAAGAGCCACGGCGATATTAGGGATCTCCAACCAAACACAGAGGAATCACATATTCCGCCCTAAATTAGCTCATAATTTCAGAACAAAAAACGTCATTCTAAAAGAGTCTAAGCGATATTAAGAACCTCCAACCGAGTGCAGAGGAATCACATAATTCGCCTTAAATTAGCTCATAATTTCAGAACAAAAAACGTCATCCCTAAGCTTGTAAAATGAGTCAGCCACAGCGATATTAGGGATCTCCAACCAAATGCAGAGGAAGAACATAATTCGCCTTTAATTAGCTCATAATTTCAGATGAAAAACGTCATCCCAAAAGAGCCTCGGCGATATTAGGGATCTCCAACCAAATGCAGAGGAAGATCATAATTCGCCATAAATTGACACATAATTTCAGAACAAAAAACGTCATTCTAAAAGAGTCTAAGCGATATTAAGAACCTCCAACCGAGTGCAGAGGAATCACATATTCCGCCCTAAATTAGCTCTTGATTCCAGAAAGAAAAACGTCATCCCAAAAGAGCCACGGCGATATTAGGGATCTACAACCAAATGCAGAGGAATGTCATAATTCGCCCTAAATTGACTCATAATTTCAGAAGAAAAACGTCATCCCTAAGCTTGTAAAATGAGTCAGCCACAGCGATATTTGGGATCTCCAACCCAGTGCAGAGGAATCACATAATTCGCCTTTAATTAGCTCATAATTTCAGAAGAAAAACGTCATCCCCTAGCTTGTGAAATTAGTTTGTAGCAAAGGTTTGTGTAATTTGATACAAATATAAATATTGTTAAAAAGAGGAAAGTTTCCTCTGATTAAACTGTTAGAAGCTCTCTCGAAAATTGGTGTTATAGTGCTATAGTGCTATAGTGCTACAATGTTATAACTCCAAACTGTTAATGAGAAATATTATGAGTAATCTATCTAAGCGTTCAACTGTTTATTTTGAGCCTGCCATCCACCAAGCCTTAAAAATGCGTGCTGCATCTTCTGATGTATCTGTTTCTGAATTAATTGACGAAGCAGTGCGACTATTGATGCGCGAAGATCAAGAAGATTTAGCTGCCATTTCAGAACGCTTAAATGAGCCAGAGATCACTTATGAAGATTTCCTGAATGAGCTGAGAGCCGATGGCAAAATATAAAATCACATTTAAGAAGTCCGTAAGCAAAGATTTTAAGAACATTCCAAAAAAAGATGTATCGAAAATACTGCATAAAATAGAGAGTCTAGCCGAGGACCCAAGATCTGAAGGATGTATCAAGTTATCTGGATCAGAAAACTATAGGGCTAGACAAGGGTTATACAGAATCATCTATGAAATACGTGATGACGTTTTGATAGTAAATGTGGTCAAAGTTGCACACAGGTCTACAGTGTATAAGAGCATCTAACAAGAGACTATGGCGTCAATAGTTAATTTCACATCTTTGGCGCTTCCCATAAAACACCATCTCTGAGCATCGAATTTAAGATAACTATCATCTTCCTAATACATGCAATTATGGCTACTTTTTTCGGCTTTCCAGCCGCAACTAAGCGTTGATATGTTTCTTTGAAAACTGGATTTGATTGAATGGCTGACATCATCGCCATGTATAAAACCGTTCTCACTTGGTGCCTTCCTCCTTGGATTTTTCTTTGACCTTTTAAGCGACCACTTTCTCGATTCATAGGTGCAACACCTACTAAAGCTGAGGCTTGTTTGTTCGTCATATAACCTAATTCTGGCAGGTTGCTAATGAGTGAAGCGGATGCGATTTTACCTATGCCTTTCATACTTTGAAGAATTGTGTTTTTGGCTTGATAATCTGGACAGCTTTCAATTAGCTCAACAATTTTATTTTCTATCTTTGTTATCTGATTTTTGAATGCGGTAAGGATAGGTTTAATCGTCATGGCTAAGTTCTTAGGTAAGATTTGTAGTCGGTTCTTTTCCATGGTTTGCATCACTAACAATTGATTTCTTCTTGCGACTAAATCGCTCATAGCTTGCATTGTGTCTGGCTTTAATTGAGATAAGTTCGGTTTTATCGCTTCACCGTAATGGGCTATTAATTGCGCGTCTAACTTGTCTGTTTTAGCGCGTTGACCTATCGCACCAGCAAAGCGCTTTATGTGAATTGGATTGGCAATTACAAACGGTAATTTGGCTTTGGCGCATGCGATTATAAAAGGCATTTCAAGACGACCTGTAGCTTCGATAATAATGCGCTCAGGCTTATGTTTCTTAATTTCTTTAACCGCGTCATTGATCCCTTTTTCATCGTTTGAAACGGTGAAATAAATATCCAAAGGGCGGATATAAATGTCGAGTTGGAACTTACCAGTATCAACACCGACGTTAATGTTTTGATTTGTTTTTGTATTCATAATAAGCTGACTCTTGCTTGCATAATGCGGGTTCGAGACCCAGTAGACTATTCGAGTTTTGTGCTTGAAGTCTTTTGTGGCGTTCTTTCTTGTTATCGGTCTCTCAACTGAGGAGCCATCGCTCAATCGAACTGCCACAAAAGAGGGCTTTAGTTGCAGCTAAAGCCTGGGTCTCACTTTACCCGAAGTAGGTTTATTTGGTGAAGTTATTATCCATACAAGCGCATTAAGTCAGACGGCTTCAACTTCGGCCTCATTTAATGCAAAAGAAACGACGCATAAATGCGTCCTAAATTGGTCCGCTGCTTATGCGGGCGTTAGGCAATTAAGTGAGAGGTGATGAACTTTTTTCTAATTCAAATAATTAATCTTTTGATAGCTATTGTTTTTATTGGTGTTGGTTTTTCAATTGGAATGTGGGAGTTAAATGCAGCTTTTAATTCTATTATTCATGTTCCTGGTATTTTGTTATGGTCATTCTTTGCGGGTAATGGCTTTATTTGGTTAATCGTTATTTTAATTTTATGTTTTTATTACTATAAAAATAGAAATAAGTTGTTTTTATATGGACAATTAGTATCTTCATTAATTTTAGGTATTAGCTTTGGTGCACAATGGGTAATTGCCTAACAAGTCACTGCAAAGGACTAAAACAGCTGGCTATTGCTCGTGCCACGCTATTTTAGCCAACAATTTTAGCCTCTGAGTGAGGCGTTAGAAGACTAGGAGGGGTCGGTGCATAATAAAAAGCAAGATTGGAAAATCATACTACTCGGGTTGTTTTTAGTAGTTGCTCTTGGCTGGTTATCCTGGATTATTATTTCATTTTTTATAGAGTCACTTATTAAAGCTGATGCGAAGATTTCTGCCGCAGTTATTGGGGGGATGTTTACTATATTGGCTGGTTTAGCTGTTGTCTTAATTACACAATACCAAACCAAAAAAAGGGCAATTGAAGAAGCCCATAGAGAGAAAAAAGTAGAAATATACAGAGGATTCCTTGAGACAGTTGAAAAACTACTTCAGGGACAGAATAAAAAATCAAAAGCAAAAGGAATCAGCGACCAGGCTCTAATAGATTACTTAGTTAAGTTTAAGACAAATATTATTCTTTGGGGGTCACCTAAGGTTTTAATTGCGCAGGCAGAGTTTGAACAGCAGTCAAAAGTAAGTGGTAATATTTTTCTTGCTATTGATAACCTATATAGAGCTATTAGAGAGGACATTGGTTTAAGTAACTCAGGTCTACCATCATTGCACCTTGTGAAAATGTATCTTTCAGATCCTGAAGAATTAGAGTCTTTGATAGCGTCTTCTAACAAAGCAAATCAACAAGAACACGTAACAGTTGGCTACGTTTCGCTTCGCTACACAATTTTAGCCAACTACAATTTGCCCCTTAACGAGGGCGTTATTTAGACAAGGAAGCCCATGAGTATTCGTAAGAAAATCCAGAGTAGCATCGATAACTTAATTATGAAAAATGGACCGCATCGATACGAAATAAATGAACACAGAATTAAATGTAATCAGTGTCAAAATGAATTTTTTGACAAAGGTGAGGCTCAGTTAAATACAGCTGGTATGAGTTTCATAGGTTTAGACTGGGCGAATAAGACCGCTACCACCTTAGCGTGTCGAAACTGTGGATTTATAATGTGGTTCGTTAAAACGCTTACAAAAGTACCTAATAGATAGGTCGATACAACAAACGCATCAATACAGACTTCACAACTTAGTCCGTATTTTTGCTAAAAGAAACGATGCAAAAATGCATCCAAAATTGTCCCACTTCTTATGCTTCTGGCAGTACTGTGGGGATACAGAAAAAGCACGAAAAGAAACTACGTCTTATTCTGGCTAATTTAGATCAAGCAGAAGAACCAGATGATATGGATCTTCCTGGTTTATTTATGCACCAACTTATAGGTGATAGAAAAGATATTTGGTCTGTTCGTGTAAGCGGAAACTGGCGCATAACATATATGTTTATTCTTACTATTGAAGATTATCAAAGGGTGAGTTGGAGCATCAGATTTGATAGCGTAGACTTCAATTTTGTAAATGATCCTGTATATATATCGGATGCAAAGTTTTCTGAACTTAACGGGTTAAATATTGCTGAGTTTAGCGATGATGATGGACTCATTATTAAAATTATATATGGTAACTGTGCAGCAGTGTGCTTATAACACATATGAACCTTCTTCCGTCAAATAGACAATAGGATCTTTTTTAGCTGCTGTTAGGCAGCTAATTGTATTCGTCAATCAGCAAAATAATCTACTTCGCAATGTCACTGTGACCGTTAAAATTGTTTACGGCAAACACATATAGAGGCTCTCTTATTGTGATCTCATCACTGCCTAACTCTGTCATTCCTTTTGTTGGTTAG
>NZ_JAHKQH010000024.1:147008-199314 GCF_018861025.1 Psychrosphaera sp. B3R10 | reverse complement strand
TTCACTTTTTTTGTTTGTTCGCTTAAATATCAATCAAAAACCTGAGTTACGCTGTTTTTTTGTACAAAAACTTATCTTGATTGCGCCATTTTGTGATGTTTTCTATAGGCAGTTTTATCGCTGTTTCATAATTTGAACTGATTAATTGAGGAAGATTTTCAATTTCTTGTCTTAAAAGAACGGGTAAATTGATATCTTTTGCTATTTCTCTTGCTCTATTATCTATTCCGATAATAAAACTTCGCCTTTTCAATTGCAGAGCTCGGATACCACCATGGAGCCTGGTACCAATAAAATCGGTATCTGTCGTTTGCAAAAACAAATCGAATGCTAAAAGTGAAGGTGCTAATAAGTGAATGTCGGTAAAAGTAGACGCATCAACTAATGTTTTTAAATAGTCAGTGTCTTCAATTTGCTGAGGCCAAAAGTAGACGTTGTTATATAGTGACAATAGATACCTGATCATTTGCTTATCTTCGTCGGCCTTTTTATGACGCGTTAATGTAAACACCACATTTGGCGCCTGCCCTTGTGGTATTGTTGCACAATGATTTTGATTTAAGCTCCACGTAGTAGGACAAGTTGTATTTAGTACATTGTTGATACCAATTGATTTCAACATAGACTCCGCATGACTATCACGAACGGAATGGATATATTCGCCGTTTAAAATGTTGCGATAGAATTTTGCCTGTCTGGTTTTAACTTCGGTTTGATAATTTCGCCAACCTACACCACATAAAACCACTTTATTAGCTAATGAAGAGATATCCCAAAGACGTAATCGCCACATGTCCTTTTTGCCAACTCGATTTTTAGACGTAAGCGCATTTGTACCTAACAACATATTGATATCTGCCTCACGACATAACCGTCGACCAACTGCCCCCATCGAATCATGAGTAGATACGTTAGTGACATATCGCTGAGATAAAATGTCCGCAAGTTGATTTCTAATAGAATCAACAATAATGATATCCCCTAAATTATCTGTACTAATACTGGTATCTAGGAGGTTGAGATGTGAAATCATTTACTCTTCTTTCTTTGTTTATTGAGTTTAATTAAGTGCTTCATAAATAAATTACATGGATAAATTACATGGACACCCATTCATAAGTTACATGGACACCCATTCATTAGTTACATGGACACCCATTCATAAATTACATGGACACCCAGCTTTTGATCTGCCATTCGTTCAACTAAACAGTTAGAAGTTTCAATAGAATGCTGATTTAGCGGCGATAGAAAACATCACTAGTTAATTTTGACTCCAGTTCAACTTGTCGACTAAGTGATTTCAACACTGATTGATATGTCCTAGCTCTCGTAGGTTTAAACCACTTATAAAACCGAGCCTTGTTTCTAACAACTTTTAGGTCTTGTTCATCGAGTACGCGTTCTTTTACTCCATCGATGCAATAGACTTTACTCGCTTGAAAATACAGAACTTCAGGAATAAAGCGTCGCGCTTCAGTTTTTTGCCTTAACCAAGGTTTTACTCTGCCAACGTAATGAATATTTACACTTTGCCAGTTGTCGATAACTTGCATTGCATATTCCGTTGCTAAAACCCAGTTATTCTCCCGTGCCACTTCGATCACTTTGCCATGTGACATGTAATTAAGAATGGTTTGGTCATGAAACTTAAGTCGATCCATCCCAAACTTAGCCACCAGCTCTTCAACTTTAGCCAAAGGCAAATTGCAGCGCATCCAATCCAAATTCAGTAAAATGAGTCCCGCATTAAAATACATGACGCCTTTTGGCGCCGCATTCGCTTCATCTGGCCAATCTTTATCAATCGTCTGCTTAGGATCTCGAGATGCAACAATGGGGGCGACGTTGTCCCAGCTGGTATAAAACTCTTCGATGCCACGAAAGCACAAGATATCGGAGTCTAAATAGATCACGGCTTTTTGCGGCAAAATTTCCGCCAATAAAAAACGGGCGTATGTCATCCATGAACCAACCCTTTTTGGTAACTTATCAATCGACTCTTTGCTTGGGGATATAAACTTTAGTGAAAATGGTGTGCCTATTCTGTTAGATACATCTTGAAGCTTTAAGTTTAGTGACATTCTTGTGGCTTCCGACAAACCACCATCGAGTACAATAAGTTCATAAAAAAATTCACCACTTGAGTGCGCTAGCGCAGAAACCATAGACATTACTAAACCACACGAAAACTTTTCATTAGCACAGGAAACAACTGTCAATGTTTCTAAATTCTCTGATTTTTTTAGTGATAGCTTAATGTCACTATCTTGCGGGGTACAACCCATTTCACTGTCTTGATTGGTAATCATTTTATCTTTCATCGATTGTATTTCTGATTAATATAAAGAGCGCAATTGGCACAGGAAAAGTGAAATCGCCTCAACTTTGTAATGGGGTCAAACTTGACTTAACACTTTTTTATGCAGTGTTTGTAAACACTTACATTCCCCTCAACCATTGCTTTAATAGAAAACGTTTTGAGTACCTTTTCCCGTCCTGCAGCAGCCATTTGCTCAATTCGGTTGGTATCGCTAACTAAGTCCTCAAGGCTATTAAACAATTCTTGTACATTACCTGGGTCAACCAACAGACCATTGAGCCCATCAGTTACTATTTCAGGAATACCGCCAACACGACTGGCGATTATAGGAACTCCGCAGGCGTTCGCTTGTAAAAGTGACACCCCTAAACCTTCGGCGAATGCTGGGTGAACAACAAGGTTTAAGTATGGTAAAATGCGCGCCAAATCCGTTCGAAAACCGCAAAACTGAACCTTGTTAGATAAGCCCAGTTGAATAATTTCTTGTTTTAATTCTTCCTCTAGTGGCCCTTTACCAAAGACCAATAGTTGAACATTAGGCTCTTTTGCAATGAGTGATTTAAACGCAGAAAATAAAACCGAATGGCCTTTTCTTGGGATAAATTGCGCTAGAACACCAATAAAAACGTCACTTCTATCGAGCTTAAATTCTTTAATAAACCAATTATTGTTTGGCCGTTTGAGCGTTGATTTGTGATCTATTGGCTTATATTCATCAGTATCAACGGCACTCAATACCGTAGTGACTTGATTAGAATCTACGCCAGCATCTAAAAGTACGTTTCGTATCCCGTCTGAAATAGTGATCACTTTATTACATTGATGGTATTTCCATTTTGAAAACCAATTGGGTTCGATATTGTCGACTCGTCGCGAAATGACCACCGGTGTATTTGTTAACTTTGCAGCAATTAGTCCAAATAGATCAGCTCCTCTTCTGCTATGCAGATGTACCAATTGAATCTTATGAATGCGGATAGCTTTGACTAATTTAAATATTAACGAGACATCAAGATCCCCTGCCATTTTCATGGGAAGCGGCACAACATCACCGTGCATTACGTCATAAATTTCAGCGCCTCTTGGTGCTGCTAAAAATGATTTAATCCCATATTTTGATAACCCAGAGGTTAAATAGTGCACCTGTAATGCGCCACCATATAAATGTTTACCGGCTTCAACATGTAATATTCTCATGATGCACTTCTCACGTTATTTGTATTTGAACTTGAATTAAGAATACGACTCAACGTCATCATGACGGATGGCACACTAATATCTGCCATACAATCGAACGTGCCGTTGCAACTAGGATTTCTCTTGCAAGGCGCACAACTTTTATTAAGGTAAAGGACTTCAGTTTGTTCAACACGGGTAACGAGATAAGGACGAGTTGATCCAAACAAGGCCACTGTGGGCACCGACTTTGCAATACCCGCGTGTGTCATACCAGTATCAACACCTATTAATGCTTTTGCCTTACTTATCACTTCGATGTTTTGAATTAAACTGAGCTCACCACATAAAGATTTTGCATTCGCTAATTCAGCTACTATTTTAGTGGCGTTCGAATGGTCGTCTGGACCACCAATAACTAGTACAGGCAGCCCAAAATGAATTGAAATTTGTTTAATTAAGTCTCGCCAATAACTATTGACCCAATGCTTCTGCGGCCGCGTAGTAAAAGGACATATCACCAGATAGGGCAAGTTCGCTCCTGAGTTTTCGGCTTTTGCTGCTTGCTTTACTCGGCTGTTATATCGGTGGGTGTCTTGGTTAATCTTATCTTCATTGATCCGTATTTGGCTGCCGACTTTTGCAAATTGATCTATGCCACCAGGAAATGGTAGCCATTCCTGTAATTTAGTAGCAACGTGAGTTTTATCACTACTGCTGATATGGATGTCCATATAAAAAGACTCTGTGTTACAGCCCAAATATTTAGCCATCGCTTTGTATTCAGAGCTAATTTCAGGGTCATTTTTAGGTTTATTGATCCGTTCAGTCATAAAAATTTTTGTCGGTTCTTTACTTATAAATCCAACTCGCCTCTTGGCATTACTTAACCAAGCCCAAATGCCACTCTTAGCCAACCCTTGGACATCAATTGCTAAATCAATTTTTAGATCTCGTAACTTGTCACGCATAGATTTAATGGCGTAAAATAAGTCACGATAACGCCTTTCTTTAAATAGTCGCTTCCATTCAGCTTTAGGAAATGCAACAACACCATGAATATTTGGATTGGAACTCACTAGTGCCTCTAGATGAGGCTCCAATAGCCAAAAGAGTTCGGCATTTGGGTAGCGGTCGGCTAATGCAGCGACCATTGGAGACGCCATTATCACATCACCAATTGCGCTGGTGCGAATAATGAGTATTCGTTTTGGAATAGTTGAGTGTATTGCCACTGTTACTTAAATTTTAGTCAATTTGATTGCGACAATATTAATAATAAAAAGCGACAAATTTGAGTCTGAAACATTAAGGTTTTGTTAAAACGAAACAACCGTGCGATTTGTTAATTAAATTGAAACAATTTACTCGTTTAATCAGGTAACCTTCATTTTTCGTTAACATGACCTATGCCTCGAATTATCTATTCATTTATTTTTTTCCTGCTTTTACCCTTTATTATGTGCAAATATGCATTCCGGTCTTTTAAAAATCCAGATTACAAAAAACACCTAAAAGAACGTTTTTGTTTTGGCTTACCCCAATTTGGTCAGAACGTTCGTCCAATTCATATCCACTTAGTGTCGGTTGGTGAGGCTAATGCCTCTCAAATATTAATATGTAAGTTGGCAATAACTTACCCTGAAAAACCCATTTTAATAACGGTAACAACACCAACAGGACGTTCTAGAGCTACATCGCTGTTTTCGAGTTTACCGCAGGTCACTATTCGCTATTTACCATTTGATATACCGGTATTAATGGAACGTTTTTTATCAAAAGTATCACCACAGATATCTATTATGTTAGAAACAGAATTGTGGCCTTACTTTTTACTTTTTGCTAAACGTAAAGGGATACCAGTGGTACTCGTTAATGCTCGCCTCTCTAAAAAGTCGTTGAAAGGGTATTTGAAGCTCCCCAAAACCACGAAAGAAATGATCACCACTTTAGATTTAGTTTTAGCGCAATATAAACCTGACAAGAAACGCCTTATCCGTTTGGGATGTAATGAACAAAAAATCAAAGCAATTGGCAATATTAAATTCGACCTATCTTTACCTACCGAACAAATAGCGGACGCCGAAAAGATAAAAAAAGGCCTTGCTAGGCCGATTTGGGTAGCGGCGAGTACTCATGATAAAGAAGAAAAGATCATTTTTGCCACGCATAAACAACTGTTAAAAACTCAACCAAATTTACTTTTAATTGTTGTGCCTCGCCACAAAGAACGATTTAAAGAAGTGGCATTGTTAGCTTCGGAGCAATTTGCAATACAACATCGCTCAACGCTGTCTGGTGTTAACTCCGAAATGGTCAGATCCCAGAACTCATTAAACGTTAAAAATGAACATTTTGTGCCTATTCATTCTCAGACTCAGGTCTTAATTGGCGATACTATTGGTGAAATGTTCTGGTATCTTACATTAGCTGACATTTGTTTTATTGGTGGAAGTTTAGTCAAAACCGGTGGGCACAATCCCATTGAGCCTGCCGCTGTCGGTTTGCCTATCATTACCGGTCCCTATACATTTAACTTTAAGACTGTATTTAAACAGTGCCAAAAAAAGAAATTTTGCATTCAACTAGATTCACAAAAAGAGTTGCTTAGCACAATGCAGATGTTGTTCAATGACCCTATTAAACGCGCCGGAATGGCAAAAAAAGCGAAACGATTTGTTAGCCAAAACCAAGGGGTAACAGACCAAATGATCGCAGAATTAACGCCACTCATAGCAAAAGAGCATAATCATGAATCGAGACCTACTGTCACTAAAACCCTTATCACTAACTGACTTCAACGATGTGATCGCATTGGGAAATCGAGTCCATGGTGAAGGCTACTTAGACAATAAATCCCTAAAAAAGATGTTAGAGCGCAGTGTTTATAACGATTTAAACTGTAGCTACGTTCTTTACGACACGTCAGTTACGCCAAAAAAATTGGTTGGATTTAGACTCACTTACGCACCAAATTCGTGGCCATTGGATAAATGGTGTACACCAAGTCATTGGCCTGTTGAAGCGAATTTGGTAGCCTATTTTAAGTGCAATACTATCCATCCAGACTATCAAGGTAAAGGACTTGGCGGGTTGCTTCTCAAAGAGTCAGTTGCCACGTTAAAGCAAATGGGGGCAAAAGCTGGCCTCAGCCACATTTGGATGCAAAGTCCGGGTAACGCTTCTTATAAATATTTTACGAAAGCGGGTGGCCAGTTAATAAAAACCCATCCTCGACGTTGGCATAATGACGCAACGATTCCAGACTATATTTGCATTATTTGTGGAAAAGACTGTCACTGTGATGCAACAGAAATGATGTTGGAGTTTACCTAAATATGGCAGTTTATGATCCTTTACTGAGTAAACAGCTTGCTTCAAATCAATCATCACCACAAAGCTATTGGCACAAAAATTATGTCGTTGGGGCTAAATCAGACACAAAGATACTTAATGCCGACATAAATGCTGACGTTGTGATCATTGGGGCTGGCTACACTGGACTAACTTGTGCCATTAACCTTGTTCAACAGGGCTTTAAAAATATTGTAATCCTTGATGCTAATGAAATTGGCTGGGGCTGCAGCGGCAGAAATGCCGGTTTTGTTTTGCCTGGTTCTGGCAGATTGTCTTATCAACAACTTGTTGGTCGTTTTGGATCTCAAGCGACAAGCCGCTTACATAACGACTTTTTACAGGGCATCAACTTAGTAGAAGAAATTGGCAAAGAATACGACATTGGCCAGTGCGAATCTGGATACTTAAAGCTTGCCCATAGCGAAAAATGGTACGACCGATTGAAAAAATCGGCGGATTATTTACATCAAAATTTTGACTACAATGTTGAAACCATTAACAAACAAGCGTTTCAAAACGATTATGTTTGTCACCAAAAGATCCATGGCGCAATTCGATATTCCAATGGGTTTGGGATCCACCCTCTCAAACTTGTACATGCGTATGCTCAAAAAGCGCAATCACTAGGGATAAAAATCTACACCAACAGCTCGGTGACTCAAATTCAATCTGATTCTAACCATAGAGTTACGACGCATAGTGGTAGTGTAACGGCTGACAAGTTAGTGATGGCCACCAATGGCTATACTCCAAGTAAAATGGCATCAGCACTACAGCATAAAATTCTCCCCGTATTAACAAGTGTCATTGTCACCGAACCGCTAACGAACGTACAACGCGAAGCAGCCAATTTCAAAACTAGACAAGTTATGATGGATACGCGGGAACTAAAATACTACTACCGTTTATTACCAGATAACCGAATATTATTCGGGGGCCGCGGGGCTATAACCGGCGCCCACGCTCTAGATCCAAAGTATGCGAACAGACTTTTACACGAATTGAAAAATAGTTTTCCTGGATTAGAAAAGCTGAACATCGATCACAATTGGCATGGTTGGATTTCTGTATCTTTAGACCAAATGCCACATATTCATAAAACAAAAAATAATGTTTATTATGCTACAGGGTATTGTGGCTCTGGGGTTTCGTTCACCGCATTAGCGGGCAAGCAACTTGCAGATTTAATTGTAGGCAAAGATATAAACTCGCCACTTTCGACAGAATTGCCGCATTTCCCTTTTGCCCCATTTAGGCGATTGGGACAACGAGCCTACTATCAACTTGGCCGTTTGAAAGATGCTATTGGTTAAGTTAAAGCGGTTTTAATGTCAATTTTTCAAAACCGCCATAGCCCTATATTGCTTAACAAAATACGTTGTTGAATACACACAAAATCGCTTACTGACTTACCAACTTAGTACAATAAGGCGTAAATTTTTCGACGATATTTACTTGCTGTTACATCGCCATCTGGCAAAGATGCAATGATATCAAGATACGTTTTTTTCGCGTCGGCAAAACCTAAATCCTTTTGAAGTACACTAAATAACAAATCAAGCGATTCTTCATTGCGATTGACTTGATGTAAGGCAACTGCAAGTTTAAGTTTTAATTCCAAAGAATCAGGTTCAGCTTCTAACTGTTGTTGTAAGGCTTGAACCTCAGGGCTTTCTGCAGCCTGTTTAGCTAAATCTAGCTTAGCGAGTACTTGTAAATAGAGAGCATCTTGATCTGCCATTTTAGTAGACTGCAATATAGCTTCAACTTCATCAACTTTACCAAGTTCAATCGCAACATTTGCATACATTAGTTTAAATTGACTATTTTCTGGTTCCAGTTCCAATACTTGTTTTAAAATTGGAAATGCTTCGAGCCACTTACTTTCTTCTACTAACTGACAACCTTGCGTAAATAACAAGTCTTGCTGCTTCGGTAGATGTTTATCTAACATTGCTTTGATCTCGGCTTCTGTTTGCACACCTGCAAAGCCATCAAGCGGTTGACCTTCTTTAAATAAAACAACCGTTGGCAAATTTTTGATGCCAAACTGCATGGCAATTTGTTGCTGCTCGTCACAATTAATTCTGGCCAGCTTTAAGCTTTCGCCATATTCGGAGGCAATTTTTACCAACAATGGTGAGAGTTGTTTACTCGGCTCACTCCAGTCGGCCCAAAAATCAATCAATATGAATTTTTGTTGCGATGCGTCGAGTAATTCTTGTTGTACGTTTTCTATATTGATTTCTATGGGATTTGTCATGATCTGATCTATTTCTAATTCAATACTCTCTATTTGTTGCTTGTAACTGTTATTTTCAAGGGGGGACGGACAAATAGTATCGTTTTAGTTTTGTTAAATTTAGGTGGCTGTCCTGATAACTTGAGTGGGTGTCCTGATAACTTGAGTGGGTGTCCTGATAACTTGAGTGGGTGTCCTGATAATTTGAATGGGTGTCCTGATAACGTGTTAGTTTTGTTAAATTTAGGGGGCTGTCCTGATAACTTGAGTGGGTGTCCTGATAACTTCTGTTAACTCGAGTCTACAACAATTGTCTCTATGTGTTTGATGTCTAGAATATAGGACTCGGAACGGCTAGTCGGGTTGAGTTAAATATTTATCTGCGGATGTAAAGGTGTGAATTTGTGTTGAAAAGGTTTGTTTGTTTGATTAATTATCTAGCAAGATAAACGGGCGCTCCTCAAATTTTAACTGGCGGGTAAATACAAAAAAGCCAGTTCATTGAACTGGCTTTTCATTTCGGTACCGCACTAAACGGCTAATTACGACGCAAAGTTATGCGAATTAGATCCGTTTAACAGGAACCGCTAGGTCAACATATTTAGTCGTCATCTCTTCAGTAGGTGGTGCAAATCGAGTTAAATCGATACCCACTACTGCAGATTTGTACTCTTCAATTGTCGGGAAACGACCTAGTACAGTTGAAAGTACAACAACCGGAGTCGAACCAAGTAACGACTCACCTTTTTTCTCAGCAGTATCAGCTACAACACGGCCTTGGAATAAGCGAGTTGATGTTGCAATAACAGTATCACCAGGTTCAGCTTTTTCTTGGTTACCCATACATAAGTTACAACCAGGGCGTTCTAAGTACATGATGTTTTCATATTTCGTACGTGCAGCATCTTTTGGATGTGCATCGTCAAATTCAAATCCTGAGTACTTACGTAAAATATCCCAATCGCCTTCCGCTTTAAGCTCATCAACAATGTTATAAGTTGGTGGCGCAACAACTAATGGCGCTTTGAATTCTACTTTGCCGTTTTGCTTTTCAATGTTACGCAACATTTGAGCGATAATTTGCATATCTCCCTTATGAACCATACATGAACCAACAAAACCTAAATCTACAGATTTACCGTCGTAGAAAGAAACAGGACGAATAACGTCATGGGTATAACGCTTAGATGCATCGTCATTATTTACGTCAGGGTCAGCAATCATCGGTTGATCGATAACGTCTAGGTCAATAACAACTTCTGCATAGTATTTAGCGTTATCATCTGGAGACAATGCTGGGTTTGAGCCAGATTTTACTTCTTCAATACGTTTGTCTGCTAATGCAAGTAAACCGTTAAGCGTTTTAGCTTCGTTTTCCATACCCTTGTCGATCATGATTTGGATACGGCTCTTAGCAAGCTCGATAGATTTAACTAATGTTTCATCATTTGAAATACAGATGGAAGCTTTGGCTTTCATTTCTGCAGACCAGTCTGTGAAAGTAAATGCTTGGTCAGCTAATAATGTACCAATGTGCACTTCAATGATGCGACCTTGGAAGACATTTTCGCCACCAAATTGCTTAAGCATTTGCGCTTGAGTTGCATGTACCACATCACGGAAATCCATGTGGCCTTGCATTTTACCTTTAAACGTCACTTTTACTGACTCAGGAATTGGCATTGCTGACTCACCAGTAGCTAGTGCGATTGCAACCGTTCCTGAATCGGCACCAAATGCGACACCTTTAGACATACGTGTATGCGAGTCACCACCAATGATGATAGCGCGGTCATCTACAGTAATGTCATTTAATACTTTATGAATTACGTCCGTCATCGCATGATAAACGCCCTTCGGATCACGTGCCGTGATTAGACCGAATTTGTTCATGAAGCTCATTAACTTTGGAATGTTTGCTTGAGCTTTGCTATCCCAAACTGATGCTGTATGACAACCAGATTGGTATGCACCATCAACTAGTGGTGAAATAGTAGAAGCAGCCATCGCTTCTAACTCTTGGCAAGTCATCGGCCCAGTTGTATCTTGAGAACCAACAATATTCACTCGAACACGAACGTCTGACCCCGCGTGCAAAGGCGTGTCTGAAGCTACGCCAACGGCATTGTTGTTAAATATTTTTTCAACCGCAGTTAAGCCTTGGCCAGCCACTGATATTTCTTTTGATGGAGCAAAAACCTGTGGTGTTTCAATACCTAGTGTTTCAGCTGCAAAAGTTTGTAATTTTTTACCGAATGTTACCGCGTAAGAACCACCCGCTTTCATAAATTCGACTTTTTGCGGTGTAAAAGCAGATGAAATATCAACTAACTCTTTGTCGCCATTTAATAATTTTTTAGCTTTAGTATCAATAGTAAGCACTGTACCAGTCGCAACTGAGTATGCTTCTTCTAAAACTGCATCGCCATTTTCGTCTACAACGGTATTACCGTTTGCATCGACTTTCTTAACCCAGTTTTTAAGGTCAAGACCAATACCACCTGTTACATCAACAGTCGTTAGAAAGATTGGTGAAATGCCATTTGTACCAGCAACAACTGGTGCAATATTAATAAATGGAACATATGGACTTGCTTGTTTACCGGCCCATAACGCAACGTTGTTAACACCTGACATACGAGAAGAACCAACACCCATAGTGCCTTTTTCAGCGATAAGCATCACTTTAGCGTTTGGATGTTTGGCTTGTAAAGCTTGGATCTCTTGTTGAGCTTCAGGCGATATCATACATTTGCCGTGTAATTCACGGTCTGCACGTGAGTGCGCTTGGTTACCTGGAGAAAGTAAGTCCGTTGAAATATCACCTTCACCGGCAATATATGTAACAACTTCAATCTTTTCTTCAACGTCTGGTAATTTTGTGAAAAACTCTGCTTTGGCATAGCTTTCTAAAAGATCTTTAGCAACTGCATTGCCCGCTTCTAATGCGGCTTTTAAGCGAGCAGTATCAGCATCATATAAGAATACTTGAGTTTTTAGCACGTCAGCAGCTGGTGCTGATAGTGACGGTTCGTCACTTAGTGCAAGATCAAGTAGCACTTCAATAGAAGGACCACCTTTCATATGCGAAAGTAATTCAAATGCAAATTCTGGTGTAATTTCGGCTAATTCAGATTCACCTAAAATGATTTCTTTTAAGAACTTAGCTTTTACGCCAGCAGCACTCGTAGTACCTGGAAGTGTATTGTAGATGAAGAATTTTAATGAATCTTCTCGATATTGGTTTCCAGTGTCTTTGATTTGGGCAATAATTTCTGACAACAATTCTGCGCTATCAATTGGCTTAGGCGCCAATCCCAAGTCATTTTTACGACTTTCAATTTCCGCTAAATAATCTAAATACAGGCTCATTTGATACTCTCTATGATCTTAAAATGCTATTGATAATGTCATTACCATAGGTAAATTGGATTTCTATTATAGTAGTCACTGCGTATAAATGAAATAACAACTTGCCTTATACATATAAATACCATGTATAGGTGTCATTCACCCAATGAATAACACTATTGATGCACCAAATTAGGTAAATTTTCTATATGTCAGGATCAAAAACAGCCGGCAATGCCAGCTGTTTTATAAAGACGTTAAGTCATCTTATAGATTAACGGTAAAGCACTTCCAAAATCTCATATTCGACAACACCAGCAGGTGTTTGGATTTTTGCAATATCGTCTACGCTTTTACCTATCAAACCACGCGCAATTGGTGAACCAATTGAGATTTTACCAATTTTAAAATTAGCTTCATCTTCGCCCACAATGTGATAAGTCGTTTCGTCATCCGTTTCCACATTTAATATGGTCACAGTTGTACCGAATATCACTTTACCTGTATTAGGTAATTTTGTGACATCAATAATCTGGACGTTTGACAACTTCGCTTCAATTTCTTGAATACGACCTTCACAAAAACCCTGTTGCTCACGAGCCGCATGGTATTCCGCGTTTTCTTTCAGGTCTCCGTGTTCACGAGCTGTTGCGATATCCGCGACAATTCTTGGGCGAGTTACGGTTTTTAATTCTGTCAATTCAGCACGCAAAGCTTCTGCGCCCTGCACTGTCATAGGTACTTGAGTACTCATACTACACAATTCTCTTATGTAAGTTTTGTAAAGACTCTACGCTACCACGGTCATCGGCTTCATTTGCTAAACAAGTCGCAAATGCTGCGTTTAATGTCGTTGTATAGTTGGCTTTATAACGAAGAGCGCCACGGCGCAATACTTTTGAGTCTTCAATTGCTTGACGACCTTCAACAGTATTCACTATGTAGTTGTACTCACCATTTTTAATGCGGTCAAGTATATGTGGGCGACCTTCGAAAACTTTATTCACTTTACGAACTTCAATTCCCGCTTCTTCAAGTACTTTTGCACAGCCACGTGTTGCGTCTAATTCAAAGCCTGCAATGATTAGCTTTTTAGCTAAGTCGATTACACGAACTTTATCCGCATCACGTACTGAAATTAATGCACGTCCACCGCGAGGTAATTCAATGCTCGCACCAAGTTGTGCTTTAGCGTACGCCTCTTCAAATGTATCGCCAACCCCCATTACTTCACCTGTAGAGCGCATTTCTGGACCACGAATTGGGTCAACGCCGTGGAATTTGTTAAATGGAATAACAACTTCTTTTACAGAGAAATATGGAGGAATCACTTCTTTGGTGATTCCCTGATCAGCAAGCGATTGACCAGCCATAACTCGAGCTGCAACTTTCGCAAGTGGAATTGCTGTCGCTTTCGAAACAAATGGTACGGTACGAGCAGCACGAGGATTTACTTCAATTAAGTAAACTTCGCCATCTTTAACCGCGAACTGTGTATTCATCAAGCCAATAACGCCGAGTTCTAAAGCCATATCACGAACTTGTTTACGCATAACATCTTGAATGTCTTGCGGTAACGAGTATGCCGGCAATGAACATGCTGAGTCGCCAGAGTGAACACCCGCTTGTTCGATATGTTCCATAATGCCGCCGATAACAACGTCGGTACCATCACAGATACAGTCAACGTCAACTTCAATCGCGTCATCTAAGAAACGGTCAAGTAGTACTGGTGCTTCATTTGAAACAGAAACAGCTTCGGTCATATAACGACGCAAATCAGCTTCGTCATATACGATTTCCATCGCACGACCACCAAGTACATAAGATGGACGAACAACCAATGGGAATCCAATTTCTTTACTCTTAAGAATCGCTTGTTCAACCGACGTTACTGTCGCGTTCTCAGGTTGTAACAACCCTAAACGGTCAACCATCTGTTGGAAACGTTCACGGTCTTCAGCACGGTCGATAGCATCTGGAGAAGTACCTATGATAGGTACACCGTTTGCTTCTAATGCACGAGCCAATTTGAGTGGCGTTTGACCACCATATTGAACGATAACACCTTTTGGTTTTTCAACGCGGGCGATTTCTAAGACGTCTTCAAGGGTAATAGGTTCGAAGTACAAACGGTCAGAAGTATCGTAGTCTGTTGAAACCGTTTCAGGATTACAGTTAACCATTATAGTTTCGTAACCATCTTCGCGAAGTGCCAATGAGGCGTGAACACAACAGTAGTCAAATTCAATACCTTGGCCGATGCGATTTGGACCGCCACCGATAACCATGATTTTGTCTTTGTCTGTTGGGTTTGCTTCACACTCTTCGTCGTAAGTTGAATACATATAAGCTGTGTCTGAGCTAAATTCAGCGGCACAGGTATCAACACGCTTGTACACTGGTAAAATACCAAGTGAGTGACGTTTTTTACGAACTTCTTTTTCGCTTATACCCAAAATGTCACAGATGCGTTTGTCGGCAAAACCTTTACGTTTTAACTTGCGTAAAAACGCCTTGTCTAAACCAGCAAAACCGCGCTCTTCAATTTCAGCTTCAAGCTTGATTAAATCTTCAATTTGAACCAAAAACCAAGGGTCTACGTTTGTCAATTTAAAGATTGCTTCAAGATCTAAACCACTACGGAACGCATCACCGATATACCAAATACGCTCAGCGCCAGGCTCTTTTAACTCATGGATGATGGTTTCGTGTGCGTCATCAGCGGATAGGTCGATGATAGGATCAAAACCTGACACACCCACTTCCAATCCGCGCAATGCTTTTTGCAATGACTCTTGTTGGTTACGGCCAATGGCCATAACTTCACCAACTGATTTCATTTGAGTGGTTAGTCGGTCGTCTGCACCGGCAAATTTCTCAAAGTTGAAACGAGGAATTTTAGTCACAACATAATCAATAGTCGGTTCAAATGATGCTGGAGTTGCACCACCTGTTATATCATTTTGCAGTTCATCAAGCGTGTAACCTACCGCTAACTTGGCGGCGATTTTAGCAATTGGGAAACCTGTTGCTTTAGACGCTAGCGCTGATGAACGGGAAACTCGTGGGTTCATCTCGATAATCACCATACGGCCATCTACAGGATTAACACCAAACTGTACGTTTGAACCACCAGTTTCTACACCAATCTCACGCAATACCGCAACTGACGCGTTACGCATGATTTGATATTCTTTATCCGTTAATGTTTGTGCAGGAGCAACCGTAATTGAGTCACCAGTATGCACACCCATCGCGTCGAAGTTTTCGATAGAACATACGATTATGCAGTTGTCGTTTTTGTCACGAACCACTTCCATTTCGTATTCTTTCCAACCGATTAAAGACTCGTCAATTAACAACTCTTTAGTTGGTGAAAGATCTAAACCACGACGACAAATTTCGTCAAATTCTTCTTTATTGTAAGCAATACCGCCACCTGAACCACCCATCGTAAATGACGGACGGATAATACAAGGGAAGCCGATGCGTGATAACACGTCAAATGCTTCTTCAATTGAATGAGCTGTTTCAGCACGTGGACATTCTAATCCAATCGACTTCATTGCTTTGTCAAAACGAGAGCGGTCTTCCGCTTTATCAATCGCATCAGCAGATGCGCCTATCATTTCAACATTGTATTTTTCAAGAACACCGTACTTTTCAAGATCAAGTGCACAGTTAAGTGCAGTCTGGCCACCCATTGTTGGCAAAACGGCATCCGGGCGTTCTTTTTCAATTATCTTTTCAACAACTTCCCAGTGAATTGGTTCGATGTAGGTAGCATCGGCCATTTCTGGATCTGTCATTATTGTTGCTGGGTTCGAGTTAACTAGAATGACTCGGTACCCTTCTTCTCTTAATGCTTTACAGGCTTGTGCCCCTGAATAGTCAAATTCACAGGCTTGACCGATAACAATTGGACCTGCACCTAATAACAGAATACTTTTTATGTCGGAACGTTTTGGCATGATTTTCTTCTCTTAGTCTCTATCGGTACAATTACTTATTTGCGCTTGTAAATTCGGTCATTAACTCAATGAAATGATCGAACAGTGGTGCCGCGTCGTGTGGACCCGGGCTCGCTTCTGGATGTCCCTGGAAGCTAAACGCTGGTTTGTCAGTACGGTGAATACCTTGCAATGTGCCATCAAACAACGACTTATGCGTTGCGCGCAACGTTGCCGGTAATGTAGCTTCATCCGCAGCAAAACCGTGGTTCTGTGCAGTAATCATCACTTTACCTGTCGCTAAGTCTTGTACAGGGTGGTTACCGCCATGATGACCAAACTTCATTTTTGCTGTTTGTGCCCCACTTGCAATTGCAAGCAATTGGTGGCCTAAACAAATACCAAAAATTGGAATATCAGTCTCTAGGAAAGATTTAATTGCAGTAACGGCATAGTCACATGGTTCTGGATCACCAGGGCCATTTGATAAAAAGATGCCTTCTGGATTTAATGCTAATACATCTGCAGCTGGTGTTTGAGCTGGCACGACAGTAACGCGACAACCGCGGTCCACTAACATTCTTAAAATGTTACGTTTAACGCCGTAATCATAAGCAACCACATGGAAACGTTCGTCTGCAAGTGCTGTAAAACCCTTACCTAACTGCCAGCTACCCATTGTCCATTCGTGAATTGATTCACATGTAACAACTTTAGCCAAATCCATTCCCTTGATGCCAGGAAATGCTTTAGCTGCTGCTAATGCCTTTTCCTCGTCTACTTCACCCGCGATAATACATCCGTTTTGCGCGCCTTTATCTCGTAGAATTCGAGTTAACTTTCGAGTATCGATATCGGCGATGCCAACAATATTTTTGGCTTTTAGATATGAACTTAAATCCTGTTCACTACGGAAGTTACTCGCAACTAAAGGAAGATCACGGATAACTAGGCCTTTAGCCCAAATCGTATCATTTTCTTCATCTTCAGAGTTTGTACCGTAGTTACCGATATGTGGGTATGTCAAAGTGACAATTTGTTCGGCGTATGAGGGATCAGTAATTATTTCCTGATAGCCTGTCATTGAAGTATTAAAAACTACTTCACCAACAGACAATCCGTCGGCACCAATAGCAGTACCGTGGAACGTTGTTCCGTCTTCCAGAACCAATAGCGCGGGTTGAGTCAAGATAACCTCCTAGCAATGATATGCAGACTTTTATGGTTGGTCTGCAACCGGTTAATCTTAGTCGGAAATTCGAATTTTGATGCTGTTCAAAATTCGAGTATCACAAACATTAGGCAAATTCCGAGTATTGTAGCTAAGAGATCATATTTAGGCTAGAAAAAAATACAAAAAACATGAAAACAGTCGACTAAATCAAATTTTATATCTTAAGCTATAAAATTATAAGTTAACTTCTTTTAAACCGAGTACATCTTGCATATCAAACAGTCCATTTTGTTTTCCTGTCAACCAGTTCGCAGCCCTTACTGCACCTTTAGCAAAGGTCAATCTACTAGATGCTTTATGAGTAATTTCAACCCTTTCACCGATATCTGCAAACAAAGCAGTGTGTTCGCCGACAATATCACCCGCTCTTACCGTCGCAAAACCAATAGTTTCACGTTTTCTTTCTCCTGTATCGCCTTCACGGCCGTAAACAGCAACCTTATCCAGATCACGGTCTAATGTGTTTGCAATAACCTTACCTAATGCTAATGCAGTCCCAGATGGAGCATCTTTTTTAAATCTGTGATGACCTTCAATTATTTCAATATCACAGTCGTTGCCGATGGTTTTAGCAGTAATTTCAAGTAGTTTGTATAGCAAGTTCACACCAGTACTAAAGTTTGCTGCGTATACGATTGCAATATGCTGAGATGCATCAACAAGTTGTTGTTCTTGCTCTGCCGTTAAGCCAGTAACACCAACAACTAAATTAAGTTTATTAGCAACACAGTATTTGATATTCAACTCAAGTGCTTCTGGTAACGTAAAGTCAATCCAAACGGTTGTATCTTTAGCTAATTGGTCTAAGTCTGCACTCGTCTTTATATTTTGTTCTTGGATGCCAGCAACTAGCCCAGCATCAATCCCCAAAAATGGTGAACTCTCGCGTACAGCTGCTGCACTTAGCAATGCGTTGTCGTCTTCGACAGTGGCTTGAATAAGGTTGCGCCCCATACGGCCATTCGCACCAAATATTCCGACTTTAGTCATTTTTAAAACACCTCTAAAAGGTTTATTAGATGAACGAAGATATTACCCGTTCTCCGCTTAATAAAAAACCCGCAGATAGCGGGTTTTAAGAGAATTAATACGATAACTTATATCGATTTCTATTCTGGCGCTTTAGATACCATAACCATGGCAGGACGCAGTAATCGGCCATTTAACGTGTAACCTTTTTGCATTACAGCAATTACTGTATTTGGTTCTACGTCAGCACTTGGTTGCATAGCCATCGCTTGATGGAACTCAGCGTTAAATTTTTCACCCTGTGGGTTCACTACTTCAACGTTAAATTTGGCAACCGCGTCGATAAAAGACTTTTGAGTAAGCTCAACGCCTTCTAATACTGGCTTTAATGATTCATTTTCTTTGTCAGAAAATTCAATCGCTCGTTCCATATTATCAATAACAGGTAACAGTTCATTTACAAATTTTTCTAGTGCAAACTTATGGGCTTTATCAACATCCAATGCCGCACGGCGACGCATGTTGTCAACTTCTGCAGCAGCGCGTACCACAGAATCTTTTTGACCTTCAATAGTTGCTTTGGCTTCAGCAAGTTCAGCCTCTAGTTTGGCAATGATATCTGCTTCACTATTTAACACTTCGACATTGTCAGCTGTGTTTTGTTCTGTTTGTTCAGCATTCTCAACAGTTTGCTCTTGGGCATTTTCTGCCGATTCTTGGTTTACTTTAGTCTCTTGCTCAGACATGAGTTTTACTACTCCAATCGATTCGTGTATTCAAAATTGTCAAATATGCAGGCTATTATGGGGATTGCTATCACCGATTCAAGGCTGAAGACAGAATATTCCCTGTCATATCGACAGACGATATCACAGTTTGATAATCCATCCGTACCGGACCTACGACCGCAATCACGCCAACCACCTTATTTTGTTTATAAAACGGCTTCATTACAATACTGCAATGTTCAAAAGCGTCGACCCCAGTTTCTGCACCTATAAATACGTGCACTTTATTCTCTTGTCGTGCTTGATTAAATAAGTGATTTATTGGCGATACATCTTCAAAAAAACGTATCAGTCTTCTTAACGTATTAATATCATTTGATATATCTGAATTTAATAAGCGCGTTTCGCCGGAAGCAAAAACAATTTGTTCATTAAATTCGACGGTTTCGCCAAATAGTGCCGACTTCACCAATCTGGCTACTTCAGGATCTGCCTGCTTCAAAGCATAAGTTAATCGTTCTGCACCTTCATCAAAATTAAAACCTGCAAGTGACGTGTTAAGCAATAATAAGGTCTGGTGTAAGGTTTGGTCAGTCACGCTGCGTTGAATGTCCACCACTCGATTTTGCACATGGTCATGCTCATCAATCAGCACACATAAAATTCGGCTGTCTGCTAGCCGGACTAATTCAAGTTGGCGGATGATCATGTCGTGTGGCTTAGGCATAACAACAAGACCCGTCATACTTGTCATGTCGGCAATTAACTGACTGGCTTTTTGACACATGTCTTCTGACGTGACCGATTTACTAAAGCTGGTTGTTAATTGTTGTAAATGGTTTTCTATTATATGCGTTCGATTTAAAATACCGTCAATAAAACAACGTAACCCTTTATGCGTCGGAATTCGACCGGCACTTGTATGAGGAGAATAGATGAATCCCTCATGTTCCAGAGTACACATTACGTTCCGCACAGTAGCAGGAGAAGCACCAACGACAGGATTGTCTGCGATCATCTTAGACGCAATAGGAATTCCTTCACGCAAATAATGTTCTATTATTAGCTTTAGAACGACCCCAGATCGTTGATTTTTACAAGTTTTTGACATTCAAACCTATTCTCATACTTCTAATTACTCGCTAAAAACGCTATAACGCATAATAATCTATTTCTACAACCTGTTATTAGGGCATTTAGGAAAAATACAATGACACAACACTTTAAAACTATTGGCTTGATAGGTAAAGCGAACCACAATGCGACAAAAGGCACAGTTGTTAGCCTTTACAAGTTCCTTTGTGAACTCGGCTACAAGCCTATTGTTGAAGAAAATGTGTCAAATTACATTAACGACAAAACCATGCAAACGGCAGACTTGGTTAGCCTAGGCCAACAATGTGATTTGGTTATTGTCGTTGGTGGCGATGGTAATATGTTGGGTACCGCCCGCGTATTAAGTCGATACGATGTCGCTGTAATTGGTGTTAATAGGGGTAACTTAGGATTTCTAACTGACCTTGACCCAGAAAACTTTGACCAGGCTTTAACAAATGTTTTAAATGGTGAATACACAACTGAAATGCGCTATTTGTTGGACGTTTCAATAAACCGACATGAGGTAACAAAAGCCAATAACTCGGCAATGAATGAGGTGGTATTACACGCCGACAAAGTTGCTCACATGATTGAATTTGAAGCCTTTATCGACGGTTCGTTTGTTTTTCATCAAAGGTCAGATGGCCTAATTGTATCAACCCCTACAGGCTCTACAGCCTATTCACTGTCTGGCGGTGGTCCAATTGTACACCCCAATTTAAATGCCATGACTCTTGTGCCTATGTTTCCACATTCTTTAACAAGCCGGCCTTTAGTTGTTGATGCCGACAGTGAACTAAAAATTGTCGTGAGTAAATCAAATGATGCCTTGCTGCAAATTAGTTGTGACAGCCATGTCAGACTTTCGGTAATGCCAGGTGATGAAATTGTCATTAAAAAGCATCATCAAGGTCTTCGTCTTATCCATCCTAGTGAATATGATTACTACGACGTGCTTAGAAAAAAATTGCATTGGGGAAGACAAAACTACTAACAAAATAGAATAAATAAAAGGTTAGACATTAACCACTGTTTAAACTACTGTATATGACAACAGTATATTAAACTTGAATGTTGCCCATGTTAGTTTCTCTTGCTATTAAAAATTTCGCCATTGTTAAAGACTTAGAAGTCCAATGGCATAGCGCAATGACAACCATTACCGGTGAAACAGGCGCAGGTAAATCCATCGCTATAGACGCACTTGCACAAACCTTAGGCGAACGCAGTGACGCAAATATGGTGCGTGCTGATGAAGACAAAGCAGAAGTCATAGCCTGTTTCGACATAGCAAATCTTCCCGCAGCTCAAACTTGGTTGGAGCAACATGATCTGCAGGCCGACAATGAATGTATATTGCGTCGAGTCATTTCAAAAGAAGGCCGCTCAAGAGGTTACATCAATGGTAGCCAAGTTCCTGCGAGCTCACTAAAGTCTATTGGCAACTTGTTAGTAAGTATTCACGGACAACACGCCCACCAACAATTAACAAAACCAGATCACCAGCGTATTTTATTAGACGAATATGCGGCAAACACATCATTACTGACTGATGTAAAAGCAGCCTATAAAAATTGGTTGAGTGTCGTCCAAGAGTTTAAACAATTAAAAGAGCAGCAGGATGAGTTTAGTGCTCAGCAACAGCTACTACAATATCAAGTAAATGAACTCGCCGATGCGGAAGTTCAAGAAGGTGAGTTTGAACAAATTGAGGCAGAGCATAAACGTTTGCATCATGCACAGTCTTTACTTGCTGACTCCCAAGGCGCCCTTTCGTGTTTATATGAAGGTGACTCTGGGAACGCCTATTCAGCAACTCAACAAGCCTTGTCGCTACTGCATAAATCAATTGTATTAGACGAAAATTTATCAGCGACAGTAGAACTCGTTGAATCGGCTCTTATTCAGCTTGACGAAGGGGCTAGCGAATTACGTCGTTATTTGGATCAACTTGAATTAAATCCTGAGCGTTTGTTTGAAATAGAGCAACGCATTGAAACTTACATGGATTTGGCAAGGAAACACAATGTCTCGCCGCATAACCTGTCAGTTAAAGAGCAAGAACTAAAAGATGAATTAACTCAGCTTAGTGTTTCAGGCGACCGACTCGAAGAGCTGGAGTTGGAAATACAAGTAGCAGAGCAAACATATTCAAAACTTGCAGCAGACTTAACAAAAGTACGCACTGATTATGCCGCTCAATTAGACCAACTTATAAGTGACAGCATGGCGTCATTAAACATGCCCGGAGCCCAGTTTTCAATAGCTATCTCTGGCCTAACAACTGGCCCTTCTGCTAGTGGCAACGACAGGATTGAATTTATGGTCACAACGAATCCTGGTCAACCGTTACAGCCTTTAGCTAAAGTTGCCTCTGGTGGTGAGTTGAGTAGGATCAGTTTAGCTATTCAAGTCATAATCGCGAAACGTGTAACAACACCAACATTGTTATTTGATGAAGTTGACGTTGGTGTTTCAGGCCCAACAGCTTCGGCTGTTGGCAAACTAATGCGCAAACTTGCAGATAATACGCAAGTCATATGCGTGACCCATTTACCCCAAGTTGCTTGCTTTGGACATCAACAACAGTTTGTCCAAAAAACATCGAGCGACAATCAGACTCATACATCAATGCAAAGCTTGACGCCAAAAGGCCGAATAGACGAACTTGCTAGATTATTGGGCGGTGAACAAATCTCTAAAAACACCAGAGCAAACGCAAAAGAGTTGTTAAATGTGGCGCAAGTAGCTTAGTCTTTTAGTCTTTTAGTCTTTTAGTCTTTTAGTCTTTTAGTCTTTTAGCCTGGATAAGGTTAACTTAGGGTTGGTTATATACGGTTAAATAGCTATGACACGTCATTATTTACATAGTTAATACTCACTACTCGGATGTACTGGTAAGTTCAATTCCAGCTAACGGAATCCATGTTACCTTTTAATTAACAGGTTTTAGCTTAAACACCTGAATTTCACGGATTAACGTCTGGCATTTATGGACTGAGTTTCAATCGTGACCAGTTTTTGACTATGCGCGTCTATGCAATTTAAGTCATTGCCCTTCAGCATAGATGGAAATATCAACTTACTTATTTTTAAAACTTTTTATACTTTTGCCGCTACACTCCTTAATAATAGCGAAACAAATAGGGATCTGATCTACTGTGCTGAGTCGAATTAGTAAATTTTGCTTTATGATTTTAATTTTGGTCTCTAGTCCGATATTAGCTGAGCAACTAGATTTTCGAAAAACCGAAAGTAAATCTCACTATAATTACCGCTATGAATGGTTAGATGTGAATGGCGAAAAACAACAGCTGTCCTTTTCGATTGCCCGCACCGTTAGCAATAATAAGTTTCGACATTTTAAAGCGCTAAGTCCTGCACGCATGACTAAATACGTAAAACGTAGCTTGTTAATGGCCATTAATACGTTAAATCCAAGACATGGAAAAGTTGATTTAATTCCTCAAGCTAATGGCGTTAGTTATAGCGTTTCTGGTTCTGAGCAGCAATGGGTTGATGATACAATTCAAATGTTAAATGAGAGGTCAAATGAATCGATTTCTGAATTTCTCGAAAAGGAATACTACATAAGGTTTTCGCCATTCGGGTATGCAGACGACAAGAACTCAATAAGCTATAAGCCCGATCATAAAAGGTTTATTTCAGAAAGTGGCGACTCCCTAAAACCGATAATTGACCAACTGCACAAAAAGTTTCCAAACGCGAGACCAAAAGTTGTAGCAACATTTTTATTATCTTGGGTCCAGAGCATTCCTTATGACACGATTGAATCTAGAGCAATTAACAATGGAGCTGGCTTTTTGCCCCCTTTGAGACTTATCGATTCAAACCGAGGCGACTGCGATAGTAAAGTAACGTTAATGGCGAGTATTTTAGGTCAAATGTTTAGTAACTTACGTATGGCCATAGTTTACGTGCCACAACATGCACTAATTGGCATTAATACACCTCATGTTCAAGAAGACTATAAAATTGATGTTGATGGACTCGATTATATTTTGTCAGAACCCGTTGGCCCCGCCATTATTAAATGGGCAGAAATATCAGACACGTCAAAACGATATATAGAATCAGACAATTATAAAATTGAAATACTCCATTAATTTTCGAGCCCGAATTGTTCTAGATAAGCAATAAACTCAAAGAGTGCTTTAATTTCGGTTTCCCAGGAATTTATCGTAACTGAGTTTAGTTTAGCGCCTTCGCTCAGTTGTTTTTCTAACTCAGCTGTTAATTCCGCTAAACCAGATGCGCCAATACTTCCAAACATCCCCCTAAAGTTATGCAAGGACGACTTTAACTCTTCAGCGCTGAGGCTGCGATAATTTTGAGAAAGGTAGAATAACGCGTTTTGCTTTGATGTTTTAAAACGTGTTAATAACTTAATAATCGTCTGGTGGTTTTCACCAAATTGCTTACCTAAAAAGCGCCAATCTAAACCATCAAACTGGGCACTAAGCGATTCTATTGTAATATTCGTTGTTATCTTTGGTTCTACATTCAGCATTATCGAGTTAGATGCAAGAAGCGCATTATAGTTAGATGACAGAGTTAAAATAGCGCCAATAAGTTTTTCTTTTTCTATTGGTTTATTTAAATGGAGATCAACACCAGCACGTTTTGTATTTAGTCTGTCTGTATCAGAATTGTGAGCTGTCATTGCAATTATAGGTAATCCGCGCCACTTATCTTCGGCACGAATGGCTTTCGTACAGGTTATACCATCCATTACCGGCATTTGGAGATCGAGAATAACAACATCAAACTGTTTTTTCTCTAAGAGTGCAATCCCCTCTTTTCCGTTGTCAGCACAAATAACACTAGCGCCTTCATTGGCTAAAATGAGCTTTAAAACTTGCTGATTAACTTCATTATCTTCAATAACCAAAATTGAATATCCAGCCAACATGGGCTGTTGCTCAATTAATTTTTGACCGACAATTTTCGGTTGTAACTGATTAAGTAACAACTTGTTGGTAGAAAACGGCATGGACAACACAGGAAAATGCGGGAGGGTACTTAAGCAGTTTGTCGCAAGTTCATTTAGTTTAAAGGTGACGGGTTGCAATTCGATATCACCTTGGCTGATCTTTTCAACAATGCTTGCGGGCAATAAAGTCAACATTTCAGGGCGGCAAACCAATACTTCATTACGGTGAATTCGCCCCTTCGAAATCTCACTAGGAGACAATACTCGATATTTTTGCTGAGTAGTTCTTAGTTTATTTTTTAAGGACGTAACGAGGTCACTCTTTTGCTCGCAAATAACCCATTGTTTATTAATTAATTTATTATCAGTTTGCTCTACAACTTTGCGCAGCGGCAATGTCACCTTAAATTCAGTACCTTGGCCCACTTTCGACCAGAGTTCCGTTTTCCCCCCCATCAACTTAACTAGTTGGTAAACAATTGTTAACCCCAAACCAGTCCCACCAAACTCACGTGTTATTGAACTATCCGCTTGGGTAAAGGCTTCGAAAACGGCTTCTTGTTTTTCTTGAGGAATACCAACGCCAGTATCAATAACTTTAAATTCAACAAACTGAATATCATTTTTTTCTCGCAATAAATTGGCTTCTAATATTACTGATCCCTTTTCTGTAAACTTGATGGCATTACCAATTAAATTTATAAAAATTTGGTCAATACGTACCTCATCACCGATAAACAACTCTGGAAAATCTGGAGACAAATTGACATCTAATAATAACCCTTTTCTCAATGCTTCTGGCAAAGCATTTGCAAATGCAATATCAATTATACTTGAGAAAGCAAAGACTTCATTGTGCAGTTCTATCTTCTTCGCGGAAACTTTAGAAAAGTCGAGTATGTCATTTATTATTTGGATTAAGTGTCGAGACGATTTTTGTGCAATATTAATATAATTGGTCTGTTCAATTGTTGGCCTAGCACTTAAGAGTAACTCCAACATTCCCATAACGGCATTCATTGGGGTGCGAATTTCGTGACTCATATTGGCAATAAAATGGCTCTTTGTCTCATTCGCATCAACCGCCTGTTTACGAGCCTTATCTAGCTTTTTAACGCTTGCTTCCTGTTCAGAAATGTCTCGCCCTAAACCGAGTAGCCCGTGCACTTCACCATCTGAATCTACGATTGGCGCAACAAGCCATTGAATAATTGCCACTCGTCCATTTGGAAACGTATGTTTTGACTTACCATTAAAAGGTCTTTTAGAACGTAAAGCTTGGAAATCGAATTTAGTTATTTCTTCGGCAATTTTAGGTGGGAAAATTTCCTCAGCGTGTCGGGCAACAATATCAGTTTCACTTACACCAGCAAGATACTCAAAAGCACTATTGCACCCTAAAAACCCGCCATCTAGGTTTTTGTAATAAATCATGTCAGGTATTGAGTTCATGATTGATCTATTTAGAGCAATATTTCGATCTTTTGAGTGGGTTTGAGCCTGTAACTCTTGGGTACGACTTTTTACGATATGATCTAAATGTTTGTTTTTAGTCATCAACGATTGTAATAACTTACGGTTATCTTTGTAAGCTAAAGCGATTTTATCGAACCACTTTTCCCACCCACTAACGGTCAAACTATCTTCCATATCATACAAAGAACTTTGCCGCTCAATATGCGCAATCAATTTAGACGTAGGGTAGGCGATTTTCCAAATAATAAGCGCAAAAATAAAGATTATGACAAACAGACTAAACAGCAAGATTTTGACGGTTAGCCAACTGACACTTGCGTTCATTTCTTCTATGAAGCCACTTGCAGGTTTGAAAATTGCCATTCGGTATGGGGTGGAATCAATTGCTTTTTGTAGATAGATTACAGGTTCATGTGCAGCTCGTTCTAGTAACAAAGGACTATGTAACTTACGTTTAACATTTAGATCATTATTAACGATATGCCGCAAACTCTCAGGTAAATACCTAGTCGCAAGGTACACCTGAGCATAATCTTTAACCTTGTTTACTGGCTTAACTACATTAGTTGTAATCGTCTTCCCTGTAATAGAATCCCAAATTACATAAAAAGAGTTGCTGCCTTCAAAAACCTGGTCGAGCTGAACATCAAGTTTAACAACCAAAATAGACATGGCATCATCTACTTTTTCTATTGGTAAAATGAGGTATTCACTCGCATGACCAAATTCGACATTAAAAAATGGTGGCACAAAGATCGTATGCCTTTGAGTCATTAATTGTGATAGTTGTTGTTGTTTATGGAACAACCAATTATATAGTTGCTCTAAAGAAGGGTCATTTCTGTATGGGAGATTAGCCGGAAAAATAAAATCCTTCCCTTTGAAATTAATAACAAAAGCCTGTTCTACCACACGTTCATCGAGTAGAGACTGGACCATAGGTTTAATGAATTGCCCAACTTCTAAGAGATAGCGACTCGAACTAGGCAATTTTTGGACATAGTCTGTGGATACCCCGTCTACTTCAGTTGGAGTAACCAAATTCATAATGGCCAGTTCATTTGACTTTATATCAAATTGATCTCGAACTAAGCCTGATGCCGAATAATTGTTGTATACAAGTTTCGCTTGCTCCATCAATTGTTGGACCACGTAAAGATTGGTCGCAAGCGAATCAGCAGCTTTACTTTGTGTTACAAATTGCTGCTTTAGAAACCTTGATTTGTATTGGTTATAAAAGTCCTCTTTGAAGCTAAAAACTATAATACCTAACACTAGGATGCTAAGTATAAAACTCATAGTTAACTTTTTGAGTACAAAATAGTTCAATTCAGCGACCTCGGTGGCTATAGGTTAAGCAGGCAGAAAAGCATAAAAATACGAAAGGTTAGTCTATCAGTAGACTTTCTAAAACGATACACCAAAGGCAACGCAATACTCCTTGAGGCCAGAGCGCACAAAACCAATTCCACTGACCTTGTTATGTACAGGTAATTGCAGTTAGTAGGACAGTTAGTTGGACACCCGCCTAAACTTATCTTGGACACCCACCTAAACTTAACGTAGACACCCACCAAACTTATCGTAGACACCCACCCAGAACTTAACGTGGACACCCACCATAACTTATCGTGGCGGCAATAGTTACCCACAGTCTAGAACGTAAGTTAATGAAACTCTCAAACCATTTACTATTAGATAGTCAGTTCGATGCTCGTTACGTTGGAGAGATGACATTAGCAGAAAGGTTATTACCCTCAGTCCCAATGATTCCTTAACATTGGGTGCTCCTGCGAGCAAAAATTTTAATGGGCTACCAGAGCAAATTACCGCGAGATTAACGTCCTACCAAGTGAACGGGAAATGGTATCGAATACTAAGTTCGCTCGCAGATTTAATGCGCTATCAATACGATTAAATAACAGAAGTTTCTGCGCAACGGTGCCCCCCAACTTAGCAATTGTTTATGAATACGACATATTGTTGCATTCTTCATGCGCACGCCAATTCATAGTGCCAGTAAGTTACCCATAAATAATGCAGAGTTTCTGCACACATTAAGAATGTTTGTTTTACGGGATAGAATGCCAGATAAGCTATAACCAATAATTGCAAGAAAGTAGCCTAATGTCCCTATAAAAAACGCCAGTCAGCTATTAACCGACTGGTATTAGTGCTCTGCTCGGTTTTTTAGCATAGTCTATGCTATAAATTTTCTTCAGCAAATTGCGCTAGTCGACTTCTAACAACTCCGTTCAAATTAACAGTTGCGCTGCCTTCAAAGTTTTTAAACCGTTCAACAATATACGTTAAACCTGACGTAACTGCGGTTAAATAGTTACTATCTATTTGTGCCAAATTTCCAGAACAGACGAGTTTGGTCCCTTCACCACAACGAGTAATTATTGTCTTCAACTGTGAAGCCGTTAGATTTTGGCATTCGTCTAACAACACCCCCGAACTGATATCATACTATCATACCCTAAAGAAGCTTGAATAAAAAAGCTTTTACAAATAAGCTGTAATCCGAGGTGAATAAACATGATAGTACGAAATACAACAAAATCTAAAATAATCAAAACTGTAGTGGCATAGTGATTTTGGCCACCTAATTAGAGGATGTTATGATTGAATCATAACAGTATTAGGTGAAGATAATGGCTAAGAAGTCACGTAAAAATTTCAGCCCAGAATTTAGATTAGAAACGGCACAATTGGTACTCGATCATGGTTATACCCATGAAGAAGCAGCTAAGGCCATGAATGTGGGTTATTCGACGATTGGTAAATGGGTTAAACAGTTAAAAGAAGAACGGCAAGGCAAAGCGCCTAAAGCAACACCCATGACTCCCGAGCAGCTTAGGATAAGAGAGCTTGAAAAGAAAATTGAACGCATTGAATTAGAAAAGGAAATTCTAAAAAAGGCTACGGCTCTGTTGATGTCGGACTCACTGAACAATTCGAATTAATCGAAAAACTCAATCAGAGCCATAAAGCCAGGTATCCAATAAAAATATTGTGTGATGTCTTCGGTGTTAATCGTAGCAGCTTTAAATATTGGCTGAAACGAGATAATTCGCCGTCAGTCGAGCATCAAGTATTACTAAAGAAGGTTGAGAATGCTCATGAGTTAAGCGGTGGCTCCGCAGGTGCCAGAACAATCAGTGAAATCATTACACAAGATGAAAGTGACGTAACGTTGAGTCGATACCGGGCTACTAAGTTAATGAAAAAGCTTAATTTAGTGAGTTGTCAGATACCACAACATGCTTATAAGAAAGGCTCAAAGGAGCATGTGGCAATACCTAACTTGCTTGAACGTCAGTTTGATGTAACTGCGCCCAATCAAGTCTGGTGCGGCGATGTGACGTACATATGGACAGGAAATCGTTGGGCCTATTTAGCGGTCGTGATTGATTTGTTCGCTCGAAAACCTGTTGGGTGGGCAATGTCACACTCACCTGATAGCGATTTAACAGTCAAAGCACTAACAATGGCTTACGAGCTACGTGGCAGACCTGAAAACGTGATGTATCACAGTGACCAAGGAAGTCACTACACGAGCCGAAAATTCAGACAGAGGCTGTGGCGTTACCAGATAACACAAAGCATGAGCCGTCGCGGAAATTGCTGGGACAACGCACCGATGGAGCGATTTTTCAGAAGTCTAAAGACAGAATGGATACCGACGGTAGGTTATCGTAGTTTTAATGAAGCTAAGATAGATATCACGAAATATATTATTGGCTATTACAGTCAAGTTAGGCCGCATCAGCATAATGGCGGTTTGGCACCAAATGAGTCAGAGAGAAGATACTGGCTAAACTATAAAACCGTGGCCAAAAACAGTTGACCACTACAGAAGCTTATTTCCAATCCATTTATCGAAAACGCTCTTTTGAAGCTCAGGCCAACTATGAATCCCTCATGATCAGTAAAAAATACTATCAGCGATGGCAAAACCTTATGCAAAACCGAATTGATAATAGCGCGAGGTTACTAAACGCTCGTTGGGAGGCTGGAGACATCAATACTTCAGACTATCTAATAGCGTTGAGCCAAAGAGCTGATGGATTGCACTCAGGCATTCAACTAGAAAAACAATTTAGACTCTCTGAAATAGCCTTCATTTGGAGCATGGGTCAATTATCTAAGTTTAAGATTTAATTAGTTAAAACGGCAATTAGAAATCTTAAACGTTAAAAGAATATAGGTAAAAAAATGAATACATTATTTAGCAAAAAATTATTAGCAATAGTAATTAGTGGACTTTTTTTAGGTGGGACATTAAGCGGTGAAGTGTATGCTCTACAAGTAAATACAATTGAACCTGTAACAGCAAATCCCAAAAAACATAAACACGAACACTCGGAAAGTGAAGAAAATCATGTAGAAGAAGGCCATCAGGAAAATGAAGGCAACCATTCTGAAAAAGACACAGAACATGACGAACATGGTCACGACCAAGAGAGCAAAAATAAAGAAACTGAAGAGGAACATGAAGAAGGTATTACTCTAAGCCCTCAAAAAATGTCACTAGCCAATATTAAAGTTCAAAGCATAAGACCTGATTATCAATTCAGTACAATCTATGCGCCCGGAGAGGTCAAAGTAGATGGTTATAGCAGCTATGTCGTTTCTCCCCGTACCGAGTCAGTGATAATAAGCAGACATACTGCACTCGGTGAACACGTAGAAAAAGGACAAAAGCTGGTCACCCTATTTAGTGAAGCAATGGCTCAAGCTCAAGCTGACTACTTGATTGCGTCAACTGAATGGCAGCGAGTAAAGAAATTAGGCAACAAAACAGTAAGTGAAAGTCGTTTACTTCAGGCTCAAACCACATTTAACGCCACATACGGAAAACTTATCGCACTAGGGTTAACTGAAAAAGCGATAAAAGACATATCAAATAAAGACATAACTTCGTTTGGCCAATATTCGCTAGTAGCTCAGCGAGAAGGAGTAGTTTTACAAGATGACTTCACCCAAGGCCAACGAGTCGATGCGGGTGATACTATCATGCTTTTGGCAGATGAAAATAAGCTGTGGGTGGAAGCTAAAGTATCACCCAACAAAAAGCTCAATCTATCAATCAACTCTCCGGCAATAGTTAAATTAGAAGGAGAGGATTATAAGGCAAAAGTTATTCAGGAAGCCCACACGATTGATCCCATCACTAGAACTCGAATCATTCGCCTAAGTGTTAATAATGCAGATGACAATCTCCATTCAGGCATGTTTGTTAAAGTATATTTTCAATTTGCCACTGAACAAAAAGTTATGGCCGTTCCAGAAGAAGCGCTAATTAGAAGTGCGGACGGAGATTGGACAGTATTTGTTGAGGATCATCCCGGTGAATTCAAAGCGACAGAGGTTGAGTTAGGTCGTTCTCTAGGTAATTTCAGAGAAATATTTGGTTTAGAAAGTGGTACTCGTGTGGTCACTCAAGGAGCGTTTTTTGTTGCTTCTGAAATAGCTAAAGGCGGATTTGATCCGCATAACCATTAAGGAGAGCCGCTATGTTTAATAAAATTATAGATTGGTCTGTAAACAACCGACTCCTTATTTTGATTGCCTTATTTGCCACTATTGTTGGCGCAATAATGGTGATCCCAAAACTGAACTTGGATGCTTTCCCTGATGTGACTAATGTTCAAGTCGCGGTTAATACAGAAGCGCCGGGGCTTGCCGCAGAAGAAGTAGAACAACTCATCACTTATCCGATTGAAGCGGTCATGTATGCGTTACCTGATGTTGAACAAGTACGTTCAATTTCCAAAACGGGGCTGTCTGGCGTTACTGTCGTTTTTAAAGAAGGGACTGATATCTATTTTGCACGGCAGCTCGTCTTTGAACGGCTTCAAGCTGCAAAAGAGTTGATACCTGACGGTGTAGGTACGCCTGAAATGGGACCAAATACGTCAGGGTTAGGTCAAGTATTTCAATACTTGCTCGTGTCAGATAAAGACGCAGGATATGACTCAATGGCGCTCAGAAGCCTCAATGATTGGATAATCAAATTGCTAATTATGCCAGTTGATGGTGTCACAGATGTCTTATCTTTCGGAGGTAATGTTAGGCAATATCAAGTGAACATAGCTCCCTCTAAGCTCCTTGCATATGGATTGTCGCAAGAAGATATCGTTAATGCACTTGATAGTAACAATGCCAACGTTGGCGGTTGGTATATGAACCGAGGACAAGAGCAGCTTGTTATTCGAGGAACGGGTTGGTTCGAAAGTGGTGAAGCAGGCATTAGCAACATTAAGCAAGTACCTGTAAAAACCGTAGATGGTACTGTTGTGACGGTTTCTGATGTCGCCAAAGTTGAACTAGGTAGTGAAATTCGACAAGGTGCGGTCACTATGACCCGTAAAACGTCCGAAGGAAAAGTTGAAAACCTAGGTGAAGTTGTATCAGGCATTGTACTCAAGCGTATGGGTTCCAATACAAAAGCAACCATTGATGGTATTAATGCACGAATTCCACTAATCAATCAGGCATTACCTAAAGGTGTTCGATTCGAACCCTTCTATGATCAAGCTGATTTAATCGAACAAGCTGTCAGTACTGTAGTCAATGCACTAGCACTTGCCTTTATCTTTATTTGTATCGTGCTTGCCCTGTTCTTAATGAATTTAAGAGCAACGTTTCTTGTTCTTATTTCCATTCCAATATCGGTAGGTATTGCACTAATGATCATGGCTTGGTTGGGTATCTCAGCTAACCTTATGTCACTAGGAGGTATTGCTGTTGCAATTGGTATGCTTGTGGACGGCTCAGTGGTTATGGTTGAAAATATGTTTAAACATTTAAACCACCCTGATTCAACACACCAACAAAGTGTAGAAGCTCTTGTTCCTTGTGATGATACTGACCCTTTCGCAGTAGAAAAAGATGATCATGGTATCGAGTTGCGGCTAAAACAAGCAGGCAAAGAAGTGGCTCGCCCTGTATTTTTTGCTGCTTCTGTCATTTTAGTCGTGTTCTTGCCTTTGTTTAGCTTTGAAGGCGTCGAAGCAAAATTATTCCAGCCAATGGCAATTAGTATTATTTTAGCCATCATTTCAGCTATTGTTGTTGCCTTGTTTATCGTACCAGCACTCGCCACTTTCATGTTCAAAAAAGGCATAAAAGAAAGAGAAAGCTTTGTCGTTAAACCTTTAGATAAGCTATATAAAAAAGGGCTTAAGTTTGCGCTTAAACGTACCAAGTTAATTGTCGTTACCTCGCTAATTATGGTTATTTCGGCTTTTTCAATTATACCTTACATAGGTACTGAATTCGTTCCAGAGCTAGAAGAAGGAACAATTAACTTAAGAGCAACTCTTGCTCCTTCTTCTAGTTTAGATACTGCATTGATGGTTTCACCTATATTAGAAGAAAAGTTGATGGCATTTCCTGAAGTTACTTATGCGCTAAGCCGCATCGGACGTGCTGAAATAGGCGGCGACCCTGAACCAGTTAATAACATTGAAATTTATATCGGACTAAAACCCGTGTCCGAGTGGACCAGTGCTTCAAACCGTTATGAACTGCAAAACAAAATGGAACAATCGCTTGAAGAGTTTCCGGGACTTTTACTGAACTTTTCTCAACCAATTGCCACCCGTGTAGATGAGTTACTATCTGGTGTAAAAGCACAACTAGCGATAAAGCTGTTTGGGCCAGACCTCAATCAATTGGCAGTTAAAGGGCAAGAAATAGAATCGGCAATTAAAGAAGTTGAAGGCGCTAGAGATGTTGCGCTTGAACAAATAGCTGGTGAAGCTCAATTAGTTGTAAAGCCAAACAGACAAGAGCTTTCACGTTTTGGCCTATCGGTCGGTGATATAATGGAAGTGATACGAGATGGTATAGGTGGAGTTGAAGCAGGACAAATCATCAACGGGAATGAGCGTTATGATATATATGTGCGTTTAGAAAAAGAATATCGTAGTAATAAAGAAGCTATTTCTGATATTCGCATTCAGTCTCCAACAGGGGCTTGGGTTCGTCTTGGTGATGTTGCAACAATCTCTTTTGAGTCAGGCCCTCCGCAAGTGAGAAGAGATGATGTGCAACGACGTGTTGTTATCCAAGCCAACGTGCAAAATAGAGATATGGGCAGTGTTGTTGCCGATATCAGACAGGTAATCGCCGAGAAAGTCGATTTACCTGCTGGCTACTCTGTTGCCATTGGTGGTCAATTTGAAAGTCAACAACGAGCACAACAACGGTTAGCTATAGTGGTTCCTTTATCTTTGGCGCTAATTGCTCTTTTGCTTTACTTCGCATTTGGCTCAGTTGGTCAAGCCATGTTGATTTTAGTTAATGTCCCATTAGCTGTTATCGGCGGTGTTTTCTCCTTATATTTCTCTGGGCAATACTTGTCCGTGCCAAGCTCCGTTGGCTTCATTACACTATTTGGTGTTGCAGTGTTAAATGGTGTGGTTATGGTTGAAAGTATAAACCAGCGAATTAGAGATGGCTTAGAAGTCACTGATGCTGTTTTTGAAGGAGCAACTTCTCGTTTGAGACCTGTTCTTATGACAGCAATAACATCTGCATTAGGTTTAATACCGATGTTAATGTCAAATGGTGTAGGAGCTGAAATACAACGACCACTGGCAAGTGTTATAGTTGGTGGTTTGATAACAGCAACATTACTCACATTGTTTGTTTTGCCTGTTTTATATCGCTGGTTCTCCAAAAAGAAAATTGAGGAGTTATCCCGCTAATTCAATTTTCATCAATTGTGAAGCTTCCAAGTCAAGGTATATGAATTGGAAGCTTCGCTTTATTGCTATCACTAAAAAGCTAGCTATTTCGTAAAATTACTAATCTGATCGAATATTGAATTTGTTGAAGTCATTCTAGACTCCTTATTTTCGTTATTTAATGACTTTTATGTTGCGACTTAAGTTGCTCTCTCATTTCTAAAACTCGATCTACCGAATAAGCTCCTGCCCTCATAACAACCAGTTCAACAAACGAAATATCAATTAACTTATGGTCAGCATCAATCACATAACAACTCCCACTATGTGTGTATATTTCTAACTTATCCTCATCAGCAGATTTGCTAACAACCTTTGAAGTCACGATTTGCTGAAATGGCCGAAACCTGAATGTTTCATCTTCAATAACCACCCCTGATAAAAACTCGCCAAGAAATATTTTTTCAAATTCTTTATAGTCGTAAACAGATACTATGTAGGCATCCTTTAAATATATTCTATTCAACGTATTCCCTTACTAATAACTAGCTGGGAGCATATCTCGCAGCTCTAATAACTCATTAGGAGAATACATACACTCATGCATTAAATTAAACTCAAATGCATTTACATCAAACTCTTTAGGTTCAGCATTTAAGATATAAAAGTCAGCAGCAAATATGGTGTAAAGCACCTTTTCAACCTTGTCTTCTAAGTCAGATTTAATTGAGGTAACTGTTGCGTTAGTTAGTTTTACTCTAGGTCTCATTCTTGAACTCCTTTCATATCTTCTACAGAAAAAGGACGAAAGAAACTTAGATATTTAACCCCATCAACTTTAAGTAAATTGTTGTCAGCATCAAAATGTGACAGAACACTAGATTGATACAACGAAATGTATTTTTCATAATCGATGGTGTTAAAAAAATTGGTATCAACGCGCCTCGCATAAAAAACAAGATCTTGCTGATCGATACGAACAATGAACTTCTGATCACCATCTAGATTTTTAACATGTAAACACAAATTAGGTTTGTGCCAATCAGATGCTAAGGATGGAATCAGAGGGAAGCCGTATACCAAATAGCGCACACCTTCGATTTTGAAGGTTGTTGGATTGAACTGAGCCTTATTTACTTTGCTCCTACTGAATAATTCAAGTGTCAACACCAGCCAGTGCACATGCTTAGAAAATGTATTTCCTTCAGAAATACAGCCTTCGAACTCACCATTATGGTTTACATGATTGATGTACATGTATTTTTTAATGTTATCTAAGGAAAGTTTTTCAAACGGAAACTTTGAAGCGATGAGCCTAAAATAACAACCATGAACATTTAAATCTGCATATTGAACTATCAACGGATCATCAAAAGCATCGAAATATGGTCGCCAGTCCAGCCTAAAGTCAGCACCAGTGTTTACAATAAACTTGGCATCTTCTGGCAACCCTAATACTTGGTATATCACTGAAACTAACTCTAATGTTTCGATGTCTACCAGCATTAGGCTTTCGATACGGTTTGCCATTGACTCAATTTCTTTATGAAGCGATTCAATAATTTCTTGATCATCGTATTCATTGATCATTAAGTATTTCAGGGAATCGTGCTTTAGAATTGAATCCAGTTTTTTCTGTTCAAATGCTTCAGTGAGGCTATTATGGGTATCAGAAAAATGAGGGCAGTTATAAACACCTCTAGCCCACAGGCCTTGGGCGTAAAGATCAGGAAACTCTAATAACTCAGCAAACTCTTTTGCTTGTTTATTGAGTTTATTCTTTAATTGATAAAGTGAGATCATTTAGTTCTCCAAACAACTTTCTAATAAACAATGGCCTACCAACACATTGCTTTATTTATTGTTCAAATAACCAAATTTTTACGGATGCTCCGCTTCACTGTTCACGTTTTTCAAGGCGAAAAACATGTGTAGGCGTAGGCTGTCCGTTCAGCCTTCTTATTATAATATCGCCAAAAAACAAAATGACAACTTACGTATTTGTACAACTTTAGGTAGATATTTTGAGTTTGAACTCTGAAAAGCTAAGCCCAAACAAGGATACGACCATCTCTTCATTTATATTGGAGCCGGGAAATTTTTTTTCAAAATTTCCAATAATGCTATCTAGGTGGCTAGCTAATATTTTTACTAAAAATATTTCCGAGTTTGGTGAGAGTGCAGACAGTGCTATCAATGGGTTGTCAAAGGATTCAGCTTTTATTTTTACTAGTAAATCGCTGTAACTGTCACAGCCGTAAAGACAAATAGATACCCCTTCTTGGGCCTGTCCAAGGGGAATAGTTAATAATTTAGATAATCGTTTTGCCTGCCTTTTTATATTTACTAGCAGGTCTTCTTTATTAAAAGACATCAATACACCAAAAAACGGCAACGCTAGGCCACGCACCTATGTCACTCAGTTTTTATGTGAATATTTAATCTTTTAGTTCAGAGTAAATCCATTTCGTCCTGTTTTCGTGGGAACGGGCTTCTCTGAAAAGCCACTGCAAAAAGCAGTGGCTATTGTTGCAATATTATAAGGAAATGTGAATGGTAGTTTGATGCCTACATATTCTTTTCAGTGAATTCAGCCAAGCTACTACGCTCTACTTCATCAAAAATCAGCACTGATCCTTTTTCATAATGACGATACACATTAACAGCCGCACTTGCACCAGAAGAAGCCGGTGTTACAAACTTATCGTCAATCTGGGCTAGGTTGCCCAATACGATTGTCCGACAATTTTTCCCACCGCGACTAAGCATTCCTTTAATTTGAGCACGGGTCATATTTTGTGCTTCATCAATTATTAAAACAGCATCGTCTATTGAACGGCCACGAAAATAAGCCATACTGGTAAATTCTATATTAGCTCTTTCGATCACATGTTCAACTGTAGCGTGAATATTTCCTTCATGATTATCACTGGAGTGCATCGAAATAAGTGCATCCGTAATACCTGCAAGCAAAGGCATAGATTTCTCAGTTAAATCACCCGGAAGGAATCCGGGATCATCGTCCATGAAGTCCCGAGACCTAACAACTACTATTTTCTTATATTTTTTCAACTCTAATACTTGATGTAAAGCTGCCGCAACGGCTAAAAAAGTTTTCCCAGAACCTGCTGGGCCAAGTATAATATTTAAATCATTGTAAGGGTCTGTTAGTTGATTTAACGCTATTGCTTGACGCTGGTTTTTAGGCAAAATGCCCCATACTTTTTCATGCTTACGCGGCAATAACTTTGTGTAAACTTCAGTATCAGTTACTTCTGAAATCCGCCCGATATGTCCAGCCTCATCATACCAATACATGTTGGGCTGAACTTCATCATTAAAGAGACTTACTGGGAATGTATAAACTTCTCCTGAAACCTTGAAGTCTTTGTCTGATTTAATTCGATCAAAAAGATCTCCTTTAAAGGCTTGTACCCCTGTGTATAAAAGATCAATATCTGATATTTGATTATCTTCGGCAACGTCCTCAGCCCTAACCCCAACTGTTCGAGCTTTCAATCGCATATTAATATCACGGCTAACAATTGTTACGTCTTTATTGAGTTCTTTTTGAAGATATAAAGCATAATTAATTATTCTGTTATCAGCATCACTTCCTATCCCGTGCTTTAACTCCTTAGTTATATCCAATTGAGTGTCAATTCCAATGAAAAGCTTTCCTCTCTGGGCTGTTTCGGTAGATGGTAAAGGAATACCTATTTCCATTTCCTCGGCTGTATGTCCATTTATGATGTCTTCCAACATTCTTATACACATCCGTGCATCTGCACTTACAGATTTATTAGTTCTCTCTTTAAGATTGTCCAATTCTTCCAACACGGTTAAACAAATATATACATCATCACGATAGGAAAGAAGCGATTTAGGATCATGGACCAATGCAGATGTATCAAGTACACGAGGATTTCGATTATCAATAGAGCTTTTCATTACGCAGCCTCCCATAAGATTGAATCGTTGCTAGGCTTTGTGTTGTACTCACCTCTCAAATAACAACTACTCTGTAAAGGTTGGCTGTTGTGGAAATGCTTAAAGTCGTTACTAGAATCCATATTTTGGGAAATTCTTTTTACTTTTGCTACAGGCCAGTAAAAATAAAGGAGTAAAAATTTTAAATTATTTTCAATTCGGGGTTGTAATATTACAACTGCATTCTGAATGCTCCGCCCTCGCATAAAGTTAACAGATTTAAATTGCACATTCGCTTTCTCCATTATGTAACTCAAACTTGAGCTTGGGTTTTCATCATTCTTGTGGAGAACTTCCAGGGAGTCTGTAATTGCGGCTAGCCATGGCGCCATTTTTTCCTCTTCTGTACCTGGTAGGAAACCGATTGACTCTGCTATTTCAGGCGTATTTCTGGTAACCAATACTTTGTCATAAATGCCAAGTTCAATAACCATTTCCAATGCTGATGCTAATGCTAAAAGTGTTTTCCCGCACCCAGCTGGGCCAGTTAAAATGACCAATTCGATGTTAGGGTCCATTAATGCGTTTAACGCCATGCCCTGATAAATATTCTTCGGAGTAATCCCCCAAGCTTTTCTAGATAATAAGCGTTGCCTTCCTAAGTCAAGCAACTCCACTTTATCTTCATAATGACCTGTTACACGCGCAGCAAACTCTTCACCTTCATCTAATATATATTCGTTAATAAATGTTGGTATTGTTTTTTTAAACGTTACTTTATGAGTCGTTTCTCTACCGTCTTTTTCACTTTCTACATTTTCAACTTGTTGCCAAAAATCCCCTTCAACAACTTCAAATCCTTTAGTTAAGAGGTTTACATCATCGATTAATTGGTCTGTTGTATAATCTTCAACAAACTTTAAGCCCGCTCCTTTGGCTTTCAGTCGCATGTTAATGTCTTTTGTGACTAGCACAACTGTTACATTTGAACGTTCTTTTTGGAGATGAAGCGCCGCATTAATTATTTTATTATCGTTTACCCCTCCAGGTAAGCCCGAAACCTCCGTAGCAATTACATGATCGTTTAAAATAATCAGATGGCCCGTGACACTACTGTCTTTGAGTTCATTACGATTTAGTGGAACCCCTTCAATCATCTGTTCAGGTGTAACATCTTGAAGGATATTTTCTAACGACCGAATGGCAACTCGGGCATCCCGCGAAACATCTTTATTTCGGTCTTTGATATGGTCTAGCTCTTCGAGAACTGTCATGGGCACTAAAACATCATGTTCTTGAAAATTAAAAAAGGCGTGTGGATCATGGAGTAGAATGTTGGTGTCTAATACAAATAATTTTTTTTGTGTGCTTTCTAATGTTCTGGGCATAGGCACTTCCTTATATTATTGCTTTAAAGGGGGATGAGAACCCTTGTGTTCTATTATAACTGTAGCCAATAATCCGGACAATTTATGAAAATTTGATGAATAGATGAAAAATATTTTAGGGCCAACATTAACCCTTATTGATGACACCGCATTTCCAAACCGGATTAATTGTCCTATTTTTAGTAAAACGATATGAAAAACAGGCCGAGACCAGTAGAATACGCGACTTTTTTACTATCCAGACTTTTTAGGAGTACATGAATGAATTTTGCTGTTGGACAACGATGGGTTAGCCAAGCCGAAAACGAATTAGGGCTAGGGACTATCATTCAACTCGACAATCGATTTGTCCACGTTATGTTTCCGGCCGCAGAAGAATCTCGCCAGTACGCAATTGATCAAGCACCTTTAATGCGTGTTGAATTTTCAATTGGCGATACGTTAACTAGCCTTGAAGAATTTAAGTTTGTTGTGACCGAAGTTCAGCAAACAGGTCAAACTTTAGTCTATGCTGGCAGTCGAACAGATAACAATGAAGATGTATTGGTTAAAGAGATCATGCTTGACCACCATGTGAGTTTAAATACCCCCGAAGCTCGACTATTCACCGCGAATTTTGACCGTCCAAATTGGTTTAACCTTCGACTTAAAGCGCACCAATACAAAGCAAATTTGGAACGTTCCTCTTTATTAGGCCTACAAGGCGCACGAGTAAGTTTAATCCCTCATCAGCTATATATTGCTGATACTGTCGGCAAGCGTTTCGCTCCTAGAGTTTTACTCGCCGATGAAGTCGGTTTAGGAAAAACAATAGAAGCTGGCTTAATCATCCACCAGCAACTTATCAGTGGCCGTTCACAAAGAGTATTATTAGTTTTACCTGAAAGTTTGCAACACCAATGGTTGGTCGAAATGTTACGTCGTTTCAATTTGAAATTTTCGATTTTTGACGACGAGCGTTGTGAAGCTGAATCTGGACAAAATGAAGGGGTTAACCCGTTCGACAATGAACAGCAGATTTTAGTATCTCAAGAGTGGTTAGCACGTGACGAAAAATGGCAAAAGTCCTTACGCGCTGCCAATTGGGATTTAGTTGTTGTCGACGAAGCTCACCATGTGACACCGCACGCGGAAGATTCTACGCATAATGACTTGGATCAATTATTTGCTGCAGTGACCGATATCGGTAGCAATACTGAGGGGCTCGTTTTATTGACCGCGACTCCTGATCAACTCGGTCATTACGGGCATTTCCTGCGTTTGCAACTTTTAGATCCAAGTCGCTTCCATAGTTATGAAACCTTCTTAAAAGAAGAAGAGCAATATAAACAGGTTGCAGAAATTGCCACAACCCTACTAAATCAAGCGGATTTAGACAAAGCTTCAAATCTTGAGCTATCAAAATTACTTGCCGATCCATTAAGCATTGAATTAATTGCAGAGTATTGCGCGAATCCAAATCGAGTTGAAACATCTGAAAAACTTATTTCAAGTTTACTTGACCGCCACGGCACTGGCCGAATCATGTTTAGGAACTCTCGTGTTGGTGTCAAAGGTTTTCCATCAAGACAAGTAACCTCTTATGGCCTACAGCGCACTGAAAGCTATTTAGACGACGTTGAATTTATTGGATTATTACCAGAATGTCACCACTCAACATTGCATGAGAAACGTTGGTGGGAACTCGACGCTAGAGTTGACTGGTTGTGTGACTTCTTAAAAGAGAACAAAGACAAAAAAGTGCTTATAATTTGTGCCCGAGCTGAAACAGCTCTTGCATTAGATGAAGCTATGTTTGAAAAAGAAGGCTTACGTACCACTGTATTCCATGAAGGTATGACGATTGTCGAACGTGATAAAGCTGCGGCTTACTTTGCCGATGAAGAAAACAGCGCTCAAGCGTTAGTTTGTTCAGAGATTGGTTCAGAGGGGAGAAATTTTCAATTCGCTCACCAGCTAGTATTATTTGATTTACCGGCCAACCCAGACTTATTAGAGCAACGAATTGGTCGACTTGATCGCATAGGCCAAACCGAAACGATTCAAATTCATGTACCGTTTTTAATCAATAGTGCACAGCAAAATTTGTTCAATTTTTATCACGATGCATTTAATGCCTTTGAGCAAACATCATCAACGGCTCGAATTGTATTTGAAGAAAACTCAGATCTAATTGACCAACTTATCAACGGAAAATTAAATGCGGAAGACTTTGAACAATTGGTAACAACTTGTCAGAAACGCAATTCTGAATTACGTAAAGATATCGAGCAAGGTCGCGATAGATTACTAGAGATCAATTCGGGTGGCGGCGATGCTGCCAAGCACATATCAGACAATTTAGAAGAAGCAGACGATTCGACGGATCTTATGAACTTTATGAATACCGTTTGGGATCAGTTTGGTGTTCAACAAGAAGAGATATCTACTTTTAGTAGTATTTTGACTCCTGGCGAGCATATGCTTAATGACCACTTCCCGGAACTAATGGAAGATGGTATGACAGTATGTTTTGACCGTGATACCGCATTATCAAAGGAGGACCAACACTTTTTATCGTGGGAACATCCAATGGTTACTGGTGCGTTAGAGATGCTCACCTCCAGTGATTTAGGTAATGTCTCTATTTGCCTTTTACCGCACAAACAATTACCACCGGGTACGGTTTTATTAGAAGTTGGCTATTTATTGACGACAACAGCCCCAAAAAAATTGCAATTACATAGATATTTACCAAATACGTTGATCCGTGTTTTGCTAGATAAAAATGGCAACGACTTGGCTGATAAAGTTAAACAAGGAGCACTTGATCAAACTTTAAAAAATGCAAAAAAACAAGTTGCCTTACAACTGGTTAAAGCATTAAAAGATGATGTATCTTCTCTCCTAACACAGGGTGAAGTTATTGCTAACAACTCAGCCGTAGCCATTAAACAAAATGCTAAAGCGAAGCTAATCGGATCTAGACAATCTGAACTTGAAAGATTAGAAGCGTTACAAGCCGTAAATCCGGCAATACGCGACGAAGAAATTAGTTTTTTGCAAACGCAAATTGACAGTTCATTAACAGAAATCGAATCGGCTCGTGTCCAATTAGATTCAATTCGACTAATCGTCGCTACTCAAGGTAAGTAAAAAAATGGGTGTCTAATGATTACATTCAATTATTTAGACACCCATCTGTATTTTTCTAACAGTCTGTCCAAAAGCTTATTGTGACACCCATTAAAACTTAACTAGAGCGTGTTATCAGGACACCCATTCAAACTAACTAAACTGACGGAATAATAAGCACTAATTAGCTGTAAACCCGCTTATTCCTCACGCACTCGTTTAATTAAATAAAAACATCTCACTTAAGCATTGGGCAAATTCGTTTGGTGATTTATAATCCACCTAACAAAGACACCCACCAATAAATAGAAACTTTAAATGGCAATCTTGAATTATTCTCCTCCGATGGATCCATATTTACAGATACTTTATCGGGATGAGCACATTATCGCGTTAAATAAGCCTAGTGGGTTGCTATCTGTTCCAGGGCGCAAGTTATCCCATTTCGATTCTTTGATGTCGCGCGTGCAGGCAGTTTGGCCAAATTCTGGTGTTGTACATCGATTAGATATGATGACTTCCGGTATTATGATCATGGCAATGCATAAAGATGCATTGAGGAATTTAAATAGGCAGTTCCAAGAACGACAAACGCAGAAAGAATATATTGCGAATGTTAGTGGTCATGTTGAAAATGATTCTGGAGAAATTGATCTGCCACTAATTTGTGACTGGCCTAATAGACCAAAACAGAAGGTATGTTACGACACAGGTAAGGCTTCTCTGACAAAATATATCGTTTTAGAAAGAGGACAAACAAGTGATATTGAATGGACTCGAGTAAAATTGATACCAATTACAGGCAGAAGTCATCAATTAAGAGTACATTTAAAAGAGTTAGGACATCCTATTTTGGGGGACCGACTTTATGCTCCTCCACTTATAATAGCAGCTGCAAGTCGACTTAATTTACATGCTCAAATGTTGACAGTACACCACCCTTTGACCGACGATTTAATTAAGTTTGAAGAACCAGCTCCGTTCTAGCTAAATGAAGCGGATTCTTAAAACTAGTCGAGCCATCCCCAAAATATTTTCGATTATTTGACAAGTTACTTCGGCGTTTAGAGCCAAAGCATTTGCAAAAACGGGTTAACGATTCGGTATTTCCAACAGCACCATGAAATAAGTCTTCAAAATAAGTTGTTGATGAATACCACTTATCTCTAATTACGTTTGCCATAGAAGACGTTTCACTCGATTTTTCAGAGCTGAAATCGTGTATTCGGTCACTAACAAGTTGGATATAAGAACTTTCACTTATTGCTAGCCCGCTTATATTTTTTTCAGTCAAGTACTGTAGTTTAGTTATTATTGAACCACTTCGATTTGCGTTTTCTCGCAATTTAATACTTGTGTAATGTGATGTTTTAATTGAACTCGCTATGCCGACTCGATGTGGGTTTAAATCGACATAAACCATGCAGCATAAAACGGCTTGCTCATCTAGAAGGGCTTGTGACTTAAATCGCCCTTCCCAAAAGCGACCGGTACAATTGTCTTCCTTATTCGCCTTACGCGCCACAAATTCATTTAAACTTCGCATGAACCAGCTAATATCCATTAAACGAGACCGGTACACTTCCACTGTGTCCTCAACCATCCTTAGTTCAGCCTCCGACATGCCTCGTCCTGCATTTTTTGTATACCGTTGAGTTAAAATTGTTCCCTTAAATAATCGATGCCATCTACTAAGCACTTCCTGTGCACACCAATTTTGCGCTTTTTGGTGGTTGACATATAACACGCTATGCGTGTGATTATTCATGACTGCAAAAGCGTACACATCGATAGCGAATGAGTTAGGTAATTCTAATAGTTTATTTTGAACCCAACTTCGGCGATGCTCGTAGTTTCGTCCTGAAACTGGATCAAGCCCACACAAATACGCCCGACGAACACAACGGGATACGCAGTGATAAAATCGAGTTGCCTCGATATTAATCTGTCGTTTCCTTGCTAACGCCATGCTTTTCCTCACAATCTAACTTCGATAGACAAAATTGCCATTTCCATATGGCTTTCGCTCCCTGCACAATTAAGATGGCCTAATTTTGTAAAGAAGTCACCTGTACCTAGGTACAGTTTTTATGCTTAAAATGAAATAAATTGGGAAGGGTTATGTAACACTTTGATTTTATGTTATTTATTTAACAGACCAATCTGGAGATTTCCCACCTGATTTAGATGTCACTCGGATACCGTCAATTCTCATGTTTTGGTCAACAGCTTTGCACATATCAAACAGGGTCAATGCAGCAACATTAATAGCCGTCAACGCTTCCATTTCTACACCAGTATTGCCCTTTACTTTACATAATGACACTATTTTTATGCGGCCTTTATCTTCTTCTACCTCAAAATCAACATCAATTTTAGTCAATAATAAAGTATGGCAAAGAGGGATAAGATCGGCGCATCTTTTTGCTCCCATAATGCCTGCAATTCGGGCGGTAGAAATCACATCGCCTTTTTTATTGGTATGTTCAATGACTTGCTTCATCGCTTCGTCATTTATATAGATAAAACCCTCAGCAGTAGCGATCCTATTTGTAATTTTTTTATCGCCAACATCCACCATCGATGCTTGGCCTTGTTCATTAACATGGGATAACTTTGCCATTTTACCCCCTTGTAGTGCAAAACGAATTTGTTACCTGACCAACAAAATTACATGGTTTATAGGTCGAATCAAGTTGTGACGAAATAATACTCCAGGCTGTTTTACATGCTCCTGTTGAACCTGGCATACAAAAAATTACCGTTCTATTTGCAATGCCAGCCAACGCTCTTGATTGAATTGTTGAAGTGCCAATTTCTGTGTACGAAATATGTCTGAATATTTCACCAAAGCCTTCAATTTGCTTGTCAAAAAGGAGTTTCAAAGCCTCTGGAGTAGAATCTCTACTAGTAAAACCAGTGCCGCCAGTCGTCAATATAACATCAACGTTGTTGTCGGCTATCCAGTTGGAAACCGTTGCTCTCATTTGATAAACATCATCTTTAACTATTTCTTTTGCATAACATTCGTGACCATCGTCTTGCAAAGCAGTAACTAAATAGTGACCACTGGTATCATTCGATTCGTTGCGACTGTCTGATACGGTTAATACGCATACTTTGAGTGCTGTTTTTTCATTTTCACTAGTTGTCATTTATTTACCTTCATTCACAGTTTTTATATACCAATTGTACTTCGAAAGCTGATCCGCATCCAAAAATCTACCAAATTTGGATATCTCCGCAACGATAATAGATGGAAATTGTAAGTCAATATATTGTGCCTAAGATTATATCCGCCAGACGATTTAGTCCTATTCTCATTTTTACTATGATAGCAATTATTCAATGATAGCCGCAGACTCTACAATTCAATGCAAATAACTTAATAACAACATTTTAAGAATCAATAAGTTCACTCTAAAGCTTAGATGGGTGTCTTGATAACAGCGGCCCTGAAATTGATAAGTTCGCTCAAAAATTTAAATGGGTGTCTTAGCTATTGCAGGCATAAAAAATCCGGCACTCAGGCCGGATTTTTTAAATGTATCAAACTTTAATTTGAGCATTGCTCAATCAATAGAGTTCCAACATTATTCCCTTGCGCAGGATTTTCTTCGTTTAGAGTTAATAAGAAACTATACTTACCATCACTTAACGTAGTTTGGTTATTAGTCGTTCCCGCGCCTTTATAGGCTACATCATAGCTGACACCTACAATTAGATCGCCAGTCTCAATTTCGCCCGATGAATTTTGAGCCCACAACTGTGTAGTCCACGAACCATCATTTGATGCTAGCTTAAACGGGAAACTACCATTGAAGTTCGCTACCGCTTTATATTGATTACTTCCAATATAAACGAGTTCAAATTCTGGTTTTGGGTCCCACCCGCTGTGTTCGCCGCGAACAAACAACTTGCCCCCTGTAATTGCAAATGGTGCATCACCCGCTGATATAGGTGCTTCACAACTCACTAATGCATTTTGCAGTTTTATAGACAGTATCGGCGTAACGCCCGACACATCTATGGTGATTGCATAGGTCCCGGCTTGAGTAATGTCAGTGCCGAAGTCATTGTTGCCTCCATCGGTAATAACATTGGAATCACCTGCGACCACTACATCAGAAAATGACAAGTCCACATCTGTGCTATTCATGTCGGCAATATCAAAAATAATACTTGCCGCACTAAGCGTTGCCGCCGCTGTATAAACACCACGCCCGTCATATTCAAATGCCAATTTATCAGACGCAAAGCCGCTTCCAAAAATCGGCGTGTCGCCGTAAGGTGAATTAACATAATCTGGGTCAACTGCTAATCCAACAGACTGCGCATTCCCCTGTGCCTTAACAAATACAGCAATAGTATGAGCTGGGATACTAAACGTTCCCACACCGCCGGATTCAACAAAAGATGCCGTTTGAACTATCGTATCCGCGCTGCTCAGTTGAACAGGATGTAAGGTAAATCCAGACGCTGATGAAATAGCGTGACTGACAGTATTTGCAGTGCCATTGACAGCGATAACCAATGCATCATTATTTTCATCCAAATCAGTTAAACCTGTTCCGTCATCAATACTCATCATAATCAAACCTTTTGTTTGATTAGGACCGGTATTGTGGAAACCAACGCGGCGGATAACTTGGCTTTCATCTGTCAATCTAAATAGCGGGCTCGATTTACGAATTTGTAAAAACTCATTAAATACCGCACTGCTTCGCTCTATTTGCTGTGATGAAACCGCTATGTTTGCGTTTGCAGAAATCGCAGCTTTAAAGTCACCACCAAGCTCAATTGGTAAGCCTACATTCCAATTATTAGACATATTAGTGTAGTCAATACGGTTGTACCAATCACCAGCATCATAGGTATTGCGGTCCATCGATTTAGATCGTAACTTATCAATAGCCAACTGGAAGAAAGGTATTCCTTGGCTAACTAATGGAATTGCGGCAGACAAGCTGTGTATACGAACACGAGTATCACTATCTATTTCAGGCGCTAAATTGCCTTCATATTGTAAATTATCCCATAATGACTCGTTATCATGCTTAGACACATAGTTAATTATATCAGCAGGGTCTAAAGCATATGATGATTGGGCAAAGTTTTTACCTAGTTTCTTAGCGCCATTTTGGTCTACTAATTCAAAGTTTTTCAATGTTCCAGCCATACCTAATCGAATATGATCAATATCTGACAGACTAGATGACGATTTACTTAGTGCTGCACTTCGTATCGTATCGCGAGGACGGTCATTAAATGACCCTATCTCGGTATTTGCAATGTTTGCTTGAGTCGCCTGCTTGAATAATCGATTACCAGCAACTTCGCCCCAGTCCCAGCCTTCGCCGTAGAAATACGTATCTGGATCAATTGCTGCAACCGCTGTGCGACCATCTAAAAGAACGTCCAACGGCATATGCCCCATAATATCAAATCGGAATCCATCTAAGCCATAATATTGGGCCCAATGTACCAACGAATCGATAACAAATTTACCCATCATACGATGCTCTGTTGCCGTGTTTTCACAACATGTTGAACGCTCGATATCACCTGTAACTTCACTGTAACGGTGATAATAACCAGGGACTAATTTGTCAAAAACAGAATTGTCATATAGACCCGACGATGCAGTGTGGTTATAGACTACATCTAACACAACTCTTAAACCTTTTTCATGCAGAGCTTGCACCATTTCTCTAAATTCTTTTACGCGAACAACACCGTCTGGGTCAGAAGAGTAGCTGCCTTCTACAACATTAAAGTGATGCGGGTCATACCCCCAGTTAAAACCATCCATACCACGAAGTGAGTTAACTAAATCTTTCGCTTCATTGGTCGCCGGATCGTAACCGTCTAAAACGTCAATAATAAGAGCTGAATTTGATGCCACCCCACAAACTGGTGCTGAGCCATTACGTGCACATAATTCACCAACTGTGCTAGTTAATTCAATGCGCTTAGCTTCATCTTCTTCAATACTTGCAATATCATTTGCTGGCAACATATGAAAATGTGTTAAGCCCGATGACGCTAATGTTGAAAGGTATGTAGTCGCATCCGTACCGGCTTCTGTAAACGCCATGTATTTACCGCGATTGCTCACAGAAGTCGTTGTGTCAAATATACTAAAATCACGAATATGCGTTTCTAATATCGTTGCATCTTCAATGTTTTTCACAGTAGGTATTGTATGGCTATCCCAATTTGTAGGCTTTAAGTCATCGTCTGATAAGTTTACAAACTGCGAATAGCGACCATTTGTAGAGGTATTCACTGAATATGGGTCTGTGGCTTCTGTTGTTACAACCGCTTTCGAAACCGGGTGATAAACTTCAACAGAAAATCGATAAAAATGTCTGTCGTAACTTTCGTTCTCTGTTGTTGAATACGACCAAACACCTGTCTTATCGTCGTAGTTCATATCATGAGTTGCAATTAAAGATTTGTTGGCTGCATAAACTTTGAGTTTTAATACTTTTGCTGTAGGCGCCCATGCTTTAACGCTAATCACATCACCGTTATAAGTTACCCCTAAATCAGTAACTTCATCTGCATCATCTGCACCAAATGTATAAATCGCATCTAACGCTTTTGCACTTTGAACGTAAGTCGCTGAAATAGGTTCGTCTCCACTGAAAGAAGCTAAAACCAATTGCTGTTTTAGCATCGATTTTTGCTCAGCTAAAGTAGCGTCGAAACTATATGCTTTCCAACCTGCAACTAAATGTGGAACTCTTAATTTCTGCGCATCCGTTAATGTAGTTAATGTTAGAGCAAAACTATTAACGGCTGAGAACGTATTATCGAGTTTACCTTCGTCGTCAAACACAATACGTAGGTCATCGCCCTCTCCGTTCCAAAGTACAGTATTTTCGTCAATCCAATGCGCTGACGCATTCTCAATTTTAAATGGCACTTCTGTTGTCACGTCATTAGGATCATGAAAAATTCCATTACCTGAAACGATAAATGCCCAACGAGAATCTGCTAGCGTTAATTTGTGGTCAACATCATCTGGGTCCTTATCATTGCCACTGTGTAAAATGTAATTTAAACATGTCGCACCATCTTTTGTATCAACAATCCAATAAGCACCATAATTATCATCTACACCGTCATGAGAAAGCCCAGCATCCCACTCAGTTCCAGAAGTAGCATCAAAATCGAAATAGCCATCACAAGTTTCGTTATTCCATGCATGGATTTTCCAAGCGGAATAATCGCCATCGTCACGTTTATAATAAAATACAGCTTGGCTGTCTGTCGGAACAATACTTGGTGCAACAGAATTTGAATTTTTAACAACTGTAACTGTAATTTCTAACTCTGATTGCTCAGTAACTAATGCGTCGTCTTGAGCGACAAGCGTGATCTTGTAATTAGTAAGATTTTCAAATATCAGTTTGGTGCTATCCGTGATGGTAATTTCGCCCGTTGTCTGGTCAATTGCGAAAATACTTTGAGGATCGACAAGGCTCCAATTGATAGTATCCCCATCTGGATCATTACCCACTGCAGAGTAAACGGTGGTCCCATTACTTGTTGCTTCAATTACAGAAAAACCAGCACTAGAAGTTATCACTGGCGCTTGGTTTAGCACGATAGAATTCACATTAACGCTTATAGTTAAACTCGAACTAAGTGGCGAAGTCGCACTGTCTGTTGCGGTAATAGTTATTTGATACGCCGTTAAGTCTGCTGCGATAAGTTTAGCGGCATTTTGAACGGTAATTTGACCGGTACTTGCATCGATCGAGAAGATGCCTTCGTTGTCGGATAACTCCCAGGAAATTGCATCACCTTCGGCATCTGAAGCTGATGCAGTGTAAACACTAGTTCCATTTACGGTTCCTTCGTTCAACGTCAGCGTCGAAGCCGAGTTAATTGTTGGCGCAGTATTAACCGCTTCACTTATACAAGCCGTTTTATCTGAATTTAAAACTAATGGTGCGCGACAAGTCAAATCTTCAGGATCTGATGAATCGCTGCCCCCACTGCATGCCGAAATAACGCTTATAATGCCTAAACATATTGCTGACCTTGTCAGTTGATGCCTGCTCTTCATTTGTTGAACCCTGCTTATTTTTATAATTTCTTTCGTACACTATATGAATATTTGAAGCTAGATTCTGCTGAATACGTATGTATGAAAATTCAATAAAAGTCATACCGATGGTCGATATTTAAAGTAAACACTTGGGTGGGTGTCTTGCTAACTTGGGTGGGTGTCTTGCTAACTTGTCCTGATAACTTGGGTGGGTGTCCTGCTAACTTGCTTGGGTGGGTGTCCTGATAA
>NZ_JAHKQH010000024.1:0-146842 GCF_018861025.1 Psychrosphaera sp. B3R10 | reverse complement strand
GTGGGTGTCCTGATAACACCCTCACAATTTACTTAGTTTAAGTGGCGTTTAATCTGTGGAATGTTTTCTAAAGCCGTTTTATTAGTCGGATCTAATTCCAATGCAGCTTCTAAATAAGTTAAAGCTTTGTTTAATTTCCCTACTTCTGAATAAGCATGAGCTAATGCAAGCCGCGCGTTTACATCTTTTGGGTTTTCGATTAACACCCGCTTTAAAAAACGAATTGCTTCAAGCGGTTTATTCCCCTGGATAAGCTGAATCCCTGTGTTAAAACTCCTCTCAGAGTCATTTGGAATTGCATCAGCCAACAATTTTGCGGTGCGTAAATATAATTCAACATCATTGTTTTTCTTCGCTAGTTTTTGCGTTTCAGTCGCTAACGTCATCCAGTCAATTTTTTTCTTATAAGCGGCAAAGCCAATTTCATCAAGTTCGTTAATTTTGAGCGGTAACACGACTCGTTTAGGTTCATCAGTGAACGGGTAATCTGCCATAAGACCCGCGATTTTAGCAGCACCCCAATACACCTCAGCTCGCAATAAAGGGATGTCACTTTGGGCTTGGCTACGTGGGATTTCGTTCCGGAACTTACCAAATAATTCAGACTTTTTTAATGCAGTATAAAATACATCTGAAATCTCAAAGTAACCTTTAACTGTTGGATGCAAGTGTTCGATCATAACACTCTCATCTATAATTCCCTGTGGAGATGCCCGCTCTAACGCCAAATTTGCATCCACAAAGATTGCCGAAAACTCTTCCGCTAACTTTTTAATAATACCGTTAATTTCATTTGGACCTCGAAACCTGAGCAAATCATTTTGTCGCGCGGCTTCAAAATGTTGTTTCGCTAGTGGAATGTTGAATTTCGACAAATTGTATTGCCCTAGCCAGTAATGTGCGTTAGCGCTACGTAGATTTGCCATTGCGTGTAAAACTTCAAGTTCACCTTGTTGCAACATAGGCGCTTGGGTTTTCGCGTTTTGCGTTAATGCAAAACGAGCTAATGCTAATTTAATCTCTTCAGTTCCATTAATACTACGGTGGGTGTCTACGCTATTTCTGATGTTTGTTTGTTGAGTCTCTTGATTCAAATTTGAATGGGTGTCTTGATAATTATCTTGAGTCTCTTGATTTAAATTTGCTTGGGTGTCTTGATAATTATCAGAGCTCACTTTTTTTGAAGCTAAAGCGTTTACAACATAATCGACAGAGATGGGCTTTGACACAAAGGGGGCTTGGTCGACAAGATTACTGCCTATAGAACTAATAAAAACAGGGATACCAGCACGTTGGTATTTTCCAAGTAACAGTGCCATATTGCCTTCAAACTGTGCTAAACCGGCGTTAAATAGGTCTGAATCCACTTCAATATTTTTGTGTTTGGCTACTTTAGCCATTACAGTACGTGACGTTCCCGTTGATTGATCCATCTCAGGTTGAGCAAACCAATAATAAATGCGCTGCATCAATTGGAATATTCTTAAGTCCTTGAGTTTAAGGTACATTAAGGTCGCTCCTCGTGAGTTGGCCGCCGTGTAATTGCTCCCTACACCGAGAATCCCCAAATACTCATTGTGACCCGCATAAATTAGTACTGCATCCGGTTTTTGCTCAATGATCTCATCGGCAAAATCCAGCAATGTATAACTATTTACCGCGGAAAGTGCAGTATTCACCACTTCAACGGTTTGTTCGGGAAAGGTTTGTTTTAGTCGATAATCCAACATTCCAGCAATCGAAGCCCCTAACCCATATGGAAAGCCGGCGGCTGTTGAACCCCCTTGAACAAATAGTCTAATCCCGTCTTTGGGTTTTTTCTTCAAAAAGAAATTAGGTTCAATCGTGACGTTCGGTGCTAATTTATCGTTGGCAAAATAACGTCCGACAACTTGCGGCATGGGTAACAAATAATGAGGCGCGGCTGGGTTTTCAATAAATAAAGGTATCGACTTACCAAATCCAGAAAATCGAAGCGCAAACTCAATGGCAACAAAAAATAATATTGGTATTAAAAAAGCAATTACTCGAAACACCCAAGTTTTAGTTTTCATTTTTTAGCCTTATTGCTTGTTCAACTTTTCCGATAAAAAAATCCACTCTACTCGTATCTTTCAACTTTGCTTTCGCCTTAATTAACAAACTTAAACTGCTATCAAACTGCTTCAACAGAAAATAATTATGGGCTAGATTTAATATATAATTTTGATTATCTGGGTCCAACTTTAACGCTCGTCGTTGGTAAAATGTTGATATTGGTATGTCGCTAATTTGTCGGTAGATTAACGCTGCATCATTTGCCGCAATTGGTGAGTTTATTAGCGCGTCCGACAATACACCATATACTTTAGCTGCCTGTCCTAACTGTTTATTTGCTTTATAAATTGATATTAATTTCTTTTGTTGGGCTATCCAATCTATACCTTGTGCTCGTTCGATCAAAAGGTAATCTATTTCTGATCTTGGCGTGAACTCAGGTAACGGCTCAAATTTTACTTTAAATGGATAATCGCTCTTTAATTGTTTAATTTTTAGTTGCGCCCATGCTTCATCAAATTCAGTTACAGGGACATCCAACCAAGCTTTTTGGCGTGTTACGGAAGTATATTCATCCCCAATCAAACCGGTATTTTTAATTGCCGTATAGAAACTTTCAGCCAGAATAAAATAACCTCTCAAAGTCGGATGTACATGTTCTAACATAAGTTGTTGATCAATGATCCCTAACCTCGAATCTTGCCGATACAACTGTTCTACATTAACTAGACTGACACCGTCTTCAGCCGCGAGGTCGCTGATGACTTGATTAAACGCACTCGGTGCCCTAAATCGAAGCTGATCGAGGTCTTTTGCATTAATAAATTGCTCCAAAGCCTCATTAAATTTACGATTACTAACAAATGATAATGCAGAAAGATAAGCTTTACTTGCGTCATCATCGGTTTTATTTAACAACTGAATTTGCTCAGTGGATAAGTCACTCGACTTGACCGCTTGCTGCCAATCAACCTTCCCAATACTCGAAAACGGTGGCTGGTCCTGCTCATTACTGACTAAGTTCGCCAACAAAACGGGGATCTGTTGTGCTTTATACTTGCTCAGTATAACTTTCAAATTATCCCGAAATTGCTCAATACCTTTATGATATAGCGAACTGTCGTACGCGATATGTTGCCCCTTCGCTACTTTCGACATTAAAGAGCGAGATGGCTCATTGCCATCTTTGGATAATTCTCCATTCCACCATGTATACACAGTTTGAGCGAGTTGATACAGTCGCAAGTCTTTAAGTAGCAAAAATGCCAACGTTGCACTTCGCCCACCTCTAGCAGCAAATGTAGAGCCTACGCCCATTACGCCCAAATACTCATTATGTCCGGCGTAGATCAAAATAAGGTCAGGCTCAATTTCGATAATCTCATCAACAAAATCCATCAAAGTATATGAGTTAACAGCAGCCATTGCGGTATTAATTACTTCAATATTTTTGTGAGGATACGTCCGTTTAAATCGTTGCTCTAACATACCTTGCAGGGAGCCAAACCGGCCGTATGGGAATCCAGCTGCTGTACTTCCTCCTTGCACAACAATTCGAAAAGTAGTTTCAGCTTTGTTCTTTTGAAAGAATACGGTGTCAGGACTGACATTTGGAGCCGCATTTGGATTTGCAAAGTATCGTTGGATTATATTTGGGTTAGGTTGGAGATAGCCTGGCATATCAGCACTTTCAACAAACAACGGAACGGTCTTACCAAACCCAAACGTTCGTAAACCAACTTCAGCCAATCCCAACAATACAAATGGAATAATGATCGCGATGAGATAAAAAACAGGCCGAGTCGTTCGTGTCGTCAAAAGGAAATACTACCAATTAATTCAATACATAGGTATGCAACGGTAGCGAATGAGGTCGATTGCCGCAAGGTAAAAGTGCTAGACTCATTAGTTAATACGAATGCATAAATTGCCAACTAAGACATCTATGACAAAAAAAATTCTCGGTATCTCAGCTTATTATCACGACAGTGCTGCAGCGATTATCGAAGACGGTAAAATTATTGCTGCCGCGCAAGAAGAGCGTTTTTCCCGCAATAAGCATGACCCCAACTTTCCTGCACAAGCAATTCAATTTTGCCTAGATGACACTAATTGCAATTTAGAGCAATTAGACGCGATCATTTTTTATGACAAACCCTTACTTAAATTCGAGCGGTTATTAGAAACCTACTTTGCCAATGCTCCCTTTGGTATTCGTTCATTTATTCGCGCAATGCCTATTTGGTTAAAGGAAAAACTGTATTTAAAGAGCATTTTGCGTCGAGAATTGAGGAATTTGGCCGGATTGGATAAAAAAGCCAAACTACCAACATTATTATTTAGCGAACATCATCTTTCACATGCTGGCTCAGCATTTTTTCCATCGCCATATGAAGAAGCGGCAGTTTTATGTTTGGATGGTGTTGGGGAATGGGCAACCTCAACAGCCTGGTCAGGAAAAGAAAATAAACTGTCACCTATTTGGGAAATTCAATTCCCACATTCTCTTGGACTCCTCTATTCGGCATTTACCTACTACTGTGGATTTAGGGTTAATTCCGGAGAGTATAAACTAATGGGTTTGGCACCTTACGGTGAACCTGTTTACGTTGACAAAATTCTAGATAAACTTATCAATGTTCATGACGACGGCAGTTTCGACTTAGACATGTCTTACTTCGATTATGCCGTGGGCGATCGTATGACAAACAGTAAGTTCGATAAACTATTTGGCGGGCCCGCTCGTTTAAGTGACTCCGAAGTAAGCCAAAAAGAAATGGATTTAGCCCGTTCAATACAGGTTGTCACTGAGGAAATCGTTCTTAAAATTGCCAAACATTTATATACACTTGTGCCTTCAAAAAACCTTTGTTTAGCCGGTGGCGTCGCCCTAAATTGCGTTGCTAATGGTCGATTACTTAGAGATGGTCCTTATGAAAACATATGGATCCAACCGGCTGCGGGTGATGCCGGCGGCGCATTAGGTGCCGCATTAGTTGCCTGGCATCATTATTTTGAGCAACCTCGATTAATTGACTCTTCGAACGACGCTATGTTTGGAAGCTATCTAGGGCCATCTTATTCAAATGAACAAATCAATGCAGAAGTTGAGAAGCAAAAGTTAGTTGCGAACAGTATAAGCAATGAAAATCTTTATGATCATGTTGCAAAATTAGTCGAGCAGGGAAATGTTATTGGTTGGTTCCAGGGGAGAATGGAATTTGGTCCGCGTGCCTTAGGTAACCGTTCTATTATTGGTGATCCGCGAAATGTAGCAATGCAGTCGACAATGAATTTAAAAATAAAATACAGAGAGTCTTTCCGCCCCTTTGCTCCCGCCGTATTAGCCACTGACGTCGCAAAATATTTTGACCACGATGTTGAAAGTCCCTATATGTTATTCGTCGCAGACATTAAAAGTGAGCTAAAGCTTAAAACCGACAACGCGCTATTTGGTATAGACAAACTAAATCAAAAACGTTCGACACTGCCGGCGATTACCCATGTGGACTACAGTGCCCGTATACAAACGGTTCATGAAGATACCAATCCAGAATTCCATAATTTGTTATCTTCATTTAAAGCAAAAACAGGATGTGGTGTATTGGTTAATACGTCATTTAATGTTCGTGGCGAACCACCTGTCTGCTCCCCAAAAGATGCTATTCGATGTTTTTTGGCTACAGAAATGGACTACTTGGTAATGAACAATATTGTACTAGCTAAAACTGATCAGCCGCAGTCTGCAATAGATGTCGCTAAATCTATTAAATTTGATATGGATTAAACGATGTTTTCTCTGATGACAAATAAAACTCACTCATCCACCTTTGATAAATACGATTCGCCTCGGTGTAGCAGAATTAGGTTTAATCTTAAAAATAACGCAAACACTTACATGAATTTGCCAGCAAATAACATGGACACCCATGCAAACCCGCCGGTAGTTAACCCCGTAAATAACGTTGACACCCATGCAAGTTCGACGGTAATTAATCCAGTAAATAACATGGACACCCATGCAAACCCGCTGGTAATTAACCCAGTAAATAACGTTGACACCCATGCAAACCCGCTGGTAATTAACCCGGTAAATAACATAGAAAATAACATAGACACCCATATAAACCCGCCGGTAATTAACCCAGTAAATAACGTTGACACCCATGCAAACCCGCCGGTAATTAATCCAGTAAATAACATGGACACCCACGCAAATTCGACGGTAATAAATAACGTTGACACCCATGCAAACCCGCTGGTAATTAACCCAGTAAATAACATGGACACCCACGCAAATTCGACGGTAATAAATAACGTTGACACCCATGCAAGTTCGACGGTAATTAACCCGTTAAATAACGTTGACACCCATGCAAATCCGACGGTAATTAACCCAGTAAATAACGTTGACACCCATGCAAACCCGCCGGTAATTAATCCAGTAAATAACATGGACACCCATGCAAATTCGACGGTAATTAATGCCGCAAATAACTTGGACACCCATGATAATTATTTAACAGTCCTACCCATCTTTAGCAAAATAGAGGGAATGAATCTATGAATAGACCCGACTTAAATGAACTCAAGTCATTTGCATTGACAATGAGCTGGGCGTTTCCTGTCATATTTGGGGCGTTCCTGCCTTGGTTATTTTCCTATAACTGGCAACTTTGGCCTTTTGCTATCTCTGTTGTTTTAATGTCGTTGTACTTAGTCAAACCGAGTTTTATTTATTACCCATTTAAATTTTGGAGTGTGATTGGTGGGGTAATGGGATGGATTAATACTCGAATTATTTTGAGTTTAAGCTTTTATATATTGATCGCCCCTTTAGGGGTTGTACTGCGCTATTTTGGAAAACTTCAATACAAATCAAAAATGCCAACGAATGCAACTTCAAATTATGTCAAACCTGAGGCAGAATCGAGTAAGAACAATTTGGAGAATCCGTTTTAATGATTGAATTTATAACTGACCTTTGGGCATTTTTAAAAGTCCGCAAAAAGATCTGGCTCATGCCTATCATTGTCATATTAAGTCTGCTTGGCGGGTTAGTAGTTGCAACACAGCAATCAGCTTTAGCAACCTTTATCTATACGTTATTCTAATTTAAAGGGGAAACTTCCCCTTTTTATTTTTGCCACTCATTTTGAGCTTTGAGTAGGTTCTAAATAACTTTCCAACCATTTAAAATGATTGTTTTGTGAATTAATAAACTACACAAAATTCAAAACCAGTTTCTGCATTGAAAACAGCGCTATTTTAAGTTACTTGATATTATTCGTGATATTTTCGAATAACAGCGACTTTTCCATCTTCAATTTCAAGCACTTCCATCATAACCTGCGAATAGGCAATTTCCTGATTATTTTGCGGGTGGATTCCTTTTACGGAATTCTTGTACCTAATCGCGATTGCAGAGTGATTAAAGACAAATACATTTAACAATTCAGCTTTGTATTCTGTATGCGCGCCCATATAGAACGTCATGCCCTTTCTCATCGCTTGTTTGCCATCTGGTTGACGCGAATCGTCGGTGACATACGGAAGATGTGAATGACCAATATCATCTTTAAGCAAGGCTAAATAATCTTCTAGTGCTTCGGGAGTCGTACCGGGTAACTGAGTCTTTACCATAGTGTCGAAATAAGTTTGAGCAAATTTTTTCAAATCTAACTCTTTTGCATCCCCATGAGCAAAGACGGTGGTCGAGAATACAAAACATAAACTGACTAATAACCACTTTTTCATAAACTTTCCTATTTTAATGTTTTATCTATATTTGAAATTTTCGTTTAAAAACATTTGTCTAAACAGCAATTTAGCACAAACATTATCCAACATAACAATATACCTCATCCCCTCAAAACTATTTTACTTAGAACTGAATAACTTTAGTATTTACAGCGATCTATGTAGCCAAAAAATAGACTTAAAGATAACTGCATACTTGATTATCAATAAAATATAACGATTCACATCATATAGTACATAGAATTTAAGACTCACAGCTTAAATAAAATTGACGAGTTTCACCGTTTCTTTCCCATAACCGAAAAAATTCCAAAATAGCTCATTAGCGCTTAACACTTGAGAAACCTCCATAGCCACACCAGAATTTCAATACTAGCGGTCACCAAGGGGCTTTTTACGTAGTCATTTTTTTAAGACGTGTTTCTGATAACAAATGAATAGTGATCTATTATCTTAGAGACAACGTTGCTCACCTAGCCCAACCATTTCTATCCAATCTGGCGCGACAGAGCCGTCTTTTTAGTTGAGTAAACTACTGATCGCAACTGAATATTCTGCGCGGTGATGGATATAATACAAGTTAGACGTATTTAAAATGAAAGTCTGTAATCTTGGTTTAAATGCCAAGCATAAAAAAAGGAGCACTATGTGCTCCTTTAATAATTAGCTTTTTGCTGCGCCGCAATTGTTGCCACGCAGGTGCATCGGCTAAGAAGTTCTTATCTTTTTTGCAACTTCTCTTTGATACGTGCTGATTTACCAGAACGCTCACGCATGTAGTAAAGTTTAGCGCGACGTACATCACCACGACGTTTAACTTCGATGCTTTCGATAACAGGGCTGTGCGTTTGGAATGTACGCTCAATACCTTCACCGTTAGAAATCTTACGAACTGTAAAAGCAGAATGTAGACCACGATTTTTCTTCGCTAGAACGAAACCTTCAAACGCCTGTAGACGTTCTTTAGCACCTTCTCTTACTTTAACTTTTACAACTACCGTGTCACCAGGGCCAAATGCCGGGACATCAGTTTTCATTTGCTCTTCTTCAAGAGCTTTAATGATATTTTGACTTACTTTGCTCATTATATTCTCACTTTTCTAGTTTCACTGTCCTACTTAGCTTCACATTTTGTTTCGTCGTGTTCGGTTTGGAACGCGGCTAACAACTTCTGCTGTTCGTCAGTCAGAGCTAGATGATTAATTAAATCTGGTCTTTTCAACCAAGTTCTTCCAAGCGATTGTTGTAATCGCCATTGACGGATTTTTTCATGATTACCGCTAAGTAACACGTCAGGTACCCGTTGACCATCCAGAACCTCTGGTCTGGTATAATGCGGACAATCTAGCAAACCATCTGCGAATGAATCTTGCTCTGCTGAGAGTTTATGTCCCAACACACCAGGTATCATCCTCGACACTGCATCTATCAGTGTCATTGCCGGTAGTTCACCGCCGCTCAGAACAAAATCACCAATCGACCATTCTTCGTCAATTTCCGATTGAATAACTCGTTCATCTATTCCCTCGTATCGACCCGCAACCAACACTAATTTATTATGTTGGCTAAGCTGTTTTACGCCTTCATGGTCTAACTTTCGTCCCTGAGGAGAAAGATAAATCACTTTTGCCCCTTCACCAGCAGCCTGCTTTGCAGCATGAATTGCATCGGTCAAAGGTTGCACCATCATTAACATTCCTGGACCACCACCGTAAGGTCGGTCATCCACTGTACTGTGTCTGTCATGGGCAAAATCACGAGGATTCCACGCATTAAAGTCAATCGTACCGTTTTTAATGGCTCTGCTAATTACCCCTTGTTGGGTAATGGCATCAAACATTTCTGGAAAAAGCGTTATTACGCCTAACCATAATTGACAATTCACGATCCTAAAACCATCAATGTCAAAAACCCGGATCCCAGTCCACCGTAATGGTGTTCTCTTCCTTGTTAACTGAAAGTATTACATCATCCTGGATGTATGGGATTAACCTTTCGGTTTTACCAAATGCGTCGGTCGGATTTGCATCCACTACAAGAACATCATTTGATCCCGTTTCCATAAGGCCAGATACTTTTCCTAAATCGTACCCTTTGTCGGTTTTTACTAACATGTCTTTTAAGTCACGCCAATAAAACTCGTCATCAGACAATTCAGGCAGTTGGTCGGCTGTTACATAAATTTCGCCATGAAGCCAAGCCTCAGCATCATTCATGTTGTCAACACCGTCAAACTTCGCAATCAAACCCTTGTTGTGTCGGCGCCACTCGGCAACCTTCACAAAACGATTACTGCCATTAAGCGTTACACGCCATGGTACGTAATCAAAGATCCCTTCAGGGACCTCAGTGTAGGCGTTAATCTTAAACCAGCCTTTGATGCCATATGATGCACCAATTTTTCCAACTAGAATGTATTCTTCGTTTTGAGACTGACTCATTTTATTACCTTCACTTTCTGCTAATAATCGTATTGATTAAGCCGCTTTTTTTGCGTCTTTAACGATTTTAGCAACGCGATCAGAAACCTGCGCGCCAACACCAACCCAGTATTCGATACGATCTAAGTCAATGCGTACTTTCTCTTCTTGACCTGCTGCAATCGGGTTGAAGAAGCCAATTTTCTCGATGAAACGACCGTCACGTGAACGGCGGCTATCTGCAACTACGATTGAGTAGAATGGACGTTTTTTCGCGCCACCACGAGCTAAACGAATAGATACCATAATTTCCTCAATTATTACTTTTAGTTACGGCGAATTACTCGCCCCCTAGTTTGGACACCCCAAAAAAGGTCGCGCAATTGTACGGATTTTGAGTTAAATTTCAAGTTGTAATTGACTATTAATAGCGGATTATCTTGTTAGGCAGATATCTAGCTTAGATCTTACTTAGAATGTGGCGATGTCTGGTTTTTTTCGCGTATTTGATTATCATGGCATTTACTCATTTAAATGCGTGATAAATTATCTTTTATATGAACTTTGACCGACCCATCATCATACTTGCAGCACCTCGCTCCGGCAGCACACTGTTATTTGAAACCTTAATGGCGACAAAAAACCTTTATTCTATCGGTGGAGAAAGCCACGCCGTAATCGAACATATCCCTGAATTAAGCACAGTTGCAAACGGTTATATTTCCAATACATTGACCAAAAACCACGCGACTAGCGCCGTAACGTCTTTATTGAAACAACGGTTCTCAATGGGTTTACGCGACCGAGATGGACGACCACCGAATAAACAACAGGCGGTTCGATTTTTAGAAAAGACCCCTAAAAATGCGTTGCGAGTCGAATTCTTAAATCACGTTTTTCCTGACGCTTTATTTATTCATTTAGTCCGTGACCCTTTACCGAACATCAGCAGTATAATAGAAGCATGGCAATCGGGCAGGTTTCGAACATATCCGCAACTGCCAGGGTTTAATGGCGAATGGTCGTTATTATTGCCAGACAATTGGCAGACCATGGTCGGTTCTCCGGTGGAAAAAATTGCGAGCTTCCAATGGCACGCCTGTAATCATTCAATTACAGAAAGTCTAAAAAATATTAGCGAAAATAGAAAAATAACAATTAATTACGCTGACCTACTCGCAAACCCGCTAGAGATGGTTAATCGACTCTTACAATTCTCCGGCCTCGTTTTAGACCAACATTTAGAGGCGAAGGTGACGCAACCCCTTGCAACATCGCGCTATACGGTTTCAAAGCCTAACGAAGTAAAATGGCACAAACACGCTGACGACATTCTGCAATACGCGCCGCAACTCCAACCGTTAGTCAACAACGTAAATGAACATCTTATTGCCAGTGCTTCCAGCCAAATCAATTTGGATTTTAATCGATGAAATTGCCACACGAATTTACTCAACTCCCGATAACTTTTGATATTGAAGCTCTTCAAAAGGAAGTGACTCAGTTTTCAGAAAATGAATGGGTCGCACATCATGAAGGGTTTAAAGGGAATTCAGCTATTCCGTTGCTCAGTGTTCAAGGCGGTCAGAACAACTTGTTCTCAGGGCCTATTGCGCCCACTGTGGCATTAAAACGCTCGCCTTACTTACAACAGGTAATCGCATCATTTAATGAAATCGTTGGTCGGTCTCGCCTAATGCGTTTAGAAGCAGGCGCTGAAGTGCCTTTGCACAGTGACATTAATTACCATTGGTACGACCGAGTTAGGATCCATATCCCAATCGTTACTGACGAGCAGGTGATCTTTTATTGCGGCGACAAACAAGTCCATATGGCTGAGGGAGATGCTTGGATCTTCGATTCATGGAAAAACCACCGTGTTGTAAATGCTTCAGATAAAACGCGTGTCCATTTAGTTGTTGATATCAGCGGCTCATCACGATTTTGGAACTGGGTAAAACAAGGAATTAATATCGACAATTTGAGTCCTCTAGGTAAGGCGCTAGGCGAAGAGTTCATCCAAAAAGTAAGTCAATTTCCAACCCTACCGTTTGTTGAGGGGGCTCAAAGGCCAATTAGATGTGAACGTGTTAATACGCCAGTGGTAATGCGTCCAGAAGAAGTTAATCACATGATCACAGAATTGATAAGTGAAGTTAAATCGGTCGATGGCAATGAAATGAGCGCGATTGATACACTATCAGATCTTCTCGCATCGTTTTATCAAGATTGGCGTCAAATTTGGTCAATCTACGGCGAGGCTCAGGGTGGGTGGGACTATTATCATCAACTGCGCGACAGCACATTTCACCGTTGTCGCGAAACTGCCGAAACGCTTCAATTGACCAATGAAAGTCCATCAACAAAAATGCTTATCCATTGCCTAATTGACCCATGTTTCAATCCAGAAGTCGCACAGTTTAATCGTTAATTACTAATCATGCTCACGATATACGTGCTTCAAGTATGTTTGGAAACGATTTAAGGTGTTTTGGCTGACTAAGGATTTATCGGACTGCATTTATTAAGGTTATCTTTGGAGGGGATTAAAAGCAAAAGGCTCATTGGCTTCAGAAATAACTTAACGCTGGTGAATAAAGCTACATTGAGGTTGTGAAGAATGTCTCTACGTCCTCACAAAGCTTATCAAATGTGGCGACCTGTTGTGGGGTTAAGCATTCCTTATATTTTAATCCAGAGCCAATCGAGCGGCTATTTATAGGTTGGCGTACTTGTGAAACACTTGGGGTCAATACTGCTCTTGTAGATTGATAGAAGGTCAAACACTGCGATTCAAACGGGAGTTCACAGTAAGCTAACATTCGTCTAATTTCAGCTTCAGGACATTCAACAAGCTTGGCATAGCTAACCAAATACACACCACGGCCATATGTCTGCTGCCAAAACTGACTTAAATGCAAATACCCCTGCCAATAAAAGCCGATATGATTTATATCATAAGAATAATGATGCCCGGCCGAGAAATACTGCTTATAAACACTAAGCGCATTATCCAGAGGATTTCTTACCACATTAATGACTTTGGCATTTGGGAATAACGTTTTAATTAACCCTATATGCATAAAATTATTAGGGTTCTTATCTATAAAAACGCCGGTATCATTAAGTGTATATTGCCTAGCCTGCTGTAAATAAGTCCGCCTAAGTGTGTCTAATTGCGCGTTTGTTAAACGGGAAATAGCAGACGGGTACCCACCGAGTTGTTGTATATCTATCGCAAGTCGTTCGATAAAGGGTAACTCATCTGTTGTATCAACCCATGAATGACTAGCCAATATCTGTTCCAATAAGGTCGAGCCCGAGCGCGGCATGCCGACAATAAAAATCGGTGCCTCAGTTGCTAATTCACCATTTGTTTTTTTACTTTGAGTTTGCAAGTTTAGGCCTGACGCGTTACCGCGATTGAAGCTTTGTATTTGCTGACGAATTAAGTCGGCATAAGCATTGCCAGGAAAAGGGCGGTGTTTAGCGATAATGTGATTTGCCACACTTAACGCATCAAATGCCTTTTCAATATCACCTGCAGCTTCAAGTCCTTTGGCCAGAGCAAAGTTTAATAATGCCTGATTGCCTTCAGTACAAGGAGCATGCAGTAAGGATTCGATTTGCGACAATTCAGAACTTTGCAATTTACGGTCTTTCAAATCTGCCAACGACCAAAAGCCAACACCGACGTATTGAGGATACTCAGTGATAAGTTGATTGTAGCACTCAGCTGCGTATTCGCTATTGCCCAACGCTTTGTATAAATGACCCCGGTTTAGATCTAAAAACGGCAGCTGGCTACGATAGATTTCGCAGGCATCAAACGACTTAATAGCCCCGTCGGTATTACCAACCTGAACGCAATACTGAGCATGTTTTAATAGCCAGTTAGGTAAGTCTTTGTGTTTTAAGTCGGGCTTTAACGTGGATTGTAATGCAATTAATCTGTCGATAATGTCAATTGCTGAAAAGTAATCTTCTTTTTGCTCAGCGAAACTCAGCTCATTTTGCAATGAGCTGTTCTGCTGTTTAAGAGACGATTTTGTCACTGTGTTCAGTGTTGTTTAAGGATAATTAAATTATTTTAAACGAGGGAAACCGCCAGGCATTTTTCCGCCCATAGCGCCACCCATACCACCGCCCATACCGCGCATCATCTTCATCAGACCGCCGCCTTTCATCTTCTTCATCATTTTTTGCATTTGCATGAATTGTTTTAAAAGACGATTTACATCTTGCACTTGAGTGCCGCTGCCGGCCGCGATACGACGTTTACGAGAGCCTTTGATTAAATCTGGGTACTGACGCTCTTTGCGTGTCATTGAATTGATAATAGCTTCCATTCGGAGAAACTCTTTATCATTCACTTGGTTTTTAACGGCATCTGGGATCTTGCCCATACCCGGCATTTTGTCCATTAATGACGACATGCCGCCCATGTTTTGCATTTGTGAAAGTTGGTCACGGAAATCTTCTAAATCGAAGCCCTTGCCTTTCATCACTTTTTTAGCGACTTTTTCTGCTTTTTCGCGGTCGATCTTAGATTCAATTTCTTCGACAAGGGATAAAACATCCCCCATCCCCAAAATCCGACTCGCAATACGTTCAGGATGGAAAGGTTCTAACGCATCAATCTTTTCACCCATACCGATAAACTTAATTGGTTTACCCGTAATGTGCCTAATTGATAGCGCAGCACCACCTCGTGCATCACCGTCTGCTTTCGTTAAAATAATACCGGTAAGCGGCAGTGCTTCATTAAATGACTTCGCAGTATTTGCGGCGTCTTGACCTGTCATGGCATCAACAACGAACAATGTCTCAATTGGGTTGATCGCGGCGTGTAGGTCTTTAATTTCCGTCATCATAGCTTCGTCAACAGCCAAACGTCCGGCGGTGTCGACTAACAAAACATCAAAGAATTTTCGTTTAGCGTGGTCAATAGCGCCATTAACAATGTCGATTGGTTTCTGTTCGATTGAACTTGGGAAAAACTCAACATCAACTTCGGCTGCTAACGTTTCAAGCTGCTTTATTGCCGCTGGACGATAAACGTCGGCGCTCACAACTAAAACAGACTTTTTCTTTTTCTCTTTTAAAAACTTCGCAAGTTTACCAACTGAAGTGGTTTTACCTGCACCTTGTAAACCGGCCATTAAAACAACAGCTGGCGGTTGAGCGGCAAGATTTAAATCTTCATTTTTCTCGCCCATGGCTTTTTCAAGTTCGCCCTGCACGATCTTAACAAAGACTTGGCCAGGCGTTAGGCTCTTGCCAACATCTTCACCAACAGCTCGTTCTTTAACGGCTTTAACAAATTCACGAACCACTGGCAAAGCAACGTCGGCTTCTAACAACGCCATTCTAACTTCGCGTAGTGTGTCTTTAATGTTGTCTTCAGTCAGTCGGCCACGGCCGCTGATTTTTTTCAACGACTCTGATAAACGTTCGGATAAATTGTTAAACATAGGGAACTTGTCGCTCTTAAATTATCTAAAAGGAATACGCACAATAAGTAGCGGATTATATACATGTGTAGACGTAAAATACAGAAATCAAGCTGCACTTCATGTGCATATATCCATGTTCGCGGAAAATAACGAATAAAAATGTGCAGATCGTGCCTTTAGGATGAGCCATTATGATATTTTATGGTAAAGTTCTCGCTCATAATTAATGTCATTAGATCATTGATAACAACTATAAGGAAAATAACGTGATGTCCATCGAGTTGGGATTGTTCCTATCTTGCCTGGTATTCCTGTTCGCTGCGGGTTTATGTGCTAGAACACTAGTCGGTAAATCGAACATGAATTTTAAACTGTTATTTAGCGCTGCCTTAGTCGCCATATTGCTTCAACTTGTTACTGCCAAGCAACTTTTGTATGTTTCAGGTGGGATCCATCTATCTCTTGTTTCAATGTGTTTAATCATCAGTGCATTGATAAATATTGTGATCGTCATCCGCTCCTTGTCACATCTAAATACAATGCTGATGTTAGTTAGTTTCGGTTTTTCAGGCTTCCTAACGATATTACTGATGTTTGTACCTAATACATCACTAGCCTATATAGGACCCGAGTTTACAGTATCGACCGCGACTCTTGTCCATATTTTACTGTCGGTTGCAGCCTATTGTATTCTTGTTATCGCCTCACTTTATGCCATCCAATTTCGTTATATCGACTCAAAACTAAAAGCAAAAACACTTTCTCTACACAGTCATTTGCCCCCATTAAGTAGCGTTGAAGCCCAACACTTTAGATTAATGGCTATCGGATTAGTGCTACTGACTTTGGCACTTGTCACCGGATTTACCTTTTTAGACAACATGTTTTCTAATCAATATGCCCACAAAACGGTATTGTCTATCGTCGCATGGGCCATCTTTTTAACACTAGCTATTGGTCACAAAGTATATGGATGGCGCGGAAACAACAGTGCTATTGCCACTATTGTTGCGGCTTTCATCTTAACTTTGGCCTATTTTGGCAGTCGATTTGTTCGAGAGATACTACTTAATTAGTCGTAGATCCCTTGACACTTAAGTGAATCGATCATACTTATATAATTCAATTAGCAACACAGGAAAATAATTTTTGGACGCCATATCTACGAGTACCCTGTTTATCGCGCTTGCGGTACTCATTTTTATCTCCGCCTACTTTTCGAGTTCTGAAACAGGCTTAATGGCGATCAATAAATATCGTTTAAAACATTTAGAAAACCAAGGGCATAAAGGCGCGGTTCGTGTTTCTAAAATGATGGAACGTCCTGATCAGCTTATTGGTCTCATATTAATTGGGAACAACCTTGTTAATATCGGCGCATCATTTTTAGCTGCCGAAATTGGGCAACGACTCTACGGTGACGTTGGTTTAGCTGTAGCGGCGTTTGCACTTACATTTATCATTTTAATCTTTGCAGAAGTCACCCCTAAAACACTGGCTGCTTTGCACCCTGAAAAGGTTGCATTTCCGAGCTCAATTGTCCTGATCATTCTAATGAAGGTACTTTATCCATTTGTCCTAAGTGTTAACTATATAACTAATGGACTGCTTATTCTTTTGGGTATTAGTGCTAAAGACCGCGCTGAACATAGTTTAAGTACCGAAGAACTCCGAACCGTTGTAAATGAAAGCGGTGGGCTGTTACAAGACAATCACCAAAACATGTTGGTTAACCTACTAGATATCGAAAATATTAAAGCAGAAGACATCATGATCCCGCGTAATGAAATTTATGCGCTAGATATTAATGACGATTGGAAGGATATTTTAAAGGGGTTAACTAACTCGCAGCATACCCGCCTGTTGTTGTATCGGGATAACATAGATGATGCTGTCGGATTTATTCACGTACGTGACGCATTAAGATTATTGGCCAAAGAAGACTTTAGTAAAAATTCCTTATTACGTGCCGTTCGTGAGATTTACTTTACACCTGAAGGTACGTCGTTGTTTACTCTGTTACAAAAACTGCAACAGAATAAAGAACGAATTGGCTTAGTCGTAGACGAATATGGCGATATTCAAGGCTTATTTACCCTAGAAGATATTTTGGAAGAAATTGTAGGTGATTTTACTACTGGCATGACAGTTGATTCGAGTTTTGAACTTGAAGAACAGAAAGATGGAAGCTACGTTATCGACGGTAGTGCTTCAATTAGAGATATTAACAAAGATATGTCATGGTCATTGCCTACTGATGGTCCAAAAACGATTAACGGCCTTATTCTAGAGTATATGGAAGATATACCAGAACCTGGCGTTTCGATTCAAATTGCAGATTACCCTATTGAAATTGTTGAAATAAAAGACAACAAGGTTTATCAAGCTAAGATTTATCCTCCACTTGAGGAAGGCGAAGAAACTTGATGGATATCGCTCTTTGATACAGCTCTCTAATACCGCGCTTTAAAGCTGCAAATGATCCAAAACTGGATCATATTTAATTAATGATAGATTGCTTAACATTTCGAAACATAGTGTTAAAACGTGATTGTCGAACACCCATTTAAAGCCTCGTCTAATCCAGAATTTACCCAAAACTAAAACCATAACATTGTATTTCAATTGAAAGTTCAATATCGGCTAATAGTTAGTGTTGGCTTTTCTTCGCGCTTGTAATATTGGTGATGAGGGCAATAAAAATCGGCAGAGGTATTTACTAATCTGTTTGTAAAATCTAACCGAACATGGCCACTTCGAGCCATGTTCGAATCAAGTTAGTTTTAGCTATTTGTTTTAAAGTATTGTTCTAAAAATTCATCAAAACTAACGTTATCCGCTGCTTCAATTGCTTCTCTGTCAATTATAGACTGACGTCCTTTATCGACCATATATTGACGAGTAAAGGTATCTGCTGGTGTTTTGAGAATGGCGTCTTTGTAATATGCGGCCAATTCCATTCCGACCTTACCATTGTCTATTCCTCGCGTGAGTAACTCCGTCATTAATTTTCCAGACAAAGTTAAGTCGGGATTACTGGCCGTTTCACTAACGTTACTCACGGCCTTTGCGTATTCTTCACCACCGTAACTTTGATCTAACCATTTCGCGATTTCAGTAAAATCAACAAACATTGATTCTAACCATTTTTCTCGGCTTACGACTTGTCCATTTTGGCTAAGCGTAAGATCGTCACGACGGCCGTCAACTACAACTTTATCTTGATTTTCTTCGGCTTCAGCCTGTTGTTGGTCGGTTAAGATTTCTTGAGGCTCAAGTAAACAATATAAAAGGAAAACATCTAGAACACGCATCTGCTCCATTGTTATACCGTATGGTGAAAACGGATTAACATCTAACGCACGTAATTCAACATACATTACACCACGATTCTCTAATGCATCTGTCGGCTTTTCACCCGATTTAGCCACTTGTTTTGGTCTAACAGGCGCATACAGTTCATTTTCTATTTGAAGAATATTGTGATTTAGCTGCTTGTATTTGCCGTCAACTTTGACACCAATGTTTTTATATTGCTCAGACTCAGTATGAATGGCTTTACGAAGCTTTTCGATATATTGAGTCAATGAACCATATTCAATATTTAAAGCCGATTGAGCGCTATTCGTGTAACCGAGATCACTCATTCTTAACGACGTTGCATTTGGTAAGTAAATAGAACCTTTGCCAAACGTTTCGAATTCAAATTGGCTTTCGCGCCCACCTAAAAACGATTTACACATTGCAGGCGACGCGCCAAATAAATAGGTAACCACCCAGACAAAACGCTTAATATTGCGAACCATGTGCATATATTGCGCAGACTGGAAGTCTTTACTTTCACTTGTGTCGCCTAATAACTCTTGGTATTTTTGCCAAAACTCTTCTGGCAGCGAAAAATTGTAATGGATCCCAGCAATTGCCTGCATCATCGAACCGTAACGGTTTTTTAACCCTTGACGATATGTCGACTTCATTTGGGCCACATTAGACGTGCCATAGTGGGCGATTCGAATATCAGACTCATCACCGATAAAACACGGCATACTCATAGGCCATAACATTTCTGAGCCTATGTTTTCGAGTACAAATTTGTGCACGTCTTGGAGTTGATTAAACGTTTCTTGAATGCTGTTAGATGGCGGCGTTATAAGCTCCATCAAGGATTCAGAATAATCCGTTGTGATATAAGGATGAGTAAGTGACGCACCTAATGCTTGCGGGTGGTCTAGCTGAGATAGTTTGCCCTCAGGGGTAATTCGTAAACCTTCACGCTCTATACCACGTTTAATATTTTTAATCGCGGTGGAGAACTCAGCAGTCTTAAGCTGCTCTAACTTGTCATGTACTGTTGTCAAAATACAACCTTTCCTTAAAAGCGGACGTGCGCACTAGAAGATGTGTATGGAGTCATCTTAGCCAAATTTAAAGGTATTGCCCGATAAATATTCACTAAACCCGATCATTTGCTTGTAAATCAATCGAGTTTTATCCCCTGTGATATAACTTCGTTATAAGCAGGTTGTAAAAACGACCGATATTTTAGCCACTGCCCTAAGGAGCTTGTGCTAATTTTAGACCGCACTTGCACCGAGCTTGCCGTGGCAACAGCTGACTTGTTGTTCGTTATCTCTAACATCTTGCTGTCATATACTAGACCGCAAAACTCAACAAATTCTTTCCCAATTATTTCGGGTTGTTGTACAAAATCGTCGTAGCGAACAATTTTAAACTGATCTGGAAAAGCGGTTTGCCAAAACTCCGCTAAACGAACAAATTCACAATAATATTTAGCGGTATCAACTTGGCTAAAAGCGTAGTTATAATATGAGTCTGTGAGCGAAAACAGTTGTTTGTAATTACCCCATATCGTGTCCATTGGGTTACGAATAACACAAACAATTTTCGCGGTAGGAATTGCACCAATAATAAAACCGGCATTTAGGACATTTAGCGGCATTTTATCAACAAATCGTGAGGCACCTTTAACGATATTTTTAACGCATTGTCGATAAAGTTCGCCAATTTCTGACAAATCCGAGGTTATCGCTGCCTTAATTGTCGCGGGGTCCAAAATATATTGGCTGGATGTTTTGGCAATTCGCTTAATAGCAATTGCAAACTCCTGCAACTCACCCGCAGACTTAACTATGTTGTTATTTGTTAACACTCGTTCAATAAGCGTCGTACCAGAGCGCGGCATGCCAGTGACAAATATAGGAGCAAAATCAAGATCAGTGTTGGTCTTTTGTTTTTTACTATTATTGCGATTAATCTCCTTAATCAATTCTTCCGTAAAGCATGTTTTTAATGTCTCAAAAATCAATTGGTCTTGAGAAAACTGGTAGTTTAGCGACTTGGCTTTTTCACCTTTAGCAATCTCGAGTTGCGAAAAGGCAGCACCGAATTCATCGACACTCCCTAACTCCCGCGCTAACGCATGGGCAATATGCAGTTTGGAATTAACGCTTGTCAGTTTAGGTAATAAAGCTTGCAGCCGGTCAATGTGATTGTGCTCTTTGTCCGTACCGCCTAAATGACTCAAAGATGAATGAGCTTGATAAAAAGTCGGCTCTAACTTGATAGCTAGCTCATAAGAATTTCGTGCGTCATCAAACAGGCCAGCAAAGGTTTGCGACGACCCTAAATTATAATAAAAAGACGCGTCAGGCTTAAGCTTTATCGCGCGTTTGAAATATTCTATCGCCTGGTCGTGATCGCCAATCCGTGACAACGCAACGCCAATCGTATCAATCGTTAATGCATTGTCTAAGGTGAATTGTTGAACTTGAGAAATCGCCTCATGCGTTTTGTTACTATCTCCAATCAGGGCATAACACCTAGCTAAGTGCGCAAAGTATTCTGCGCATGGATGCATCTGCGCGGCTTTTGACATCAATGCTACGGCCTTTGTATAAGTGCCAAGTTCAGCTTCAATTACCCCCAATAAAAAATAGCCATCATAAAAACTGTGATTGTTGTTCAAGATTTGAATTAAAGCACGTTGGGCTACATCAAATTGCTTTTTGTTAATCGCTTGTATCGCGGTTTGGTGTAAGTGTTTTTCTGACATTGATTATCTTTTTGTATTTCAATTTAAGGCGCTATTCAATCGGTTAGCTTATCGAATTTAAGAGCTGAGTAATACCTCAATAAGCAAACTTTAGGACAATAAAAAAGGCACCAAATGGTGCCTTTAACATATCGATTTAGATTAGTACTTGATTAGAAGCTTTCAAATTTATAATCGAATTTAACACCAACTGTTCGAGGTGTGCTGACAAAATAACCGAAGTTACGTTGTAAATCTGTACGGTTCGCAATATCCGCATCAAACTTTGCACTACCGATATCCGCTTGAGAACGACGAACAGAAGTTACCGCATATTCATCCAACAAATTATTGATGTACAAGGTAACTGACCAAGCTTCATCGGATAACGATGCAGAAAGATTTGCTAGACCATAACCATCAATTGTTTGGCCATCATTTTTTAAGCCGACGCGTGTAATCAATTCACTCTGGTAAGTATAACCAAAGTTAACATCCAACATTTTGTCATCCAAAATTTCGGTTGAATACTTCGCTCCTAACGCAAACTGATGTTCAGGTGCGCCAGGCAGTCGATCGCCTTTTTCACCGTCCTTCCATGCTTGACGGGCTGGGTCATCAACAACACCAAACAAATAAGGAGCATCTCCCGCTAATTTTGCTTTGGCTAACGAATAACTACCAAACAACGACAGCTCGTTAGACAACATTGCCCGTGCGGATAATTCAAGACCTGAACTTTCTGCACCACCAGAGGCATTGGCAATTATTGGAATTTGACCATTTTGTGTAGCACCACCGATTTGGGCATCTTCCCACTTAATATAAAAAGCAGCACCATTCAGATGTAAACGATTGTTAAACAAGGTCGACTTCATCCCAATTTCATAGTTTACGGTTGTATCTGGTCGAAAATCTACTTCATGTGGTAATGCACACAACACTTGTCCAGGGTTTGCGATGTCTTCAGGAGTACAAGCTGCAACCCCATTTGAACCACCAATACGGAATCCTTCGCTTATAGTAGCGTATGTCAACAAGTCTGAATTGACTTGATAACTCACATTGACTTTAAACAACGTACCGTCATTTTTTGCATCTTGAAACTCACGATTGCCATCAAGGTCAATTGCGTCGCTCGCTGCGCCACCAAATACCGAGTTATATAGCGGTAAGTCATAAGATGACATGCTGTTTATTTCATATTGATAATGTCTAAAACCAAAAGTAGTGGTTAATGCGTCCGTGACTTGGTAACTTAATTCACCAAAAATGGCGGATTCCACTAATTCAACATCCCCAACAGAATAATACTCTAACGAATCAGGTCGAAGATTACCGTCAACGCCCCACTCATTTATCGCATATTCGTCAAAACCTGGTGTAAACTCTTCACTGGTGTTAAAAGAATCAAATTTGCTGTAATACCCACCAACAATCCACGAAAGGTCTGATTCACCCGTTGAAACTAAACGAACTTCCTGAACAAACGACTCATTCTCTGCATCTTCACGTGTATACGAGCTGAATGCTGGGAATTCTTCATAAGAATAAGCAAGACGTATCAACAAATCAGTTTGATCACGTTGTCCGAGGGATTCAAATGAAGATAAACTCGTTGCTGATGTTAACTCAGCAAATCCAAGATCGGCCGTTATTTCTAACGCCAATAAATCTGTGGTTTTATCCATTGGTTCTTCAACACGATATGCAGATTCATATTTACCTACAATATCTGTCAACGCATGATCTGGGGCAAGTGCATTATGATGAACAATAGAGCGCCCACCGACTTCCTGTTGCTGATAGGTATACGATAATACTGCATCGACCTTATCGGTTGGCATCCAACGTAACATAAACTTAGCCGTTGACGTATCGTCGTAGTTCGCATCAGCAGACTGTTTAATATTCGCGCTTACTTGACTGGCATCTGACCAATCTGGATCTGGTAATGAAATTCCGCTTTCTTTAACGAGATAATTGTAGTCAATGTAACCGGCATTTTTTTGTTGCTGAAATGCGGCTCTAAAACCTAATTCATCACTAATAAGTGGCATGTTAACAATAAAGCCAACTTCATGACCTGTGCCACCTTTATTAACTGAATTAACACCACCATAAACACGACCAGAGGTTTCATCTAATACGGGCTTGTTCGGAATATATCGAATTGCCCCACCAAGTGAGCCTGCACCGTATAATGTGCCTTGTGGACCAATTAATACTTCAACACGCTGTACATCGAGAATTTTTAGGTCAACCGTTAACGGGCTTTCACCGACATAAACCGCAACTGTGCCACCGTCAGCACCGGGACCTGATGAGTCGGTGTTCAAGCCACGTACAATAATTGGAGAACGACTACGGTTACCTTGGTCTTGTATCGTCAAACCCGGAACCCAACGCGCAACATCAGTTAATTCGCCAATATTTTGGTCTGCCATAATATCGCCATCTAATGCGGTAATATTTACAGGAATATCTTGAACGGAGGCTGCACGACGCGTAGCGGTTACTTGAATTACTTCGATGCCTTCATTGGCGCTTTCTTCTTCTGCTGCCACACTATGTGGCTGATATATTGCGGTGCTGAGCGCCGCAAAAACTACGCTATGTTTAAATAGTGTATTTTTAGTCTTTTTCATGCCTACTCCTGAAAGAGGGAAATATGTTTAATGTAGTAATTGTAGAACCCGGTTCTTTGCTCGAACCTTATTAGAATTATTATTTTGCTCATTCCTTGGCTGAGCTGGCTTTTACAACAACAAATTGGGCATTAATAAAACATCAAATTTATTTTTGTACAAAAACGGCAGATCCCTAACCTTCCTTTTTTCGCAAATACACTTTATCAAGCTGAACCTATTTTTAAAGTAAAAACTTTATTTTTTTATGGTAAGCACCTACAGACTGTAAAAATATCATTTAAAATAAGGGCTACACCAATAAAGTACAAAAGTAAGACAGTTAAAAGGCGGTCAATTTTACGCTTTCCTTTGTCTCAAAAATAAAACTCTTTGATTATTTATTTTCCGCTTTAACTGGTAAAACATAGCTTTTGCTTCTGGCAAGAATAAAAAAAGCCAGTTAATAAATAACTGGCTTTATGAGATTGATTCGACTTATCTGTAATCGAAATTTAACCGACCCACTTGCGTGCGTTACGGAACATACGCATCCAAGGGCTATCTTCAAGCCACTCGTCTGGATGCCAAGAATTTGTAACGGCACGGAATACACGCTCAGGATGCGGCATCATAATCGTGGTACGTCCGTCTGTCGTCGTTAGAGACGTAATCCCTTCTGGCGACCCATTTGGGTTAGCCGGGTAGGTTTCAGTGAACTCACCATTATTATCAACATAACGCATGGCAACCGTATTTGATGCAAGTGCTGCTTGAACAGCACTATCGGCTGTAAATTCTGCACGCCCTTCACCGTGTGATACCGCGATTGGCATACGTGAACCTGTCATACCTTGGAAAAATACAGAGTTAGACTCTTGGATTTCGACCAAACTAAAACGAGCTTCAAAGCGCTCAGACTTGTTTGTCACAAAACGAGGCCAGTGATCAGCACCTGGGATAAGTGAACGTAAGTTAGACATCATCTGACAACCATTACAGACACCTAAACTAAAGGTGTCTTCGCGGTGGAAGAAGGTCTTGAACATTTCACTTAGTTTGTCGTTGAACAATATTGATTTTGCCCAACCTTCACCAGCACCTAATACGTCTCCGTATGAGAACCCACCACATGCCACTAAACCTTTAAATGACTCTAGTGACAAGCGGCCTTCTTGTAAGTCGCTCATGTGAACGTCTATTGCGTCGAAACCAGCACGAGTAAAGGCAGCTGCCATTTCTACGTGTGAGTTAACCCCTTGCTCACGTAAGATAGCAACACGTGGTTTATCACCTTTAGCTATAAACGGAGCTGCAACGTCTTCATTTATGTCGAATGACAATTCAACATTTAGACCTTTGTCGTTTGCATCAAATTTAGCGTCATGTTCTTGTTTTGCACATTCTGGGTTGTCACGCATAGACTGCATGTGGAATGTAGTTTCTGCCCACACTGTACGATAATGCGTGCGGGTATTTTCAAGAACAACTTCGCCATTAAAGCTAAACGACAACTTGTCTTCACTATTTACTGAACCAATAACGTGCGCATTAGCCGCTAATCCATTGGCAGCAAACACTGACAATACGTTAGATTCATCCGCTTTACTGACCTGGATAACTGCACCTAATTCTTCAGAATAAAGAATTGACGTCGCGTCTTCTCCGAGTCCATCTAAATTAACAACCGCACCGGCTTTACCAGCAAATGCCATTTCAGCAACAGATGTAAACAAACCACCGTCTGAACGGTCGTGATATGCCATCAATTGCTCAGATTTAACCAAGCTCTGGATTGAATTAAAGAAACCTTTTAACAGCTCAGGACTATCAACATCTGGCGCTTCAGTGCCGAGTTTGTTGTAAACTTGAGCCAGACAACTTGCCCCCATACGGTTTTGCTTGCTACCAAGATCAACCAATATGAGTGACGTTTCGCCTTTATCAGTGCGTAGTTCTGGAGTCACCGTATTACGAACATCTTCAACACGGGCGAATGCGGTGATCAACAACGACAGTGGCGAGGTAACTGATTTATCAGTCCCATCTTCTTCCTGCCATTTTGTTTTCATCGACATTGAATCTTTACCCACAGGAATAGTGATATCTAATGCGGGACATAATTCTTCACCAACGGCTTTAACTGCTTCGTATAAACCAGCGTCTTCACCCGGGTGTCCGGCTGCTGCCATCCAGTTCGCCGACATTTTAATCCGGTTTAAATTACCGATATCTGTCGCGGCTATATTGGTAATAGACTCTGCGACGGCCATGCGAGCAGAGGCGCCGTAATTTAGCAATGCGATTGGGGTACGTTCGCCTAGAGACATCGCTTCACCGAAATAACTGTCTAGTGATGCTGTAGTAACGGCACAGTCAGCAACTGGGACCTGCCACGGGCCAACCATTTGGTCACGAGAAACCATACCAGTTACCGAACGGTCACCTATCGTCACAAGGAACGTTTTTTCAGCAATCGCCGGTAAACGCAGTAGACGTTCCGCCGCGTCAGCGATTTCAATTTTTGAAATGTCAAATTCGCTACCAGCAACGTGTTTAGCCGCTACATCTCGATGCATCTTAGGAGCTTTACCCAATAAGATGTCCAATGGCATATCAATCGGTTTGTTGTCAAAATGTTCGTCATTTAATGTTAGATGACGTTCTTCTGTTGCAACACCAACAACAGCATATTGCGCGCGCTCACGTTGACAAATATTTTCAAAAACTTCTAAATTTTCAGGAGCGACTGCTAAGACATAACGTTCTTGAGATTCGTTACACCAAATTTCCAGTGGCGACATTCCAGGTTCGTCATTAGGTACGTCGCGAAGTTCAAATACGCCACCACGTTCGCCATCGTTAACAAGCTCTGGGAATGCGTTTGATAAACCACCAGCACCTACATCGTGGATAAAGGCAATCGGATTTTCGTCACCAAGCTGCCAACATTTGTCGATAACTTCCTGACAACGACGTTCCATTTCTGGATTTTCACGTTGTACTGATGCAAAGTCTAAATCTTCATTTGACTGACCAGACGCCATTGAAGATGCGGCACCACCGCCAAGACCGATATTCATCGCAGGTCCACCCAGCGCAATTAATTTAGCGCCAACCGGGATAATGCCTTTTTCGGTATGTTCACGACGAATGTTACCTAATCCGCCAGCAAGCATAATAGGCTTGTGGTAACCACGAACTTCTTCGCCATTAAAGCTATTTACTTTGTCTTCGTATGTACGGAAATACCCCAAAATATTCGGGCGACCAAATTCGTTATTAAATGCCGCACCACCTAATGGTCCTTCTACCATAATGTCGAGAGCTTCAACGATACGAGACGGCTTGCCGTAGTTAATTTCCCAAGGTTGTTCAAAACCTGGGATACGTAAGTTTGAAACGGTAAATCCGTTAAGACCAGCTTTAGGTTTTGAACCACGACCAGTAGCACCTTCATCACGAATTTCACCACCCGAACCCGTCGCAGCACCAGGGAAAGGCGAAATAGCAGTTGGGTGATTATGAGTTTCGACTTTCATTAGAATGTCGATATTTTCATTATAAAACTTGTAAGAACCTGTCGTTGGCTCAGCAAAAAAACGTCCCGCAACAGAACCGTGCATTACCGCAGCATTATCTTTATAAGCAGAGGTTACAAATTCGCTATTATGCTCAAACGTATTTTTAATCATTTTGAATAATGATTTTGGCTGTGCAACGCCGTCGATTGTCCAATCGGCGTTAAAAATCTTATGACGACAATGCTCAGAGTTTGCCTGAGCAAACATATATAATTCGATGTCGTTTGGGTTGCGACCAAGTTGAATGAAGTTTTCAACTAAGTAGTCAATTTCGTCGTCGGCTAATGCCAAACCCATTGTTAAGTTAGCATTTGAAAGCGCTTCGCGTCCGCCTGCAATTACGTCAACTGACGTGAATGGTTTTGGTTGTTCGGCTACGAACAATTGTGATGCTTGGTTTAATTCGCTAAACACAACTTCTGTCATTCGGTCGTGTAATTCAGCGACTAAATCAGATTTTTGTGTTTCGTTAAGATCACCAACAACATAAAACGCAATTCCACGTTCGACACGTTTTACTTTGTCTAGCCCGCAGTTATTAGCAATGTTTGTTGCTTTAGTTGACCAAGGAGAAATTGTTCCTGGACGAGGTGTAATTAAGAACAACTCACCTTCAGGTTGATGTTGCGCAATTGACGGACCGTATTCTACAAGTGAATTAAGTTTACTTAACTCATCATCAGACAATTCTGCTGTGACATCCGCAAAATGCGTATATTCCGCATAAATGTCAGTAACGTTTAGATCTTTAGCAGCAAATGCGGCTAAATATTTTTTAACACGAAATTCGGATAAAGCTGGTGCACCACGAAGGATTAACATATGCCAATTCACCATTCATTTTGAAAGGAAAAAAATTAGGCGCGCATTATATACTCAAATAGCCCCAATATATAGATTGCGACGTCGTTTTCCTGCAACTTTTTCTATCTAGCGCATTACCAAAAAATAATTCCATCTAAGACACTGATATCAGATAACAAAATAAAGTCGATTTACATGAAGGTTTAACGTAAACGTCCGGTCAAACTTAACCTAGACACCCACAAAAAATTAAACTTAAAATGCAACCAATTACTAGGATTTGTAGACTCTTCAACTAATTACCTCCAGCCAATGACTTTTTAATCCCTCTATGCCAGTTGTTTGATGACTAAATGAGGATCATTTGATATAAAGCCAGTGATGAAAAAAATACTGTCTCAACTCACAACACAAACAAAACAGGTCCCAAGTGGTCTGTTGCTTTTTATTGTTTGTTTTTTTATCACTGCTTGTGAGCCAAAACCGCCTGCCCCCAAGATTATTGAAATAGACAAAAAGCAGGTTATTAATGTCGGTATTTTATTTAATCCCACAAGTTACTATGTAGACGCCGACGGTACTGCTGGGTTTGAACATGATTTAGTTCATTCTTTTGCCGATTATTTAGGAGTCGAGGTTAACCTCATTCCTAGCTACCATATAGCAGAGTTACTGCCAAAGCTTGAAACTGGTCAAGTCGACCTTCTTGTCGGCGGATTTTCCCCTACAACTGAAATACTTGAACAATTTAGAACGTCACCGCCTTATTATCATGTCAGCCAAAAAGTTGTTTTTAAACAAGGTAGAGAGCGGCCCACAAATCTCTCTGAAGTCGATTTACCTATTGTTGTTTCTTCACAGTCGAGTCATTTAGATAATCTAAGAAAACAACAAACTGAAGAACTCGACTTTCAAATCCAAGTTGTCGATAACGTTGATTCAAACGAATTACTTGAAATGTTAATGGACGGCGAAATTGAGTTTACTGTCGCCGATTCACATAACCTCGCCTTAGTTAGACGATATTACCCAGATATTTCTGTGGCCTTTACATTGGCAAATGAACAACCTCTTACTTGGTTGTTACCCAAAAATCGTGACGACTCATTATTTGCAACCTTAATTGATTTTTTTGGCGACATGCACGAATCCGGTGAACTTATTGCGTTAGAAGAACGTTACTTTGGACATGTCGAGCACTTTAATTATGTCGATACTCGTTTATTCATGAATGCGGTTGGCAAAGTACTTCCAGATTACCAACACTGGTTTAAGGAATATGCCGGAGATTTAGATTGGCGTTTATTAGCAGCCCAAAGCTATCAAGAATCCCATTGGGATCCAAGAGCAAAATCCCCAACGGGAGTGCGAGGCATCATGATGCTTACACAACCAACGGCCAAGCAATTAGGTGTAAAAAGTAGACTAGATGCGGAATCAAATATTAAAGGCGGCGCCAAATATTTAAGTCAATTATTGAAGCGTATCCCAGCAAGAATATCTGAATTTGACCGACCTTGGTTTGCGCTCGCTGCGTACAACTTAGGTTGGGGACATGTTCAAGATGGACGAAAACTAACTAAAATATTGGGCGGTGATCCTGACAAGTGGGTTGATGTTAAAAAATACCTGCCACTGTTACGACAAAAAAGACATTACAAGACAACTCGTTATGGTTTTGCTCGAGGTGATGAAGCGGTGCAATATGTTGCCAATATCCGCCGATATTACGACACCTTAATTTGGATTGATGATAAAGCTGAACAACAAATTAAAATTGATACCTTGATGGACCAAGTCCACTCTGTAAGCACCGAAACAGAAACAAGCACTGATTAAAATTGAAACTGAAGCCCGCTAAACTAATCCTAGTTAGCATGATCTGTTACTGACGTTTTAAAAGGACAAAATATGTTTAGACGAAGAAGAAACATAAAATTAAAATTGAAAAGCCGTATGTTTAACAACACACGTAGACGCATAGCGAGAAAAACAATTTCAAATCGTTTGCTAAGTCGACGACTTAAACAAACGACGATTCGAATGGGCGAATCCAACGCCGATCCAGAAGAAATAATCTAATTACGTTGTGCCTTTAACTAACACCGCTTAATCAATTTGGTCATCGTCAATGTTGACATCATCTTTCAAAGTTTTATTTTCTTTCGCGGCTTTAATTTCTACTCTCCGCTTTTTAAAAAAAGCGGATATTTGATGACTGCACTGCTGCTCAAGTAGACCAGAAGTAAAGTCGACTTTGTGGTTATTACTATCATGCTGCAACAAATTCATTACACTGCCCACGGCCCCTGTTTTATAATCCTGCGCACCATAAACAAGTCGTGCTATCCGGCTGTGAATAATAGCACCGGCACACATAGGACAAGGTTCTAATGTTACATATATCGTGCTACCAACTAAACGGTAGTTTGCAATGTTTTTTCCAGCATTTCTAATCGCTACAATTTCAGCGTGAGCAGTTGAGTCGTGCAAGGTAATCGGCTGATTCCAGCCCTCCCCTAAAACTTCATCTTCTTTTACAATTACGGCACCTACAGGTATCTCGCCTTGGGCTTCTGCTTTCTCAGCAAGCGCCATAGCGTATTGCATCCATTTGACATCAAGTTCCGAATCGGACATGTTTATTTTCTAACAACCTAATAAAAGTTAGCTAATTAGACTAATATTCAGCGATATTCACAACAGTTAATTCAACTTTAAATATATTAATTGTTTATTTTCAATGCGTTATCTTTTGGTACATATATTGATATATAACTTGTCGTAGAAATTCACAACTTTATTGAAGGAATAAAATAATGCCTATTTCAGTTTTAACTATTGTACTTGTTTCGGTTATTGGTGGTTTACTATATGCCGCATACGAGCAACACGTTAAGTTGCAAATTAGTAAGAATAACAATCAACAAGATTCAGAAACCCAGCAGCAAATGGCCGCGTTAAAAGAACGAATTGAAGTCCTTGAAAAAATTGTGACGGACGACAGCTACAACTTGAAAAAAGAAATAGATTCGCTTAGAAAAACAGGCTAGAGCAAACAAAACAAGGGGTCAAACATGACTTTTATATTCCTAATTATTGCAGGTTGGTTAATTTACTCGGTGAATAATTTAAAAGAAGAAAGTAAATTAGGTAATCAAGACAAACTTGAAATAGAAACCTTAAAAGTTCAGGTATCCGCGTTAAAAGAACGGGTCGAAGTTTTAGAGAAAATAGCGACTGATGATAACGCTGGTCTAAAGCGCGACATAGATTCACTTTAACCTATTCAATGGGAATTACTCTTCAATCTAAACTGATGTTAGTTGTGTTTTTTTGTGCTCTTTTATCGGCATGTACTCGTGGTCACCTTGAATACAAAGATAAAAACGGTGTGTTAAAAGAAGCCTGCCACACCGAGTACACCTGGTTACCTAGCGTCGATAAATATGCCGTGGAATACGTACTTGTCTATTGTGCCCAAAAAGCTCAAGAGAAAGGCTACACAGTGCTTAATCAAAAGTTACTTAATGTCGACATTAGGGTTCCAAGCCCAGGAAGGGATCGAAAATGGACCCATAATTATGCCAAGAGTGAACATGCCTCTGGAAATTTGTCAGACCGCCAATACGGCTATATTATTGCTTTTATCGATTTAGAACTTAATAGCTCGGACTATAGCTCGGACAAATGAGCCCTCTGTTCAAATGAGTCGTAATGCCTAAAACGTAAACCTATGTTTAGCTTTAATGTATAACGTCCACGATCAAAAAAGCGCCTAAAAGGCGCTTTCTTGTTTCACTTAGCTAACGGATAAAGCGTTATTCCCACTCAATCGTTGCCGGTGGCTTACCACTGATGTCATAAACAACACGTGAAATACCATCAATTTCGTTAATGATGCGGTTAGATACCTTACCAAGGAAGTCATATGGTAAATGTGCCCAATGTGCCGTCATAAAGTCGATAGTTTCTACAGCTCGTAAGCTCACAACCCAATCGTATTTACGGCCATCTCCCATTACACCAACTGAACGAACTGGCAAGAACACGGTAAACGCCTGACTCACTTTATTGTACAAATCAGCTGAGTGTAACTCTTCAATGAAAATTGCGTCAGCACGACGTAATAAGTCGGCATATTCTTTTTTCACTTCGCCTAAAATACGAACACCTAAGCCCGGTCCAGGGAATGGATGACGATAAAGCATGTCGTAAGGTAAGCCAAGTTCAAGACCAATTTTACGTACTTCATCTTTAAATAGTTCGCGAAGTGGTTCAACTAAACCTAACTCCATATCCTCTGGTAAACCGCCCACATTGTGGTGAGACTTAATAACATGTGCTTTACCTGTTGCAGAAGCTGCTGATTCGATCACGTCAGGGTAAATAGTGCCCTGGGCTAACCATTTCGCATTTTTAAGTTTGCCTGCTTCTTCGTCAAAAATTTCGACAAATACATTACCGATGATCTTACGTTTTTTCTCAGGATCATTTTCATTTGATAAACGCTCCAAGAAACGGTCTTCAGCTTGAACATGAATTATGTTCAATCCAAAATGATCACCAAACATGTCAATAACTTGCTGACCTTCATTTAAACGAAGTAAACCATTATCAACAAATACACAGGTCAATTTGTCACCGATTGCGCGGTGCAATAACATGGCAACAACAGATGAATCGACACCACCTGATAAACCTAAAACAACTTCGTCGTCGCCAACTTGTTCTTTCATTTTTGCAATGGCGTCTTCAATAATTGTCGCCGACGTCCATAACTTGTCACATTCACAAATGGTGCAAACAAAGTTTTCCAACAAACGAAGACCCTGTTTTGTATGGGTCACTTCAGGGTGGAATTGAACACCATAAAAACGTTTTTCTTCGTTCGCCATTACAGCAAACGGGCAAGATTCTGTTTTTGCAACTGTTGTAAAGTCGGCAGGAATTGCATTAACTTTGTCGCCATGACTCATCCAAACGTCTAACAATGCATTGCCATTTGATGTAATCGCATCTTCAATATTTTTAAGAAGTGCAGATTCACTAACAACTTCAACCTGCGCATAACCAAACTCACGTTCGTCAGAAACTTCGACAGAACCACCAAGTTGTTCAGACATAGTTTGCATGCCGTAGCAAATACCTAATACAGGTACCCCTGCATTAAATACATATTCTGGTGCACGTGGCGAATTATGCTCGGTTACTGATTCAGGTCCGCCCGCTAAGATGATCCCGTTGGGATTAAAACCTTTGATCTGTTCTTCAGTAACGTCCCAAGCCCATAGCTCACAATAAACGCCAATTTCACGAATGCGTCGAGCGATAAGTTGAGTGTACTGTGAACCAAAATCTAAAATGAGAATTCGATGCTGGTGAATGTCTTGATTAACTGACATGTTTTAGCCTTCTTAAATAATTGTGGATATTGTCTGTTTTTTCAAACTGACTGAAAAAAGGAAGCCGAAGATAACTTCGGCTTGCCAAAATAATTAACGCTTTAAAGCCTAGCCTAAACGATAGTTAGGCGCTTCTTTTGTAATTTGAACATCATGTACGTGAGACTCACCCATACCGGCAGACGTTACGCGCACAAATTCAGGTTTTGTATTCAAAATTTCAATTGTGCTGCAACCCGTAAGACCCATTGCACTTCGAATACCACCAAGTTGTTGGTGAATGATGTTTTCAATTGGTCCTTTGTAAGCAACGCGACCTTCAATTCCCTCTGGCACCAATTTTTCTTTGTTGTCAGATTTTTGGAAATAACGGTCAGATGAACCATGACTTTGATTCATAGCGCCTAAACTTCCCATACCACGGTACGATTTGTAATAACGACCTTGATATAGTTCAACTTCACCAGGTGCTTCTTCCGTACCTGCTAACATTGAACCAACCATTACACAGCTTGCGCCAGCAACAAGGGCTTTAGCAATGTCGCCAGAAAAACGAATGCCGCCATCGGCAATAACAGGAATGTCTTTTCCAGATACAGCTTCTACTGCATCAGCAATTGCTGTGATTTGTGGAACGCCACAACCCGTCACGATACGAGTTGTACAAATTGAACCTGGGCCGATACCAACTTTAACCGCATTAACACCTGCTTCAACTAATGCCAATGCACCAGCCGCTGTTGCAACGTTTCCGCCAACAATATCTAAATCTGGGTAAGTTTTACGAGTTAACGCAACCCGGTCTAGAACACCTTGTGAATGTCCGTGAGAAGTATCGATTAACAATACGTCAACACCCGCTTCAACTAATGCGGCTATACGTTCATCAGTTCCAGCACCAACGCCTACTGCTGCACCAACACGAAGTCGTCCTAATGAATCTTTACAAGCGTTTGGTTTGCTATCAGCTTTTTGGAAATCTTTAACGGTAATCATGCCTGTTAACTTAAATTCATCGTCAACAACAAGAATTTTCTCAATACGGTTTTCATGCATCAAAGCTAAAACGATTTCGCGACTCGCGCCTTCTTTAACTGTGATCAATTTTTCTTTAGGCGTCATTACCGTAGTAATTGGATTTTGAAGATTAGTTTCAAAACGTAAATCACGCCCAGTTACGATACCTTCAAGGTTGTTATCTTTATCTACAACTGGGAAACCAGAAAATCCATGTTCGTCAGCCAATGCCATTACATGACCAATTGTCACATTATTTGCCACAGTAACCGGATCTGATACCACGCCTGATTCGTATTTTTTTACACGACGAACTTCATTAGCTTGCGCTTCGATTGACATGTTTTTATGAATAAAACCTAAACCGCCTTCTTGGGCAAGAGCAATAGCGAGTCGGCTTTCAGTAACTGTGTCCATGGCAGATGATACCATTGGAATATTCAGCTCAATATTACGGGTTAAACGTGTTTTTAAATTCGCTTCGTGTGGAAGGACAGTCGAATGACCGGGAACCAGTAATACGTCATCAAAAGTGAGAGCTTCTTTAGCTATGCGCAACATGAAAATTTACCTTAACTTAATATATGGAAGGACTTAATACCTAAATAGCCTCGAAATGCGGCTTTGTCCAATTCGTAAGTATAGTACGAAATAGAAACCGAATTTTGAGGCTATTTAAGTCTATATGTTGCGGCCGCATTTTAATCGAAACTTTGCCTAAGGTAAACTGACTTTCGTAAAAAAACTTGTTAAAGTTTGTATTATTTTAAATCTCGACTCTTTTATTTCTCAAACCACGCAAAGGACAATATTTTCGTGCTGCAATCTTATTCTTCACCGCAACAAAAAATATATCAGGTTTCTGAATTAAATCAGAAAGTTAGAATGATGTTAGAAGCAGAGTTTGTGAATGTGTGGATTTCAGCGGAAATTTCTAACCTAGTTCGCGCCTCTAGCGGTCATTGGTACTTTTCACTCAAAGATAACCGCGCTCAAGTAAAAGCGGCTATGTTTAAAGGCAATAATCGCTCTGTTCGAGGTGTTATCGACAATGGCTCTCAAGTTTTAGTGCGTGGGCGGATCAGTCTTTATGAACCTCGTGGCGATTATCAATTTATTGTCGAGACAATGGAACCGGCCGGTGAAGGTCTATTAAAACAACAATTTGAAGCGTTAAAATTAAAGCTTGGTCAAATGGGCCTGTTTGACCAAGACGTTAAACGCCCTATTCCACAAAACCCCAAACGTGTCGGAGTAATCACCTCCCCTACGGGTGCAGCGGTGCATGACATTTTGACGGTTCTAAAACGACGTTCGCCGCAAACGGAGGTGATTATTTACCCCACTATGGTTCAAGGTGAACACGCCGCTCAAAATTTGATTTGGGCAATAAACGCCGCAAATTATCGTGAAGAAGTTGATGTATTAGTTGTCGGTCGCGGTGGTGGTTCATTAGAAGATCTCTGGAGCTTTAATGACGAAGCCTTAGCCCACACTATATATAACTCTGCGTTGCCAATTATCTCTGCGGTAGGTCATGAGGTTGACTTCTCGATATGCGATTTTGTCGCAGACCTTCGTGCACCAACCCCATCAGCCGCCGCAGAACTTGTGTCTACCGACATGACAGACGTAATTGAAAAAGTAAACCGACTTTACTCTCGGCTGTTACTGGCTTATACGCACAATTACAAATCCCAAAAGCAACAGTTATCAGAGCTCAACAAGTCATTGTCGTTGTTACATCCAAGCCATAAAATTCAACTGTCGCAACAAAAAACCGACGAATTGCAAATGCGCATGACACGAATAATCCAAACCCAGCTTTCGACTCAAGCTCGACGGGTAGAACATTCGCAACAACGACTTTTATCGCAAAACCCGACAAATTTGATTAAAAATGAACAGCAAAAACTGGTCGACATGCAACATTCACTACAATCTTTGCTCGTTCGCCGATTCGAAAGAGCTCAACAGCAATTTGAAAAAGTGACAGAAAAACTCAACATTGTCAGCCCCCTCGCCACACTAGGCCGTGGTTATGCCATCGCAATGAAAGACAATGGCGAGGTGATCAAATCACCTAAGCAGGTTGTGACCGGAGAAAACATTAATATCCGTCTAACAAACGACAGCATTAATGTCGTAGTAAAGTAGATAAGATTTGCGTTGATAACTCGCCAGTCGTTATCAACGCCAACCTGATTGTTTGCAACAATCATGTAATCTGTAACGACAGCGCCTGCAATTGCAAAATCTCAATCCCCTAAATCACTAATCATGTGTTAGTTACAGCGACAAGCTAGTTCTACTCTGCCGAATCAAAATAAAAAATTAATCCTCTACAATTCAGTAAATTAGTAATGAGTTATAGCAGATTAATAACGTATTAGGTCTTCCCTCACTGCGTTCTATATCGTAAGATGATTTTGACTTGTCGGAGTGCCCTATTTTGTCATGGGCTGAGATCGCATTGTAGCGGGATCCGTAGAACCTGATCTGAGTAATTTCAGCGAAGGAAACAAGGGTAAAACAATTTGTCCTACCTGAGATCTACACTCCGTCTTTTGTAAACCATTACTTAAGGCAGAAAAAAATGACTAAATTAACTCGTCGTGAGCGCCGTGCTCAAGCCGAAGAATTTCTAAAAAATTGCTCGGATCAAAACTTCCCAAATTCAAAAAAAGTATACGTAGAAGGTGCAACGCACAATATCAAAGTTGGTATGCGTGAAATTGCCCTTGCCGATTCTTTAGTGGGCGGGGATGAAAAAAATCCAATTTTGGAACCGAATGAACCCATCCGTGTTTACGACACATCAGGACCTTACACTGACCCAGATACCAATATCGACGTGCATGTCGGCTTACCTAAACTACGCGATGAATGGATTGCGGCGCGCAACGATACTCATGTACTTGAAGGCGCAACTTCTGGTTATAGTCAGCAACGGTTAGCGGATGAAGGTTTAGACCACATTCGATTTGAAAACCTGCCAAAAGTTCGTCGGGCCATTGACGGTAAAATCGTCACCCAAATGCATTATGCAAAACAGGGGATTATCACACCTGAAATGGAATACATCGCCATTCGTGAAAACCTAAAACTGCAAAAATTTAAAGACGAAACACTTACTCAGCAACACCCCGGCCAAAGCTTTGGTGCGGTAGTTGGCAGTAAAGATATGCCTGATGAGATCACCGCAGAATTTGTCCGAGACGAAGTCGCCCGAGGTCGAGCTATTATTCCGGCCAATATCAATCACCCAGAAGCGGAGCCGATGATCATTGGCCGCAACTTCTTAATTAAAGTCAACGCCAACATTGGTAACTCTGCGGTCACTTCTTCTATTGAAGAAGAAGTGGAAAAACTAGTTTGGTCTACCAAATGGGGCGCGGATACGGTAATGGATTTATCCACTGGCCGTTATATCCACGAAACGCGCGAATGGATTGTTCGTAACTCACCAGTACCAATTGGAACTGTCCCTATCTACCAAGCCCTTGAAAAAGTTAACGGTGTTGCAGAAAACCTCACGTGGGAAATCTTCCGCGATACGTTAATAGAACAAGCCGAGCAGGGAGTGGACTATTTCACTATCCACGCCGGGGTTTTATTACGATTTGTCCCTATGACGGCAAAACGCGTTACCGGAATTGTTTCCCGTGGTGGTTCCATAATGGCCAAGTGGTGCCTTGCCCACCATCAAGAAAACTTCTTATACACTCACTTTGAAGACATTTGCGAAATCTGTAAACAATACGACGTTTCGTTTTCACTTGGTGACGGTCTGCGTCCAGGGTCAATTGCCGACGCCAATGACGAAGCGCAGTTTAGCGAGCTTAGAACGTTAGGTGAGTTGACCAAAATCGCGTGGCAACACGATGTACAAGTCATGATCGAAGGTCCGGGTCATGTGCCATTACACATGGTTAAAGAAAACATGGAAGAGCAATTAAAACACTGTGATGAAGCGCCTTTTTATACTTTAGGCCCACTGACAACAGACATTGCACCGGGTTATGACCACATTACCTCGGGCATTGGCGCGGCAAATATAGGCTGGTACGGTTGTGCCATGTTGTGTTACGTAACACCTAAAGAGCACTTAGGCTTACCAAATAAAGAAGACGTAAAAGAAGGTTTGATCACTTACAAAATTGCAGCACACGCCGGAGACCTTGCAAAAGGCCACCCAGGTGCGCAAATTCGTGATAATGCGTTATCAAAAGCCCGCTTTGAATTCCGTTGGTTTGATCAATTTAACCTAGGTTTAGATCCAGACCGAGCACGTGAATATCACGATGAAACCTTGCCACAGGAGTCAGGCAAAGTTGCTCACTTCTGTTCAATGTGTGGTCCAAAGTTCTGTTCAATGAAGATAAGCCAGGAAGTGCGTGACTATGCAAAAGGCTTAGAAGCTGACATAGATATCAAAATGGTAGACTTTGAAGCTGATCGAGAGTTAAAAATCGCCGCTGAAAATGAAGCAATTGACGCAATAGCCGCCCAGGAAGGCATGCAAAAAATGTCGGATGAATTTAGATCAAAAGGATCTGAAATTTATCAACTAGCCAAATAGGGCGGATATTTTGGTTACTATTGCGATTGTGGGGGCTGGCCTTGTTGGCCGGTTCCTCGCTTTGTCATTGAGTCAAACTCACCAAGTTACCCTGTTTGAAAAGGGCAACTTGGCAGATGCTTGTGCCACAGGAAGAATAGCTGCGGCTATGGTTGCCCCTACAGCTGAATCGGTTGTGGCGTCGGCCAACATCGTCGAAATGGGTCATCAGTCTTTGACATTATGGCCTCAAATGTTAAACGCATTGGATTTAGAAACGCAATTCCAACAAACCGGAACATTGATTTTAGCTCACAGACAAGACGTTAATGACCTGCGACATTTTACACAACGGGTAAGGTGTCGACACGCACAGGACATCCAGACATTACGCAATGAGCAAATACAAGAAATTGAGCCGGAAATCCCCCCAAACTTTAGCTCCGCACTGTTCTTAGCAAATGAAGGTCATATTGATAATCGACTCTTGTACCAAGAACTCGAAAAAAAATTGTTATCAAGTAAGGTCACATGCTCTGAAGAAACAGAGGTTCGTATTGACGATAATCGAGTATCGGATGTGAATAATAACCTGCAACAATGGCAATTTGACTGGGTCATCGACTGCCGTGGTTTAGGTGCAAAACACACTTTATTAAAACCTGACAACCCCCTGCGTGGTGTTCGCGGTGAAGTCGTTCGAGTTAGAGCGCCTGAAGTAACATTAACACGTCCAATTCGTCTAATGCACCCTAGATATCCCCTGTACATTGTGCCTAAATCCGACGACCAATATGTCATCGGTGCCACTGAAATAGAATCAGAAGACAACAAAGCCCCGAGTGTACGTTCTACTTTAGAATTATTAAGTGCTGCGTATAGTATTCACAAAGGATTTGCTGAAGCGGAAGTGATAGAAATTCAAACCGGACTACGACCAACGTTACTCGACAATGAACCTTCGATAATCATAAAGTCTAAGCATATTCAAATTAACGGTTTGTACCGTCATGGCTATTTATTAACGCCCTGTTTGGTTGATCAAACTCTACGACTATTGGAAGAGCAAGGCGAAACTATTGAGCTGTTTTCGCGCCAGTAACAAATCAATGTCGATGATCATATACAAAGGTTAACAACATGAAACTGTTTTTTAATGGTGAACCACATTCGATAGAATTAGCCGATGTGGCCGGTCATCAAAGACAACTAGATACAAAATCTGCATTAAGCTTATCGTCCATTTTGGTCCATTTTGCGGTTAAGCCACCTTTTGCCGTTGCGTTAAATGGCGAATTTGTTGCTAACAACAACTATCAAACAACCTTGATAAAAGAAAATGACAAGGTCGATGTTGTATCACCTATTTTTGGAGGATAACTACGTATGTCTCAACTCACTATTTACGGTGATACGTTTGATAGTCGCCTATTAATTGGTACCGCACTTTATCCGTCAATTAAAGTGATGAGGCAGGCGATTGAAGCAAGTGGCAGTGAAATTGTCACTTTATCGCTACGCCGACAATCTCCTCAAGATAATGGTGGCGAACAATTTTGGCAGCAGATTAAAGAACTGAATGTCACTTTATTGCCAAATACAGCAGGTTGCCATTCGGTAAAAGAAGTGGTGAATCTGGCAAAAATGTCGCGGGAATTGTTTCAAACCGATTGGATAAAATTGGAATTAATTGGCGACGAATACAGCTTACAACCCGACCCATTTGAGTTAGTTAAAGCAACCGATATTTTGCTCAAGGATGGTTTTAAAGTTCTCCCTTACTGTACTGACGATCTGGTTTTGTGCCGCCGATTAGCGGATTTAGGTTGTGAAGTCATTATGCCCTGGGGTGCGCCAATCGGTACAGGACAGGGCTTACTTAACCCTTATGCGCTAGAAACCATTCGTCATCGTTTACCCGATACCACACTTATCATTGACGCAGGTATAGGCTTACCATCCCATGCGGTGCAGGCGTTCGAATTAGGTTACGATGCAATTCTATTAAACAGTGCCGTTGCACAGGCAACAGATCCGGTGTTAATGGCGACGGCATTTAAATATGCTGCCGATGCTGGTCGCATAGGGTTTTTAGCTGGTAGAATGCCAGAAAAACAAATTGCCCAACCCAGCACACCCACAATGGGTATGCCGTTTTGGCATCAGGAGTAATGTCAGTGTTATCCAATTCAATTGTTTGGACCATAGCCGGAAGCGACTGTACCGGCGGTGCCGGGATCCAAGCCGATTGCAAAACCATTCATAATTTGGGCGCTGAAGCCTGTTCAATAATTACCGCAGTAACGGCTCAAAATAGCGCTGGGGTTATCGAGATTAATGCCGTCTCCATTGACGTAATGCAGTCTCAATTTGACGCTCTCGAACAAGAGAAGCCGGCTCTCGTCATTAAAATTGGTCTTTTAGCCAATGCCGAGCAAGTCAAATTAGTTGCAGAGAAAATCGCCCATTACAAAACCACATGGGACTTTGCGCCTATTGTTGTTTACGACCCGGTTGCTGTTGCCTCAAATGGCGGCAACTTAACGGAAGACGACATACTCCCCACAATAAAACAACATTTACTGCCTGTTGTTGATGTACTCACCCCCAACAACAAAGAGTTGCAGCAACTCACTGGCGTCTATGTGTTCTCGTGGGATTGCATGGAAAACGCCGCGCAACAAGCCCTTAATTTAGGCCCAAGCTCGGTTTTGATCAAAGGCGGACACATCGATATTGACGAGCGTTACTGCGTCGATTATTGCCACGATGGTTATCAACATTATTGGCTTGCGAGTCCCAAAATAGATACCGAACATACCCACGGTAGCGGTTGCACTTTTGCCTCTGCCTTAGCCAGTTTGATGGCTCAAGGTTATTTGTTACGCGACGCGTTTACTATTGCAAAAGCCTATATCAATCAGGGGTTAAGACTGGCTAAAGACTATGAAGGTCCGTATGGCCCGATTTGGCAAGGACCTTGGCCGCGTGAACGCCAAGACTACCCTAAGGTGCTAGTTTCAAATAGTGACTTGGCATTGCAGCTTGATTGGGAACCCGCACTTAGCGCCCATCCGGTTGATACTTTTACCTCAGGTTTCGCTCAAATAGACGAGCAAAAACTGGGGTTATATCCCGTCGTAGATAACTTAGCTTGGATTGAACGTTTACTCAAAGCGGGCATTAAAACCATTCAATATCGCGAAAAAATCTTAACTGGTAGGGACCTTGAACAGTCTGTTATACAAGCCATAGAACTGGGCCGACAATACCAAGCTCGTTTGTTTATTAACGACTACTGGGAATTAGCAATTAAGCACAAAGCTTATGGCGTTCACCTTGGACAGGAAGATATTCAGATGGCTGATTTACATGCCATCAAGCAATCCGGTATTAAGCTTGGCGTGAGTACCCATGGCCATTACGAAATGTTAAAAATACAAGAATACCAACCCTCTTATCTTGCTGTTGGCGCTATTTTTCCGACCCGCACAAAAGATATGACCGGTCAAATACAAGGCGTCGATACTTTAGCAAAATTGGTTGAACTTAACCTCGATATACCGATGGTTGCCATTGGTGGGATAACATTAGAAAGAGCTACCGAAGTAATTAAAACGGGCGTAGGCTCAATTGCCGTTGTCACAGCAATTACCGAAGCGGATGATCCAGAACAAGCGGTAGTTGCATTTAATAAGTTATTGGCAAAAGGATAACTCGGTGGCAAATCTAACGGACAAACAATTTTTGCGTTATCACCGCCATCTGATGGTGGAAAAAATTGGTGAGCAAGGTCAGTTGGCATTCCAAAATAGCCGAGTACTTATTATTGGGTTGGGCGGCTTAGGCTGCCCTGCTGCTCAATATCTAACAGCTGCAGGTGTTGGCACCTTAACTTTGGTAGACCACGATACTATTGAAAGCAGTAATCTGCAGCGTCAGATATTATATGGTGAAAATAACATTGGCGAGAAAAAAGCAATTGTTGCTCAGCAAAAGCTCTCCTTACAAAACTCTTTAATTGTGATTAACGCTATCGCAGAGTCAATATTCAATTTTGACTTGGCCGCTTTAATTGAACGTCACGATGTGGTTTTAGACTGCACTGACAATGTAAAAACCAGGCGTTTAATTAACGCGACTTGTAAACAACACCAGAAACAACTTGTTTCAGCATCTGCTATTCAAGCGAGTGGCCAATTAATTAGTTTTGATTTTTCAACAGCGGACTCGCCATGTTACGAATGTTTGTTCCCAGAGTCGGTTGACGCCCCACAAAACTGTTCAACCGCTGGTGTTTTTAGCCCTATTTTGGGGGTTTTAGGAAGCTTACAAGCCACCGAGACATTGCGTTTAATATTGGGCGAGTACAACAATTTGAATCAACTTATGTTGTTTGATGCCTGGGGCATGGCGACTCAAAAATTCAAATTAAATCGCCGCTCTGACTGTCCTGTTTGCCGCCACAAATAAGCGGCATGACATTAGTTCTTTGCTAGTATCGCATCTAACCATGATGTAGGTAGCAGGCGTTTAAACCAAGCCATTAAGTAAGTCGGTGTGGTGACATAATAGCGGCGTTTCGCTTTTTTAGCCGTAATAGCATGAATAACCGATTTAGTGACTGCCGACGGCGGCAATGTAAACGCGGTAGAAACCTGTTTTTTAGCTAACCGCTCTACCTGCGGTTTGTATGCTTTGCTGTGAACTGAACCTTCAATATCGATATATTCATTAATTTTCTCAAGTGCATTGGCTCGAAACTCAGTATCGATTGGCCCCGGCTCAATTAAACTTACTTGAATGTTTGTCCCTCTAAGTTCCAAACGTAAGGTGTCAGTGTAACCTTCCACTGCAAATTTTGATGCGTTATAAGCCCCTCGATAAGGCATAGCAACTAACCCGAGTACTGAGCTATTTTGGATAATGCGACCATAACCTTGCTCGCGCATTATTTTTAAGACCATTTGGGTCAATCGATGCCAGCCAAAAAAATTAGTTTCAAATTGTGCTCGCAATGCTTCTACTGGCAAATCTTCGATGGCCCCCGGCTGACCATAAGCACCATTATTAAACAGTGCGTCGAGTTTTCCGTCGGTTTGATCAAGTACCCACTGAACGGATGTTTTAATAGTTGCCTCGTCGGCCAAATCCAATAATTTTGCCTTTAATCCTAAGTCTCGCAATTTGTCGACGTCCTGCGCTTTGCGAGCCGTTGCATAAACGTCAAAACCCATACCGTGGAGCGTTGTTGCGGTATCGAAGCCAATGCCTGTTGAACAGCCGGTGATTAAGATGCTTTTTATTTGTGTCATGCTATCGAGCTTCTTCTTAGTAATGAATGTTAAACTGTAAAGTCTGTCCAAATGATACGACAGTTCATTTGTACAGGTAAGCATTAATACCAAATCATCTAATATATTTATCAATCACTTTAGGTACTTACTCAAAAATAATCTAAACTTGAGATAAAGCCAATTAATGCGGTTTAACGTTAAATACATTTAACACATCGCCATTAAAGTGTCTTATATTCCACATATGTGTTATTTATAGTTGGCATATCTATTAAAGGAACCCAAATGTCTAACCCCTTACACAGCTCTATAACGTCGTTTTTTAAAATGGAATCCGCCGGTGGTATTTTACTTTTTATTGCAGCTACAGCAGCAATCATCATCGCCAATACGCCATTAGAACCTTATTACCAACTCTTTTTATCAACCCCAGTCGAAGTCAGAGTGGGCGCATTAGAAATAGCTAAACCGCTGTTATTGTGGATAAATGATGGGTTGATGGCGGTCTTCTTTTTCCTCGTTGGGTTAGAATTAAAACGCGAATTAGTTGAAGGTGAATTGTCTGATAAGCGCAACATTATTCTTCCTGGCGCGGGTGCTATTGGCGGTATGTTAGTGCCTGCCGCTATTTACCTTTATTTTAACGGTGCGGATCCAGTAGCGGCAAAAGGTTGGGCAATCCCTGCGGCAACGGACATTGCATTTGCGTTGGGTGTTTTAACCTTGTTGGGCAAACGAGTACCCATTTCCATAAAGATATTTTTAACTTCTCTGGCCATTTTTGACGATATCGGTGCCATCATCATCATTGCGCTGTTTTACACGTCAAAAATTTCACTTCTGGCGCTAATTGTTGTCGCACTCTGTATTCCAATTTTGGCGATACTAAATAAACGGAATGTCGTCTCGAATAGCCCCTATATTTTGATTGGTATTATTATGTGGATTGCCACATTAAAATCTGGCGTCCATGCCACGTTAGCTGGTGTTGTTCTGGCTATGTTTATACCTATGCGATCCAAAGACGATCCTGAACACAGTCCTTTAAAATCACTAGAACACGATCTACATTCCATTGTCGCTTTTTTTGTATTACCTGTTTTTGCCTTTGCCAATGCAGGGATAAGTTTTGCCAACGTCACTACTGAACAGATGTTTCATAATGTCCCTATCGGCATTGCATTAGGCTTGTTTGCTGGTAAACAAATTGGGATATTTGGTTTATGTTGGTTATGCATCAAGATGAATTTTGCTCAATTACCTAAGGGCATGTCCTGGGGCGGACTATATGGTACGGCGGCCCTTTGTGGTATTGGATTTACCATGAGTTTATTTGTTGGGTCGTTAGCATTTGAAGAAACCGGCGTTAATCTGCTGTTCGATGAACGCCTTGGGATAATAATCGGTTCCTTGTTATCGGGAATAATCGGTTATCTCGTACTCAATGCAACACTCAAGAAGCCTGTTGAAGCGTAGTTTGACCTCAAGGTTACAATAAAAAGTAGGTTTAACGCGATACCAAAAGCGTTAGCCTACATTTTTATGACTCGACTTGTTTTAGCAGGAAATTTAATGAGTCGAGTAATATCCTAATAACCACTATTAGAGTGATCCGTTCCGCAGTGTTAACATTCTGCCGCTGCTTTAGCACTTCTCTTCTCTTCTCGTATTTACTTCTCTTATTTGCTTCTCTTTACCTGCAACTTACGGCCAAACCTCTGGTTTTTTCATTGCAAATTCCTGTTATCAAAATCTTGTTTTAGGCTACGTCGTTTGGCGCAGCATACTTTGAAGAAATGACTGTCGAACCGTTTCTTTGGACTGTTTGTCCAAACAATGAATGTCGTTAAGTCTAACCCCGTTTTCTCGAATTAATCTAAGCAATGTCGATGTATTTATTTGTAAACTAACGGTTTGTTCAGTTTGAGGATGTGTATTCATTCTAGGGCCTCTTTTAGTGAAGTAACTTTGTCGCTGTAGATTGAACAGGAAAACTGTAATTTAAATTATCATAGTCAAAACCAATTTCTTTTCTTACCTGCTCCCTGCTCCGACGATTTCGCAGTGAAAAGTCCTGTAATGAAATAACTAAGGTTTGAATAGTGGGCGTCAATCTGGGAAAAGCCAATGATTCAGCAAACAGTCGGTCAATACACATATTTAAAACCGCTTGAGACTGTTCGTGATAACCTAATTCTTTTAAACAAGCTATAAATGCACAAGATGTCGCATTAAATATTCCAATTGCATCGAGGGCTGGCATTACCCTACTGCTCATTACAATCTCAGCTGTTTCGAAAGCACAGCCAAAGTGAGCAAGTGCGTCACGTTTATGACCAAAAGCCGACAAGTTTTGACCTGTCTCCAACCCCTTCCAGCAATAGGCTTTCGCTTTTTCTGGTTTATCCGTAAGTTCCTGACGATGAGGTGCACATAAAAATTTATTTAGCATCTGATTACAATATCCATTATTTAACAAATTTCATCGAGCCACCGTCCGCAGACTTAATACTAAAAACCAGTTAGTGGCCACCGCATTGAGCTTGAATGCTGAGATCAATGCCTCACATATCAAAATCAACCCAACACAAATGAGAATAGTTATCATTTAGATTTAAAGCAAGGGGAATTTGAATATTTTTTTAACAATCAAATATTCAGCTTAAGATGACGTGATGAGATGACGTTTATTCGGGTAAAGCCTGAGTTTCTTAGTTCAACGATTTAGACAGCGAAAACTTTTAGTCAGGGGTGGAAGTTGCTAGTTTTTATAGGACATTTCAATAGCGAATAGGCTCAATGCCGTTAAGGTTAAACAAGGCCTAGAAACAAAAAAACGACTTTGTTTTCTGGTACTATTCCAAAAAATCAAAGTCGCATTAGGGGCAAATTACGCTGCTAATTCAACAAAATAGATCACAATCTCAATAGCGATTAATATGATAATAATCCACTCCAAAAACGACGAATGTTGATGTTTTTGCTCATCGGCCAACATTTCAAACAATTCATGAATGGTTTCGAGCTTTTTAGATAACAATTCAACTCGCGGATGAATATCCATGTATTTAGCGAGCGCATTATATATATGCTCATACTCTGGGTATTCCCAAAAGAACTCTGGGGTATCGAGCAACCCATAGTGCAAAATAATGTCGCTTTTTGTGCGGAACAACATGCCTCGAATTTTGGCGATGTGTTTACGAGACAAAGCGATTTTACCCGACTTAGCTAACGTTTCGGGTAAATGTGAATGATTCACTATGGTATTTTGCGCATTTTGCTCAAATTCTACCAACTTAATCGACTGCGCCAACGCATGTGAAACCGCCAAACGTGATAACGGATTATTGTCAGGCAAGGTAATAAAATCTTTGCTTATTTTTATTTCATTGGCGAAACCAAACAGATAGTGTTCTTCGATTTTTTCTAAGTTAGATTCCGACTGTTTTACAAATTTAGCGACTAGACGCTTAATCTCTTCTTCATCCATGCCCCAAAATACAACAACGCCATAATCAAATAACCAATACTCGCCCTGATCAGCAACAACACGCACCGCGTCACGAAAACGTGTTTGTGGTTGCTCGGTGCTAACCGCTTGTATTTCGGTTTCAGAACAAAATTCGTCTCCAACATTAAATACCGAAACTCGGTCGTGGCAAAACTCAGTTGTAGACATTAATTTGTCGGTAGTCATCTTTAACTTTTACTCTTAAATTAAAATTGTTTTTCGATGCAAACTTAGTCATTTGCAAGTAATAATAGGCGTATAAAATTCCATATGTGGGGTCAATAATCCAACTGTTTTTTTTTGTTATAAGCATCAATTTTTATTGTCGAACATTAAATAAAAGTGACGATTTTTTGACCGAATATAAACTTTGGGCTATACCCAAATAACCTATCGACAAACAATTTTAATCGTACGAATAAATATATATTGCTTTTGTTTTTAACAAACAGTCTTCATTATTTACAGTACGTAAATGACTTACGTTTATTTTAAGAGAACTTTAATGAGTAGAAATTTTAGACAAGCCAACGAAACCAATAGTGACATATCCTGGTCGTCGAAAAATGAAGATTTTAATGATGAGTTTGACTCGTCATTGCATCACCAGTCAAAGCGTTATCGCAGTTTACACAACAGTGCCGCTCGTAAAAAGATTGAAGCAAAAAAACGACGTGACCTGTTTGATGATGATTACGATAACTATAATTGATCGAGTAAGTCGTTAATTAGACAATATTAGTATACAGGCGGTGTCGAGTGTTTCTCATTCAACCGCCTTATTTACAATTGCAACGTAAAGCGTAAATGAGTTTTATCTTTCGTAGTTAAATACCGTCGCATAATTTATTTGGGAAAAAAGTTTCCTATTCCGTTACCCACTAATTTTAAAAAGCTTATTTTGATAACTGAACAGATCTTCGATATATCACCGTACAGCTGGCTTGCCGTATTAACGGCTGTCCTTTGTGGCACTGTGATTGGCTTTGAACGCCAATACCGTGGTAAACCTGTGGGCATAAGAACCTCATCTCTCATCGTCGTAGGTACCTATATATTTGTTGCCGCCGCAGACAGCGTTTCGGTCGAGATGTCTGATCCTTCTCGTATTATTGGCCAAGTTATTACCGGCGTTGGCTTTTTAGGTGCCGGTGTCATGTTGGCAAAAGATGGGGCTGTAGTTGGCGTAACCTCTGCCGCGACCATTTGGGTATTAGCCGCTATTGGCGTAATAGTAGCCAAAGGTACGTTTGGTGCCGCGATTTTAATGTCGTTTGTAGTGGTTGCCATATTAGTTGGTGTGGACTTGTTAGAAAGCTACTCACAACGCTTAACCAAAGGGGTTCATAATCAATACCAAAGCTGGAAAAAAGATCCATCCAAAATTCAGCTCGTTAGGCGTAAATGGGGCAAAAAAAGCAATCGCCCTAAAGAATAACCAATCATAAAGTTTTGAGTTAAAACCTAATTGCACATCCAGACTTATTTGGTATTTAGTTACCAATTGTACTTAGGCATAGCCGCCTTTTAACTTAATTCAATTTAGCTCAAAAGAGCCGTCATCCGAGTTACAAATGCTTCAGCGAATCGTTCCGCTGAAGCTGGGTCCATATTAAAATATAGGGATGGTTCAATCATCTCAGCTTCCATCAAGACAAAATCATTTTTAAACCTGATCAAATCAAGGCGCGCATACAGTGGCATTTCGTGCGTTTGTTTTATGGCAAACATGCAGTGGTCAGCACTTGCGATTAACTTAGCCTCTGGCGTGATCAATTTTAAACGTCCGCCATGTTCTTCCTGTACTCGAAAGTCCTCATCTTTTGGCGTTTTCAAAATCGCGTGGCTGTATTCACCATTAAAATAAAATAGTGAATACTCACCTTCTTCTATTACGGCAGGAACAAAAGGCTGTATCATAAAATCACGTTCACTGAATGCACTATTTAGCTGTTCAATGTCGTAACAACTTTCACTCTTTTTAAGCCAAAAGGTATTGTCGGAATTTGCACTTATTCGTGGTTTTAATACCATTTGCTCAGAACCTGACTCACTAAACCAACTGTCTAATTGCGCTTGGTTGATAGCATTATTGCCTAACCGGGACTGCCAAATGGTTGGAACTAGAGGTACACCTTGCTGTTCCAGTTGTTGCAGATAAATCTTGTCGATATTCCACTTAACCATCTCAAAGCTGTTTTCAAGTCGTGCGGTTGATTGTTCGATGTCAGTTAATACCGCCAAAAACGCGTCTGCATCTTCTTGATAATCCCAAGGCGTACGAATTAATACAACATCATATTGTGACCAGTCGACGTTTTTTTTACGCCACGATACTGTACTTGTTTGCCACCCACGAGCTAACAAATGGGGTTCGATTAGATGATCATACGCTTCAAAATCTTCCAAACTGTCCATCGACAATATTGCACAGTACTTCATACCTTTGTTCTCATAGTTCAAGCAGATTCTATTGGTTTAGATAATACCGGATGAGGCTCGTAATTACGAGGTTCAAACGCAGCGTATGAGGGCGTATTTCCTACCCTCTCGGTATGCTAAGCAAGCGACGATTTACTTTACCAAACTTACGCTTCCAATACTTAACATGCAGAACAAAACAACATTGCCTTAGTTGCTAATATTAATCGGCCCAAGTGATTTTTGGGCTCCCCTATCGAGTGCTGAGTCCGCGACAAATTAACTGACTCAAACCCTGTAGAAAATTGACCATGTCAAAAGTTATTAAGGCGCATTTCGCTCTGAAGGGCTCGATTTGAAATCACGAACAAACTTATGGGGATCTAATTCTGCTCGTTGAATTTGGGCGGCTTGTGACCACCAAACCAGTTGGTTGAGTGTTCGTTCAAAATAATTAAACCAGGAGTTTTGATCTTCGCCATCGTGCACTATTCCATTATCATCAAAAACCTTCTGAGCCTTTGGTACATGGATCATTGCTGACACTGGTAAACAGCCTAGTTCAGACAAGTAAGCTCGCATTCCGATTGCAGCCCGCATGCCACCCCACTGCCCTGCAGAATAAGTCACAATTGCGCTCGGCTTATAGGAGAACAAAGAGCTGCCAAAATGATTCAAAAGGTTAGCAAGCGCAGGACTCATTGAATGATTATATTCAGGGCTAACCATAATATACCCATCAGCACCTTCTATTTTAGCCGCTAAGTCATTGAGTTCGGTAGGCGCCTTACTTTTAGGATAAGCAAAGTGAGGCTTAAAAACGGTGTCGAGTGGGTAATCCAAAGCATCGACCAATTCAATTTCATGTTCTTCATATCGGCTTTTAAGACACGCTATTATCGCCTCAGTAACTCTTACCCCTAAACGAGCAGGCTTTGGAGGAGTACTATCACGAACCGTCCCCAAGAAAACTAAAAATTTCATACCAATCTCCATCTGATGTTAGCTATATCGTAATCACTTAAATGTGGATAAGTGAGCCGCTTCAAACGCGTAACCACCGCACTTTGTCTATTAGTACCAAATTAATCTACTTCACACCAATCGCACACAAGACCTGCACAATAAATTGCGATATTTAAAAACCCCCACTAGCGGTTGGCCAGATTTTAGTTTCTGGCGTTGATGCAGCCCAAAAAGGCTAGAAAAAATAACGATTATATAATAATCAAAAATGTGTCAGGTTATTATACAAAAATCTATTTTCCAATCCGAAAAAAAACATAACCAATTGAAATAATTACACTTTACATACTGGCATAAATCGTGATTTAAACATATTAACTTTTTAGAATTACCCATCGATTTAGATTTGGGTTATATAGGAATTACTAATGAAATTTAGATTTTTAAAAACCAGTTTAATCGGACTAATCCTCTCTGCGAATTGTTTTGTTGGTGTTAGTCATGCTGGAATTATCACTCTAGGTGATACACTTTCTGGCGGCGTTGTCGATTCTTGGCAGTCCATAATGATTATCAATGAGTATGATGCCTATACAAATACTTCAGGCGCTGACGAACTTGTCACTTTAAATAATTTTAATTTCACTGTTGGAAATAACCGTGGCCAGGTAACACCTTTTGTTGTAAAAATTAATAATGCAGCGTCCAATGATTTTACGATTATGGCTATTGGTGATACACGATATTCAGGTGTTGATTATTTTAGTACAGGTAACCTAAGTTTAGATTTCTCCACTACTTTGAGCCAATTTAGCTTAGCGGCAGGTGAAACTATCACTTCTGGTTTTCTAGATGCCGACGTTAACGGCGTTAGCGCTGGTAGCGTAATCCCTTATATCGGCGGTGACCCGGTATTTTTAACTGGCGGTGGTAGTAATAATCATTCTGGTAATTTAAGTCAAGGTGTTGGAAATGCACCAACATTCGGTTCAAGCACTTATCATAATGGCTTAGGTCGTAATTATAGTTACAACATTACTGCTGAAATAAACGCAGTTCCAGAGCCGACTTCACTGGCTATATTCGCAATGGGGTTGATTGGTTTAGTATCGCTTCGATCTAAAAAACAAGCTTAATAATTACTACAAGTTTTTGAGAAAACACCAATCAGTTTGATTGGTGTTTTTTTATGTTCTCGATTTTGAAAAAGCGCAATAACCACCGTTTAGACATAAAACGGCGTCGGGTAGAATCCTCACCCCATAAATCCGAGATCGGCCAAGTCAAACCGGCTCAGATGTGGGAATACCATGGCAATTTCGGCATCTGATAATCCAAACCATTTAGCTAATGTTGCAGAATACTGCTCACTTGCGGTGGTGGGAATAATTCGACCATCGCCGTAATCGTCCTCGCTGTTTAACTCCAGTGATGGCATTTGGCCATAAAGTTGGCCGCCATTGACCGCTCCGCCCATAACCATTTGATGCCCGCCCCAACCGTGGTCAGTTCCGTCGCCATTGCTGGTTAAGGTCCGTCCAAATTCAGACATGGTAAATGTCGTTACGTTATCGTTAACCCCCAATTCAACAAGCGCTTTGTTTAGTGAATTTAAACCGTTAGATAATTGTGCTAAAAGTTCAGGGTGAGCGTCGTTTTGTCGGTCGTGGGTATCCCAACCTCCTAGTCCTACAAAAAAGACCTGACGTTGCATCGACAAAGTTTCACGGGCACTGATCATCTTAGTGACCATGTGCAGTTCGTCTTCAAATCGATTGTCGTTAAATGTCGACGTTAATCTTGGTATCGACTCTAATCCTTGGTTTATCACCAATGCGTTACTACGTGCGCGATTGACAATATCACGATAGGCTCCGCCTATTTTATGCTTGTCCATGGCGATGAGTTGGTCGAATACCGCTATGCGTTTATCGTTCCAATTATGTCTTGGGTCTAAACCTCCAAACATATCTGCGCCATCAGCGGTAATGCCATAAGAAGGTTTAGTTTCTCCAGTTTGCAATACGTTATTGCCCGCAAGGGAAATGTTCAATGGGATTGGACTTGCTGGATTGACATCCGATAATAAGTCAGCGATACGTCCCGCCCAACCTGATAAACCGGTTAAGTTGTTGTCGGCCCGCTCCCATAACTTTTGTTGGTCGTTATGGGAAAATAATTGCGGTGGCAAAGATGCGGTTTTAGCTTTAATTTCAGACTTATTCACGCGCGCTTCAAGTGGCCCAACATTGTTGATCCAAGCGAGCTGCTGGTTATGAAATAAATCAGCAATGGGTGTCATATAGTCCGGAACACCCAAGCTATAGGGCAGTGACGAAGTTGTATTCAATGAAATAAGTGATTCTTGAGGTACAGCAAGGTTTTGTCTTACAACCGAATACCGACCATAATCTGATGACTCGGTTGGCACCAACATATTGTAAGAGTCGTTGCCACCATATAAAAACACACAGATTAACGCTTTGTAGTCATCAAAACGTTGCTGTTGAGCAAACGTATTGAGCAACTTCATTTGCCCTGCGGTTGCGCCAAACGTTGTTGCCCCCACACCCGCGGCCAGCAATGATTTTAGTAATGCTCGACGATCCATGGAAACTCCTATCGTATGACCGAATATTGAGGTGAAGACATGATTAGAAAGATAATATTAGAGATCCTTTCATGGGTTGGAGCCCATTCAAGTTCACCATAATAATCCACCAGTAGATCAATGGCGTCGGTCGTTAATATGTCGCCGGTTAAAATTAGGTTTAGTTGCTCAATGATTTGCCTTGGATCACTTTCAGCTAATGGGACATATTCGGTAAGATCAATCCAAAGCTGTTGCCGTTTATCTTCTTCTATTTCACTAAAATCCCCACTGAATGCGTGCCACATACCAAGCCATGCGACAAAGTTCGACGTATGAGTTACTGCCGTTTCAGTTGCTATTTGTAGCTCTGGGGCTACTAAACCTGTAGCGTTTTTTAAGGACGGTGGGCTGTAATCTGGACGGTAAAAATTAAAAACTGACGCCGATGCTAATGGCGCTTGATTAAAATAATAGTCAGGCCATCCCATATCGATAATTTCATTGTCGGTTGTTAGATTAAACGCTCGCCATAAATGGGTAGCCTTTAAAATAGGTTCACGCATTTTACCGAAGGTATCTGGTGCACTAATATGCCCGTTGATCGCTTCCTCATCTAAAATAAGGGCTTTCACAACTGCTTTTAAGTCACCTCGTTCGCCAGCGCCATTGTCGATAAAAACATTCGCAATTCGCTCAACATACGCAGGTGTTGGATTGCTGGTAATAAATTTTTGGATCAGTTGTTTAGCAATAAACGGCGCAACATTAGGGTGATTAAACAGCGCATCTAGCGCAGTTTTTAAATCTTGTTCTGCGGTTTGATTAGCGGGTAACAAAACACCGCTAAATAACGCTTTTTCAGCAGTGTCATGAAAGGCCTGAACCGGCACCATAGTGCCGTAAAGATCTTGATTATCCCACCAGCGAAACCAAGTATCTTCCGTAGTACCATTGTAATGCCAGCCAGTAAATACATGGGCAAAACCTTTTATTGTGGCCTGATCGTAGGTCGATATCGGAGCCCCATTTTCGTCAAGTTTGATGCTACCGTCATTTTCCAGCTCAACCAAACCAATCGTAAATAATTGCATTACTTCTCTGGCATAGTTTTCATCAGGACGAATATTGCGGGAAGTATCTGGTTTTTCATTACCTAACATGCTGAGATAAATGCCCATTGCAGGAGACAAAGTAACGGCTTCTAATAGGTCTCGGTAATTACCAAAAGCATGGGTGACGAGCAGGTCATAATAATTAGCGACCGCTTTGGGGTCGTTGCCTAAAACATCGTTAAACTCTGAGATAACAAAAATCTCGCTAAGAACAAATGCCATACGCTGTCGTAACTGATCAGGGGCATAGATGGCTCGTTCAAACCAAGCTGCCATCCGGTACTTTCGCCAAAAATCTTCGCGGTCAGAAAACGGCTCTATTAAAGGAACATGCAAAGATGGCGTAACGTCAAATTGTTCTTCTAACCAAGCTTTACGATTAATCTCAACTAAGTAGTTTATATCTTCGAGTGTGGCACCAAATGTGAGCTGGTTAAGCAGGCGAGACGCATTTGCCGCATTGATAGGAGATTCAGGCTCAGGGATGATCTTTACAACAGGTTCGGTGTTAGATTTACTTGAGTTATCGCCGCAACTGATAAGTAATAATATTATGCTTAACGGCATAATAAATTTTAATTTGGTCGTCATAAACAGCGCCATTACAGCAGACTCCTTCCAATATGGTTGCTGTAATTGAGACTAACGGTTCATCTCAGAATGTCAAATTTTAACCTTGATGCAAATTCGCTCAGGTTGCTCTAACGTCTAATGCCACTCTAAATTTACTTAGTGATATCAGCATGATGCCTTGGGTAAGTGACCCCTTATCGAATTATTTACTACGATAAACCGTTTTGATCAGATGGAAGCCAAACTTTGTTTTTACCGGTCCGTGCACTTCTAACAAAGACTTTTTAAAAACAACATCGTCAAACGCTTTAACCATATCGCCTTGACCAAATTCGCCAAGGTCACCGCCTTTTTTGCGCGACGGACAAATAGAATGCTTCTTTGCCATTTCTTGAAAATGAGCGCCGTTGTTTAATTGCTGTTTAATTTTTATCGCTTCTTCTTTGGTTTTCACCAAAATATGATAAGCCGATGCACGTGCCATTTATCTCTCTCTTAATTTTAAAACAATTTATTTTGCATACTTGTTTGATTTAAATGGGAGTTTGTCAGAAGAGCAATTCACTCTCCTGACATTTACCCATTTAAGCTATTTATGCGACGCTACGTAGTCGTCAAACATCAATTTACGAATAATTGGCACCGGTGCGCTACCATAACTTAAAAATTGATTGTGGAAATCAACAAGGCTAAATTTGTCGCCCGTCGCTTCTTTCAATTCTTCGCGCAATTGGTAAATTTCCGAATACCCGGTGAAATAACTTGTTAACTGCACCTGAGACAAGGTCGCTCTGCGCCATTTTCCCTGCGCTTCAGCCTGTTCTTGGAACGCTTGATTTACCATCATGTCCATGGCTTGCTTTTCGTCTATGCCTAGCACCTGAATGCTGTAATCAAGAATTGAGTTCATGATCACGCGTAAGTTCCATTTGTAGTACATCAACCAAAGTTCTGGTTCAAAGTCGCCGTACCCTTCTTCTAACATCATGCGTTCAGTATAGACTGCCCAACCTTCAACCATAGCGCCGTTACCAAAAATAGCTTTAACTAGGCTTTTCGACTTGTTGCTATGAACTAACTGAGTGTAATGACCTGGGACAGCTTCGTGAATATTTAAGACTTGCAACAACCAGTGATTGTATTCACGTAAGTAGCTTTCCGCGCCTTCATCGTCCATGTTATCCAGTGGTGTTACGTTGTAATACGTATTTGCTTCAGCGTCATATGGCCCAGGTGCATTAATAGATGCTCCGGCAAAACCACGCTGATACTTAGGTGTTTCACGTACGACAAGCGGTTTGTCTTTGTCCATCGTAATTAGGTTATGTTCCATCACAAAAGCTTCTAGCTCTGGGATTTGCTCACGAATACTTGATACAAATTCATCACGTTTAACATGTTTGACTGAGACATGATCAATTAAGGTTTTGATCTTAATTAGTGAGTCAGAAGGTGCTGTTTTATTAGGGAAATATTTGGGCCAAAGCGTATCGGCAATTTTAGCCATTTCTTTGTGAACTCGAGATTTCTCAGACACCGCTTTATCAAACAATTGTTTGGCTGTGTAACCTGAGAAGATATCTAACTCAAACTTTTTGTCATAGAGTTTTTTGCCAATACGAAAGTCACGCGTTTTTGGGTCCGCTTTTAATTTCGGCAACAACTGCTCTAGATGCTGAATATAACCATTAATCGCCGTCGTTGTTTTTTGCAATGCTAAGTCAAAATCAGCTTTGTCCTGGGCACTGAGTTCCGACCCATGAACTTGGTCTTTAATCGCGCCTTCAAATAAGCCCAACGCCCCTTTATTTTGCTGAATAGCAAGCTCCGTATGGGTAACTGTTGGTGAGGTTAAGTTATTAATCGCCGCTTCATAATAGGCAGGAATATTTTCCATGCGCTTGATAATGGTTTTGAGTCGATCATTCAACGGTTTGTAATCGGTATTTAAGATCACGCCAAAACCACCGGCCACGTTATAATTAGATGGGTCCCAAGTATCAGCCTTTAACGACTCATACCACCAAATATAAGACTCTAATTGGTTTTTAAGAATGTAATAATCACTGGCGTAACGTGGCGACAATTTGTCCACATTAAATTGCTCAAGCGCTTTTAATTCAGCTCGGTACACGTTCAGCTCTTTGGCCATTTTCAGTTTGTTTGGCACCGGCAAGCTGTCATCGTATTTGTAATAACCGACATAAACTGCGTAGGTTGGATTTAATTGCCAGAAACGCTCTATAAAAGCTTCACTGTATTGTGCAAATGCCTTATCAAGTTGTTCAGTGCTGTCAGGTAACTGCGCGACTGCAGACTTAACTTCGCTTGCTGTACCGCCTAAACCAACGGCATTGCAGCCCACAAGGCCAACAGTCGCACACATCATTGCGACCTTGGTAAGATTTTTAACGTTAACTAAATTTATCATATCCCTTTATTCCTATTAGGCGAGTTCTGTCAGCAGTTGTTCACACCACTGGCTAATTCGTAATTCAGACTTATCGTATTGCCCTTCATCATCAAGAGCTAAACCAACAAAATGACTTTGGTCTTCAGTTAATGCTTTTGACGCAATAAAGTCATACTCATCAGAGTTTGGCCAATATCCAATGGGAGATGCGCCCTGGGCTACCACAACATCGTGTAACATACCGAGTGCATCTTGGAACCACTCAGCATAACCATCTTGGTCGCCAAGGCCAAACAGTGCAACCGTTTTATTATTAAGCTCAAGTGTCTCAATATCTTGCCACTTAGCTTCCCAATCTTCCTGTAACTCACCAAAATCCCACGTCGATATGCCTAATATAAGTAAGTCATATTCTGTGATGTGATCAAACCCGTTGTCTTTGATGTTGTACAAATCAACTAACTCGAAACCAAACAATTCGTTAAGTTTTAGTTGTATTTTTTCTGCGGCCATTTCGGTATAACAAGTTGTTGAGCCATAGAACAAGCCAATCTTCATTACGTTTCTCTTTAAAAAGGCTATGAAATTGCCGGCAAGTCTAGCAAAATGCCTTTAAACAAAGAAGTCGAATCATTATTGTGGATCATAAAAACCAACAGCTACCAGACGAAATCGATCTGTTTTTGCAACATCTTTGGTTAGAAAAAGGCCTTAGTGACAATACGTTGTCGGCTTACAAAACCGATCTGCTCAAATTTCATCAATTTATCGAGGCACAAAATACCGATTTATTGCAATGCGATGAATTTACTATTGAGTCTTATTTAGCACACCGAACCGACCTTGGCTTAAAACCACGTTCTACTGCCAGATCGCTAAGCGCAATTAAGCGATTTTTTCTATTTTTAGTTGCCACCAAAACCCGCGCAACTAACCCAACGGCGATGACGCAAGCGCCAAAGTTGGGTCAAACCTTACCAAGTGTTTTGTCCGAACAAGACGTCGAGTCCCTTCTTAACTGCCAACAACACGACATCGCTATTGAACTCAGAGACAAGGTCATGCTTGAATTACTTTATGCGACGGGCCTGCGCGTTACCGAATTAGTGTCATTAAAATTAGGTAATATTAGCTTGATGCAAAATGTGGTTCGAGTAATTGGTAAAGGTCAAAAAGAACGTTTAGTGCCTATGGGAGAAATTGCCGCTGAATGGCTTGCTGTCTATTTAAAAGAAGGCCGGCCAGAGTTGCTAACAACCCCCTCTGACGTAGTTTTCCCCTCCCGGCGCGGGCAACAAATGACCCGACAAACCTTTTGGCACCGAATTAAAGAATATGCCATCCGAGCTGGGATCCGTGGTCATCTATCCCCCCATACTTTACGTCATGCATTCGCAACTCACCTGTTAAATCATGGCGCTGACCTTAGAGTTGTGCAAATGTTGCTAGGCCATAGTGATTTATCAACCACACAAATATATACTCATGTTGCAAAAGAAAGGTTAAAATCCTTACATCGTGACCATCACCCTCGCGGATAATTATTCGGAAACTATTTTCGGATTATCCGGTCATATAGGTATTACCGGAATAACAGGAATTAAAATGAAGTTGTTAAAGTCTCTAATCGTCACCAGTGTTATTACTATTAGCTTGTTAATTGCCAATACAGTTCAAGCAGCACCATCTAATGTCGATGCCAAAATTCAGGCAAAAATGTTGAAATTAGGTTTAGTTGCTTCAAAAATTGAAGATGCTCCCGTAAAAGGTTTAAAACAAATTTATACCAACCGCGGTGTATTCTATATGTCTGAAGATACCCAATTTTTTATTGCAGGACGATTATTTGATACCGACGACAACATGACGAACCTGACAGAAACCGCGCTAAGTTCATTGCGTATTGATGGCATGAAAGAATTTAAAGATTCGATGATCGTATTTCCAGCGAAAAACGAAAAAGCCCAAATCACAGTATTTACCGATACAACCTGTGGTTACTGTCGTAAGTTACACGCCCAAATCGACGATTATAATGATTTAGGTATTACCGTTAATTATTTAGCGTTTCCTCGAGGCGGACTGAACAGCCGTTCGTTTGAAGATATCAGTGCGGTTTGGTGTTCTAAAGACCAAAAGCAAGCCATGACTGACGCAAAGGCAGGTTCAAAAGTGGCTAAAGCGTTATGTAGCGCTCCTATCGCTGGTCACTATAATTTAGGTCAAGCAGCCGGTGTAACAGGCACTCCAGCCATTATGTTTGAAGATGGTACTATGATCCCAGGTTACAAGCCGCCTAGCGAATTAGCACAGATTTTAGAACTCAACTAATTACTAAAGTTACACAATTTTTTACCAGTCACGCCAATAAACGGCGTGACTTAGGATCCCATGTTAAATATCAAACGTCGTGACATTGACGCTCCGTCTGTCGGTCTCGAACAATTACACCCAGTCATTCAACGCATTTACCGCGGCCGCGGTATTACTGATATTGCCGATATCAAACGCAGTGCCGGTCAACTGCTACCCGTTTCGTCAATGAAAGGCATAGATGTCGCCTGCCAACTATTGTTTGATGTACTAAAAAAGCAACAACGAATTACTATTGTTGGTGACTTCGACGCAGATGGTGCGACAAGTACAGCGTTGATGATGCTTGGTCTTGCCAAGCTTGGGTTTCAAAACGTTAAGTATAATGTCCCTAATCGATTTGATTACGGCTATGGTTTAAGTCCGCAATTGGCAACAGAAGTGGTCAATGATGGTACCGATGTAATCATCACGGTGGACAATGGTATTTCGTGTTTAGAAGGTATCGAAATCGCCAAGGCCGCTGGAGTTAAAGTGGTGGTTACCGACCACCACTTACCGGGTAAACAGCTTCCTAATGCCGATGCTATTGTTAATCCCAATCAACCAGATTGTGAGTTTGCCAGTAAAAATTTGGCCGGGGTTGGCGTCGCGTTTTATTTACTATTAGGTCTTCGCCATCATTTACGCCAACAGGATTGGTTTGCATCTCAGAATATCTCTGAGCCTAATATGGCAGAGTTTATTGACCTAGTAGCGTTAGGTACGGTTGCCGACGTAGTACCTCTTGATAGCAACAATCGTATTTTGGTTCATCAAGGACTCGCTCGAATTAAAAAAGGGGTATGTCGCCCTGGTATTAAAGCCCTGTTGCAAATTGCAAATAAAGAGCTGACGCAAGTTAAGTCCACAGATTTTGGTTTTGTTATTGGGCCAAGGCTTAATGCCGCGGGGCGCCTTGACGATATGGCTTATGGCATACGCTGTTTGTTAACCGAAAACTACGGCCAGGCATTAAAAATCGCCGAGGACTTAAACGGCTTGAATACTGAACGTAAAGAAATTGAGCAAGGCATGCGTATTGAGGCAGAAGCGGCTGTGAATACCCTGCAACTTAAAGACGGTGACTTGCCTAATGGTATTTGTGTCTTTGCACCAGATTGGCATCAAGGTGTGATAGGTATTGTCGCGGGGCGCGTAAAAGACAAGTATTACCGCCCTACCGTGGCTTTTGCATTAGGTGATGGTGAAGGTGAAAACCAACAAATTAAGGGTTCTGCGCGGTCGATTCAAGGCATACATATTCGTGATGTGTTAGACCAAGTCAATACTCAAAATCCGGGGTTAATTGGTAAGTTTGGGGGTCATGCTATGGCCGCTGGTCTAAGTTTACCCCTTAAAAACCTTGAAGCGTTCAAAATTGAATTTAATCGAATTTTAACCCAACATCTATCTGAAGAAGTGTTGACTCAGGTGACATTAACTGATGGCGAATTGCCAAGTGATTGTTTTACCACAGAGTTTAGTCAACAGCTTAACCTAGCAGGACCTTGGGGTCAGGGGTTTGCCGAGCCGACATTTGACGATAAATTTGACGTAATTAGTCATCGAATTGTTGGTGCAAAACATCTAAAACTCGTTTTAACCAATGAGACCGGTATCGTCATCGATGCCATTCATTTTAATTGTGACTTAGGCGTTTGGCCTAACAACTCGATTCGACAAGTCCGTGTGGTGTATCAATTGGATATCAATGAGTTTAGAGGAAATCGAACCTTACAACTGATTGCCAGTGAAGTCGCGCCGCTTTAAATTGAAAAAAAAGAGTGAAGCTCGCAGCTCCTAACATAGACGTTATTACACATAAAAGCTGGCTAATACATACTTAGCCAGCCCAAAAACATTAAGTTAAAGTCGTGTTGCTTGAATGCTTAAGCCTTCAGAAATCGATTTAAACGCATCGGCTTCAACAACAGGCAAGTTTGGAAACATCGCTTTGATTTCAGCTTGTACTACCGGCGACAAACTCATGCCCCCTGTAATAAACAGTATTTCTGGCTGTTCAGGACTTTTCTTCAAACATTCTGTGATCAATGACTTTACACGCGCCATCCAACCAATCATCGAACGTTTTAAATCTGCTTCAGTTAATTCAACCTGGTATTGAGGATCGATATATTTAAGCGGCAAGACAATGTGTGGTTTTGCCGACAACATCTCTTTTGCTAATCGCGAAGAGTTAACTAAACGAGCCGACAACTTTTCTTCTTGCACCGTTAACAACTTCTCTAATTTCTCAGGTTCTTTGGCTACCGACATCGTTTGCGCGATTTCTAATCCCATCTCGTCAGAGAAAAAGCTGTTTAAACGAGGAATGTCGTCTACTGCAACCATGTCATTGTAATACAGAGGAGGTACTGGAATACCATTTGTGGTTTCAGAGCCTAACCCCATAGATGGAGCAATGGATTTTAAAATTAAGTTTTTATCACATTCCATCCCACCTAACCGAGTGCCGGTTACTGACAATACATCCTGCTGTCGGTCATATTGATGTTGCTGTTGCGTACCTAAACGAATTAAACAAATATCCGTTGTACCGCCACCGATATCCACCACCAGCGCGACTTTTTCTTCAGTTAATTGCTGTTCAATACGGTATGCCGCGGCAATAGGCTCTTCTAGGAAATCTATCTTTTTAAATCCGGCTAAGGTAGCCGCATCTCGCATAATGCTAATGGCTTGCTGGTTTCCATCTTCGCCACGAGTTCCGTGGTATTTTACCGGACGACCAACAACAGCCCCCTCTACCGTCTTGCCCAGTTGCGCTTCCGCCTTGCTTTTAAAAAAACCAAGTTGTTTGGCAATAAGACCAACAAAGGCATCTCGTTGACCTGACAGTAAACTTGCTCCTAAGAAATTTTTAGGTGAGTAAATCAAACGGCCTTTTTCAGGTGTTTTTAAATACTGTTTAAAGCCAGCTTCACCGAATAGAAATGTACCGGTTTCAACCATTTTATAAAGTGGCAAGTCATCTACTGATTGATGTTTTAATAACTCATTAATCGCGCGACGTTGTAACTTAGGGGTATTATGGAATTCACCACGAAGTTGGTCAATTTGAGTTAAATAGCGACGTTGCTCCGCAGGCGTTGTGGCTTCTTCATATTTGTCTTTGGCTTTATCAAGCTGCGCTGAAATACCACGTTTGATGTGCTGAACTTTTTCTTCAATCACCTCAACCGGAGGCATTGGTAAATCGTCTTCATAATAAATAAAAACTGAAGAACGAATTTTAAAAGGGGTTTTTGAGTCAGAATCAAGCTCAACAAATTGGTGGTGCTTGCCGTCAGATAATACAACTTCAGAGTTAGACGTGCCGTAATCAATCCCAATGGTAACCATGCTGATAATAGTCTCTTCGTGTTAGCGCAAAAAATTAGGAAGCGATTCTACTAAAACAAGGTGAAAAGACCATTAAAATTTCAAATTGATTGCGGCATTAATCAATATTTAAAAGCGAAAACCGATTTGCATAAATTGTTCGATTTGCTTTACATCGCTTGCCACAACTCAATTTTATTGCCTTCAGGGTCTGCAAACCAGCCAAACTTGCCGTAATCGAACTCTTCAGGTTCACCAATTAAGGTGCCTCCATTTTGTTTTACATTAGCCAATACGCCATATAAATCATCCACTAAGAAATTAATTAAAAAACCCTGCTGTTGCGATTTACCCGGTACATCAAAATAATCGGTTGTCGATTTAAATAATGAAAACGCGGTATACGCATTTTTAGGGATTTTGTCCGGCGCAAACGTCGCACCATATTCGCCTATTTCTATACCTAAAACCTCCTGATACCAACGATTCAGATTTTCTGTGTCATTTGCCTTAAAAAACACGCCACCTATCCCAACAACTTTTGCCATTTTGGTCATTCCCGACTAATACTTAATTATACGTTTGTTACAGCGTAGCTAACTGTTTCTCATTTGGAAACTAGGGAGTGATATATGAACCACATAAAGTACGCCATACTCATTTTTTCGTGTGTTTTAATGTATGGATGCGCAACACACACACCTATATTTAAAGCAAAAGCCCCTAAAAATATCTATTTAGATCATGAGTTTGGAGCAGCACCGGCACTGGAAACTGAGCAGGAAATTTTCAAAATTACTGAACAGATGGAACGTTACGTCTACCTACGTCTCAAGCCAATTCGTGACATACCAGCAAGAACCAAAAAAATGATCCAAGATCTCTTTGACCCCAATCAACTAGATATTCGATACGTACACAATGCCGACTTAACTGCCTCAGAAGCCTTTGAACAGGGAGCCGCCAACTGTTTGTCACTTACAATTCTGTCTTATGTTTTAGCCCAAGAAGCAAGAATGGAAGCCAAGTTCATGGATGTCAAAGTGCAGGAAAACTGGACTTACAACAATGGTGTCCGCATGTTAAATGGCCATGTAAATTTGCATATCAAAGAGCCGATCATTCATTCTATCCTACTTAAAAATGAGTCAACTTATGTCGTCGACTTCTTACCAATGTTAAATGGTCCAAAAAGATCGTCTAAAAGGTTATATAAAAATGACATTATCGCCCTTTTTTACAATAACAAAGGTGCTAACGCTTTGGTTAATAACGAATTAAACAAAGCATACCATTACTTTAAACAAGCAACCATTTTGGCCCCCACAATCACAGAGTCCTGGGGTAATCTTGCGAGTTTGTACACACGTAAAGGCTTTATTGCTGAAACTGAAACCATATTGCAATACGCATCTAGTATCGATAAAAGCAATTTAAATCTGCAAGAGAGCCTAGCGTACCTTTATCAAAGTACGGGTCGTCAAGAACTTGCCAACGACTTGTTTGCCAAAATTCGAAAAGTACGAACTAAAAACCCTTACTATTTCGCAATGTTAGCTAAGACCTCATTTGACAAAGGGCATTATCGTGCCTCTATCAGTCATTTCAAAAAGGCGTTAAAGCTAAATAATCAAGAGCATCAGTTTTTATTTGGACTGGCACAAAATTATTGGCAATTAGGTGAGCATAAACGTGCTAATTATTATTTAGAACGCGCGCGTTCATTAGCGGATGATTATCTCGATAAAGAAAAATACGAGAGTAAAATTTATGCGCTACAAAATATGAAAATGCGCTAGTTTTGAACTCTAGAGTCAAGGCGAGTTAAAGCTGTATAAAATACATACAACCTAGCTAGCCTTACTTTCCCTTCTGTTCATATTCACGATGAACAACCTAACCAACACGTTAAGAGTCCTTTAATCCTCATTCCAGTTTGTTAAAATTTTGTACAAAATCAAGCCCCTGAAACCAAACTGAACCACCTAGAGGTAACATGACTAGTAGTAGCAGTAAATTGATCCACGTCCTTTGCATATCATTTGCATTAACAACGGCAATTATTACAAGCACAGATGCATTCGCATCTGCAGTTAAACAAACCAAAGGTGATTTCGAAGACAAATTCCGTCAATTAGACGAAATCTTACCGACCCCAAATGTTTATCGAGCAGCCACTGGCGAAGCCGGTGAAAAATATTGGCAACAACAAGTCAACTACGACATAAAAGTTAAACTTGATGAAGACAAACGCAGGTTAGACGCGAAACAAACGATTGAGTACCAAAACAACTCTCCGTATACCCTTCGCTATCTGTGGTTGCAACTTGAACAGAATAAATACAAAGCGGATTCAATTGCCGAAGCGGGGACGTCATTTGCTGGAATTGGCCGCAGAGGTCCAGCGACTTCAGCCGGCGATGCAAACACGCCAGCTAAATTGAGCCTAGGTGAATTGCGTCGTCAACAATTTTTGACCGACCATGAATTAGGTTACGACGTATTGTCAGTTTCAGATAGTGATGGCAAACCGCTTAAGATGACGGTCGTCGGCACAAACTTACGTGTTGATCTTAAGCGTCCATTAAAACCGGGTAAATCAACAACAATCAAGATGAACTTTGGTTTTAATATTGTTGAAGAAGATGCTGTATCTGCTCGAGCGGGTTACGAACACTTCCCAGACGACGCTCGTAAAGGCGGCAATGACATATTTTTGCTAGCGCAGTGGTTTCCACGTTTACATGCATTTAGTGACTATGAAGGTTGGCACAACAAAGAGTTTATTGGCCGTGGCGAATTTACTCTAGAATTTGGCGACTACAACGTTGAAATCACAGTTCCAGCTGACCACATTGTATCAGCGACAGGCGAACTTGATAATCCAAAAGACGTGTTAACTAAAACTCAACGTAAACGTTTTGAGAAAGCGAAAAATGCTGAGCGTCCGGTATTTATTGTTACAGCAGAAGAAGCACTTGAAAACGAAAAAGAAGGTACATCAAAGTCTAAAACATGGCGCTTTGAAGCAGAAAACGTACGAGACTTTGCCTGGGCATCTTCACGTAAATTTATGTGGGATGCTAAAGGTTATCACCAAGGTGGCGATGACCAGCCATTAGTCATGGCGATGTCGTTTTACCCGAAAGAAGGTGGCGAACTTTGGGAGAAATATTCTACTGAAGCCGTTGTTCATACAATGGAAGTCTACTCAAAGTATTCATTCGATTATCCATACCCTACAGCGCAATCAGTAAATGGACCGGTTGGGGGTATGGAATACCCAATGATCACATTTAATGGTCCACGGACGACTTTGCAAAAAGATGGCAGTCGTACTTATACACAGGCAGAAAAACGCTTTCTAATTGGCGTCGTAATCCATGAAATCGGTCATATTTATTTCCCAATGACAGTTAACTCAGACGAACGCCAATGGACTTGGATGGATGAAGGTCTTAATAGCTTTTTAGATGCGATCGCTTGTCGTGAGTGGGATCCTACAATTCCATGGGGTGTTGAACCTCGTTATATCACTGATTACATGAAAGGCAATGTGCAAGTGCCAATCATGACGCAATCAGACAGTGTATTAAAACTAGGTCCAAATGCTTACTCAAAACCGGCGGCTGCACTTAATATTCTTCGTGAAGTTATCTTAGGCCGTGATCTTTTTGACTTTGCATTTAAAGAATACGCGCAACGTTGGAAGTTTAAACGCCCGACTCCATCTGACTTTTTTAGAACCATGGAAGAGGCTTCTGGTGTCGATTTAGATTGGTTTTGGCATGGTTGGTTCTATACAACTGACCACGTTGATATCGCAATTGAGAGCGTATACCAATTACGTTTAGACACTCAAAATCCAGATATTGATTACGCTCGTTTACGCGACATAGAAAATGACAAGCCAACACCATTGTTTGAAGTACGTAATCAACAAGAAGGTAAAACGACTTGGGTTGACGCCAACAAAGACGTGACCGATTTTTACGACGAAAACGACCGATTTACCGTGACAAATAAAGAACGCAACAAATATCAAAAATGGTTGAAGGAACTTAAACCTTGGGAAAAAGCGACTTTTGAACGCGCTGTAGCAGAAGATAAAAACTATTATGTTATCGACTTCTCTAACCTCGGTGGCTTAGTTATGCCTATCTTGCTTGAGTTGACGTTTGAAGATGGTTCAATTGAACAACAATATATTCCAGCCGAAATTTGGCGACGCACACCAAAAGCCGTTAAGAAGCTTATCGTGACGGATAAATCGAAGAAGCTGGCAAGTGTGCAAATTGATCCACATTGGGAAACGGCTGACGTTGATATAGCAAACAACCGTTACCCACAACAGTTTATCAAATCACGTGTTGAAGCTTACAAAAGCAAAAAGCGCGATGGCAAAGTGTATCGTGATATCATGCAAGACATAAAAACTGAACTTAAAACTGAGAAAAAATCTGACGACAATACGTCTGACGAATAAACCCTTTGGTTTTAACTATCGTTAGTAATCTGTGTTTAAAGATGTGTTATTAACGATTGTTTTTAATTACAAATGCCCGATAATTATCGGGCATTTTTAGTTACATTGATTTTGATCATCTAACCCTTATTTTTTCTCTGACTTTTGGAACGTTCATGACATATCGCTGGTTTACATTAATCCCTTTTTTAATTGTATTACTCATGTCTAATTCTGCAGCGGCCCATAAACTGAAGTCTGCTTTTAGTATTGTATTATTTAATGAACGGACTGGCTTTCTGGAAGTGATGCACCGCTATTCACTTCATGATGCAGAAGAAGCGGCTCAGGAATTATTTAAAGGTAAATCTGATATTATTGACGATCCAAAAACCCAACAGAAGTTTGCCGATTACATTATGTCTAACTTTCAGATTAGAGATGAAAAAAAACAGCCAATTCCCCTGAACTTTGTCGGCTCTCAAAACGACGCTGGTTACTTTTGGATTTATCAAGATTATAAACTCACCAGACAATTCAAATGGATTGAAATAAAACAATTGGCACTCACTGAGTTGTGGCGAGAACAGATGAATGCGGTAAATGTCGAAAATGCTGGACAAACTAGCACGGTTACTTTCTCTGCCGGCGACAACTGGCAACGAGTCATAACTCAGGTTAACAGTAAGTTAAATTAACACTATTATTTACGCGCCAATCTAATGGCGTATTTCCATTTCCTTTTCTATATTTAAAACATAGTGGCTTGGGGAAATGTTATGAAACTCATCCTTTTTTTTGCGACGCTTACGCTTTGGGCATCAAGCTCTGTTGCCGTGCAACGAGTCCGTATCATTACCGTTGAAGAAGCCCCTGCGAACTATTTAAACTCGTCTGGTCAAGCCGATGGCTATGTCACAGAGATCATCAACGCTATGCAATTGAACATACAATCGCAATCTAATCTACTGACTGAAAACCAACAAGCTGTTGCCATTGAATTTGTACCTGAAGCCCGCAGTTTGAGTATTCTGCAAAGTGACAAAAACGTCGTAATGTTCAGTATTTCAAAAACAAAATCTCGCCAGAACCAATATTTATGGATCGGGAAAGTCATGAAAAAGGCTTGGCAGGTATATAGCTTGCCCGACACTCAAATAGAAATTTCAGACATCAATTCACTTCGACAACTAGATGCTATTGGTGTTGTCAGAGGGGATATAAGAGAAGAGTGGTTGATTGAAAAAGGCTTTAGTAACTTACAGTCTGTCACGCACCATGCGCAAAATTTGCAAATGTTATTGCGCGGCCGAGTTCCCGTTATTATTCACGAACCTCTAGGCATATTGTCCAACCTGCAGGCGATTGACCAAGGCATTGAAATAGTTAAGCCAACCTACCTGCTTAATACCTCATCTGTTTATATCGTCATGTCTGCGTCATCGGATCCAGAAATTTTCAACCAATGGCGTAACGCTTATTTATCGATAAAACAAGATGGCACATTAAAAGAGATAAGTTTGAAATGGCAAAGTAAAATTTATGCCGAACTAAGTGTATTACCGGAAATAAAGGACGACGTATTAGTTTTTTAATTAAAGCTTAAAAAACGTGATATCTAGGTCAATGTTGTACGAAATAAAACTTTTACTTAGTGCGTTTTCACTTCATGCACTAAACATTTTTTATTGGGCTAATTGTGCCATTGATATTGAAGTACGTTTCAAACTTTGACGGTTAAGTAAATGAGAAGATATTACTAAAATACTACCTACAACCGTAAACCAAGTTTCAACATGCTCACCAATAGTGACACCAAAAATCAAGGTTAAGATCCCAACCACACCAACCATAGCCGGTTGCGGGTTTTTATGAGTACGGTAAGCTCTAGGAATACTCACAGCTAAGATAACAATTACAGGTAATAGCAGAACAGTATGTAGCCAGGTTTCATGCATTTCTTCAGCAACAAAATTTAGACCTAAACTAACGCCACCAGATAACAAGATCACAGGCAAAATGCAGTGTAATACACACAAAAAAGATAACCATGCACCAGCGATGTCTCTCATTTCACTAAACCTTATTATTTAACAGGATTGATATAATATAACATTACATTTTTTTGAGCCAGATTTATTTTATTTTTATTTAGGTTTGCATCAAATTAAATTCTTTCGTTAGTCGGAACTAAATGGATGTTACAGCTAAACTGTGCCTGCCGTTTTACATTTGCCGTTATTACAATTTCTCATGACATCAAAACTCCACTTTTTAAACTTAATTAACAATCCCCCTCCGCAAAAGCAGAAGAAAATAACAATTTAGTTTCAACATATAAAAAAATAAATGCCCTAATCTAGATAATGAGATTGATTCTCATTAAGTTTTTGATTAACCTGTTCGGATTGATAACGATTCTCATTACGATAAAATTGGAAGCAACTCAGATGTTGAAAAAATCTTTAGTAACACTCGCTATTTTGGCTAATACCTTGGCGATTACTGCATGTTCATCAGACGATGATAAAAACTCAGCACCTACCGGTATAAATTTAGCGACAACTTCAGTTGACGAAAACGAAGTTGGCGCAGTCATTGGCCAGTTAACGGCGGTTGATTCTGACTCTAACGATACGCATACCTTCACCCTCGATGACGCCCGTTTTGAAATTTCTGGCGATCAGTTGTCACTTGCCTCTGACATCGCATTAAATTACGAAGTTGAAAGTACAGTAACGGTTAATGTCACAACAACAGACAGCGAAGGAAACTCGTTTTCAAGTGACCTCACTATTGATGTGAACGACGTTTTAGACAGATATGACTTTGGTGAACGAGTTTCTTATACCGGCCAAGTTGCTCGTCAGCTATTGATCCTTGAACTTAATAATTACATCGACAGCCAGCTAACGACTGACCTAAATAACAATGTATTAACCACACGTGACGAAGTTATTGCTAAATTGATGTCGTTTTACAAAATGACTTCGGACGAATATGTATTGGAGACAAGCCAAAACCCACTCACCGTTGCGACGACACCAAGTGCCGTTCAAACTATTTTAGCCGACGTTTCTTCTTCTTTAAAAGATTTAAGCGGTAAAATTGCGGGTAACGACGCAACTGGTCAGCATAAAGATTGGAGTACAGAATTTGTTGCATTTGGCGACAAAGGAACCCGTACGCCAGAACAAGAAATTATTCGCCTATTTAATCTAATTGCAGACAATGCAGAAGAAGAATTTTTCAATGGCAATGCTCGTACAGACGCCTTTGGCGATACCATTACAAAAGTTTATTTAAGTGACGATGGCTTAGACTACAAACAGCTTATCCAAAAAATATTACTTGGTGCAGTTAACTTTTCACAAGGTACTGATGATTACTTAGACAATAACATTGATGGTAAAGGTTTGTTGTCAACTCACGTTGTTGAAGCTGGTAGCAGTTACAGTGCTTTAGAGCATCAGTTTGACGAAGGGTTTGGCTACTTTGGTGCGGCACGTGACTATTTGGAATATTCAGATGACGAAATTTCCATAAAAGGTGGTCGTGACGATTATCAAGGCATGCACGATACAAATGGTGATGACGAGATTGATTTCACTTCTGAGTATATTTTTGGCCATGCCGCTAATGCTGCAAAACGTGACCGTGGGACTGTGACTAATGCAGCGCCAACCGACTTTACCTCAGATGCTATGAATGCCTTCCTAATAGGCAGAAAACTTCTTGCTGATACCGCCGGTACTGAACTAACTGATCAACAAATGGCTGATTTAATTGCCCAACGTGACATTGCCGTTGCAGCATGGGAAAAAGCCATCGCAGCAACAGTAGTGCATTACATAAACGATACGCTTGGCGATTATGCGACATTTGCAACAGACTCGTTTTCTTATAGTGATTTGGCTAAGCACTGGTCAGAACTAAAAGGTTTTGCAATCAGTTTGCAGTTCAGTCCGTTCTCGCCATTAACACCAACGCAGCATGAACAAGTTAATCAACTTATTGGCGATGCTCCTGAATTAGTCAGTGACAATGTAGACAGCTACAAAGCCGATTTGTTGCAAGCTCAAGGCATACTCGCAACAGCTTATGCTTTTGATGCGGAAAACGTTACAAACTGGTAGTTTTTTAAGTTTTATCAGTAAAAGCGATAGGCTGGCCAATGTGTCAGCCTTTTGTATTTTAAATTTGACAACAAAAGGTACAAGGTTAGATGAATTTTTCACGACATTTTTTGTCAGTTCCTCACATTAAATCAATCACGCTCAGTCTTACTTTATTGGTTTCAGCAGCATGCAGTGATTCGTTAACGAGCGAACAGGGAGCGGACTTTAAAGATGGACAAAGTGCCCCAGAAGTGGAAACAGAGTTTGACCAACTGGCATTAATAAATGGACTTACGACAAAAGTATTTTTACCTTCCATCGAACAATTTAAACAAGATACAACAACCTTAACTGCAGATATTAACAACTACTGTAGCTCGGTTGACGCATCAAATTCTGCCTCAGCACAGGCAGTTGAAGAATTAGCTATCGCCCAGAATAGTTGGCGCAACACTATGGATACTTGGCAGAAAATTGAAGTTATGCAAGTAGGCCCTCTCATTGAAAATGATTACAATTTAAGAAATGTTATTTATTCATGGCCGCTAGTCAATTATTGCGCGGTAGATCAAGATGTTGGTCACAATGAAGTTGGCCAATTTAACGGCGAAGATTACGATATAAGTCGTCGTACAAGCAATCGTAAAGGCTTAACAACTATTGAGTATTTGTTATTTAACGACTCTTTAGCTCATGCGTGTTCAAAGGACAGTTTGGCCCCCACAGGTTGGAATGAACGTCCAGCAGAAGAACGAATTAAGGCACGTTGTGAGTTTGCAACGGCAGTCGCTAATGACCTTAACCAAAATGCAACATTACTGCATACAAACTGGACTGACGAAACGAACGGTTTTCAATCACAATTGTTAACCTCCGGTCAATCTGATAGCAGTTTTGCCTCACCACATAAAGCAATAAACGCACTTACTGACGCTATGTTTTATATCGACAGCATAACCAAAGACAGCAAACTCGGTGCTCCCATTGGATTGGCTGATAATAGTTGTGGAAATATGGCATGTGTTGCTGATGTCGAATCAAATATTGCGGATTATGGTTTAGCCAACATTCGTAATAATTTAGTGGCGTTTAGGATGTTATTTGTCGGTGGCAGTGATGCACCTGAAGATATCGGTTTTGATGACTTTCTACGCGAAGTAGATGGTGACGAGTTAGCTACAACTATGACAAACGACATAGACGCAGCAATAACGTTAATCGAACAGTTTAATGAAGCGGCTGACACTCAGGTCTCTAACCAACCCGCTACAGCGATAAATGGCAATATGAATGATGCTGTGACAACTAACCCAGAAAAAATTCAAGCCGTTTATGTAGCGGTCAAAAAAGTCACAGATAATCTTAAATCCTTGTTTATTACTTATCTCGCATTAGAACTGCCAATTACATCTGCCGGAGACGCTGACTAATGACGACCCGTATTTTAAATACCCTGATTATTAGCGCGGCAATAGTCGGGCACACTCCAGCCATAGCAAACCAAGACATCACAACTGATGACGTTAACAAGACAAAGGTTAAGCAACAAATAATTGCCGATGAAGTTAAGAAGCAGCAGTCAAAAATGGCGACTGAACATATGCAAATATTGGGGCGCACCGACAAGCTAAGAACTGAAGCAGGTTCAGCGACCTTGATTGATGAACTGGCACTCGACAAAATGGAATACGACGATATACATCGTATTTTAGCGCAAGTGCCTGGGGTTAATATTCGTCAAGAAGACGGTTACGGTTTACGCCCTAACATAGGTTTTCGTGGCGTAACGCCTGAGCGCAGTAAAAAGATCAATATTCTTGAAGACGGTATATTGATTGGCCCTGCGCCCTACTCCGCACCGGCAGCCTATTATTTTCCAAGCGTAAATCTAATGACATCCGTCGAAGTATTTAAAGGGCCTGCGGCAATTAAGTATGGCCCTAACACGGTTGCTGGCACATTAAATATGACGACACGGGTTATTCCAGAGTCATCTGAAGGTACTATTGATTTAAGCTACGGCTCAAATGCGTATTCGAAAATCCATGCCCATTGGGGCAACTCAATTAACTTAGGTCCTGGTCAATTAGGGTTTATGTTAGAGGGTCTTTCGCTGTCTGCAGACGGTTTTAAAGATATCGATTTTGCTGAAAAAAGCTTATATGACGAAGATAGTGGTTTTAACAAAAACGACGTTTTAGCAAAATTAAATTACCTAGTCTCCGGCAAGTTGTTTGGTGAAGACGTTGATCATTATATCGAACTCAAACTAAGTCAGTCGGATGAAGACAGTAACGAAACTTACATGGGCTTAACGGATGGTGACTTTGCCTCTACGCCTTATCGTCGTTACGCAGTCAGTCAGGTTGGCAATATGGTTTGGGAACATAATCAGTCAATGTTGACCTATTCAATCTCAAACCAATCTATAATGTGGGTTAATCGCCTTTATAACAATACGTTTACCCGAGCTTGGCAAAAAGTAAATGGGTTTAATCACACCACAACGCTGCAAAACATTATTGCTAATCCAGCGGAATACGAAGACTTTTATCAAATACTGACCGGTGAACGCGATTCGATTGCCGTCAGCGAACAACTCATTGTCGGCACCAACGACCGCAGTTATTATTCCCGGGGCTGGCAGTCTGATCTTTCGTATTCAACGGCAATTTTTGACATAGAACACGTTATTAAAACGGGCGTACGTGTTCATCAAGACCGCATTGACCGCGATCACTTTGAACAAAATTTTAAGATGACTCAAGGTATTATGACGCCAATAGATGATACGACCGAATTTACAACTGTCGATTATGAAAAAAGCAATGCGGTTTCTGTCTACTTTGAAGATACGTTAAAGTTAAATGACCTAGAACTAACAGCCGGTGTTCGCGGTGAAATGGTTGACAGTCGATATCAAAACCGGCAAGTCGACGCCACCGAAGACTGGTTAGAAAAGTCTTCAACCACTTGGTTATATAGTTTGTCTGGGTTTTACACCTTAAATAATAACACAGGCATTTTTGCCGGAGTACATCAAGGTTATGTACCAACAAGTCCAAAGCAAGCGGCTAGCATCGAGCCAGAAAAGAGTGTCAATTATGAATTAGGTGGTCGCTATCAAAAAGGGGAAACAAAATTTGAAGCTGTATTGTTTTATAATGACTTCGAAAACTTGAAAGAAAGCTGCTCCTTTTCGACAAGTGCGTCTTGCACAAACACAGCCCTTCTTGACCAAGAATATAATGGCGGTGAAGTTGAAGTGTCTGGTTTAGAGCTCAGTTCGGGTAGTCGAGTAATAATTACCGACACTATAGATTTACCTTGGTCTGTGACATACACCTATACCGATTCTGCGTTTAAATCCGACTTTAATTCGACATTTGAAATGTGGGGCGACATCGAAAAAGGTGATCCGGTCCCTTACTTACCAAACAATCAATTTGCCCTTAATGTCGGCTTAGAGACAACAACATGGCAGCTTAGTGCAATTATAAAATACACGAGTGACATGCCAGAGGCGGCTGGTGACAATGTTTCATTGTCAGGACTATCAACCGATGCAAGTACAGTAGTGGACATAAATGCCAATTACTCATTGCCTGGTGGGCACACACTTTATCTTAAAATAGACAATATATTAGACGACGTTGCTTTAGTATCACGTCGACCATTTGGCGCACGACCAAGCAAACCCCAACAATTTTTTGTTGGTTATAAATACCAGTTTTAATTGATAAGATGACAAACTTAAGTTACTTCAACTTTGATTTTAAACTATGACCTTTTATGACGGGCTCGCTTTATTAAACGACAACCTGCTAGCGCACGTAACTAGCCCCAATAAACGTTTGTTTTGGGGCTATATTATTGCCACTTTGGCGATTGTTTTTGTCGTCAGTAGCCGTCATAAAAAAAACACGAGCTTTTTAAAATATGTCTTAGACAAACGTATTTGGCTTCACCGCTCTGCAGTACATGATTATGTCATTTTTATAATTAACATTGTCATTAAAACTCTTATTATCACACCATTTTTGTTTGCTGTTGCACCAATTGCAATATGGGTCTCGTTTGGCCTGGAGAATATTTTTGGTGAACTCCCTGCTGTAGTCACTAATAAAACAGGTGTGGCGGTGCTATTTACCGTTATGCTCTTTTTAATGGACGACCTTACTCGATTTTTACTTCACTTAGCTTTACATAAGATCCCCGTTTTATGGGCATTTCATAAGGTACACCATAGTGCGCAGGTTTTAACACCGGTAACGGTTTATCGAATTCATCCGGTGGAAAGTGCACTTTATGCCATACGACTGCTGTTAGTTAATGGTCTTGTTTTAGGCTTGGGATTTTATTTGTTTAGCTACCAATTGCGGGTTATCGACATTTTGGGAGCCAATATGTTTATTTTTGCATTTAATGTTTTGGGGGCTAATTTGCGTCATTCACATGTTTGGTTTAGTTGGCCAAAAACAATAGAAAAATGGTTTATCTCCCCTGCTCAACATCAAGTTCACCATAGTCGCGCTTTCATCCACCGAGACAAAAACTTTGGTACCACATTGGCAATTTGGGACCGTATGACACACTCATTAGTCTGCAGTCATGAATGTTCAAAACCAATAATATTTGGGGTAAGAGATAAAAAAATAAACCAATCGGTCGTAACTTTATACTTCAAGCCTATTGGTGATTTTGCCACGGTTTTGGTTAATATATTTAAACGCCCTACCAAATAATTTGTCTCGCTTAAATAAGTAAATAGCTTCTAAGCTTTGTGCCACCTTCATTTCGAGTCACCAAAGCAACTTTTATCACGTAATTGGTAACTGTTTTGCAATGTCATATTGATCAAATTTGATCTATTTTTTGCCCAGTGCGTAATACTGTAAGAAGACAGCACTTTTGAACTAGGTAACGAACATAACAACATGACCCACTTTAATGAAAATCAATTAAGCGAAATGCCAACACGGCAACGAGCGCAATTTATAAATAGTTTGTCTGGTTATAAAAGCGCGAATTTAGTCGGTACGATAGATAACGCCGGGCAAACCAACCTAGCTATGATTAGTTCGGTGGTACATTTAGGCGCGTCTCCAGCATTAATGGGTTTTATCGTTAGGCCAAACACGGTCACTCGACATACGTTAGAAAATATTGAACAAACCAACCAATACACTATCAACCAAGTCAATAGCTCGATTTGGCAACAAGCACATCAAACGTCTGCACGATATGACAAAAGCCAAAGTGAATTTAGTGAAACCGGGCTAAGCCCTTTCTATATTGCAGGCGTTTCGGCGCCGTTTGTTGCTGAAAGTGAGTTAAAATACAGCCTAGAACTTCAACAAATTATTCCAATTGAATTAAACGGCACCTTGTTTGTTATCGGAAAAATAACCAACGTTATTTGTAACACCTCCGTTATCAAACAAGACGGATACATTGATATTGAAGCCATCGATACTGTTGCTATTTCTGGTCTAGACAGCTATCACCAAACCCAGAGACTCAGCCGGTTAAGCTACGCCAAGCCAGAAAGTATGACTCAACAAATTCCACTTGATGGCATGTGATTGTTGAAAATGAAGTAACTCCAGAATCTAAAAACTCAGTTAAGCTAATTTAGTTCGGGTAAAACAGAACACCGACAAGTGAGGCAATACCTTATGATGACAATATTTTACGATGGTCAGTGCCCGCTTTGCTCATCGGAAATGCGGCATTTAAAACAACATGACACACATGATGTGATCAACCTAGTTGACTTGCACCAACAGGATTTTGCTAAACATTACCCCGATATCGAGTTCTCCAAGGCGATGGCGATATTGCATGGCCGCTATCAAGATAAGATATTACTTGGTCTTGAAGTGACCCATCGAGCATGGACACTTGTAGGAAAGGGCTTTTGGGTTGCACCGTTAAACTGGCCAATAATTAAACCAATAAGCCACTGGGTTTATCTTGTTGTCGCAAAATATCGACAGCCCATTTCCGCAGTACTCGCAAATTTATTTAACATCAAAACAGATACTTGCCAAAACGGAGCTTGTAATGCAAAAGCAACAAAGCCTAATCATTGGCGCAAATAGCGGCATCGCTAAAGCACTTGCCGCTGAAGTACTTTCTCAGTCTGACAAAGGACTCATATTAGTGAGTCGAGATTTAGCTATTTACGAAAATACAATTGGCCCACATATCCACAAAATCGAGATTGATAACTACCATGTTGACGAAATAAAGCGAGCGGTGAGAAAAATTCAAAAAGTCTCAAATCTCCCCATTACTCAAGTCTTTATTTGCCAAGGATTACTCCATAGCGACACGATAAAGCCAGAAAAGCGGTTAGAGGATATAGACACAGCTTCGTTCCAACAAATCGTCACAGTCAACGCGCTAACCCCTTTGCTTTGGCTTCAACAATTAGTCTCTACATTGACTGGTGCCCATAATTGCAAAGTGGTTGTATTTAGTGCTCGGGTCGGCAGCATTAACGATAATCAACTTGGTGGTTGGTATAGCTACCGGGCATCCAAAGCAGCGTTAAACATGATGCTAAAAAATGCCGCGATTGAACTGGCTAGGCGGGCCAAAAATATCAAAATCATTTCGTTTCATCCTGGAACAACTGACACTGAGTTATCCAAACCATTTCACTCTAATGTGCCTGCGGGAAAACTGTTTACCCCTAAATTTGTCGCCCAGCAACTTTTCACTATTTTAGCGAATACAGAAATAGATGGAACATTGAGTTTTTTAGATTGGCAGGGAAAATCAATTGAGTGGTGAGTGACTGCATTTATCACTATAACAAGTTGGTGTATTTAAGGCTTATGCTTCGAGAACAGAGTGAACTTAACTGAGCCTAATCTAAACAGACTAATTCCAACCCAGTCGCCACTTATCTGCTTGCTTTAGTTCTCGCCAATCCAATAAGTACTCATTGTTTGAAATCACGGCCTCAATTTTACACTCGACGACATTTTGCCATTCGTCAAACGTGACTGACGTTACCAAAAAATGCTTTTCTTTATTAGTCACGTGCACTTTAGTCCATTTACTGTTGAGTAATGCTTTTGGGCTCACTTGGTTTTTTGGCGCGTTATATTGGCAATGCCCTACGCCATTTACATTTGAAAGTGTTTCTATTGAGGCTGTTTTATTAGGTATTGTTGTATTAGATGTCATTGACTTAGGCCTTTTATTACAACTGTACAACGTGAAGGCATGGTGCACGTTCTGCATTACCACACATTTCGTCATATGCGGTTTGATATTCAATATCCGCAACCAAAATCCCTTTATTTCGTAATAGCATTTTGGCTTCTACTAATGAACTGCATGATATAACTTTACCTTGGGGATCTAGCGGTAAAAGGTTATGCGCTGAGTCAATTACACCTACAAGATAGTGTGACGACTCTGCAATACAAAGAATCGTTGGCTTTAATACGTTGTCATATTTAGGTTGATTTGATGTGTACATAATTAAATTCCTGTCTGTTGCGTTAATTAATGTACGTTGGGACAATCCATTAAGATCACATTGAACATCAGCACTTTATTACAGGCATAAAAAAACCTCGATAAACGAGGTTTTTTTGAATTTATAAAAGCCTGATTAACTTGTTAAGTCATCAAAAAACTTCTTCACACCATCAAAAAAGCTTTGCTCTTTTGGACGGTATTTTGACGATTTACCAGACATGCTTTCATTAAACTGTTGCAACAATTCTTTTTGGCTTTCGTTTAAGTTGACCGGCGTTTCGATCATAACCTTACACATCAAGTCACCAATAGCACCACTGCGAACAGACTTAACGCCTTTGCCTCGTAAGCGGAACATTTTACCAGTTTGCGTTTCTGAAGGCACTTTAAGCTTAGCGCGACCGTCTAATGTCGGAACTTCAATTTCGCCACCAAGTGCAGCTGTACTGAAGCCAATTGGCACTTCGCAATACAAGTTATTACCGTCACGAACAAAAATTGGATGATCTTTAACATGTACTTGAACAAACAAGTCACCCGTTGGTGCGCCGTTTAATCCAGCTTCACCTTCACCACTTAGACGAATACGGTCGCCTGTATCAACGCCTGCTGGGATCTTAACCGATAAGGTTTTGGTCTTTTCAATTCGACCTTGACCATGACAAGAGTTACACGGATCTGAGATAACTTGACCTTGGCCTTTACACGTTGGACAAGTTTGCTGAACCGCAAAAAAGCCCTGACGCATTTGCACTTGGCCATTACCATGACAAGTACTACAGGTTTTAGGAGACGAGCCTTTTTTAGCACCACTTCCGCTACATGGATTACATGTTACCCAAGTTGGCACTTTGATTTCGAGTTCTTTACCACGAACGGCGTCTTCTAAACTCATTTCTAAGTTGTAACGTAAATCAGCGCCACGTTGTTGTCTGTGACCACCGCCACCACGACGACCACCGCCACCAAATATATCACCAAACACATCGCCAAATACGTCACTGAAATCACCGCCGCCATGACCATGACCACCGCCACGTCCGTTTTCAAACGCCGCATGACCATAACTATCATACTGGTGACGCTTGTCTTCGTCTGACAATATTTCGTATGCTTCTTTTACTTCTTTGAATTTTATTTCAAGATCTTTGTCACCGGCAGTACGGTCTGGGTGATACTTCATCGCCAAGCGTTTATACGCTTTTTTGATCTCACGTTCCGTTGAGTCTTTTGCTACTCCCAGAACTTCGTAATAATCGCGTTTAGACATGACTACGTTTAACCTATATTTTAAAAACAAAACAGGGCGTTTTAAAAACGCCCATGTTAATGACCTAAAAAGCCTGTGTTAGCATCGGCTAACACAGGACTGATTACATCTTATTTTTTATCGTCGTTTACTTCTTCAAACTCAGCATCAACGATATCGTCGTCCTGGGCATTTGACTGCTCAGCACCGGCTTCTGGGCCAGCTTGACCAGGTTGGCCGCCTTGTGCTTTAGCTTGAGCAAGCTCAACTAATTTTTGAGATGCTTCCATTAACGCTTGAGATTTTGCTTCAATATCTTCAACCGTACCAGACTTAGATGCAACCTTCAGCTCTTCAATCGCAGCTTCAATTGTCTCTTTGTCTTCAGCTGGTAAGTCATCACCAGCTTCACTGATTTGTTTCTCAGTTGCATGTGCTAGACCGTCAGCTTGGTTACGCGCTTGTGCTAGTTCCGCAAACTTCTTATCTTCTTCCGCGTTTGCTTCTGCGTCACGAACCATTGCTTCAATCTCATCATCCGACAAACCTGAGTTTGCTTGGATAGTGATCTTCTGTTCTTTACCAGTATCTTTATCTTTAGCAGATACATGCAAGATACCGTCAGCATCAACGTCAAATGTAACTTCGATTTGAGGCGTACCACGTTGCGCCGGACGTATACCTTCTAGGTTAAATTGACCTAAAGATTTATTACCTGATGCTTGTTTACGCTCACCTTGTAACACGTGAATCGTAACCGCAGCTTGGTTATCATCGGCAGTTGAGAATGTTTGTGATTGCTTAGTAGGAATCGTTGTATTTTTCTCAATTACCGGAGTCATTACACCACCCATAGTCTCTATACCTAGAGATAATGGCGTTACGTCTAATAACAATACGTCTTTAACGTCACCAGAAAGTACACCACCTTGAATCGCTGCACCAATTGCCACGGCTTCATCAGGGTTAACATCTTTACGAGGTTCTTTACCAAAGAACTCAGTAACAGCCTCTTGTACTTTAGGCATACGAGTTTGACCACCAACTAAGATAATGTCATTAACATCACTTACTGATAAGTCTGCATCTTTAAGTGCAACACGTAATGGTTCCAACGTCGCTTGGATCATGTCTTCAACTAGAGACTCTAGCTTCGCACGAGTGATCTTAATGTTCATGTGCTTAGGACCAGATGCATCCGCTGTTACATAAGGTAAGTTAACTTCGGTATTTTGTGCTGAAGATAATTCAATTTTTGCTTTTTCAGCTGCTTCTTTAACACGTTGCATAGCAAGCGGGTCATTTTTAAGATTAACGCCTTGCTCTTTTTTGAATTCTTCAACTAAGTAGTTGATAACACGGTTATCGAAGTCTTCACCACCTAAGTGTGTGTCACCGTTTGTTGCTAATACTTCAAACGTTTGCTCGCCGTCTACTTCATCAATTTCGATGATTGAGATATCGAACGTACCACCACCTAAGTCGTATACTGCAACAACATTGTCGCTGCCTTTTTTACCAACACCGTAAGCAAGTGCAGCAGCTGTTGGTTCGTTGATAATACGTTTTACGTCTAGACCAGCGATACGACCAGCGTCTTTAGTTGCTTGACGTTGTGAGTCATTGAAGTAAGCAGGTACAGTGATAACAGCTTCTGATACCGTTTCACCTAAATAGTCTTCTGCCGTCTTTTTCATTTTTTTCAAAACTTCAGCAGAGATTTGTGGCGCAGCCATTTTCTCGTTTTTAACTTCAACCCATGCGTCGCCATTGTCAGCTTTAACAATTTTGAACGGCATAATGTCGATGTCACGCTGAACTTCTTTATCTTCGAAACGACGACCAATTAAACGCTTAATCGCGAATAATGTATTATTTGGATTAGTTACCGCTTGGCGTTTAGCCGGTTGGCCAACTAAAATTTCGCCTTCATCTGTGTAGGCGATAATAGAAGGGGTTGTACGATCACCTTCCGCGTTTTCAATTACGCGAGGCTTGTCACCGTCTAATACAGCTACACATGAGTTAGTTGTACCTAAATCAATACCAATAATTCTACCCATGGGATTACACTCCAAAACATCAATTAAAATAGGGTTATAAATTTGCTTGGAACTTAAGTGGGGTTGGCGGAAACATTTTCAACTATTTAATGCATATTTTTTTACATTTTTTCTATTTACAGTGGAAAAAACCCAAGAAGTGGCCTTTTTTCGGCATATTAATCCGAATATTCGGGATTTAAGAACTATGGAAGAGTGCAGGCTTTCTAAGCCGTTTGTTTCTATCGAGGGAAAAAACAACAAACAATTGGTAATAATTGAACGAATTCCTTGTTATCATCAAGGCAACGAAACTATTAGCCAGTATATTATGAAATTATTACTAACATTTTATTACCTCATTATCCTGATAATCGTTACGATGCCAGTAGCCATTGCCGCTAAAAAAACACCTCCAAAAGTGAGTATCAGGACGGTTTGTCAGTCAGAATTTGTCGAATGTTTAAATCGATTACCTGCAGAACTAATTAAGACCAAGGAACACCAAGACTTTTGGTATGTTTTAAAAATTTATGAATTTGAATCTCTATTTCAATTAAATTACACCCAAAGGTTGCATGAGGCGACGGCTAAGTATGTTGATTCCAAAAATATAAAGAGCAAAGAGTTTCAATTTTTAACTCGTATTTACCATGCGAAAACTCAGTTTGCGCAAAATAATGAAAAAAAAGGTATCTATTATTTAGATAAAGCCAAGGGGCTTTTTAGTCAACTTACCTCGACTATTTCAAACCCTATTTATTTAATCCATTATGCCAATATCATTTTAGTTGAAGCACATCGTCTAAAAAAATCGGGATTAGTGGCTGAGTCGAAAACAAAGTTTTTAGAAACCAAACAACTGCTTCTCACCATCAAAAAGAACTATTACCAATATAATAACCCCAGCTTTCAAGTGGAGCTTTATACCAACCTGAGTCACTGCACTGGTCAATTAAATCAACGAACGGCTGCCATAGAAGCTTCAAAAAAAGCAATTTTTTGGGCGAAAGAAAATGCCAACCGACAGCAAATTGGGATCTCTGAATTTAACTTGGCAAGGGCCTACCAAAATGCCAAGCAATATACTAAATCCAGACGGACTTATTTAACGTCTATCCGAAGCTTTGTTGAATCGAAGGATAAAGTTAGTGAAGCAATAGCCTATTTGCGCCTGATAGAAGTAAGTAAAGCAATAGGGGATAAAAAGACGATTGCTCGTAGTTTTACGCAACTTGATACTCTGGCAGAAAGCGAAGATTTACCAGAACGGATCATTACTTGGAAAAATGAACTTAGGTTAACCAAGTAGGCGTGTCCAGGTTCTTCTCACCTGCCCAATGTGAGTTGGTAGTGCCTTCACCGACAACAACTTTTTGGCGTTGTTTAAAGAAGCTTTGTGATAATGCTCCCTAAATTCGATATAAGCTTGAGTCAACGAATCGAAGTCTGTCTGTTCAATCAATTTCAGTTCTAACGCACAATTCAAAATTCGGATATTATCGGAATATTTGGTCAATTCTGGATGTTTCTCAGCAAACTGTAAAACCAAGTATTGAGAAATAAACTCAATATCTGCGATCCCACCTCTAGATTGTTTTAAGTCAAATAGCTCTTCTGTTTCCTTCGACAAATTGTCATGCATTTTTGTTCGCATCTCTGCAATTTGTTTTGTCAAAACGTCATTCTCTCGTGACATTGACAAAATACTGAGTCGAATTTGATCAAACCGTTTTGCCAAAATATCATCCCCGGCCACAATTCGGCTACGCACTAGTGCTTGGTGTTCCCACGTCCACGCTTCGGTTGTTTGATATTCATAAAACGTCTGTATATTAATCGCCAATAATCCTGATGCACCTGACGGACGCAATCTCGTATCAACTTCATACAACTCACCAGACATCGTGCGAGTGGTAAATAAATGAAGGAGTCGTTGCGCTAGCTTAAGATAGAACTGACGAGAATCGATTGCCTTTTTGCCGTCGGTTTCTTTTGACGACTGGCAACCATGAATGAAGACTATGTCTAAGTCTGAACCGTAACCTAATTCAAAACCCCCTAATTTTCCGTAACCAATAATAGCAAAGTTTTTATGGTCATCGGTTGCGCCTTCAGGATAGCCGAAGCGTTTTATCATTTGTTGCCATGCAATGCCCGTCGCTTGTTCTAAGCAGGCTTCAGCAATCTCGGTCAAGTGGTCGCTGACTTGCATCAAACTTGCAACTCCCGCCACGTCACAAGCTGCTATGACCAATTGATTGGTTAGCTTAAACTGTCTCAGCACTTCCATTTGCATTTCTAAATCATCGGGTTCTACCCGTAATAATTGTCGACGTAGATCATCGTTATAATTATTTAGATCAGGGACCTTGTATAACTGCTTCGGATCAATGAGTTGATCCAACAACAGTGGAAATCGACTTATTTGCTGGCCAATAAACTGACATGACGACGTCAACTTGATAAGTTGCGACAACGCCCCTGCGTTTTCAACCAATAACTCAAGGTAGGCTGTTCGAGACGCTATCTTTTTCAGTAGAACTAAAATCTCTGTAAACTCAACCTTACCTACTTTTTGCTCAGCGCATTCCATCAGTAATTGAGGCATTAATTGATCTAATCGTTCACGACCCCTTGCGCCACTGACTTGTTTGATTAAGTCCGATTTTTGTTTCCAAACGACCTCGGCATGATCAAAATCATCCATCACAGCAGGCTTTTCGTCTTGCTCCCAAACATCATTCCACTTGGCCAACTTAGCGTCATTTGACTTATCTTCTGCTTGTTCCGGTTCACCGACTACACTGATAAACATTTGACTGACACGTTTGTTAATTTCAGCAAGGTGATTAAGAAACGACTGCCAATCTACAAATCCAAATAACTCGATAAGCCGAGTTTGCAGTTCAGGTTCGGTTGGTAAGGTTTGCGTTTGTTGGTCGCCAAACGCTTGGAGGTACTGCTCGCATTGCCTTAACCACAAATAATCTTCGGCAAGGGCTTTACCTTCTGCGCCACTAAATACATTTAAGGTAACTAATTCAGGTAACGTTTTTAGCAAACTTGCTTGCTGTAATTGCGGTTCTTTACCGCCCCTAAGCATTTGCATCGCTTGAACGATAAATTCGATTTCTCTAATGCCGCCACTGCCCAATTTAATATTGAGCACAATTCGTCTTCGTTTAACTTCGTTTTGGATCTGTTTTTTCATCGTTCGTAACGATTCGATCACACTAAAATCAATGTAGCGTCGAAAAACAAAAGGTTTAAGTACTTTGACTAAAACTTGGTGCTGAGAAGATTCTATGTTTGAAATGCTGCCGACCTGTCCGAGCGGTCTTGCCTTGAGTAATGCGTATCGCTCCCACTCTCGACCTTGATTTTGATAATAATCCTCAATGGCATCAAAACTCGACACCAATGGGCCACTTTCTCCAAATGGTCTCAATCGCATATCGACTCGGAATACCTGCCCATCCCCGGTAACTTCATCCAACAATTGAATGATTTTCTGCGCCAGTTTGGTGAAGTAAATTTGGAAATCTTCGGACTTTCTTCCGCCTTGAGTTTGGCCTTTTTCGCTGTAACAAAAGATCAAATCGATATCACTGGAAAAATTAAGTTCATAACCACCGAGCTTTCCCATTCCCAATGCAATTAACGCTATCTCGTCATGTTCTTTATTCAAGGCTTGGCCAAATCGAGGTTTAAGCGACTCAATGGACCAAGTTCGGCTTACGACATACAGTTCATCTGCTAATTTAGACAGCAATAACATCGATTCTTTAATCGACGTCAATGCAAGAAAATCGTCGGCGGCAATAAGCACCATAGTTTTGTGTCGGAAGACTCGCAGGTGCTTTTGAAATGTCTTTTCATCTGGTTCTGCTAATAATTCAGTTGGGAAATGAATATCAACAGATTTACCATGTGCTAAATGTTCAGATAATTCCGAACAAACTTGGGGGTATTTTAAACAAGTTTGAAAAATAAACTCACTGCGAGCAAACAGATATCCGATGGTTCTTATTATTTCTGATGCTGCTGTTATTTGCTCATGCTGCGATTCAAATTCACTCAGTCTCTGAGCGGCTAACTGAGTATCGTACAATGTGTTTATTTTCATTAAATTACCAATAAGGCTTAAGTTTGCAACAATTTTTAGTCGATGCGCTAACGGCAATTAACAGACTTTGTTGTTTGCTTGCGATCCAACTTTTATGCACTTCGAGTTTCGGATGTGTCGCCAAATTTTCATCAACGAGTTTTTCCAATGTATTTAACAGCATAAGTTCTTCACAGCCGATCAAAAGATCAACTAAAGGATTTCTAAAACTATGCCAATCTTCGGTGTCATACAAGCGGCCAACACACAATCCAGTTAACAGCTCTGTTGCAAGCGGCCAATACAGTTTTTCGATATAGGAGCTTTGAGTAACATCTTTTAATTCAAGTAACTGCGGCTTTAATTTGCTCCATGCTTTATCCAACCATTGTTCGGATATCCTTCTGATCGGTTGGTTTAGCTCTGATATTTGATTTAGCGACAATTCCGTTCGCCACTGTTTATGGGTTAACCAATTGATCAGATTAAGGATCAACAAGTTATATTCTGGACTTTGGAAAAAAGCTGACGCGTCGGCCATTTGCTCTTCATGAGTCATTTGGCGTCGTAATAATTCGCTTAGCGATTCACTGTCTTTAATCTTGTTTCGGTAGGGTGTAGGGCGGTTAGTGAGCTGTTTGAATTGATAAAAGATATCAACCCAGCTCAGAGTTTTTCGACAGTGTTTAAACCCTTTAATTAACTGTTCTGCACTTGCTACCGGCAATACTTTTGAGAACAATTGTAGAATATGAATTAACTGCGAAAAACCGTCGATGGTGCGACGAAGTGCCTTTAATGAATGTTGTTCAACAAAGACCATTTCATGATGCTGAACAAACTTTAATCCTTCGCTCAACATTTGGATCATTCCGTGCTCAACAGTCACGTCGTGTTCGACATTAATCGCTTCCAAATTGTAGCTTTCTAACGTTTTGTCATTAACTAACATGTAACCGCGCGCGGCTTTACTCAGACTGCCAAACCGCAGTGGTAAGTGAACAACCAAAAATTGCGCTAGATTGAAAATGTCAGCGACATTGCCTTTAACAAGCTCAAGTTCGATCTCACAAATAGGCGTTTTGTTTTCACCTGATTCAACATAACCTTCATCTAAAACGCATTCTATAAGCGTGCCGCTGGGCATAGTGATGTGCCAAATGTTTCGGCTAAATACGGTTTCAAATTGCTTGATGAGTTTTCGTTGGAGCTTTTCTGTTTCGAAATTGGCTGGCCAAATGGTTGGATCAAACTGAGTAAGATCAGCAAAACATTTTGTCTGGGGAACATCACTTAGCCGAACATTATGTTCAGGTCGCTGGTGTAAACCGCCAATATCTTTACCCGCCAGTTTGACCGTTTGTTCACTCCAACCTTGGCCGTTTTTATCTTCACTACAACGAGTTCTAAGTCCCATATCAAAGGCTCTTAGGTCATTGTCCGGTGTGTCAAAATAGGCGTTACTTAATACTAAGGTTGGTTTACGAACTGCACGAAACATGTCGTTCTCAATCAACTTTTTAAACTGATCAATCTTGTTTTCGTGCAATAAAAATTTTAATTCTATTTCCATTCGACTCTAAATATTTTTCTTTCTTTCGAAGTTATAAAACTAGCAGTAATCCTTGATTCATTAAAGCAAAGAACTGCGAAATATTAAATTAACGATATAGCTGCCGTACAACTCGGTCGGCCGTATAAAACAGAACGTTGATTACCTGAAAGCCCATTATTGGTAAACGGCTTATTTATCGGTCTATTATCCGAACTTATTTTTTGCCCTGGTGAACCACGGGGTTTGTCAGTATCAATCGGTCTTGTTTCAATAATACTCAGTTTCAACGGTTCGATCTTGTGTTCCGCTGTATCCAAAATAATGCCTTCACCCCGTTTAACTTGAAAATGTGCGCTTTGGTATTTTAAGTTAACGTCGCAGGAGACGTTATGTATATTCACGGCTTTGCCAACCGGGACATTAAATGTTGAAGTACGCCCTGGGTTTAAATGAAGCATAGTTTGAACACTATTAGTTGTGCCCCTACTCTCGGCTGTAAAATGCGTATTTGTTTTATTCGGAGGCTTTTCTGGTTTAGTTATTTTGGAATGTTCGACAACCTTTTTACTTGGCGTAAGGCTAGTTGCTAAGTAATTGATATTAGCCAATTGATGGGTCGTACGCGCTATCTCACTTTTTGTCATTATGATATCAAAATACAAAATAGATGAACCACTAACAAAACTGATGATAATTAAGGTGTAAATTAGTTTGCCATTTACCAAGTTATTTACATGTTTTATGTTCAAAAACATAGAAATGAAAAATGCAAATCCGATAAAAATGATAGCGACTTCTAACAATTTAATTTTCCTATAGAAACACAACATTCATTATGTTGTCGATTAAATACGGAGCAAAGTTACTTATAACAATTCTTTGCTTTAATTGGAATTAATCTAATTAGAAACAGGCCTTATAGCACTTTGCAAATACGTTAGATTTTTGCGATAGCGACAAAAAAACCAGTAGCCTAAGCTACTGGTTTTTCTCTAAATCAAAATACATTAATTGGTTAAAACAGTATAGAAATACCGCCACCTAAACGAAGAAACTCTTCGGTTACATCATCATTAAATTCGGCTGTGCTCTCATCTTGTGGCTCATAACCTGTGTAGTCATATTTCGCGTATTCTGCTTTAGCATATAACCAACCATAGGATAATTTTGCATTGGCGGACAAACCTTGTCCTGTACCATTTAGATTATATTGAGAACTTTCGTTGTGCCAGTCGTCTATTAAATCAGCATCAATAATCTTAGAGTAAGCGGCACTTAATGCTAATGCTCCGCTTTCGCCAAACGTAAATTGCACTGAAATACCGCCAAAGATACCGGTTGAGTCAAACGTTGTATTTGTTACTAATGGTTTATTGCCACTTTCGGTGCTAATCAAAAATGCTGGATAATCTTGCGTTGAATCTTCTGGATTTTGGTAATCATAATAAATGTCATGTTGAAATTCTGTAGAAGTGATTTTTACCCCACCAAAAAGTGAAAAGTGCTCAAAACCAAAACCAGTTGTTAAGCTCACTTCACTTCGGTCAACGCCGCCATTGTCTTTTAGGTCAATATCATTCACTTGATATTGGTCATTATAAAATCCGTGTAATTCAGAATCCTGGGTTGCCTTTACATCGATATCAACATAAAACGCATTGATGCCGAAAGTTGCTCCACCACCAATCGTAATTAAGTTTAAGTCAACGACAGTATCGGCACCACTAGAAGATGAGTTTCCATTTTCTATATCGTCGCTAGACTGAGTGGCCAGAGACTGTTGATACTGAGTAAAACTATACTCTACACGCGGTGCAAACCAAACATCTGCAAACACTTGTGTCGACGCCAGGGACGTAATACCAAACAAAGCAACTCTCAATGAATTTTTCATTATATTTCCCTTTTTAACAATATTTTCAATAATCTTAAGCTTGATTTACGTTTTAACAACAACGGTTTCAAATCGCTATTACTTTGAATTTCCGTTGAATTCAAACACTCATTTTAGACCACTTATAAAATAGCAACGTCGTTTATCGCCCGATGGGTGCGTATTATTATAAAACCTAAACGACAATTAGACTCATACTAAAATCACGCTTACTTCATTAACCTACTCTTAAAAATAGTAAGTAATCATAGAAAGTCACTATTAAACTTGAATTCGTTACGCCTTTAATTACAAATAGAAGCGTAAAGCGCTATTCAGCGTGTTTTATACCAATCAACAAATAGAGAGTACCGGTTTTAGGATCGACCCATCGTTTGAGTTCCTCAACGGTTTTTTCGCTAAGTACTGATGTGATTGACGTTTGAATCGTATCAACCCTAATCTTAGGATCTACATTTTTACCGCGAGATGCGTAGGTTTTACTGTCTATATGGATTTCAAATTGTTTAGCCAAATTGGCCTTAGCCATCATTTCCGCCGCTTTATCTCTAAATCGTTCTGCGTGTTTTTTATTTGGTTTTAATTTACCTATGCCTAGTCCAGTTACATAACCTTCCACATAGCTGTCGACAGCCCAACTAGGCGCTGAAGGGTTAACCGCATAAGTTGAACCACAAAACAGGATAACGATTGCAATTAAGCATTGGCGAAAAAACATAATTAGAATCCACCAACCGCGCGTCTAATGGTTTTTTTCGGTTGGCTTTCTAGTTCTAATATTTTGTCCAATGCAGCTTTTAATCGAGACTCGCCAGCAACTTTAGCTAATCCAGAGTTTACTAATTCACGAGCTTCATCAAAATCACCGTCTTCTGCAAGATCCACGGCATCTTCTGCAGCATCTTCAAATATCTTCTGGTAATACTCTTTTGCTTTGCTATTACTTGGTTCGTAATCTAAAACCAACTTAACTTTATCAAAGGCATTTGATGATGATGGGCTAAAGTATTTATCTTTACGGATTAAGTAACGTGCAGATGTCAGCAGAGACTTAATTTCTTTACTCGACAATTTTCGAGCTTTCTCTTCTGCGAATTGTTGGATCTTCTTACTTTCAGATTTAACTACTGGTTTTTGCGACACATTGTACGCATTCAAGTATTCTGGGATCCAGTGACTTGCAGTAACACCAATATCTGCTTGTAACTTTTGGTAATTTAATACCAAACTGTTGCCGTTAGTCATTTTGTTCGACACGGCGTACTCTTTAGCCTTGATGCTAACGCCACCGTCTAACATAGTTAACAACATTTGAGTTCGTTCATGTCCAATATTAATGCCTGCCATCTCACGTGCAATGGCAAAGGCACTTTGACTTGGGCCTTCAAAGTTTTCTAAATTGATATGTTTTAAACCTTGGGTGAACAACGTGTCTAAAACGACGTTCATATTTGGTTGAACAGGTGTGCTATTTAACGGTTGCGGGGAATTCTGATTTAGCGAATTATTGACATCCACATCCAATACGGCCGCACCTTCTACAAATCGATATACCGAATACTCTAGTGACACTTTTTCTCTAAACTTTTCTATTAGCGCCTGGTCTGCAGCAGCAGAAACTGAAGCGGTAACTTCAACCACTAGAATAATTGAACGAGATTGTGGATTATAGTCTTCACTTACAACGACTTTTTTAACATCACTAAGTCGATTTTTACTGAATTTTTCTACGTAGTCCGATTCCAATTCGAAATCTTGCACAACACTTTTACTGGTGATCAGTTGTTTGCTGTCTTGAATTTTATTCGTTGCTTTATCGTAGCCGCGGTTTTCGCAATCATCTACAGACTCGTTACGCGAACAAGAAACTTGTTCACGTTCACTTGCGCGAACTGGGCTTTCAAATTTAGTAATTTCATCCGCGACTTTTAAATCGATAGTTTGATCGATCAATTGGTTTAAACTGCGATTAGATTTTTTGTAGCGACTTTCTGCGGAATCAACTTGAACCAATATATTTTTAGCACGATTTTCAACGGCAATTAGCTCGTTCTCTTTAGCTTTATATTCTGCGTCTTTTTGTTCAATTTGTTGAGTGACTTCGAGTAGTGCTTTGATTATGGTTGAGTTCATCGGCGCATTTTTAAAGCCATTTTGATCGGTCTTTAACTTGTCGACTTCTTTTTCGATTGCACCAAGATTATTCTGAATAAACATCTGTTTAGATTGAACATCTTCATAGTCTGCAGCGTATTTTTGATAATTCGCAAATAAATTTGCCACTTCCCTTTTTTTGCTCTTCAGTTCAGCAACTGATGCCGCATTCGCCTGCATGGCAAATAGACCAATTGCTAAAAGCACAATGGTCATCGTCAAATTACGCAATTTCATGATTTTCCCTAAACTACACACTACAATTTATCTCTATCGCCAAATTATAGTTCAACAGTTAATCTATTTCATTATCTAATTGGCACACATACCAACAAATTAGCCGAATTTGGTGGATTAGAAAAGTTATTTCTGGTTAAAAAGTGAGTTATTACAATCGAAATACCTAATTAGTCTAAAAGTTTTATTTAGGGTTATTTAAATTGCCGTTTTATCGAAACTAAGCGTGGTTTTTACTCATGAGGAAGTTACTAAATTATTGAGATGTGTGAATTAGGTAAACTCAATGTTGAAAGGCTAAACAGGATATTGTAAACAATACCCTGTTATTGAGATAATTAAGCAATATCCAAAGCGTGTTAAGATGCTTTGGCAAATGGTACGCTTGTTAGTTGAGCTTTAACTTGGCTTGCTGATAGCGCTCCAACAGGACGACGCGGAATATTGCCTTTGATGATCGGCTCGGGAGGATGAGCACGTTCTTTTTTGCCTATTTTGTATAAGATACCATTTCTAATTTCTTCAACCTGATAGCCTTTCTTAACTTTAATTCTGATGTGAGGAATGCCAGCGGCTTCTAAAGCACCTGTTACAAACCAATCCGCCTTAGACTTATGCCCACCTTGTGTTTGGTTAACTAAGTCAACAGCCGCAATGATCCTAAAATCTTTTGGGTCGCATAAAACGTAGTCAATAACGCGACTTCCAGCTTTTAATGCGGCGGAACGTTTTGCTCGCCCCCCCACTGAATCTTTAGGCTGAATGATGTCATTGAGTCGAACGCGATTAACAATTTTAAAGTCTTGTCCAACAGCACGGTCTAATAAAGCATAAAATCCACGCTCAATATTAGTAAATAATTGTGCCTTCTTCTTAAACGGATAAGGGTTGCTCGTGTCAATAAAATGACTGGCAACGACTCCAATTGTAATAACTAAACCGATAAGTAAGACTAGTGCCCACTCCATAACTGTCTCCAAACAAAACGTTATATTTCTGATGTATTGTTTAAAGCAATTACCACGCCATCTCTTTGCAATATGTTAAAAATAAAAAAGCCACAACACGTTGTGGCTTTAATATTAAAATGGCGACTTAGTCATATTTTTCGACTGGATACCAAGTAAGGTCCACTTCTTCAAATATACCGTCACCGTCGTTATCAACTTGCAGCTCGACAACACCGTTTAGATAGTCACCTATCGAGTCATCAAAAGCGACTTGCCAAACCAATCGGTCAGTAAATGTCTCACTGTTATAATCAATTACTACCGCCCCTTCAGTATCGAGGTGCCACGTAAAGTTATGAATACCATCCCACTCCATAACACCTGTACCGTCCTGATTAAGGATAATAGAGCGCTCTACCAATATTTCATCGACATATTCATATAAAAGATGACTCCCCACAACGTCGTCCAATCCCATTGCAATAACCTGATCAAGTGGGATCAAAACAGCATCAACAGTTTCGCTATCATAATTGCCATCTAGGTCATCATCTATCGTTAGAACAACTTCAAGTCCGGCTAGCGCGCCGTTTTCATCACGTTTATGATTTTTGAATCGGTATATATCAGGAAGTCCACCGCTCCCGTAATCAACATTAATTTCCATTAAATTAGGATCAAACTGCCAATTAAACGTCTCTATGCCGTCCATTTCATCCCAGATCGCATAGCCGGTTCCATTAGTTTGGAAGTTCTGTTGGTAGCGGGCGTGTTCGTCGATGACATATAAATTAAATGCGCCGTCAATGTCTTCGATGGCCACATAATCTGGGCGATACGCATTTGCGTCAATCATTGTGGCTTCAGCGTCTAATTGTGATGTGTTTACGTCAATAATAGATAATATTCCGTTGGCAACGGTCACTTCTTTATCTAGGCCATTCAACCCGTGATTACTGTCACTTTCGTCAACAACAACTGACGTCATAATGAAAGTATCTTTATCCCAAGTGTAGGTTCCATATTCACCGGTCACTTGCTGAGTATTTGAATCCTCAGTGGTATGAATATAGAAATATCTATTTGCGTCGATAATCGTTAGTACGCTATGGCCCGCAAAGCCTCCTGAACTTGGTGTAATCCAAGAACCCGCAATTTCATTTTCGCCAACAATACGATGTAACTCAAACGTTTCGCCACCATTTTCATATAATGTCAGCATGTCTCCATTATATGAGAGCAGTGAAGGTTCAGTCGTAAGGCCCGCATCTCCGTCGCTCTCACCAATCAAATAAGCTTGGAATTCACCAGTCGATTCGTTCCAACTATAGTTTCCAAACTCACCAGAAACTAAGTTGCTATTTTCCATATTTTTGGTGTGACCTAGGATATATTGATGGTCGTTAATAAAGATTAAGACATTATAATCTGAGTTATCGAGTTCATTGCCTAAATACCAAGCGCCAATTAAAGATTGTGAATAAACTTCCTTAGTCAGTAAGGCGTAAGAAAACTCCGTAAGGTTGTAGTTACCATCGCCATATTCTGAAACTTCTAATGTGACACTGCCTGAGAAATAGACTTGGTCATTTCTATCAGTGTAATGCCATGTCCAACGATCTGTCTCAATCGTATTAATATCGTCATAAACTACAACAACTCGACCTTCTGCATCAAACGACCAGGTAAACGTTTCTGGGTTTACATCCCATGTTACGACGCCAGTACCATCTTCATTAAATACGATTTCTTGCTCCGTATTATCACTCGGATTGGTAAATGTATGTCTACCAGCAACATCTGTTAAACCTACATAGGCAAGAGTAGATTTAGAAGCACTAAAACGTTGTTCTAAATGTTTCTCGTAAATACCGTCATTATTGAAGTCAACTTCAATACCAACTATGCCTTCACTGTAGCCATACTCTTGCTCAAAAAACGTGCGCCAATACCAACGCTCAACTTCGTTACTTGCGTCATAATCTACAATAACGCGACCTTCATCCGTTATAGACCAATAGAACAATTCTTCACCAAATCCCCAGTCAATAACACCGGAATGATCTGTTTCAAATGTAACACCAACATCAATCAATTGACCTTGGTCATTTAGTACATCGGTCAGAGTATGTTTGCCGATAAGCAAATTACTGAACATACTATGATGATTAATATACTGTTCAACATAAACCCCACGAGCTTCGAGGTCACTCATTTGGCTAATAATGACCGGTGATGAATTAGCTAACTCTACCCTTTCAAGATCATCAAAACTAAGTAAGAAACTCATGTCTTCAACAATCATGTCATTAATAAATAGCTCTCTTAGTTTTGTAAACTGACCAACCGAGTCATTTATCGCTTGTTGAGACCATTGAGGCCCCCAACCAAAGCTAAAGTTTTCAAGATTTACGAGTTTGCCAATTTCAACTGCTTCCGCATCAGAAACCTCACCATGAATGTATAAAGTTCTTAAGCTAGTTAATTGTCCAAGTACTGCAAAATCGCTCACTGTATGTGCGTCAAGTGCCAGCTCCAGAACTTCACTCCACGTTAGAATCACGTCCATTTCAATTTGCGTAGTGTCTTGTAACCCCCAAATATGTATTGCATTCATTGATGGATGATTACGCAACGATTCTATCGAAGTAACATTACCCGCGTTAATCCAAAGGGATTCTAGCGAGTCGATTGACGCTAAATCAGCTAAATCACTATTGTTAAAAATAGGGCTCGAAATAGCAAACCTACGTAAATAAGAAAGTGCCGTTAACGGGGAAAAGTCAGTAACGAATTCATTGTCGTAAATAGCAAAATCAGCAATATTTGGCAGCTGATGGATACCTGATAAATCAGTTACTTGGTAGCCGTTACAGACAACATTGGTGACAGAGTAGATTAATTCATCGGCATAATTATCGTTTAAACATGCCGATAATTCGGCATCGTTGAAATTCAACATAGAAACCGTTCGGGTATCTTCATAAGGCGTTGGGTCGTCAACGTCATTAATACCGTCATTGTCGTCATCTAAATCTTCATTATCGCCAATTCCATCCATATCATTGTCAAATTGTTCTGCCGGATTATTTGGGAATACATCACCATTATCACCGACACCATCTCCGTCGCTATCGACTTGTTCGTTCGTATCAAATTGGAAGGCATCATTAATATTTAATACACCATCGGAATCCGCATCATCGTCAATCGCGTCGTTTACTCCGTCACCATCGGTGTCAATATTGAGCGGGTAAACTTCGTAAAAATTCAATCGTGGCAGGATCCGCATATACCAGTTTTCAACCTTGTTATTGAAGTCCCAGTAGTTGCTATTTTCCATTTCCCACTCAAGGACATAGAGTCGTTGGCCTTCTTGCGCTACCGGCACCCAATGACGTTTGTATTGTGGATTACAGATCAGATCTGAATCAGCACAATTTACATTGTTGTATTGCTCATCAATGCCTGTTTCTATCGTAATGGTGCCATCTTTTAACTGCCAGTTATTGGCTATCCAACCCCCATTTGGATAACTAAGATCTATATCGTTACCAAAGATGGTTCGACTTGCACCACCATTTTCCAAACGGTAGCCATAAACCCAATCTGGCTTAACGCCATGTTCATCAAATGAATCAGGGTTTGTCATTGACCAGGCACTTAGCACCGCTTGATCGACAATAAACGAGCTATCGACGCTGAGTTCATGTTCAACAACCAAGTCGTAATCACTATAATGTTCGCCGTTAAATTCAGACGACACAAGTGCAGAGTATGACTGGGCAAATGTTTTATGCTTTTTAACTTTAACTAATCCTACTCCAGGATAAGTAAGTACCAACTCGCCATTTACAACCTGCCAGGTAAAGTCAGGAGTCAAACCGGTTATCGATACATTGTTGTTCATATCAACTATATCAGTGATGGTAGAATCGATTTCACCATCGTCGTCTGAGTCATATGGTAAACCTGGGAACGTGTAGACACCGTTAAAATTGGCCGTTGATAAAGTGTCAAATTGCATTTCAGATTCAACACGATAAGTCGCATTATATTGGTTTCTTATCGCTAATTTTGCCGCCGCACCAACAGAACCATATAACGCTTCTCGGTAGTTTTCATCAACAGGTAAATACGAAGCTGTGGTTACTATCCTAAAGTGGCGTTCCAACTGGCTTTCTTCAATTAACGACAGCTCTTCTTTCGTACTCCTAACTTCAACTTCAAAGCTGTTTTCACCAAATTCATCAACAAAACGCAACGCAGTATCGAAGTCGACAACACCAACATCAAGAAGATCCCAAGCCGTAAACCATACAACTTCAGTGTCACCGTTCAAGTCGGCAATCGCAGTATTATTAACTACGCTCCAAGTTCCTGAAATATCACCATTAAAATTAGAAGCACGGTATTCACCATTTGCCGCATAAGACAAGCGAATGCCATTTGCGGTAAACAAGTTAAAGTCTGGATTTGATCCACGACCAGAAGAGATCAGAATGTATTCGTTAGTAAATGAATTGGCATTAATCTCAACCTTTACACCATATTCTGGATCGAGAGGATCGACATCGTTTTCATCGTCAACACCGTCATTATCATCGTCTAAGTCGGCGTTATTACCTATCCCGTCTTGGTCTGTATCGTGCGACTCATTAGGATCAAATGGGAAACTATCGTCATTGTCGTTTACTCCATCATTGTCGTCATCGTTATCCCAAGTATCTGAAATACCGTCTAAGTCAAAATCAAAATCGCTAAATTCCGAAGTCTCTAAGAAACCAACATTAAACGTATCTGCATTAATGTCCATGGGATCATATTGCCCAGCCCAAGCGGTAGGGTTATAGAAATATGAACCAACAAAGTAAGTGCGATTACCTACTGTTGAAAGTGGAGTGAATCGATATTCATAGTGAATAACACAGTCGATATCATTAACTGTACAGTCAGAATTTTCCGCCATGTCGCTGCGGTTAACAATATAACGTTCGACAAACGAGCCATCGATTGGGTCAATCTCCCAACGCTGATTTTCCACGACTGAGTTGTAATCAAAACCGCCGGTTTCCCAAATAAAGTGACCTGAATTCAAAGTAACTAAGAAGTCAAAATTATGAGGGTATGGATTACCGCTTTCATCGTAGTTATCAGGGTCTAGTAGGTCCCAACTAAAGTTTACAAGATGATCTGCGATACCTGCAAAGCTCGCAGCTGAATCTTGAGCACCGATGTACCTATAATCGCTTAATACAGCGTCAACCATATTGTAGATATCCAACGAAGCATATGTACGTGGGTTCGTTAAAACATCAGTGGTGTCCCAACCATCCCTGTCATCTAAAGACAATACAAAGAACTGATTGGTATCACTCTCAGCGAGATAAGCTTTAAAGTCCTGAGTCTGAATGCCTTCATTGACGTTGTGTGGAATAAAGTTAATACAACTATTGTCATCAACTGTGTCAACTGTCCAATAGGCACCAAATTCTGGATCTATGCCATCGGGTTCTAAGCCATCATTCCATTCAGTATCAGTTACCAATGAGCCTGTACATTCTCCACCGGACCATACATGTAATGTCCAACCGGTGAAGTTTTTATCTTCACGATTATAATAAATTACGGCTTGATTTTGTGTTGCAGTCGCAACTGGTGTTGGCATATCGTACCCACCGGTACCATCAATCCACGCGCCCTCTATTTGCTCTTTAAGCTGAGTCGTAACTAATGAATGAACAGATGACATCCCATCAAATTCGTCATAACGAGTGAGAACAATTAAATCACCATCCTCTGTCGTTAGGTGCAATTTACCATCTATATCTATTGCCCACGAACCTTGAATATCCAAAACTTTAGACTCAAATGTTGTCGACGAGAACTCAACGGCAACATCTTTAATCATCGAGTCGTCTGAACGAGTATCGATTAGGACTGGCATCGCCCATGTTTTGTCTACAATTTCAGAATCAACAAAAGGAATAGATGTTGAGTCACTTAGCCTTGTTAACTCCACAATTTCTGCGTTTTCGACTAATAGTGGGGTTAACGATGTTGACCCTGTTAACAACTCTCTTTGCCAGTCATTAACAAATAAGATCTGTTCTTTCTCAATTGTATAAAATGTATCGACTAAGCCATCTTGTTTAATGAGATAAAGATCATTGCCAATGCTTTGCTCTCTAACAACAACGTCAGATGAGCCTATTATGTTGTAATAGGATTCCGCCGTTTGATAATCAATTATCCCCATTTCAGCGAGATAGAAAACATCTTCAATATAGGTATCCACGTCAGATTCTGAATCAATGATTAAAACATCATCAACAATTGCGAACGTACCAACTTCATAAGTTTGGTCGTCTGCATAAACAAACACACCAGTAGAATGATCAAACGATACTAACGCCCCACTTTCTTCAATGGAGAAGCTCGGTTTAGCCAAAGGAGAATTTGTGATTTCTAAGTAAGTGTTATCAATAACTGACGAGTCGATGGTCAGTTTAGCGCCAACACGAGGATCAGTTGGTGCTATGTCATCGGCATCTAGTACCCCGTCGTTGTCGTCGTCATCATCGTTTGCGTCGATAATACCGTCGCCGTCAAAATCGTCACCATTGCTCGCCGGATCCAAAGGATCAGTACCAAGTTGCAATTCAACTAAATCTGAGTAACCGTCATTATCGTCATCGTTATCAGAATTATTAGGAATATTATCGCCGTCGGTGTCGTCATCAGAAAAACTTCCTATTGCTACCGTATTGTCCCAAGCAGGCTGATAACGGCTTAAATCGTCAGGTGCAATGAAGTTAATACGAGGTAAAATATACCAGCGATTTTCCTCATCAGCGGTAATCGTTCCGTCGTAGTTCCAATCTTGAGTTCGTCTTTCACGTTCAAATACCGCGGTGAAACCCGAGCTATTCGTAGCGATGACATCCCATGTTCTTAGATAGTGATTTTCGTAAGCTGTGTTTTCGTCATACAATATTTCAAGAAATACCTGACTGTCATTAGCATCCCAAGTCCATTCAGTGCCTAAAGTAAAGAAGTCGACACCTTCGTTATACATGGTCCCTTTTTTGCCTGTAATCCCTCTATTTAATACGCCATTTGGTCCAAAACGATAACCCCAAACATTTTCAATTTTAAGTTTATCGCCGTCCCACTGATCTGCATAACCACTGTTTATGTGTGCTATATGAACATTTGGGAACTCTTTACCTAAACCACCAATGAAGGTTGACGCGGAGTCGTCGAATGACGCTATTAGCACTGCAAGCACATATTCACTTACACCATTTACTTGCTTATCAACCGTAGCTAAATACAGATTACCTTCTTGCTGTACCGCTGTATAAGTATAACTAACCTCACCGCTTGTTAAGACTAGTGCGCCATTATTCATTGACACATTGAAGTTGTCCTGAGCAATTTCGGTAAACGCAATATTGTCATTTGTGATTGTGAATAAATCACTTAATAAAGCGTAATTTTGAGAAAACGCTAGTTCGCTGGTTAAGGTGTAATCATAATTTAAAATCCAACGCCCAACGACGTCTGACACACTCGAACCTAACGATATATTGGCGCTAACATCAAACAATTTAGCGCTGTAACTACCCAACATTTCTTCTTTACGAGGATCATTAATAAAGACATAGTCAGTAATTGGTTCAATTTCAAAGGCGTAGGTGTCTTCAACATTTACTTCCAGTTCACCAGGTACGCTGTCATCAACCAAAACAATTGATTTATTTACGACACCCGATGACACTATAATCCAATTCTGGCCTAACTGGCCATTTTCATAGGCGCTATTTAATTCATCAACAACTTCTTGAGTGAATGCAAAGCGCTCTAAAATTTGATCAAATGGGTAATAAATTGTTTCACTGTTTACAGTTGTGCCATTTTCCAACACCACAGCATCATCACTTATACGCCAGTCAAACTCAGCTTGAGTTATCCCATTTTGTAAACCGTGATCTGCGATCAATGTTTTACTGCTGCCAAACGTAAAGGTTTCAGCACTTTGCGGTAAAATGCCATTTTGCCAAACACCAGTGCTTACGAAGACTTTGCCGTCTACCATAGCCGTTGTAAACTCTTTACGTTCACCGACTAATGGATCAAATGGATCGGCGTCAATTTCATCGGCTACACCGTCATTATCATCATCTAAGTCGGCATTGTCGCCAATACCATCTTTATCAAAGTCGGAGGTTTCTGCTGAATTTAATGGGAAAGCATCAACTGAGTCTTCTGCACCATCGTTGTCGTCATCTTTATCAAAACAGTTGCTAATTCCATCGCCATCAAAATCTTGATTACAGCCTTTAATATAACTAATGGCAAATGACGTCACCTCGTCAAATTCGTTATTATTGGTTGTATCTCGAGAAAGTTGCACGGTTCCAGAAGTAAACGTATTTTGTTTTAATAGTAATTCAATAGAAGAAGAGCCACTGACGCTAAGATTTAACCGTCCTTCGGAATTAATAGCCCACGTTAAAGGAGCGAGGTAATTACTCATCGAATCGGCTAATTCCGCATTGTAATATTCCGCGCCGTTAATTAAGTAACCAGTTTTATCTTCATTGAAACGAATGACGACCTGATTGCCCGTTTCAGTATCATCTAAACGATAGTTTCCTAAAGTGATGTTCTCATCGATAAGCGGTATAAATGTTTCTGCAACATCGGCACAGGCATTAACTTTTGAAGTTGTTGAGAAGAGTTTTGAAGTCGCGCCAGTTGTTGCCCAGAAAACCCCCTGTTTAACTGACCCTGCCAATAATCTAAATGTTGTATCGGTACTATTTTCAGTGACGACCAATCGTCCCTCATCTGAAACATCCCATGATACAGCACTACAAACTCCAGTCTCACTGCCTGCATTTACTTGCCCAGAACCATCTTGATTTAAGAAATAACTATAAACTGAATCTGACTCTGCAAAATACAAACTAAGCGTTGCAGGAATAGAAGATTTAGTTAGAACGGCGTCACGAATAGATTTTGCAATCGCCACGCTACCTTCGTTCATGCCTGATTTACTTTCCACCGAATGGAAGGTTAATCGACTATTAACAAAACTATCAAACTCAATCTCAACACTTTTTGAGAGGGCACACGGTGTACCAACAACACATTTACGGCCTTGCGTACCATAACTTGAAATATTCACGGTATTTGATGAAACCGAATATGAAAAATGTTCAAACTTAGTTGCGTTAGCAGGGTAATAGTAGAACCCTGTATTGTCAGGCAATAACGTAAAGGTGTCGTCCGAGCCCACAGTTTTATAGGTTTTGTTAAAACTAAAGTCGCTTGGTAACGCGCTGTTACTTAAGTTGTAAGCTAAGTCAGAAAACGCATAGGTATTATTATCTATATTCACAACAGTCGAAACATTGTAAGCAATAGAGTCTGTTACTTTACGAACCCGTCGGTAAGTAATATTTTGAGAAGGGGTTCCAGCACTACCTACGATAGCAACATTTAAGCTACCTAAAGCATCGATAGTCCAATTAAAATTGACCAAATTACCATTAGAATTAGTGAAACTGCCTTGAGAATCTTCACCAAACATCAACATTTGTGATGAGGCATTTAGCAGTGCGTTGTCCGTTGGTGCTGACGAATTATCAACAACAGTAAGGAACAATTCTTTGTTCAGCAACGATGATGTATTGTACGCGATTAAGTCAGACTGATTAATTGACGTAATAGATACACTTTCTGATTGAAATGACGTTGTTTCGCCACTTGAATTATTACGGTACTCTCCTCTCACTCTCACCAACCAACTGCGGCCATTGGCGTTATTAGCTAACTGGTTAATTGAAAAACCGTTAATGAATAATGTATTGTCGTCCTTTGCAGGATAAAGAGGCTCAGACAAAGTAAACGATGAATCAAATGTCGCAATTACTTGAGTACCTGAAACCGCCCAACTGAAAGAACGATCGCCAGCGGTTAGAAATTGACTGACAGTACCGACATTATTTGCGTTTAACGATACACCGCCAAATAACAATTTAGAATTTTTAAATAAACTACTAAATGAACGAACGGTGTTTGCGACCACATAGTTGCCAATAAACTCTTGCTCATCGGCACTTGGAACCAAGTTTTCGTCTTCAATTATATCTTCTACAAGGTCTTCGAGGGTCAGAGTGTCAATGTCATTGTTTTCGGCAACAACTTGTTCGATACTTTCTTGAACAAACAGATCTTTGGCCTGCTCATCTTTTATTAGGTCCTCAACCAGTTCTAAAACTGTGTTGGTATTTTCAGGTAAATCCGCGCCGTAATCGACAACTAACTGAATGACCGCTGCAACTTGAATAACCTCTTCATTGTCAACTTGTTCAACTAATGCGTCGTACTCGCCTTGATTTAATACGGCACCTTCTACAGGGGCTGTTTCGCCACTTTGCTCTTCAATGATATCTTGAACAAGAACGTAAATCGCCGTGGTGACGTTAGATACATTAATATTGATATTTTCAGAGGCAGTTAATTCTCCGTCACTGCCGGCATCTTCAAGAAGCGATTTACCATCGCCTAAATAAGATTTAAATTCGACAGATTCAAAGCCGCTACCAGGCTGACCTACAGCAGTTACTTCAAATACGGCGTCTTCATCAACAAATTCAATTGGGATACGGTAAAGGCCATTTTCATCTGCAACAACTTCAAAGGTTTCTTCACCGACACGAATTGTCACTATCGCGTTAGGGATTGGATCATCAACAACAGCACCTGAAATGACAATTTCGCCATTAGCATAAAGCTCTAGCGTAATATCATGAAATATCTGGGCTGCGGCTATCGTGTCAGACTCAACGACTTCGGCGTAAACTCTTAACGTAACTTGTTGGTCTTCGCTGATGTCAGGGGTTGTGAAATCAACTATAGATGAACCATCAACTACGTCGGTCCAAACCAATGGCATTGTAAAACCAGACGGCGCGTCCACAACTTCCCAACGCACTTGGCTCGGTAACTCTTCAATGCCGTTTGTTGCGGTTACATCAGCTCGAATCGACCAAGCTGTTTGCTCTTGAATCTCAACCATTTGAGCAGCCACAATTGAAAGTGAAGCTTCGGTCTGACGGTCGATTATTGCTCCTTGAGTAACTTGAACTTCGTCATCTTTATCCAGACAACCAAAAAGCAAAACGGAGCAAAAAACTACCCCCGTTGTTTTAAGCCAATTTGTCATTTTTATTTCCTTGTCTTACATGCCGTATAATTTTAATTGATCCAAAGTATTCCAAAACTAAACTGCGTCCCAGACATATCAATGTCTGGAATAGAGGCCGTTCGTTCAATTCCACCGCTATTTTCATCTTTAAATGTGGTGCTCATTTCACTAAATTGAGCCATCATAAAATCCGCATTAAATGTGAGTGCAATGCCCTTTTTAATTTCATAACTTACGCCAGCATTTAACCTTGCCTCAAACCCATTAAAAGATTCATCTATCGATTCAATTCCATATTGCTGCTCTAGTTGTGAATTTTTCGCCGTCGCTAATACTGGCAACGCCAAGTTTGCCCCGACATGCCAAGTCAATCGCTTTCTAGCATTGGAAAAAGCCGTATTGTAGTGAATGCCTGCAATCGCATTAAAATATGTTAGATCTTCTTCTATGGCGAGTGGTGATGTCAAAATTTGAGGTGGGTTAGGATCAGTGAAATATTTATCACTTTCTCTAATTTCGTTATTTAGTTCAGCTGCACGGCCTATTGCTTCAAAATTTGAACGCACAAAACCTATGGTTTTTAATTGGCCACCAAATGCGACATAAAATTCATCATCTACATGATAAACGCCCTGAGCGACCATATCGGCTAAACTTAATTTACTGGTATTTTGTTGAACAATGCCGTACTCGCCAACCGACCAAGTGTCTTTGGTATATTCTTTGGTAACATCGGATTTAGTATTGAGTAAAAAGCCCCATTTGCCGGTGAGACTGGTATAGGAGCTTGCATAAAGAACAGTATTTGTGACACTGATATCCGTCGCTAAGTCGCCAATGCCAGCAAAATCTTTCAGTGATTCTTGATAACGAATTGTTTGCATACCGACTTGCGTAGAATTCAAACCGGGGTAATTTTTATCTTCAGCGCTACAATTCATGCTGACTAAAACCAAGCTTATACACGTTGCAATACTACGAATCGACATCTTCTTTCCATGTTTGGTGTTTTTATAATTCTTGGCAAGTATAGAATAAAAAATAGCAAATAGAAAACCCCACCAAGTTAACTTATAATGTATTTTTTATTATGTATATTACGGTTTTAATTAACCTTTATATCCAAATTGCAATTAGGGATTTACCTACTCATGACAATCGCAATCATTGGCGCTATGGCACCAGAAGTCGCTATTTTAAAAGACCAACTACAAAATATAAAGTCCACAAACGTGGCTGATTTTTGTTTTTACCAAGGAACGATTGATAATAAGTCCGTTGTATTGGTTCAATCGGGTATAGGTAAGGTTGCTTCTGCCGTTGCAACAACACTCGTGATTCAATTATTCAAACCTGACTATGTTATAAATACCGGCTCTGCAGGTGGTTTTGACTCAAGTCTTAAAGTAGGTGATATTGCGGTAGGGAACGAACTTGTCCATCATGATGTTGACGTAACAGCATTTGATTATGTTTATGGCCAAGTGCCAAACATGCCGGCTCGTTTTGTTGCAGATCCAACATTAATAGCGTTAACCCAAGAATCAATTGCCGAACTAACCGACATAAATTGTAAAGTTGGGCTTGTAGCCACTGGCGACAGTTTTATGTGTGACCCAGCTCGGATCGAAGAAACCCGCGTTCGTTTTCCAGATATGTTAGCAGTTGAGATGGAAGGCGCGGCTATTGCTCAAGTATGTCATCAATTAAACACCCCATTTGTCGTTATCCGTTCATTATCTGATATTGCCGGTCAAGAATCTCCGGTATCGTTTGAAGCCTATTTGGAAATTGCCTCTAAAAATTCTTCCCAATTAGTTTTGAACCTCATCTCAAAAATTAGCGCATAACTGGCCTGCCAAATTTGAACCTTTTGGAAGGTTGGCCTGTGCTACAACAATCACCAGAATTGGCAATGGTCATTCTGGTGATTGTTATCGAATGGTTGCTGCCACTTGGCAATCGCTTTCATATTGAAAATCTGTTCATCGGTCTGGCCAATGCAATTCGTGTCAAACTGCGACTTCAAAGAACCAACATTAATCACACATTAAATGGTGTGTTAGCCCTTGTGTTCTATCTTGTATTTATCGCTATAGTACTGTTTGCCGTTTTGTTCGCCTTTGAAAACGATGTCTGGACTCAAGGTTTTTTACTTTACCTTAGCTTGAGCCTGTCGACTCATACCCGCGTATTTCAGCAACTTCGACCACTTTTAGAAAACAACCAAAAAAGTGCGGCACGAACCTTATTAGCAACCATCACTATTTGGGACACCACCAAACTGAGTTTACTTGGTATGAATAAACTGATTCTCGAACTTTTGATCTTTCGTTTTGTGCATGGATGGCTGTTCCCTCTGATTGCGTTCGGTTTGTTCGGCGCAGCAGGTAGCCTGCTTTATATTGCCATCGTCGCCACACAATTTGCATGGTTGTCCTACGACAAAAAGATAAGCGACTTTGGTCAATTTTCAACTCGAATGCTAGACACTTTAAGCTTTATTCCTTCTCTATTTTTAGCCCCTATGTTTTCAGTATTTTGTTCTAGTCCTGGATGGTTAAACACTTTTTCAAATACAAAAAAACAATGGACAGAAAATAGAGGCTCGCTAACGCACTTATTATGGCTCGCAATTGTTTCTGCTGGTTGCAAATGTGAATTAGCGGGACCGCTGATGTTAAACGACCATAAAGTCCCTAGACCAAGAATAAACTTCGCTAAAGCTATTGGCCCCGAACATATAACCCAATTATTAAATTGGATCGTGCGCTTTAAGATATTTACGCTAACGTTATTGGTAACGGTTCTTCTTATTATTGGATTAAAATAAATGAAATTAACTTCACTTTTTTTGTCACTGCTAACCTTTTTTAGTTTTTCATCAGGTGCAGCCTACTTTGGTTCTTTGGAGCTAATTGATGCTGAGCAACTTAATAAAGAACGGGAAAAATACATTGTATTAGATGTTAGAACCGCTGAGGAATTTAAAGCTGGTCACATTGCTGGTGCAGTAAACATTCCGCACAAAAACATTAGCGAACATATAGAAACGATTAAAACTTGGCAGGATAAAACTATCGTGGTGCACTGCAAAAGTGGTTATCGAGCAGGTAAGGCAGAATCAGTACTTACCTCTAACAAGATAACAAATATGGTGCATCTAGATGGCGACTTTGACGGCTGGCAAGACAACAAACAACCGATTGTTAAAGACTAGCTCATTCATTGTTTTTCATTACGTGTTTTTCATTACGAAGCTTACTTTTGATGTAACCGTTATTCGGTATAAATAAGTTTCAAAGTAATCAAACCGACTCTGCTCATGCTCCGCTTAATGACTATGGTTTAGGAAGTAGTGGAGCTATTACCTCAAACACCTGTTTTGCTAAATACTTATAACCAGCGGAAGTAAAATGAACATCCCCTTGTTTCTTTTGAATCGCTGGTATTTTTAACAAGGCATGTGAATGTAAATCATTGATCACTACGTTGTTCTTCATCGCGAGTTGCTTCACGATATCGTTATAAATAATTTCATCGCCAACTTTTCTGCCAACCTCACCCTCTGGCACAGGCGTGGTAGCAGACCAAATAAGCTTAGCTTTAGTAGCCTTTAGCCTATGTATCAACTGAGTCATATTTTGTTTGTACTGAGTCGGCGTTGTCGTCAACGACCCGTTTATTTTGTCTCTATGGCCAGTATTTTTTGATTCAGGATGACGATAACAAATATCCCACAAGCCCCAGTTAAAACTGATCACATCCCAATTACGCGTCCCAAGCCAGTCATCGATATGCTCTAATCCATAAGAAGAATATCGACCATTTGTCGGGATCCGAAAAACATCCGCCTTACCTTTCAGCAACTTTCTAACATGCACCGTATAACCAATGGAAATAGAGTCTCCAATAAGCAAAACATTTGGCAAATTAGGGTTATCCTTCGGATTTGAGAACGCTTTTTTAAACTCTTTGCCAGTATACAATTCATTGCTACTGGCTAGGTTTTCTTGGCTATATGCATTTTGCGCAAACAAAGTAACTAGGCTCAACAGTAACAAACGAACAAATGTGGTTCTCATAAATGGCCTTTCAGTAAACAAGGCGCCTCGCTAGAGGCCTAAAATTGTTGGTTAAAAATTTAATAAAAATAGGACCTGGACTTCGTACTCGTTTTACATAACGAGGCCCAAACAAAGTCAGCTCCCATCAAGCTGAAAATTCGTTTTAGCGTGTAAACACGTGCCACAAAACATAAATCCATGACAAAAAACCATGAAATATTGCCCATAATACTGACTGATTAACACTCCAAGAAATCACAATTGAAAGTGCCGTGCCAAATGTAATCCCATACTTTACTATTTCTTTTCCTGATTTTTCCATTACCTAACTTCCTGTTTTTTAAAAATGAGTGATAACAAAGCGAAATTTCGCTCATGTTGATTGGTCAATCAGAGATGCTAAACATCGACATACTGAGCAACTTTTTGTTTAAATAAGTCAACTAGCGCAGGTTCCATGTACTCATAATTGTCAGGAAAGCCCAAATCACATCTTCAACCCCTAATGGAATTTCTGCATGGTTATTTAACCCTGCAGAGCGGACGCTAATATTCGCGATATCTGAAAACACCGATTCAGCGGTAGGACTTCGTAACTTATTTTGACTGCATACAAATAGTAAATTCATCTAGGCCTTAAGTCATAGCAAGAAAACAATAGAAATCCGAAACATACAGCAAGCAGCCTTGCTGACAACTTAATCTAGATTACTTCTTAGATGCTCTAAAAGCGGCTAATTCGGCTAACAGCCATTGTTTACTTTTAATCTCAGGCTTACCTTCACAGTGGATTTTATAATGCTTACCTGACATTTTACTTTTAGTGGCTGAGTACTTTATAAAATCCTCTGTCGAATGAATATCATCAGCATAATACTCATATTTTTTCTTAATATGCGCCACCGCCGCTTGCCCATTATGGCGAGTACCATTGCGCTCATACGTACAAGATGTTGTGCTAACAAAAGTTAATAAATGATTAATTTCGTCCTGCGTAAATGCATAGCTTTTAATTGAAAAAACTGAAGCAATCATTAAGAGTATGTAACCGAACTTCAAATGTAACTCTCCTTGTTAAACAATTTAATCTGAGGAAACTCCCTCGTTTGATCGAGCCCCATTCGTTACAAACTTAACGCTTTATTAACAATAAAGTTTGCAGAAACTCGTAAAAATATTTTTTATAAAGCAGGATCAGCTTCTATTTCAGCAATGCCTATTTGGCGCTTTTCATCTTCGGAGCTTTCGACAGAAGGTTGTTTTACCTCTTGTATATCAATATCAAATGGATTTATTTCTGGCTGCTCTGTCACTTTGCTGCCGGTGATTGATGTGTTGTCGCTAGATGTCGTTTCATCACCATAAGTATCATCTTCTTGCCCTGTTAGTTCACCATTGCTCACAGTATTACGATCTTGCTCAGTTAGGTTTTCAATGCCACTCTCGCTTACCTTATTATCAGCAAGGGGCTTGTTTTCTATATCGGACTGAGTTTTGGTTAACGCAACCAAATCAAGTTCCTCAGGTGTTGCACTAACAATGACCTTGTCGCCGTTTTGTAACAGTCTAAAAAACACTTCAATGTCTGAATTTCGCAACCTGACACAACCGTGAGTCGTGCGGCTTCCTATCGAACGAGGGTTAGATGTCCCGTGTAAAAACAATGAGTTGCCAAAGTGCATGGCATGGTTACCCATGATGCCGCGCCAACAACGTTCGCCTTTTGCCAGTTTTTGCCTAAACTCGCCTTCCATTTTTTTCGGCACACACCAATTGATGCCGTCGGGATCAAATAACTTAAATTCAATTTCAAACTGCCCTTCAGGGGTGTAATAACACTTACCGCCTTTAGCGGCAGATAAACATCGGTCATAACCAAGTGCAACCGGCGCTGTTACTAACTTGGTACTTTGCCCGTCGATGATTTCAAATACAGATACATTAAATGAGGTTTTATCAATTACCGCGACACGTTTTGCTTTTGCATCCCTTTCATACATTTTAGGACGCGTTCGATTTTGGACTTTGACTGGTTTAGCTAACCACATCGGCTCTGAAACTGGTTGCCAATCCCCATCAGGGAAATGCCCGGTGATCCGAATTGTGTGATGGTCTTCTTCATTTGTAGTGAAAACCGAATCCGCCAATAAAATCTCACCACCTGTTTGTGTTGAGCTTTCGTAATTATTCACGCTATCCTCGAAATCAGCATCGGTTGCACTGTCTGGTTCAAGTTCGGTTTTATTTTTTTGTTTAAGCGCCGCCGACAATGCACTTTGTTGATCTGGGTACCATAACGTCGACTCTAATAATTTATATGCCTTAGCCTTTGTATTTCGAGACTTTAGTGCTTTATGAATTATCATAGGAGGCGCAGAATGGGAAACCACTGTGCGCTCCTCTAACGCAGCCTTTATTGAAACGTATAAATGAGGTTCAAGGGGTTGCCATTCGCCTTCGGGGAAATGCCCAGTGACTTCTATCCATTCTTCATCTTGTTCACTTGACGTAAACAAAGTGCGGTCTGGCCAGCTTTCTATAATTACCCCGTTAGGCAAATCAAAAACATCGATTTCAGCCTTAGTGATAAATGTTTTAGCGGCCAACAAGGGCAAACTTAAGCACAGTAAAAGACAAAGTAGTATTAGTCGCATTAATCAGTGTCGCCATGGTCAATAGGTAATAAACGCTCACACCAGGCTCTAAAACCGCCATCGAGAGACTTCACTTGAGTATAGCCAAGTTTTTGGAGCATATCCGCGGCGAGCGCTGATCTAAATCCGCCACCGCAGTACAGTACAATATGGGTTTGATAGTTAGGGATCTGACGTTCTATATCGCGTTCTAGAACGCCCCTTCCAATATGAATAGCATTAGGCAAATGCCCTTTAACCCATTCGTTATCTTCTCTTACATCAATAAGGATGAAAGGGGTTTGTTCAGAATTTATCAACAAATATTGATCGATATTAATTTCCGTAATTAACGGTTTTATATCGTTAACAACGCGCAGAAAGCCTGGAGAATGTTCCATGTTTCGGCCTCCAAAATGTTTACACTTATTGCAGAGTGCCAGATAAACTTTTTTCGGTCAAAACATTCATTATTTCATTGCATTAACGCATACTGAACAATCTTATCAATTGGAAAAACAGAACCTTAATATGCGTATAAAATTAGCGAGTTTGTGTCTTCTGTTGTTGAGTTTTAGCTCGACAGCTCACAACGATTATCACGTAGGCGTTATCAGTAGCGAAGATATCCTGCTGAATTTTGAAACATTTGCACCACATCAAAATGACGTCACTTTCACCGATGAACAACTATCCGCATTGAGTCAGTATACAACTCCTACTGAGATCAGGGTCTTTTTTGGACAATGGTGTCACGATAGCCAACGTGAAGTGCCAAGACTGATAAAGTTATTTGAGCAACTCGGTAATCAAAATCTATCGGTTGTTTATTATGGTTTAGATACAGACAAGTCAGACCCGGCAGGAAAAGCCAAATTAAACGATATTAAACGCACCCCGACCGTAATCGTTTTACAAGATGGCGCGGAAGTTGGCCGCATATTAGAATTCCCTACAATCGACTGGGCGACGGATATAGCAACGCTGCTAAAACTCTAAACCTGTGCGGCTTGGTATTAACATTAAATATAGGGCAAATTTCAGACATAAAAAAACCGACTAATGTCGGTTTTTTCTCATTGCTCACTTATGCATTAAACTTATTCTGCATCTTCGCCTGTTGCGATTGGCTTCATGTGTGGGAACAAAATTACATCTTTGATCGTTGGCGAATCAGTCAACAACATCACTAAGCGGTCAATACCGATACCTTCACCAGCCGTCGGCGGTAAACCGTACTCTAAGGCTTGGATATAGTCTTCATCAAAGTGCATTGCTTCAATGTCACCAGCGTCTTTTTCTTCAACTTGTTTTTGGAAACGCGCGGCTTGGTCAGCTGCATCATTCAACTCAGAGAAACCATTAGCTAATTCTCTACCGCCAACAAAAAACTCAAAGCGGTCAGTAATAAACGAATCGTTATCGTTACGGCGTGCTAATGGTGACACTTCCCACGGGTAACCTGTGATAAACGTAGGTTGGTCTAGTTGCTCTTCCGCTGTCGCTTCAAATATTTCACAAAGGTATTTACCTGCACCCCAGATACCTTCAACTTCAGGTTCTTTGATGTGCAATGCCTTAGCGATTACTTTTAATGTTTCTAAGTTATTAACCGGATCAGCAATCGCAGCCGCCCATTGAGGGTTATTTGCTGCGTCGTCATAATATTTTAAAACTGCATCAGCCATAGTCAAACGCGTAAAGGGTTTACCAAAGTCATATTCTTTAGTTTCGAGCACTTCACCTTCGGCATTTTTCACTGTGTTTTTAACAACCGCAGTACCTAAGACGCTTTGAGAAACACTGCGAAGCATTTCTTCAGTTAAGTCCATCAAGTCGTTGTAATCTGCATACGCTTGGTAAAACTCAATCATAGTAAATTCTGGATTATGACGGGTCGACAAACCTTCGTTACGGAAGTTACGGTTGATTTCGAATACACGTTCAAAACCACCAACAACCAAACGTTTTAGGTATAACTCCGGAGCAATACGTAAATACATGTCACGAGACATGGCATTGTGATGTGTGATGAATGGACGTGCTGAAGCGCCACCCGGAATAACCTGCAACATAGGTGTTTCAACTTCCATAAAGTCACGGTCAGCTAAGAAACGACGAATGCCTTCAACGACTTTAGAGCGCACTACAAACGTTTTACGTGTCTCTTCGTTTGTGATCAAATCAACATAACGTTGACGATACTTAGCTTCTTGGTCAGTCAAACCATGGAACTTTTCTGGTAATGGACGCAGTGACTTCGTTAATAATTCATAACTTTGCATATCAACGTATAAGTCACCTTTACCCGACTTATTTAACGGCCCAGACACACCAATGATGTCGCCAATGTCCAATACGCCATATTTGGCTTTTAAATCTTTTTGAACATCTTTTGATGCATAAGACTGAATGCGACCTTTCATGTCTTGTAATAACAAAAACGGGCCGCGTTTAGCCATAATACGTCCAGCAATACTGACCTTATGATTTAGCGCAACTAATTCTTCTTTCGACTTTTCGCCAAATTCTTGTTGTAAGTCGTCACTGTAATGTTCACGACGGAACGTATTTGGGTGACCATTTGCATCACAGTTCTCGCGAATTGTTTCTAATTTCGCGCGACGTTCGGCAATCAATTTGTTTTCGTCTTGAATTTGCTCAGTCATGTTTGTTCTCATCTAATTAATCTGTATTGCGATAGTTATCGCCAACGAATACTTAAAGGCCCGCTTTTAAGCTTGCCTCAATAAATTTGTCTAAATCACCGTCTAATACCACTTGAGTATTTCGGCTTTCGATCCCCGTTCTTAAATCTTTTATACGAGAATCGTCTAACACGTAGGAACGAATTTGACTGCCCCAACCAATGTCTGATTTGGCATCTTCGGCGGCTTGTTTTTCTTCATTCTGTTTCAACATTTCAAGCTCAAACAATTTGGCTTTTAATTGCTTCATTGCTTGGTCTTTATTTTTGTGTTGCGAACGTTCGTTCTGACACTGTACAACCGTATTAGTTGGTAAGTGAGTGATACGTACCGCAGAGTCTGTGGTATTAACGTGCTGACCACCGGCCCCTGAGGCGCGGTAAGTATCAATTTTTAGATCAGTGGTATTAATATCAATTGCGATGTTGTCGTCCACTTCTGGATAGACAAATGCCGAAGCAAATGACGTGTGACGACGACTGTTTGAATCAAATGGTGATTTACGAACCAAACGATGCACACCGGTTTCGGTACGACACCAACCAAATGCATATTCACCTGACACGCGAATTGTCGCGCCTTTGATGCCAGCAACATCACCAGGAGTTACTTCGATAAGTTCAGTTTTAAACCCCTTAGCTTCCCCCCAACGTAAATACATACGCAACAAAATATTGCACCAGTCCTGCGCTTCTGTACCGCCAGAGCCTGACTGCAAATCGATGTAAGCATCGTTTGCGTCCTGAGGACCGGCGAACATACGACGAAATTCAAGGACATCTAATTTTGCTTCAAGGTCGTTTAATTCTGTTTGTGCTTCTTCGAACGTTTCTTCGTCTTCAGCTTCAACCGCTAATTCGATTAACCCTTCAACGTCATCACAACCTTGATCAAGTTCGTCGATAGTATTTACAACGGCTTCCAAATTTGAACGTTCTTTACCTAAATTTTGAGCTTTTTCTGGATCATTCCAAACTGCGGAATCTTCTAATTGACCAACGACTTCTTCTAATTGCTCTTTCTTAGCATCGTAGTCAAAGATACCCCCGTAATACATCCGTGCGTGTGCGGATGTCGGTAAGTTGATTCTGTACTGGATTGACTTCAAACATATGTATTAAAAAACCTAAATTGATCCAAAATAAACGAGGGCGGAGTGTACCAAATTTGCAATAATAAAGTCAGCAGGCAACGGCGTTAAAAATTCAAATAAATGACGATTATTTTAGTTCAACACGAATTTTGGCTAATACCGGTACATTTGCATCAGGAAAAGTCAGTGCAAGTAATTCTGATTTATCAAACCAACTGACCTCTTGCCCTTCTAACCCGGCTTCTTCTCCGTCAAATTCACTCACCAGCAAAAAATCCAATTTAACGGTTTTTTCAGGATAGTCGAACTTCAAAGAATGGAACGGTGACGTTGTTGTCACTTCGATATTAATTTCTTCTTTAAGCTCTCTTATAAGGGCTTGCTGAACAGTTTCCCCCGACTCAACTTTACCACCGGGAAATTCCCACTTACCACCTTGGTGCTGATGAGACTGGCGTTTGCTCAGTAAAAACTGACCGTTGCGATAAATTATCGCGGCTGCGACATGAATTTGTTTATTCATTTAATTTCCTTTAGCCAACGTTTAAACCGCTATGCTCTAAACTAAAAAAAGCGGGCAAGCCCGCTTTCTTTTCATATCAAAGGCTGTCTATTAAGACAATTTACCGTGACATTGTTTGTACTTTTTACCAGACCCACAAGGGCAAGGTTCATTACGGCCAACTTTTGCTTGGTCTCTAATTTGAGGCGCTTGTCTTTCTTCATTAGAAAGCTGGCTCGATGTTTCATGTTGGTATTCTTTTGGCGTGTTTTCAGCTTGTTTACGACGCTGCTCTTCAACAGCCTCAACGTCTTCTTCCGCCTTAACTTGAACACGGCATAACATTTTAGTTACTTCCGCTTTTAACATTTCTAACATATCGCCAAACAATTCAAACGACTCACGTTTGTATTCTTGTTTTGGATTTTTCTGGGCGTAACCACGTAAATGAATACCTTGACGCAAATGGTCCATCGCCGCTAAATGCTCTTTCCAATATTGGTCAAGCGTTTGCAACATAACCGCTTTTTCGAAATGACGTAAAACCTCTTTACCAACCATTTCTTCTTTCGCGTGATACATTTCGTCAATTGTTTCAGAAACACGTTGTTTTAATGTTTCTTCATGCAGTTTTTGATCTTCGTCCAACCAGCTACGAATAGGCAAGTCGACAGCTAGATCTGATTTTAAACGTTCTTCTAGACCTTCCAAATCCCACATTTCGTCAAGTGACTGCTGTGGTATATAAGTATCTAGAATATTAGCGACAACTTCCTGACGGATACCGTCAATTACTTCGCCAATATCGCCGCCTTCCAATAATTCATTTCGTTGTGAGTAGATTACTTTACGTTGATCATTTGCTACATCGTCGTATTCAAGTAATTGCTTACGGATATCAAAGTTACGAGCCTCAACTTTACGTTGTGCATTTTCAATCGCTTTATTCACCCAAGGATGTTCGATTGCTTCGCCTTCTTCCATACCTAAACGACGCATCATGTTTGTGACTTTTTCAGACGCAAACAAACGCATTAATGTGTCTTCCATCGACAGATAAAAACGAGAAGAACCCGCATCACCTTGACGACCAGAACGACCACGTAACTGATTATCGATACGGCGTGACTCATGACGTTCAGTACCGATAATATGCAGACCACCAGAGGCCAGTACCGCATCGTGACGTTTTTGCCATTCCGCTTTGATGTGGGCGACTTGCTGTTCAGTCGGATTTTTCAAACGCGACGCTTCAGCTTGCCAGTTACCACCTAATACGATATCGGTACCACGACCGGCCATATTAGTCGCAATTGTTACTGCGCCCGGTAAACCTGCATCTTCAACAATTTGTGCTTCTTTTTCGTGTTGTTTTGCATTCAGTACGTTGTGTTTAATACCTTCTTTTTTAAGGAATTTAGACAACAACTCTGACGATTCGATTGAAACTGTACCCACCAATGCTGGCTGACCACGTTTTTCACAATCTTTAATATCTTCAACAATAGCTTTGTATTTTTCAAGTTGCGTAAGATAAACCAAATCAGTTTTGTCTTTACGAACCATAGGTTTATTGGTTGGAACGACAACCGTATCCAAACCATAAATTTGTTGGAATTCAAATGCTTCTGTATCTGCCGTACCTGTCATGCCCGACAATTTGTCGTACATACGGAAATAGTTCTGGAAGGTAATTGATGCAAGCGTTTGGTTTTCGTTTTGAATCGCCACGCCTTCTTTCGCTTCAACAGCTTGGTGTAAGCCTTCAGACCAACGGCGACCTTCCATAGTACGACCTGTATGCTCATCAATGATGACAATTTGGTCATCTTGGACAATATAATCAATGTCTTTTTGATACATGATATGAGCGCGAAGGGCAGCATATACGTTGTGTAACAACGGAATGTTTGTTGCACTATAAAGCGAATCTTCTTTACCAATCACGCCACGTTCACGCAGAATTTCTTCCACTCTGATTTGGCCGCGTTCGGTTAGGTAAACTTGTTTTGATTTTTCATCAGCAGTGTAATCGCCTGTGCTTTCCACCCCTTCTTCGTCGTCTTTTTCTTGACGCTCTAACAGTGGTACAACACCATTAATTTGAAGATAAATTTCCGAATTGTCTTCGGCAGGACCAGAAATAATAAGCGGTGTACGGGCTTCATCAATTAGTATCGAGTCAACTTCATCGACAATCGCAAATGGTAATGAGCGTTGAACACGTTCTTTGGCATTAAATGCCATATTGTCGCGCAAGTAGTCAAAGCCAAATTCGTTATTAGTTCCATATGTAATGTCGGCCACATATGCTTTTTGTTTTGCATCGTGGGACATACCAGGAATATTACAACCAACCGTCATTCCTAAAAATTCAAATAACTCACGGTTAGTCTCAGCATCACGTTGAGCCAAGTAGTCATTTACGGTAATAACGTGCACACCGTTGTCGGTAAGCGCATTAAGGTATGCTGGTAACGTTGCCGTTAGCGTTTTACCTTCACCCGTTCTCATTTCGGCGATTGAGCCAGAATTAAGAACCATGCCACCCACAAGCTGCATGTCAAAGTGACGCATGCCGTATAAACGCTTACTGGCTTCACGTACCGTTGCAAAGGCTTCTGGGAGTAAATCGTCTAAGGTTTCGTTGGCTTCAAGACGTGCTTTGAACTCTGCTGTTTTTGCACGCAGTTCTTCATCAGAAAGGCTTTCAAATTGAGGTTCTAAGGCGTTAATTGCGGCAACAGATTTGTTTAATTGCTTAATTGTACGTTGGTTACGACTACCAAAAATTTTCGTTAATATCGATGAAATCATATTTATTCAGCTTGTACTTCTGACTGTTCTTTAAAATAAAAACAATCGGCAATTGCCGATTGTATAGTTTTTGTTCTTATTATCGTGCAGTTTATTCGGCTTTTCGATAAACGTATGGGAGCGGGTCTATCTGCTTCCCTCGTTTTAAAACCTCATAATGGACATGGGGACCGGTTGAGCGACCAGTACTGCCCATACGTCCGATATTCTGTCCTTTGGCAACTAAGTCACCAACATTGACTAACAATTCTTTGTTATGGCCATAACGAGTAATAACACCGTCGCCATGGTCTATCTCAACCAAGTTGCCATAACCGTAACGACTGTCAGCCCATGTAACAACACCAGCTCCCGTCGCTATCACGTCAGCGCCTTCTTCACCGGCAAAATCCAAACCTTTATGCTTTGCAGGCATTTTAGTAAATGGGTCTTTACGCACACCGTAGTAAGAAGACAACCAACCAGAACGAATTGGACGTCCAGAAATAAATATCTCTTGTTCTATATGGGTATTTAGAAGAATGGATTCAAGTACTGCCATTTTTCTTTCTTGACCATCAAGCTTTACTAGCATCTCGTCCATTTCGGTAAATAGCTCGTCAGTCCTTTGATATACGTCGCCAACATCTTCTGTTGACGGACCACCGGTGCCGGTAACTAAGTCGAAATTAAATTCGTCATTTGGGATTGAGGCCTGCTCAGCAACCCTTGACGCAAATGCGTCTAAACGGTTTACTTGGCCTTTTATCTCACCTAACTTTAACGTTAACGCAGAAAGTTGATGTTCTGTGGTTTGTTTAATTCTCATTAAGCGCTCTTTTTCAGCGCTGTATTCATCTTTTGATGCAAGCAATTGTTGCCTTACATGGTCGGTTTCGCCACTATCTGAGACAGCAGAAGAAATTAACCAAACGGCGCCAAGTAACACTACAGAAGCAATAGGCAACCATTGTGCTTTTTGCATCCGCATGCGGAAACTTACATTCTTTCCTTTATAAATAAGTGTTAAACTCATTAATCGCTACCTAAACTAATTGCGCGTTTTAAATTATGGCAAAGTCACCAAAGTCTCTCAATGATCTTTTTGTTTCGAACACAAAGAATAACAATTTGTCGGTCTATCAGCAAAAAACACGCGAATTTAGACAAATTCATCAATTGCTCAGTGAACTTTTAGGGGACAATATCGCGCAAAACATCATTGTAAGCAACTTTAATGACTGTATTTTACAAATTGAAACGACCTCTGCTGCCGTAGCAACCCATATTAAAATGCGTCAATCTGAAACTTTGTCTATGATCCGTCAGCGTTTTAATCCCGCAACAGTGACAATTAACGTTAAAGTTAGTCCAAAATCAATGTCAGTAAAATATGCAAAATCACTCACTTCACAATCCAATATAAATGAACCGGCTCCGGCCAAAGTAACCCACATTCCGGACAATGCGGCAAATATGTTTGACGACTTAGCCAAAAATGCCACGGGGTCGCTAAAAGAAACATTTGCCCGTCTCGCAAGTCATCGCAAAACACCTTAATTAATCGCACTCAAAATCGAACGGGTTAATTTAAACGGCTATTGACCAACCTTCCGCTTGGGCCAACAGTTTCTCTAACTCATCTATTAGTTCATACAATTCAGGCTCAACTGTCGCTATATCGGCGCTTCGCTTTAATCCCGACTCAATAGTTTCCGCTAGCAATTTTATATTTGGCACACCGGTGTAACAACAAGCACCGTGGAATTTATGGATTACTGGCAATAATTGTTCTACGTCATTTGTTTCAATATGCGTTTTAACGTCAGTGAGCGTTTCAGGTACCGTTCTCATTAACATAGTAAACATCTCAATTGCTAAGTCATACTTACCGGCTGAACGTTGCATGGCAAGACTCCAGTCAACTTGAGGGTATTTCGCAAACTCCGGTGCCTCCCCAACTTCAAATGGTAACAAACCCTGACTCGTGTCATTAGCACTTTGAATTTGGTCGCCGTTTTTAGTTCCGCCACTTTCATTAAATGGACAATGTTCAAACAAGATCTGTTTTAACATTTCCTCATCTATGGGTTTCGATAAAAATGCGTCAAAGCCTGACGCTAAAATCTTCGCCTGCTCTTCTGGTGCGGCATGTGCCGTAACTGAAATTATTGGGGTCGTCTCATTAAGAGAACTTTCTCTGATTTTTTGACACGCCGTAATACCATCCATTATCGGCATTTGAATATCGAGGAAGATGGCATCGTATTTATACTTTTGCGCTAAATTCCAAGCTGCTTGACCATCACGTTCCGTATCAACTTGCACGGACATTTCTGATAATAGAGCTTTTAGTAACTTAAGGTTAGGGTCGTGATCGTCCACCGCTAATACTTTCATGCCTCTAAACGACATGCCTTGGTTTTCATCAGGCTCTGTCGTTTCCAAATAAGGCGCAGCCATTGACCCGATGAGTTTGCGATGGTTGATTGGCAAACTCAAACATGCCGTCGCACCGGAACCAATAAAGGCTTCTTTAAGATTAGGTGAAATACTGTTGATAACTGTGAATACGTGTTCACAATATTGACGCGCAATTGAGATCAGGTGCTTCATTTCGCCTACCGTGCTTGGCGAAACATGATGACTAATTAACACCAGATCAAATTTCTTGTCACTTATTAAGCCAACAAACTCTTTCTCAGTGGAACAATGGGTGATCTTTAATTCGGTAAAGTGTTTCAGTAACGACAACCCGTCATTCAATGATTGTTCGTCCGAGTCCATATATAACAAGTGTTTATCGGTGAGGACTTTAATTGGCAATGGTTCTGCAACATTTAAATGATTATCTTTAATATAGACATCAAAAAAGAACTGACTGCCTTTATCGGTTTCGCTTTTAAAATGAATGTCACCATCCATCGCTTCAATTAATTTTTTACAAATAATCAAGCCTAGCCCCGTTCCACCAAACTTACGTGTCACTGAACTGTCAGCTTGGCCAAATGCCGCAAATAACTTTTCTTTGCCTACGTTATCAATCCCAACTCCAGTGTCTGTCACTGTAAACCGCAATTGATGGCCGGTTTCGTTAACACTCAAATATCGGATATCCAATCTCACATAGCCAGATAAGGTAAATTTGATGGCATTACCAAGCAGATTAATGATTATCTGCTTTAATCTATCTGGGTCCCCGCGCAGTTCGTCAGGCACTTTTTCATCGATATTAAGATAGATATTCAACCCTTTATCAAACACATTTGGCGCTAACAAGGTCATCACATCATTAACGGTATCCCGCAGGGCAAACGGTATATCTTCGAGTTCCATTTTACTTGCATCGAGTTTTGAGAAATCGAGGATATCGTTAATAATTCGAAGCAGATTCACCGCTGACGTTTCGATTGTTTCTAAAAAGTCTCGTTGGTTTACATTTAAAGATGTCTTTTTTAACTGTCGAGTAAAGCCTAATACGCCATTTAAGGGCGTCCGTAACTCATGACTCATGTTAGCTAAAAACTGAGATTTAACATCGTTGGCATTTTGCGCATCGCGCCTTGCCATACTCAACTGAATATTTTGCACTTCAAGCTGTTCAACAGTTTGTTGTAATTCTTGGGTGTATTCACTGATGTTGTGTTCGGCCCGTTCATTGGCGTAATAAATTTCTTTACCTATGTTATTGACCGACATTCGCAGGGTATCGATCTCCCCCAACATTGGCTCTTTAACTTTAGTCTTTGTTTTACCGGCAATAATATCCGCTAATGCGTCGATTAATGTGCGGATTGGGTCAACAATACGTTCGATAAAACGAAATGCGAATAACAGCGTAAACAGGACCGAAATAACAAGTAAACTAATGAGGAAAAACAATGACGACTGTTGCTCTAACAACGCTTTATCACGTGATAACTCAACGACCAAGTACCCGTATAACGTACGGCCATTTTTTGTCACAAACAAAAACGATTCTTCTGACGCCGGTTGACCATAAATTGGAGTGCGAACATAAATATGACTTTCGCCATATTCAACTTGGGTGTTATTTGGAATGAGTCGGCCAGGTTGTAATTTTATTTTATCAAAGTCGTTATGGTAGTTAGATGAAATATAGAGTTGGTGGTCTGGTAAAAACACCGAAATCGAGCGCACAATAGGACTGGCACGGCGATGAGCCATGTCGAGTGCCGTTGCCAAGCTTTCTTGCTGATTTAATCTTATGGAGTGAGCACACAACAAAGAAAGCGGCTCTGATAAATAAATCCCGCGCTCGGTTAAGTTCTGATCTAACTCGTTAAACCGTTGGTAGGTAAGGTATCCACCTAAACAAAGCCCGACGAGTAACGAGGGTAAAACGATGACCATTACGGCCCAATGTCGTAAAGACAGAAGTTCTTTCATCTAAATTGGAATATACTTGGCAAATAATATTGATCTGACTAACTTATCGCAATCAGTCAGGCCACACAATAAAAAGCCGCGACAAGACGAAAAAACACTTATGGCAAAGATATTTAGACCGACAACAAAAGCTAAAAACAAAAAACATTTATCGCATGCAAAACAGTTGCCCGACTTCACAGCGCATATTGAAAAATATGACCACGAACTCAAAGCAATAACAAAAGCAAATGATGGCCGGATCACATTTATAACCGGCGCGATGAAAGGCGAAGAAGTTAAAGTACGTCCTATTCAATACACTAAAAACTTGATCCACGCAGACACGATCGAAGTCATAACAGCGAGTGCCGACCGTGTCGAACCGCCGTGCGAACACTTTGCAAAGTGTGGCGGTTGCCAATTGCAATATATTGCTCCTGCGACGCAGTTGGTAGAAAAGCAACATGCGTTAGACGGATTGATCAAGAAAAAATTAAAACTCGACACCTTACCATGGCAACCTGCAATTACCGGCAGCAGCGCAGGTTACCGAAGAACAGCAAGGTTAGCTGTTTGGCATGAAACCAATGGCGCAATATCTATCGGGTTTCGGGAGCAACATGCAAAGCGCATAATTGATGTTGATCATTGTTTAATACTAGCACCTAGCCTGACCAAAACAGTGCAAGCGTTTCGCCCAGTATTGGACAAACTAAATGCAAGAAGACACGTTACGCACTTGCAACTGTTTAGTTTAGCGCCACAGGATGTGCTGGTCATCCGCACTCTAAAAGCAATGACAGATGCTGATATGACTCGTTTGTCAGACTATGCAGCGGCCAATAACGTTAGAGTGATATTGCAAACCGATAAAACAGAATTTATTGATTTAGTCAGTGCAGATAAGTCGGCCGACTTTTTGCTTAGTTATGCCATCGACGATATGCAGCTGCAATTTCAACCAAAAGACTTTATCCAAATTAACGATGAAGTGAACCAACAAATGGTTGCGCAGGCGATTGCTTGGTTGCAAGTCGAGCAACACGATACAATACTGGATTTATTTAGTGGTGTTGGTAACTTTACGCTACCTTTGGCAAAACGTGCCAAAGAAGTGTTTGCTGTAGAAGGTGTGAGCGACATGGTTCGCCGGATAAAAACCAATGCGGAACTAAACAAACTCACTAATATCCACGCTTACCAAGCTGACTTGTCGGAAATCAATGACCGTAAAAAGCCAAAATGGTTAAAGCCGATTGATAAATTATTGTTGGACCCAGCTCGAGACGGTGCAATGGATGTGGTGAAAAAGATACCTCTTTTGAAACCAAATCAGATTTTATATGTCTCATGTAATCCAGCAACTATGTTAAGGGATCTGGAAATTTTGCAGTCAGCAGATTATCATCTGACGAAAATAGGATTAATTAACATGTTTCCACATACTCATCATGTAGAGGCAATGGCTCTACTTGAGCATAAAAAAGCTTAAAGGGATAAGGTTTGGTTTCAGTAACTCGAGTTCACAGTCTAGAAGAAGTATTAGCAAATCGAGAAGCTAAGGGGTGGTTGCAAGAGTTAGGGCTTGCCGATCATACTGTTACTGCGCTTGATAATGCGTTCCAGTGGTTGTCAGAGCAACCAAAACAATCCGAACTATTATCACCTATCGACAGTGACTTTGTTCGCCAAGGGTTACTCATAGTTGAAATATTACTTGAGTTAAACATGGACGATGACAGCCTTGTTGCCGCCCTGCTTTACCCATTTTTTGAACACCAATCGACCGACAATAAGCTTAAAGAAAAAATAAAGAAAAACTTTAAAGTTAGCGTCCTCAATTTGTTAATGGGCGTGAAAAAAATGGCGAGCATGGGGTTGCTCTCATCAAGAATGAAACATTCGCCAGAACAAGCTGAAAACATCCGTAGAATGTTAACAGCGATGATTGAAGATGTTCGAGCCGTAGTCCTCAAACTTAGCCAACAAATTGTTCTGTTAAGAGAAATTAAAAATAGCGACGAAGAAACCCGCGTTTTAGCCGCCAAAGAAACTCAAAACATCTATGCGCCGCTCGCCAATAGATTGGGAATTGGCCAATTAAAATGGGAACTTGAAGACTACGCATTTCGCTACCTTCAACCTCAAATGTATAAAGACATCGCGTCAAGTTTGGAAGAAAAACGTACCGAACGACAGCAATATCTTGAAGACTTTGTTGAGTCTTTAACATCAAAAATGACCAGTAACCAAATCGACGCCATGGTTTATGGCCGGCCAAAGCACATTTACAGTATCTGGAAAAAGATGCTGAAAAAAGGTTACGAGTTCAGCCAGCTTTATGACATCCGCGCGGTTAGAGTTGTGACTGAACGGTTACAAGACTGTTATAGTGCGCTAGGTGTTATTCACACCAATTGGCGTCACATTCCTAGTGAGTTCGACGATTATGTCGCCACACCAAAACCTAATGGCTACCAATCAATTCATACCGTTGTGCTGGGCCCTGAAGGTAAACCAATCGAAATTCAGATCCGTACTCAACAAATGCACGAAGACGCCGAGCTAGGTGTTGCTGCGCACTGGCAATACAAAGAAGGCGCCGTACCGACTAAAACCGGTAAAGGGTCGAGCTACGAAGACAAAATAGCCTGGTTACGCAAACTGTTGCAGTGGCAGGAAGAAATGGCCGACAGTAATGATTTTGCTGAGGAATTGCGTAACCAAGTGGTTGAAGACCGAGTTTACGTTTTCACCCCACAAGGTGACGTTGTAGACTTGCCAAATGGTTCAACGCCACTCGATTTCGCCTATTACGTACATACAAATGTGGGTCACCGGTGTATAGGCGCTAAAGTATTTAATCGTATTGTACCGTTTACCTACCAACTGAAAACTGGTGATCAAATTGAAATCATTACGGGTAAAGAGCTAAACCCGAAACGGGATTGGTTAAATCCAAATCTGGACTATGTTCACTCTTCGCGCGCGCGGGCTAAAGTACAAACGTGGTTTAAACAACAAGACAAAGACAAAAACGTAATTGAAGGTAAACATCTACTCGAACAGGAATTGTCTCGATTAAACATCCACTGGGATGAAGCCGAGTTAGCGAAAGAACGCTTCAACATGGTGACATTAGACGACTTATTGGCTGCAATTGGCGGCGGCGACGTTAAACTCAATCAAGTTGTAAATTACATCCAATCGAAAAATCTAAAAGAATCGCCACCGGAAGTTGATCCTCGGTTAATTCAAAAACCGCGAAAAACGAAAACATTTCAAAATGGCGTAATTCTACAAGGCGTTGGTAACTTGATGAACCAACTTGCCGGGTGCTGCAATCCAATACCAGGCGATGAAATATCTGGTTATATCACACAAGGTCGCGGCGTAGTTATCCATCGGAGTGACTGTGAACAGTTTAAGGTTGTAATGGATGACCACCCAGAACGCTTTATCGACGCAACTTGGGCTGAGCAATATTCTGGCGGGTATCTAACACAGATAAAAATATTGGCGAATGACCGCAGTGGTTTATTGCGTGATGTCACCAGTATTTTAGCCAACGAAAAAGTCAATGTTTTAGGCATGAACACCCAATCTGAAGTGGCCAAACAACTGGTTTGGATGGACATTAAACTTGAGGTTTATAATGTTGGTGCATTTAACCGAGTTGTTTCTAAAATTGGCCAACTAGACGAAATAATAGAAGTTAAACGAGTATAAATATGCAGTGGCAAGACCGAATAAATGCGATCGATAATCTTGACGGCATAGACAAACTTGTTGAAATAATGGCGATGTTACGGGACCCTGAAAACGGTTGTCCGTGGGACCTTAAACAGACCTTTAAATCAATTGTGCCTTATACCATTGAAGAAGCCTACGAAGTCGCTGATGCCATTGAAAAACAAGACTTTAACGAAGTTAAAAAAGAGCTCGGCGACCTGCTATTTCAAGTTGTCTTTTATGGCCAACTTGGCACTGAACAAGAAATGTTTGGGATCAGCCAAATTGCCGACTCGATGAGTGACAAAATAATCAGTCGTCATCCCCATGTATTTGCTAATACTTCTTTTGCCAGCGACGATGAAATTAATGCCAACTGGGAAAAAACCAAGTCAGAAGAACGCACAGCAACAGACCCCAAAAACGTCAGTGCATTAGATGACATTCCAATCGCACTTCCTGCGTTATCCCGCGCCTATAAAATTCAAAAACGCGCATCAAGCGTCGGTTTTGACTGGCCAGATGTTAATGGGGCTATTGATAAAGTATTTGAAGAAATAGACGAAGTTCAGCACGAAATCAAACAAGGTAAGGTAGATAAAGACAAACTTGCAGATGAATTGGGTGATCTCTATTTTGCCCTTACAAACGTTACAAGGCATTTAGGATTTAAGCCAGAAGATGTCGTGCGTTTAGCAAACAATAAGTTTGACCGTCGTTTTCGCGACGTAGAACGACAAGTGACCGCTGCGAACAAAAACATGACCAATATGACCCTTGAAGAGTTAGATGCATTGTGGGAACTGGCCAAGGCCAACACCGCTAAATAGGAATACCGTATTAGCTAAATATATTGTGCTCGGTTTGCTCAAAGCGCTTTAAAATCGTCAACCAAACCAATGGCATAAGTAGAATTGCAGCAAAAATCCCCTGTGATACCGCGTCCCCATTTAAAACGGACTCATTAAAAAATCGAATTAGTCCTTCTAATTCCCAAGGCGGGTAATTGACGTTACCATGCAACACCATAGAAAACGCAATAATGATACTAATACTCAGCCATTTTTTACTTTTTTCGTAACTATTTACCAAAAATGCTGGAACAAATGCAGCGACTGCGACGCCAATAACATTTTGGGCAATATGATAAAACGCCCCGTCATCTTGCCACTGTTCCCACCATGCTTGATTGCCCGTAGCGATCCCGATTGTCGATATTGCCAATGCGTAATAGCAAATTGCTAAACACAAACTTAACAATATAAATCTAAGATAAGTCATATAAATCATCCTTGGGGATAAATGCTTTGCTCATTTACCATCAGTTGTTGTTTAATTTAGTCAGTTTGAATGCGATTCAGTCACCAAACAATAGTTATAATAATGCTGAATTAGGTCTATACAATTCATTACAACACACAAACGGGCCAGATAAAATGGTGTTATTGTCATTACTGGAAAGTAGCTTAAAGCATTGGTAGTTATCAGAAAATTAAAAACACTGTGTTTTTTGTTTAATTAAAAATTGCACAATTAGCGATCTTCAACTTAGATTATTTTAAAGTTGACAATAAATTACCGCCCGTCGGTGACAATCGTGTTCGTTTCGCTCATCTTGGTTTGTTTTTTTAGGAGAAAAAATGAAGCATCTATTTTTGGTTGCAGCGCTACTTTTATCTCTGCCCTCAATGGCAGAAATATCAGTGATTGTTCATCCCTCAAATCAAGCTAAAATAGAGTCGACTGACATCGCGCGAATGTTCCTAGGGAAAATGAAATCATTCCCCAACGGAGGGATTGTATTGCCGATTAACTTAGCAGAAGGCACTGCACCAAGAAAAGCTTTTGACAAAACCGTATTGAAAAAATCTTCTAGCCAAATAAAAGCCTATTGGTCAAAATTGGTTTTTACAGGGAAAGGTTCGCCGCCAAGAGAAGTCAGCAATGATACGGAGATGTTAGAATTAATCAAAGCCAACCCAAGTTTAATTGGCTATGTCTCGTCGGGATCAATTACCTCTGATGTAAAAGTTATCGCGACGTTTTAAGACGTTTGCTGTTGCGACCATATTCTAATTTAAACGATGTTTAGATAAAAAGACCACATAATACCAATATCAATAGATCAATCGACAGGTTGAATTTCAGGGGCGGTAATCTAGACTCAAGCAAGTTATCTAATGTCGCAAACACGACCTTGAACTTTGAGCGCATTCAACGTTCAAGATCGGTTCTAAACCAATTATTTAGTTAGCCTTTTGCCTTTGCGCCCAATCCCACGCTTGGGTTTTATACAATGGAACCGTCGACAATGCATGGTGATGACTGCCATTCGTTTCTTTTGTTGAATAGGATAAGTACATCAATGTATTGCTTTTTTTGTCGTATATTCTGCGTACTTTCAGGCTTTTCAGAAGAATACTTTTAGACTCGCGAAAAATCACTTCACCATTTTTTGACAGATCAATTTGAGTCAAATGTTGTTCCAAAATTGGTCCTGTTTGGCGGCAAGCAATCGACATATCAGAAGGATCTGAAAAGTCCAAATCCGCTTCAACATGACTGATATGACAGGTAACACCAGGGATCTTAGGGTCTTGCTCCGCTTTAATCACAACATCTTTAGTGGTAAATAGCCCTAAACTGACTTTTCCCGCATCTTCGGTACACGCCGTCACCCCTAATAATAATGCCAATACAACTAGTTGTTTCATTTTTAATTCCGTTATTTCATAACATTTGAATGTTTAAGAGTGTAATCCATTTATACAAATTTGTTGTAACTCAAATTTGGAAAATACAAATCGGATGTTCTATAACGTCGCAAGGTTAACAAAAACCGAAACTAATAAAAAATCTAGCGCGTTCATTAAGTTTACTCCTTTGTTCCGGTAATACCCCCTAAAAATAATTGACGTTTAAATTAGAACTTCCTCGTAAAATAAACAAAGGTAATTCAGAATATAAAAGTTAAAATTTAATGATATTCCGTATATTTCGGTGACCAAGCATCGGTATTAAAGCCAGCTTCACTGTATGAGCGCTTTGGGCTATCGAGAACGACAGGATCATTATATTTTGTCATTAATTCCTTAAGCTTACTCTGCATCTCTACTAACTGCTTAGTATACTTTGGATTCGTGGCGACATTGACTAATTCTTCAGGATCATTTTGTAAATCAAAAAGCTGAGTTTCATTTATCATTGGATAGTAAATATATTTAAAATCATCCGTTCTCACCATGCGTTGAAAATGACGGTACGCACCATAAATATATTTATTCATTGAATCTCGTTCACCTGTTAATAGAGGCGCAAAACTTTGTGCTTGTACCGTGTTAGGAATTTCAATACCAGCTAATTCAGCAGTTGTTGGGAAAATACTATTTAAATAAATATTGCCTTTAACGGTTTTTCCTTTAGGGATATCTTTTCCAGCAATAATAAACGGCGCTCGAACACTATGGTCATACTGATTTTGTTTACCTAATAATCCATGACGACCTACCGCTAAACCATGGTCAGAAGTAAAAATAATAAGGGTATTATCTGCATAAGGTGATGAGTCAAGCGAATCTAGTATCCGACCAATTTGCTCATCCAAATGAGTGATCATTGCATAGTACTCGCCGATGAATTTTTTCGTTTCATTTTCTTTTCTCGGAATACTGAGTAACTTCTCATCACGAATCCAAAAGTCACCTTGGTCTAAATGGTGCTGTTGTTTGAATGAGGTTGGCAAAGAAATAGACTCTTCAGGATACATCTCTACAAAATTGTTTGGTGACTGACGCGTATCATGTGGCGCTAAAAAAGCAACATACATTAGGAATGGTTTATCCTGAATGGCGTTATTTTTTTGCAAGAAATTTACCGCCTCATCAGCAATTAATTCACTCGTATGCTTTTTAGAAGAATAGGTCTCAGACACACCATTTTCAGAGTCGTTAATATCTAACATCACAGCGTTATAATGATCATATGTCATACCGCTTTCATGGACTGCTTTACCTACATTGAAGCTTCGCAATAATGCTTGTCGTGATACATGCCACTTACCCGTCATAAAGGTTTCGTAACCAGCGTTTTTAAAAGTTTCCCCCCACAATGGGTAATTAGGTCTTGCATCCAATGGCACTTGCTTATTTTGCATACCTGTTTCAAATAAATTTCGACCCGTATTAATCATGGCTCTACTCGGAGCACATACCGCTGGCGACCAAGATCCTTGGTTATAAACGTGAGATAATGTCATACCTTTGGCGGCTAACTTATCTAAATTCGGCGTTTTTATTAATGAGTTACCTACACTTCCTAAAGCATCAAAGCTTTGATCGTCTGTTAAAATAAATAATATATTGGGCTTACTTTTTTGAGCGTAAACACTTGAAGTACTATAAATAGTCAGTAATAACGCGCCAATAATTATCACTATCATTTTATTTATTATCATATTTGCCTCTAAATAACGGTTAACAACAATTTCAAAAAATATCAATCGAGTAAATTTATTACCAAATGTTGTTCTTGTTGATTTCTCATGATCACCATCTCTAAAGTACCGCGCCACTTTCGAGAACGGTATGAAGTCAGTAAATCTTTTGTCGTTATGATTTTATCTTCGCCACCAAACTCACTATCAATGACCCTTAAAATAACATCACCTTTTTTCAATCCGCCTAAATTAGCCTTACCACTAGGGACAATATCTAAAACAAGCGCTCCTGCAATTTCAGGAATACCTAAAGCTGACTGCTCACCAAGTGTCGTTACTGACTTAAAAGTAGCATCGAATAACTCCAATTCGGTTGAATTAGAGGCGTCATTATTATTGAGATATAAATTAGGGAAATCAGGTCTTTCTGCTTTTGCTTTTAACTCTTCACTTATTACACCAAACTCATCCATAGGAAAGTTAGTGAAACCAACCGTCAGTGCCAAAGAATTATTACTGACTTGATAATTACCTTTTTCAGGTGCGACGAATTGTGGGTTCCCAAATTTTGAATGCGAGTCTAATCCTAATTTTTGAGCTTTTAATAAGGCTTGTTCGGTGGTAAAAAAGTTTTTATCTACTTCATTACCCCAATGGTTATTTAATATTGGCTTGTGACTTGCCAAAACTATGTTGTAGCGGAAAGTATCGTCACTGTTTTCAAACCATACATGAGGATGAAAAGAATTATTTAAAATAATATTGTTTTCAACGGTGCGATTAAAACCTTCACGTAATTTTAATCCGCCACTTAACGCCACATTATTATAAATTTTGTAATTGGAAGAACCGTCATCTAAGTCTATATCCCAACCGTGATCACACTGAAAGCGGTTATTTCTTATTATAATTGGACTTAGTACATCAACTTTGTACATCCCAGGATGCTCTTTAGCTAATTTAACCATTTCAGCACGATCTGGGTGCCAAAAACGATCTCTACCCCAAGAGTTAAATGCACCATGATCACCAGTTTCTAACACTGTGTCGAACACATCATTATATTCAATAATATGACCACCCCATGTTCCTTCACTGACATTAATTCCAGAACGAGGCACTCGATAAATAGAGTTATGGCTCACAGTAATATCTGATGACATAGATAACTGAACACCGGCAACTTGCTTTTCAACTAAACCAATATCATAAATTAAATTATCAGTAGCAATTGATTTTGAGGGATAATTTTCATTCTTAGGACCTTGCTTCATATCCATTTTAGCAATATCAACAAACTCATGGTATTCGAAGCTTGGAGACCTTACAGCAGAGGGATTGCCAACAAAACTAATGGCACTTGCGCCGATATCAAATATTTCATTACCTGAAACATTTGCATTGCGATTATAGTTGCTAACGAAAATGGCATTTCCGCCTAAATTGTAGAATTCATTATTGGCAATATGAATATTATCTGTGCCGTCTAAAAAGATGGCTCCACCTCGATAAATTGCCCAATCACTGCGTAATAGCGGCTCTTTAGTTTTCATAAACGTTTGATTAGTTTGGGTAAACGTTAGGCCATGAATATTAATATGTTTGACCGGCGCTTTTGAGCTACCGCGTAGTTCTATCAAATTATCAAGTTGCGATATTTCAACTTTAGCAATGCTTAGATCTAAATCAGCTGGAGGATAAAAATATAGAACAGACAACGTTTGATCAAAATACCATTCGTTAGGGGCATCTAACTCTTCAAAGATATTTTCAACATATCGATATTTTTCATGCATTGGCGATTGACGATTATTTTGGAAACCACCTTCAAGGGTCAGCTCACCTTGATTAGTAACCCCTTTGATTAAGTAATGCATTCCACCCCATCGTCCTTCGTGTAGAGCATGAACAAAACCACCTTTAGGATTTTTCCATGTAGCAACACGTTCAGGTGAAATGGCATCTGCAGCATAACCATTAAAAACTTGTACCGATGAATTAAAATTAGGGAAGCGCGCATTAATTTGTTTACGACCATTAATGTATAATTGGTCCACGTTATCCACGGGGAGTTGAGCTTTCATCAGCTGGTTATTACCTTCCCAGTTTAACCTTACTAATTTCGCACCGCTCAAAATAACATTCGCATTTTCTTGTGCGCGAATAGTAAAAGGCCTCTCTTTTGTCCCTGAGAATTCAGGCCCTAAAATAATAGGTTTTTCTAAGTAATAGGTCCCTGAAGTTAATATTATTTCAACATTTTTTTCTAACGCTAAAAGCTCCTTAGCGAATGAAAGAGCATCATCCAAACTGAAGCCATTTTGTTTTAACTGCCCTTTAGGATAAACAATGAGTAATTCAGTATTATTAGAAGCAGTGGTTAGGTTTGATTCTAGATTGTCATTATGATCAGCGCACGAAAATAAAAAGATACTGATGAGCAATATAAAAATATGCATCGGTTACACCTGTAATGATTTTAAATATTATTAAATAGGTTTAGGAAAAGAGGAGATAGTTCTAGACTATCTCCCGAGCTAAAATTAAAGGTAAGATATCCCTTAAAATGCGGCTCTAACACCAAGAGTGAAACGACTTCCAACATCTTCCAAACCTCTGTTTATGCCTAAGGCATTGGTTTGGATTTGAACTTCGTTCGTTAGATTTAATGCTTCAAAATCAATAGAAACGTTTTCCGTGACATTGTAACTCGCTGAGAAATCCAACTGTTTATATTCATTAGTAAATGAGCCGTCACCAAAATAGTTAGTGCCGTTATTCACAAATTTGTCGCGGTAGTTATAAGCGAGTCTTGCGCCAAACGCTTCATTCTCATAAAACGCAACCATGTTATAACTTGTTTCAGATAAACCATCTAAGGTCAACAATGGGCCATTTTCTGCTGTTTGAATCTCATCAGCATGAACTACGGTAAAGTTGGCCATAAAACCCAGCCCTTCAACAATAATGTCAAGGGGTTGTTGCCAGTTCACTTCAAAACCATACATGTCTGAGCCTTTACCGTTATCTGGTAAGAATCGTGTAAATGTTTCTGTTTTTGAATTACTGCCATCTAAATCTGTATAAGTTACCTCTTCTTGGTTAGTTGAAGATACAACGAATGAGTCAATAAACTTAACAAATGGTGAAACAGAAAGCATACCGGCTTCCTCAAAATACCATTCAAAAGACAAATCGAATTGATCGGCTAAGTAGGCATCCACATTTGGGTTACTTGAGTTAATTGATTTAATGTTTACATTGATTGTTGTCGCGGGAGACAATACCGATAGGTCAGGTCTAGACATAACACGTGCCGCGCCAAATCGAACGATTACATCGTCAGAAACGTCATAAGCTAAGTTAAAGCTTGGCAGTACTTCAGTATATGAACGACTAACTGAACTTTCAGAAGTGTCTACAAAAGTTTGAGCCCCCCCCTGGTCAAACTTAACTGTTGAAAAGTCAGGAATATTGCCACTTGACTCTTGATCAGTTGAAACTATACGAATACCCAAATTACCATTAAGTCGATCATCAGCGTTAGTAAAGCTAAGTTTTGCATAGCCAGAAAATACATTTTCTTTAACATCGATTACGCTTGAGCCACCTTCTGTAAGCGTGCCTACTGCAATTAATTCAGCTAATGAAACATGTGATAACAATATATCTACATCAGCAGATAGCCATTGCGAAGGGTAAGTGGCAGAACCATCATAACCGTCAAAGAAGTTACTTGGACTATACACAGACATATAATCAGCAGCATTAAAGCTACCACCTTCAATACTTGGGTCATATGTTTCACCTAAAAGGCCAGCAAGTGCCTCTGAATTTACACCAATATTGCGAAAACCATTAAACTTCTCTCTGGAGCTAAATTTGGTACCGAACTCTAAATTATAAAAGGAAATACTATCCCCCATTTTCCATTCGATATTGTGTTTCACGTCAATTTTAAGATCAATATTCTCATCACTTATTGGTTGGTCAAGAGCACCATTAAAACCAAGTGAGCGAAAGCTATTACCATCTAAAGGATCGTAACCTGGAGCATAGGTTAATGTTGGAATTCCTGCGTAGTCATTACTAAAGTCATAAGCTGCATTAGCACGTCCTATCACTTCATGTGAAAGTGACGAACTCACACTTTCAGATTTAGCATAAGCAATTTCCCCCGAAATTAACCAATCATCACTAAACTGATAGTCAGAGCCTAAAGACACAGAGGTTAAAGTATCATTTGAATCAGAAGTTCTGGCGTTGTTACGGTTATCAACACCAACAACGCCTAAACTCTCAATCAAATCACCTGAAATTTGGCTATCGTATACTGAACCACCAGCAACAACGTTAGTCCATCTGAAGGAATTTAACGCTTTTGCGCCAACAATATCAAATTCTGAATATAGGCCTTCTAACCAAATATCAACTTTATTAGAAGGACGCCACTGAGCCGTGGCTAAAAATGTAGTTCGTTCGCGATCTTCTTTTGCTTGAGCAAAGTTTGTAGCGTGATCAAATTGATAACGTGAACCATCAATTGTGCCGTTTAAATCATAATCTAAACCTTTCGCTGATTCAGTGGCAGGTTCCAATCCAAAGGCTTCATAAAAATGGGATTCTAAAGTACGTTTGTCGTAATGCGCGCCGAGTGTTATACCAAAACTATTATCATCATTAACATTGGTATATAGAACAGATAAATCAGGTGTTGTTTTGCCTGAATTTTCTTCATAAATACCTTTAACACTCGTTATAAGCGAATTTTTACCTATATTAAGAGGGCGGGGCGTTTTTATATTTACTGTTCCTGATAGTGCACCTTCTTCCATATCTGCAGAAGGTGTTTTATAAACTTCTAATGCACTTACAAAATCTGAAGGCAATATAGTAAAATCAAAACTACGGCCACCTGTAGCTGAAGGTAAAGTTCTGCCATTAAATTGAATACGTGTAAATGCTGGGCTTAACCCCCTAATACTTACATCGTCACCTTCACCTCTATTTCTAGAAATCTGTACGCCACTGATACGCTGCAAAGATTCAGCTAAATTTTGATCAGGAAACTTGCCAATATCTTCCGCAGAAATAACATCAGCGACAACATCTAACGAACGTTTAACTTCGGTAGCTTTGGCTAAACTTCCTCTAATGCCTGTGACTGTAATTTGTTCAATATCGCTATCTTTTGCTGTATCTATCTTTGTATTTGCTTCTTGCGCACTTGGTGCCGTAGAGAACATCATTGCAAAAATGGATGCTAATATAGTTTTTTGTGATTTCATATTTTGTTTCCTCAAACTATTGTTATTAGCTTCTTCAATCCTTAAAGGTTTAATTAAAAAAGCTTTTTTGTTTGAGAGTTCCCCTTCAAGACCGCTACCTTTAAGTAACAAATTAAGTGCTTGTTGCACGTCATAATGACCTTGAACAGGGTTACCCTGTTTGTTTTCGACAAGGTCATAAGGGAATAGAAACGATATCTTACTGATATCCGATAGAGTATTAAGTGATTTATCTAAAGATTGTGCGGGAATATTAAATTCATATTTTCCGTTAACCTTTGGACGTTCTTTTGCATTAACTATACATGTTAAGCAACAGAAACTTAATAAGCCAAAAACTATTAGCACCCTATAAACCTGCCTACTAGTAAGATGCTTGAGAAAACTTAATCTACTATACATTTTTTATTTTATTTGTTTTTTTATATTTAATTGTACATGATTTGCGTCTAATTTGTTTACACTAATACCAAAACCTGACTCTAACACATAAAATAAAGTGTCGGTTTCGCCTACTTGAAATTGCCCACCAATACGCATTGATTTAAGTTGTGGGTCAAGGACGTCTATTTTAACTTCCGTATGACGAGTAATTTCTTTAATAACCTCTTCTAATGATTCACCCGCAAAGACTAACTTACCTTCTTTCCAAGAAAGAAAACGAGCAACTTCACTGGTATCTAGTTCATCAATAGCACTTAAATTATCATTCTTAACTGGAATACTAATACGTTGCCCGGCAGTTAGCTTTCCTAACTTTTTTTTCAAAGTAACAGGCTGATTAGTTTCGTCTTTTATAGCTAAACCCGAACTGCTTTTAAGGTTTTTATCCTCAAAATTTCGTGCGATTTTAATAGCCTTATAATCATCAGGAATCACCACTAAGGTATTATCAATAATAGCTAATTCAACGGTCCCTTCACTCACGAGTACTTCGATTCTTTCCGCCAATTTATGAACGGTAAAAGCTGTTCCAATGGCTCGAACTAATCGATCGTCCGCGTATACTTCAAAAGGTCGCATCGGATCTTTAGCCACTTCAAAATGCGCTTCTCCAGCGAATAAATTAATCCTTCGAAAATTTTCACTGTAATTAATTTGTACTTTACTAGAGCTATTTAGCCATAAACTTGATCCATCAGGTAATTGATGATGAATACTCTCGCCTACCTTAGTACTAATCACTGTGTTTACAGGATTGTTTGCCTGTTGAATATTAATTACGCTAAAAAACACGATTGCACACAGTAAAACCGGTGCAAGTACAATTGGCCGAAGTAAATTTTTACTTTGATTCATAGCAACCGTTAATAGTGAAAGCATCGCTATAACCGGTAACAGTAATTTTGTTAACATCGTCAAAAAAACTGATGGCTTATGTATTTCTTGTGGCACCATCACTTGTGCAAGTAAGTCCATTTCTCCCCATGAACTCGCCATAGATTCAATGCATTCTCGATGAATATCACTGGTTGCTACCCAATTATTAAGCTCTTCAATCTGCTTGTTGGAAAGCTTTGATGTATCCTCTAATAATAATACCCATTGCGCAGCTTCTTCATTAATTTTGCTTCTATTGGTAAAGCCTTCGACATTATTTTTCATGATACTCTCCCCGTTTTAATGGAGGTATTAACTGGCTTTGCGCTTGGTTCTTCATTGTGTTCATCGGTATATTTTGCTCTTGCGTCATTGTAGGCGCACATTCCTTTAGTAATATAATTACTCACGGTAATAGTAGATATATTCATACGTTTTGCGATATCTCTGGTTTTCATGCCATACACTTTTCTCATAACAACCACTTGACGGCATTTATTAGGCAAGCTCGCAATAGCCTCACACATAACGCCGAGCTTCTCTTGAGCTAAACTATTACTTTCAAGGTCATTTATTTCTAATTGATTTTCTACTAAATCGATATCTTCAACATACTCATTTAACTGTGTTGATGCCCTTCTAAAGTCAGAAAGTATCAAATTTTTAGCGACTTTAAACATAAAGGATTTTGGTGTTTTTACTTCATTTTCTAGAGATGTTTTGTATGTCCGTAGAAAAGTCTCCTGGCAAACATCGTCAACATCTTGAGAGTTTATTACATAGCTAGAAATAAAATATTTAAGTGAAGACTTATAGCGGGTGAAAACATCCAAAATACTTTCAGATGAACTGTCTGTTTTTGTGTTTTCTTGTGGGTTGTTTTTTGATATCACATTATTATCCATTGTATTTCTATAAAAATTCTAAACATAAAAACCCATACTTAAAACAGTATAGAAAACAATAACTTGCTATATGATACTGCAAACAGTCATCAAGTTTTATATACCCTCAATGAATAGACGCATGAACATATTAAATCTACTATAAATTTTTACTAATAAATTCAGTTTATATAACAGTATTTACGAAATGGTTTAAGGTGCTATGTCCACATATCCCCCTAAGTATGATAGCGGTATGGCACTTTTCAAATACTTCAAGTGTCGACGGGTGCACTCAGAATCAAAGGAAGACGTAGATCATTGATAATCGTCTAAGACTTCAATGACGGATCGCTTTCCATTTGTTAAACCATGACTAACGGCGACAATACTCGAATATTTACCCAACGTCATCCAGCTTTAAATCCCCTAACAAAGTTGAACACGTTTTAATCTGCCTCTAGGAACTACCTGTTTCTTTTGAAATTATTTGAGTATTTCATCACCCAAATTAAAACGCCCTATTGCGCGAGTTAGAGTCACACATGTCAACAATCTTTAAATAACAAATCCGAGGGGCGAATTACGTGCCCTTGTTCGTTTGTTTGTTCGCTGTACTGTCAGAAACTTTACGATAAAACATACTGCCGAACGCTGAGTCAAATACATAGTAGAAATCAAATTTTTGTCGATATAACGTGGGATTACTGTCAATGAGCTTATGGGGTTCAGGAACAATTAATCGAAACAAAGCTGGATTGTGATCGCGATAATACTCAACCTTAGACTCAACAACTTTAAAACTGCCATCTGCGAGTTTTTCATAAAAGAAAAACTCGTTGTTCTCATTTATAACAAAGCTAAAATGGTTGTTTTGCCAGTCCGCATTAGTCCCTGGATAAAATTCTTTATCGACCTCATATGTCCCAACAATATCACTTTTATCTATAGATTTAAGACCGTTTAACATAGTAAAACAAATTGAAAAAACAGGCAGAACCCAGATCCAAAAGACGGGCTTTAGATGGGAAATATCTTTTGTAATAAAGCCCTTCGCTATTTTATAAAGTGAAAAACCAACGACGAGCAGGAATAAAGGAAGTGTAAAAATTAAAAACAAAATACCAACTCCATGTAAAAAAAACGCATATGTAACGCTAACGTCACTGCCAGCAAAGGGTCAGAAACACTGATTCAAAAATTATAAAATACAAACCAGCTAAATTGCCCACGACGTTTAACTACCTAACCAAAAATGTGATTTACTTTAATAACTTCCCAAAAAACCAACCAATTATTGAGAGGAATAAAACGGGCAGGACAAGCCAAAGAATAATTGACGAAATAAATGCAAAAATTAAAGCAAACAAACCTGAAATGAAAATTCCAATTAAAGGAAGTATTACAAACAACACAAAAGCAATTACACCACCAACAATTGATAATGCAAACAGAACCAATGCCAACGCTACCAACGGATTTTCAACTTTCCGTTCGTTAATTACTAAATTCATAACAACTCCATTTCTGTCGTGCAAATGCCCTAATAATAGGCAAAGTATAGCTGTTTAAAATAAGTGACGCAGAATTTTTAACGCCCTCTAGCATCTGCCCATTTAAGCAATTTGTTAAACTACCTTATTTGGTTTTATTTCCAAAAATAGAACCAAGAGCGGTACCAATGATCAAGCCCGCCACTGTTCCAAATAAGATAGACAAGCCCATTTCGAACCAAAATATTCCCGCAAACAAACCGACAATAGACCCGATAATGATCCCCCAAGTTACATACATACTTAGGTCGGATTTTGTAGGCGCTAATTGGTCTTTTTTACTCATATTCTCTTGCTTAATGTTTTGGGTGTACAATTTTGATTGTATGCCCTACTCCCGCATAATAAGTGAATACTGCTTGGCTAAAGTCTGTAGCGAAGCTGAACCGAGCAAACTGATATTATGCTTGTTTTAGTGTGTAATCCATTTATACAAATTTGTTGTAACTCAAATTTGGAAAATACAAATCGGATGTTCTATAACGTCGCAGGTTAACAAAAGCCAAAGTTAATAAAAAATCTAGCGCGTTCATCAAGTTTATTACTTTGTCCCTATTTGCTTTATAAACGTATGCTATCTACTTAATAAAAAGATCCCATTTATTTATTAAGGAATTACTCCTATAGTTTTAATGCTATATATGAAATAGTTGTCACAATAATTTGGAATTTTTTAAGTTTATATGAAATTTTTAATCTTTATTTTTTCATTAATTGTCTATAGCAATGCTTCTGCAACTGAGAACTTAATTACGTTATATTCATCATCTGCAGAAGAAGCTATCACAACCGAAGAAATGACCTTAGACTTATTAATAAATGAGTTGCCTGAGTATAAGTTTAAAAAGTTAAATGCAAGCCTACATCGTAGCCTTAAGTTCATTGAGCAAAAAAATGAAAATTCCTGCATTCGAAATTTAAGAAAAAACCATCGACGAGAGTCCTTGTTACTTTTTTCCCATCCTCAAACCATCTTCCTTGGATTAAAAGCTTATCTAAGCCCGAGGGCTTCATCATTATTCACAGGAAGCATTAATGAACCCACCGATATTTATGAGTTTATTACCCAAAATAATTTCATTCTCGGAGTTGATAAAGAACGTTCATATAATTCAAAAATCAATGCTCAAATATTTAGAATCCCTAAACAAAATAGATATGTAAAGGGGGGACGTGAAAGTGAAGAACGCATGGCTCAAATGTTGTTTTCCAATAGAATTGACGTCTGGCTCGAATATCAAACTGTCATGGAAGTCTACAAAGAACAGTATTTAGGGGATAATCAGATCCTAAGTTTCTCTGTTATTGGTGCTGATGACTTTGTTACAGGCCATATCGCATGTAAAAAGACCGAAGAAAATAAGATTTTTATTAACGCAGTAAATGCCTCTTTAGTGCAACTATACAAAAATAAAAAGTACTACGACGCCCACATTATGTTCGTTAATAAAAATTTAAAACAGGTATTCAAACAACATTTTGATGATTTTGTCGCAAAGTATTAAAACGACATAAACAAATGAACACATGATGAACTTAAAAAACTAACCAATAATAAAATGATAACTTTGATCACAATTACACCTTACGCCTCGATAAGAGGCAATAAAATAGCTGGTTAAAATTAGCGAGGCACGAGCGACAAGTCAAAAATTTTATGTCCCTTTCTTCATAGATTTGTTAGGTGAACGGAAACTCAGGCTTCCCAAATTCTTGTTCGAATCGGAAGATATCTTTACCTTTTACAAAGACTCTAGCTCTAGTGTCATTTTCATTCATATAGTGAGGGATATCGTTGCGAATAGTCTCGATACCCACATTTTTGACTTTAGTTTGGAATTGTTCTGCTTCATCAATGGATCGTGAAAAGAAAACCATATGGAGGTGAGGTTCTTTCATAACCAAATCATAAAAGAATTCGCAAGCATCTTCCTCTGAAAAGCTTCTAAAGTATGGCTTTGAGTCGTTGCCTCGTTCACTATAAACAACTATCCATTCGACTCCATTTTTCAGCAAACAAAGAGCGTCACTTTCTCGGCTAAGTACTGCAAAGCTATTTGGAACACACCCTTCTGCTAATAGTTTTTTATTTACTGCAGAGGCATTCATTAAGTTCACCTAACGCCCAATTAACGGGATAAAAATAGTTGTTTAAAATTATAGGTATAGGGCTACAACCAACAGCTTTTTGTCCCTGTTTAATGACTTGTAAGGCATTACTTAAAACCAACCAAATTTATTTCTACTGATGAAGCTGATTCAACATCTGAAAAGTCACGACACACAATTACTTTTGTAAAGTTTTTTTCTACTTCGACACTATGAGTATCAATATCAGAACTACATTGTTGTAGGAAAATACCTTTTACGTTGCGAATGACAGCATCAACTCTATACCTTTCAAATTCTTGGCTACCAGTTACTTTGTACTCACCAGCGATAATAAAGTTAGAACCTTCGACACGACCAACTTTACTTATGACTTCGAAGCTTCCAATTTTTGTAGGGGTATAGTCTTTCATTTTCTCAAATTCATTGGGGTTTAAATATTGAGAAATTAGGACGATGATAGTAATTGATAGGCCAAAACCCAATCCCCATAAGAATCCACTTTTCAAATTTTCCACACGATCTCCTTGTATGCCTAGTGCCTCAATAAGAAGCAAAACAATTTGTTGGGCCGGTTTTTTCGTCGTTTGCAAGGGCCGGTACAACTCTGTTTTGTCTTTCTTTAGTCTTGTTAGCTTTCGTGGTGATGATTCTTTTCCTGGCTTTCCAATCGTTCAGCTAGCCAAACTTTAATAATAGATTGCCTTGTTACGCCTATTCGACTTGCTTCTCTGTCAAGTGAATCGATCATCCATGAAGGAAAATCAACATTAACTCTTCGCTGAGTTTGTAATGGACGTTTAGCTTTAGATAGGTCCAAGTGCTCTAGGATGTCATCTTGATTCTCGTCAAAAGCTTCATCAAATTTGTTAGCTTTCATAAAAGTTCACCTCATTCTTTCTAGATCTTCGAACCGATATTATGCGGATGTTCTTTTTCCGATAAGTAATTACCGCAGACCAATGTTTGTTTTCAATAGTACCAATAACAAGAAACCTCGGTTCGTCAGAAGTATTTGCTGGGATTTCGATTAAATTAGGATCAGACCATAACTCTTGAGCATCAACAAAGTCGATTCCATGCTTCTCAAAATTCAGCGTACTTTTTTGTATATTAAATTCGAAATCATACTTGAGTTAAAAGTATACCTTTATTACTCAGTTTACAACTTGGAAAATTAGAAACCTAACGAGGCTGTAGAATTACTCCAACAGCCCAAATTGATGAAAAATAAAGTTCCTGCCACAAATTAAAAGCGTTTTTATCGCACTAGATAATGCATTTGGAACTCACAAAATGGGCCGTTTTTCTTAAAAAAGAGTTATTCTACGGCCTCATTAAGAAACAAGTTTAGGCTTGCTAAACGTTGGTGACGATGGAACTCGGGAAAGCGGTGACAAGTGATCTTCAAAGACTTGTTAGGTAACGACTACACAGGATCTTTAATTGAAACAGCCCTTAAAACCACTTCATGCCTGAAATTTACTTCGAAAGCTTCGTACAATATATTTGAGCAAGTTCCTTCAAAGTACCACTTATTATTCTTGTCAGATTTATGATCTTCCATGTAGCAATCTTCTATGAGTTGTTCACCATCAAACACTAAAGCTTTAAATCTAAAGCCAACTACGTTAGTAAAGTCGTTACCCTGTATTTCTCCTGATATTCCAAGGTAAGGTCCATATTTATTGAACCTAGTATTCTCTAATTTAAAGTCGTTCACCTTAGATTCATCGTAAACTAGATACGACTCATTACGGTTATGCGATTCCCAACTGGAATGGATTTCAGTGCCTGGAATGACGACTAGCATAAACCCCAACCCTAAAAGAACTCCATTTACCAATCTCTTAAAATATTCCACGAACTTTCCTAGTTACCTAACGAGCCTGTAGATTAACTCGTTTTTCTATTAATTTTTTTAGCATAAACGTTATCTGAGTTTTATTGAGCTTTCAATTTTAAATTCTAATTTACTGTGCGATTTCGGGGATTATCGACTTTAAAGCCTTTTTTGGGGATGGGATGAGTGATTGACGGGGTCTATAAGCCCATAGGCTTTGGATTAATGCAGTCTGTCCTTTAGCTTCTCTATATTATGAACCAGACAATACATTTGCCATTGGGCATTTACCTTTTCCTGCCCTCGTAGGGTGAATTTATCCATGCCTTTATTAACACATATGTTGCCAAATACCGGTTCTATTGCCCCTAACCGTTTGCTCTATCGTCGCCGCCCGATTGAGCTGTTTATCTTAACTTTCATTTTGTCGCCATAACTTAGCTTTTCCGTGACTCATTACGTTTGAATTGAACTCGTCTTCCTTTATCCTTTGGTCGTTTTCGCATGCATTGCTTCTGTAGCGGGAATATAAGTGGATAAGGATACTGTGTAGATGTTGGAAAACAAAGACGGCATACGTTGAAACAACGTACCTTGAACACCTAAAACGTAAGGGCTCAGCCCTTCTGAAATATGCGGTGGAAAGTGAGTATTAATACTTGCTGTCCACCTCAGGGCGTGTTGTTATGCGTATATTTAATAAAACTCAGGAATGTTATTATCCATTACCCTGTACAGAATTGATAAAGCTAACTCTCGTTCTTCTTTTGGTAAATCCGATAACAACTCAGGTAATTCACGCAATCCTTGCTCTAGACCTGAATTCATTTGAGATCTACGCACCTCTTTAGCTTCAAGAAAGGTATCCATTTGTTTAAAGGAAGACGCCCAACTATTTAATATAGTTTTAGCCAATTCATCTTCCAGTACTTGAAACTCCTCACTTAATTCACGGTAGACTTTCATTAACCTATCAAATTTAGTCATTTTCATGATTGAATGCCTAACTTGCCTATACGCATAACGCCTCACTAAGAAGCAAAACAGTTTGCTGGGCCGGTTGTTGCGTCGTTTGCAAAAACCGGTACAACTCTGTTTTGTCTTTCTTTAGTGACTTGTTAGCTGGCAACCTTCAGAGTGTGCAATTTACTGCTGCCACCTTAAGTTACCGACTAATCCAAGCCAAAACAGAATTCCGCTGTGAGACAATTTTTAATTAATAATTCATGGTTCAACTTTCTCAGATAAACCACACTTTTTCAAAACATAAAATGTGAGTAGCCAAACTACCACACTACTTAAATACTTTACGAACGTTATCGGGATTTGGTGCAAACTAGGAAGTGTCGAAATATTGCTTTGATTTGAGCAGAACACATTCCTTGTTTAAACAAGGATCCTAGCCCTTCCTTTGACTTGCTAACAGTTTAATCAGAGGAAACTTTCCTCTTTTTAACAATATTTATATTTGTATCAAATTACAGAAACCTTGGCTACAAACTAATTTTACAAGCTAGGGAATGACGTTTTTTGTTTTGGAATTATGAGCCAATTTGGGGCAAATTATGAACTTCCTCTGTAGTCGGTTGGAGGTTCTGAATATCGCTTAGACTCTTTTAGAATGACGTTTTTTGTTCTGATTACTTTGAGCCAATTGAAGGTGAATTATACCATTTCGGAAAAAG
>NZ_JAHKQH010000021.1 GCF_018861025.1 Psychrosphaera sp. B3R10 | reverse complement strand
CACAGATTTCTAAACACTACCCATTAATCTTCGCCAGACATCGCCTGATATACTCCATTTGTCCATCCAAAACCTTCTTGAACATCGTATTCACCACCGCCTGCTTTTTGGGTTTGTTGGCAAACATTATATTTTTCCATTAACTTGCCTGTTGATTTAAAGTAAACATCAATGGTCTTTGTCCATCTATGTTTAATAGTATTAGCAAGTTCATCATGTTGATAATTATGTAATCCGACTACAGCAAACCAATGCAAAGGCGCCCAACCATTTGGCGCATCCCATTGCTGAGTGTTCTCAACACAGGTTGTCACTAATCCACCAGGTTTTAGAAATTGTATTTTAATAGCATCAGATATCCACTTTGCTTGATGTTCATCAGCTAACTCTACAAATAGTGGTAAGATCCCTGCCATCGATAATACTGGGCTATTGGTTTTTTTATCGAGATCGTAGTCCATAAAATAGTTGGTTTTTGTTGACCAAAAATAACGATTTATCGCAATTTTTCTCTTTAATGCTAAATCTTTATACTGTGAACTTAAAAACTCATCAGACAAAATTTCAAAATAATGTCCTAATAAACTTTCAACTTTAAACAGAAGACAATTTAAATCAACTGGCAGAATTCGAGTGGTACTAATTGTCGCCAATGATTGCGGATCCGCTAACCATCGAGAACTAAAGTCCCAACCGGATTCGCAGGCGGCCCGAATATTACGGAAAAACTCACTTTCATTATCAGGCTTAAAATCATTGAGCAGTTCAATATCTTCTCTATATGATTCAGGTCTTGGTGTATCACTGTCGTCCCAGTAGCGATTTAAATAACTACCATCAGGTAATTTCACCACACGTCGATGTTCTGACTTCTCGTCAGTTAAATCGTCACTGCCCTGCATCCAAAACTCATATTCTTTGGTAATAGCACCTATATATTTTTTAATAAATGGAATTGGTTCTGATTGAAATGGCAAAAGTAATTCAACTAATAATCCCAATATTGGTGGTTGTGACCGGGATAAATAGTAACTTCTGTTACCGTTCGGAATACAATCAAAGCGTCGCTGTAAGTCGACAAAATTATCTAACATACTCATCACGAGTTTGGTTTTATGGGATTTAATTAAGCCCAACGCAGAAAAGTAACTGTCCCAATAATAGATTTCTCGGAAGCGACCACCAGGCACAACATAAGGATTAGCCAGAGGCAATAATGAGGTATTAGTTAGTTTGTCTGCTGGTTTTTCCAACGCCAACCATAATTTTTCAATTTGCTGATTAATATCGGTAGACGGACTATCTATCGTTATTTCAAGGGTGTCCGGAATAATAAAGTTGGCTAAGACAAAATCTTTAAGCACAAAACCAGTATTGCTTTTTCTTTCCTGTTGATAATTAGTCAAAATCTTATGGATAGGCTGCTTTGGTACAGAATCGGTAAACGTTTTACTATCAGGAAATACCCCCTGAGTTTGTACATCCTTAAATAATTCACTTTCAAAAAACGCAAAACTTTCATGACAATTAAATGCGTTTAGGTTGGTCTGGTGCATACAATAACCCTTCTACTACAAACTTGATGTTGGTTTGGCCTGTGATGCCTTATTGAAAAAATATAAGCTGATGACAATGAGTGTCATTGGGATTAACGACAGATAAAATGCTTGTTGGCCTCCGAGCGCTTGAAATGAATAACCAGTAATAACCGAACCTGTGGTGCCTCCTAACGCTGAAAATACCACAATTAAACCCGTCATCGACGCTTGTTTAGACTGCTTTACACTGCTTAACATTACCGAATTAATAACAGGATAAATTGGCGCCATCATCAAACCGATTAATGGCAGTAAGTAGGCAACAACTGGTGCATCAAATACGTTATTAACGCTCCCCATTTCAGTTGCTTGGGTAAGTGGTAATAGTACAACTATGATCAACCCCATGGATAAAATGCATATATTTAGAAATGGATACCAGTGTATAAAGCGAAGAACTTGACCGGCAAGTAAACGACCAATTGCCAGCGCGGCAGCAAAAATACTCGTGATCTGGACGCTCACATTATTTGGTAAACCAAGTACTTCGTTGTTAAACGTCGGAAGCCAAGTACCAATACCCTGTTCAATTAATACATATAAAAATATAGATAACACAAATACCAGAACAAGCGGTTGATAACTCATTTTGATCATATTGATAAATTCAACCAATACGCTCTCATTTTTAGATGTTAACTCTGTTTGACTTATCGTCGAAAAACCAACTAAAACTAAAGTTAATGCGATCATTCCTGCAAGAGGGTAATACACATTTAGCCAATCAGTCGATACAACTGAGTTAGGGTCAACATAGACACTAAACAACCAATAACCAGAAAGGCTACCAAGCATAAAAATACCTTCAATTGTATTTAATAAAGATGAATGAGATTTTACCGAGGTAGACAATTGCCCAATAATGGAATAAACAGAAACTTTAACTAATGCGAATGAAACACCAATACAGGCAAACAACAGCTTAATGACCCAAAAGCTGCCAACTAACGGTGTGACAACACACGCTACAGTGACTAAAGCCAAGCCAATTAGTAGCGTTACCTTGTAGCCAATCCTTGGTATAATCGACGCGACAAAAAAAGACACAAACGCGATTGAAAGATCTTTAAAACCTTCTAATGTACTCGCCTCTGGTTTAGTTATTCCAAAACTCGAAATAGATTGCAGAATGACGGTACCGACACTGTTTAATAAAATAGCAAAAACAAAATAGCTTGCGGCAATTGCGCAAATAGTAATTAGTCGTGACATTGGACACTCTTAAGTAAAGATTTTCATTTAGTCTAGTATTGTTTATTCACAATTGCAAACGTTTGCATTTGGATTTATTTACAAGGTGTTGTTATGGTATTTATCCGATTATATAAATACCATAACAACATCTAGAATGTATTTTAGGCGTGTTTACTGGATTTTCGGGCGATAAGTTCGATATCAACAATGGCCGATTTAGCGGGCTTACCTTGAAACTGATAAAGGAGTTGCTCAACCATTACTTCTGCAGCTGACTTGGTGTCCTGTTTGACCGTAGTTAATGCTGGGTGCAGTAATTCGGCCATCGCGATATCATCAAAACCAATAATACTGACATCACCCGGAATACTGACATAACGTTCTTTTAACGCTTTCATAGCACCTAATGCCACCATATCGCTGGTCGCGACAATGCCGTCAAAATATAATCCTTTAGTTAAGATTTCCGTCGATATTTTTTCGTAAGCAGCTTTACTTGTGATGTCACATGATAAGGTCAAGTTATTGTCAATTACCCTACCCGCCTGTGCTAATGCTCGACAATGACCTTTATGCCGTTCACTCATTTCAGCATGTTCGGGATCCCCTAAGAATACGATATTTTGACAACCGCCGTCGATTAAGTGCTCTGTCGCAATAAAGCCACCGAGTTCATTATTGCTGCCGACAACAGCGTAATTAGCTGCTACTTTAGGATCGCCCCACACCACTAATGGGGAACCAGCAGCTGCAACATCTTCTATTTTACTGGTGCTTTTTCCCTGACCAATAACAATAATACCGTCTGCACGACTACTGTTGATAAAATAATTACTCCAATCGTCAGTTGCCATAAGAGAATTTGACAACAACAACTCGTAGCCTTTTTGATTAAGCGCTTGGTTAAGATCCCCTACGACTTTGAGCAAAAAAGGGTCATTAATACTCTGATCAGTATCATCTATTAAATTGAGAATAACCGCGACAACATTCGTTTTTTGGGTACGTAGACGACTTGCGGCGCGATTTAAACTAAAATTATTTTCTTTAGCCAACGCCTGCAACATTTCTCGAGTTTCTTTTTTTATCAAGGGGTTATCATTTAGCGCTCGGGAAACCGTTGACGTTGAAACACCAGCTAATTTGGCCAATCCAGCTAAGGTGAGTTTATTATCATTGCTCAAAGCAAATATCGCCTTTCATTATTTTTAGTCATCGTAATAACAGAATTATTGCATACATAGTCAGTAATACAATCAAAAACAAACCATGAGTTCTTTCCTGTTAAGCAATCTCTAATAACCATTTTTATTGCTAAAAACGTTTCAACAATTCGGTCCGTTAGCTAGTTACAACAAATTCCATAGGTTCATTTAGAATGCCACTTTTGCATTAGTAGCAATTCCCCAAACGAAGAATTATCACTAACTACTGTAGTTAAACGCAACTTAACGTCGTAAAACACTTACAATTGCAATCGATTGCAATTAGTTGCACAAAGTAATTGCAAACGATTGCATTTTTGTTTAGTTTAAATGCGGGGAAGGAACTACAATCAAAATAATCAGTAGTTGCATGGGTGTAAACCATCGCAACTTAGAGGGTATAAAAATGACTAAAAAATTCAAATTATCGTCAGTCGCCTTAGCTTTGGCCTTTACTTGTAGTACAAGTAACGCTTTTGCTGAACAAAAAAATAATAATGATGACAACGTTGAAAAAATTGTTGTTACCGGGACATTTAGCGGTAAAAGTGTTGCAAAAAAAGAAGTGAGTTTTGCAATCAGTTCGTTTTCAGAAGACGACATTAGAAAGTTAGCGCCAAAAAGTACAGCCGACTTGTTCAAAGCCGTACCAGGTGTTTGGGCGGAAAGCTCAGGTGGTGTTTCTGGCGCCAATGTCTTCGTTCGTGGCTTCCCCGGTGGTGGCGATGCACCTTTCTTAACTGTACAGTTGCAAGGTGCACCGATTTTTCCACCACCAACCCTTTCCTTTTTAGAAAATTCTACCTTATTTAGGCTAGACGAAACGGTCGTTTTTATGGACGCTCTTCGCGGTGGCCCTAATGCCGTTGTTTCTAATGGACAACCCGGTTTAACAACCAACTTCATCCTTAAAGAAGGTTCGGAAGATACCGAAGGTCTCTTTAAGTACTCAACATCAGATTACGGCTTACAACGTATCGACGGTATGATCAGTGGCGCAATAGCCGAAGATTTGTACTTTATGGCCGGCGGTTACATTAAAAGCTCACCAGGCATACGTGACGCAGGTTTTAATGCGGAACAAGGGTCACAATTTACCCTTAACATCACCAAACAATTAGACAACGGTAAGATCAATTTATACAGCCGTATAACTGACGATCATGGCGTCTGGTATTTGCCATCGCCACTTAATGTCGATTCGGTCGATAATAAATACACACAAATTGGCAGTAAAAATCGCTTAGCCACAATCAAATATGGCCCTGATAATACCGAAGAAACTGTTGATTTTGGTCAAGGCCGCGGTTGGAATGGTTCGGTAACAGGTGGCAGCATAGACTTAACATTGGGAAATGATTGGGCGCTAGTAGACCGATTCATATACACCACAGGTGACGCCAATACTTATGGTTTAGTGCCAAATGAAGATGCTACTGCATTGTCTAATGTTGCCGATAATGGCAGTTCTGCAATTGGTGCCGTGTCAGGCAAAGTATATGCAGGCGACACTATGGTTCAACAAATTGGGCGCTGGGTAGTCAAAAAGCAAATAGAGGCATTCACCAATGACTTCACGCTAACTAAAACGTTGGATAATGGCACCTTTACCGCAGGTTATTATCACTCGACATTTGCCGCAAACGACTGGTGGTCAATTGGTAATCAAGCCTACCATGTCATTGAGTCAGGTGGCGAGATGTTAACCGGTATTGACTGTAACGATAACTTAGATGGCTGTGGCTGGAACTATGATATTAATAGTGTGGGTGATGGAGCAACAAGTGCCTTATATATCGCAGCATCATTTGATGTGACAGACGATCTCACCATTGATGGTGGACTCAGAAACGAAAACCATAAGATTGAATATACGGTTGATGAAGGGTTGGACGGCGCAATAAATAAGGCCGTATCTTATGACAAAACAGAGCTGGCCTATACTGTTGGTGCAAATTGGATGTTGGACAAAAACCAAGGTATTTTCGCTCGTTATAGTGACGGAAGTAAAATGCCGTTTTTTGATGATTTCAGAGACAACTTTGGTTCATACCAAGATGGTGAAGACTTAATCAAACAGGTAACTCAATTTGAGTTTGGTTATAAAATGGTACGAAATGATTACGAACTGTATGCCACAACCTTTTTTAATGAAGTGAAAGGCGATACGTTTGTTTCACAACCAGGTGCGCCAGCTGAAGTATTGACTAATGAAGCTTATGGTATTGAAATTGATTTCAATTATTTCACCGAAAGTGGTCTATCGCTAAGTCTAAACTCTACAGTTCAACAAACCGAAATTACTGAAAGCCCTGATAACAAAGGTAATGAGGCACAAAGACAACCAGGTTGGCAAATTCGTTTGACCCCAAGTTATGACATTGATTTTGACAACGGCAGTTGGGCCACTGTTTACGGTAATATTTCAGCCGTTGGTGACCGCTTTGCCAATAATGAAAATACCGTAACCTTGGCTGGTTATCAAAAAGTTGATTTAGGTATGATCTTAAACTTAACTGATGCGGTTCAAGTGCAAATGTCAGTCAGTAATTTGACCGATGAAAACGCACTAACAGAAGGTGATCCACGCGATTCGTTATCGTCAAATGGTCGCTATATAATGCCTAGGACAGTCGATTTAAGCGTTAGCTATTTATTCTAAGGGCAAAACTAAGGTTATGCTAAATTGTAAATAATTAACGGCTAATATTGGTCTTGTTAAATTTAAAAGCGAATTCATATTGATTGGATTCGCTTTTTTATTGCACTATCCTTAGAACTTAGAGCGCAGACAATCCTTTTTTGTTGTAAACCCCAAGGCAATCAAATTCAATTGCAAATTAAAATGCAATCATATAAGGTTGCATAATACTTAACTATTGAGAAACTTCGAAATGATCGCCGTGTTAACTGGAGACATTGTTAATTCAACAAAAATGTCAAAAGAGACGTATTCAGAAGTCATAAAGCAATTAACGTCATTACTGCAAGACGTAAACGTCCAGTTTAACGCCGTCGGTGAAATATACCGTGGTGATGAATTTCAAATTCAATACCCTAACCCATTAGATGCACTAAAAAGCACATTATTAATTAAACTCGCACTGCATTTAGCCACGTTTTCAGAAAAGCCAATCCAGTGTACACTTTCGCTCGCCTATGGTGAATACGACATTTATGCCGATAAACCAAACACGTCATCAGGTTCGGTATTTGTTGCGTCTGGACGGGGACTTCAAAAAACATCAAGGGGTGAACTATCACTTCTGCTTGAGCAAGATTTAGACGAAAGTGAGCTTAACTTACTCACACAGTTTTTAAATCATCTTTTAAATCGACTCACCAAAACTCAAGCCACCTTGCTTTATCAATATATTGAAAACGATTTTACCGATCATAAAACCATGGCAGAGTTAACCGCTACCACTCGCCAAAACATCAGTAATAGGCTCAGTAATATTGGTGCGAATTTAATAAAAGAATATATTGAGAATGTTAATCGTAAGATTGAATATCTGAAGGTAAAGTCACAATGACAGCCTTGTTGTTGCTTCTAACCGCCCACTTTATTAGCGATTTTTATCTACAATCGCCGCAGTGGCTAACGCAATCAACCTCTAAATCCGTAAAAATCAAAACGCTCTGCAGACGCGCAATTATACACGCCCTGCTCTACACTTTAGTATTAACGACAATTATTTATTTAACACCGACAAGCCTAACTCAAGCCATTATTGCGGTTTTTGTTATCACTGCCGGTCATTTGATGGCCGACCTTTGTAAGTCACCAAAAAGCAATAACCTTGTCTACTTTCTACTCGATCAATTACTTCGTATCGTCATTTTAGTCATAGTTTGGGCTGTTATTTCCAATATTACTTTTATAGACGTTATTGGATTTTTAAAGCAACTCATTACCCCTAAAACCATGATCCTCGGTATTGCCTATTTGCTCGTTTGTAAACCGGCATCGGTTTTAATAGCACTCGCTCTAAAGAAACACACCGATGCGTTAACTCATAATAATATGGCAACAAGAAGCGACACATTAATTAGTCAAACGCCGGATAAAACAGAAGTTGAACTGAAAATCGAAAAAGAAAACAATGTTGGGTTAATCTCAGCAGGTTCATGGATAGGCTACATTGAACGATGTTTAGCGATTTCTTTTATTTTTATGGGGCAATTTGCAGGCATTGGTTTTTTAGTCGCCACAAAAACAATTTTTAGATTTGGCGATTTAACAAAAAACAAAGATATGAAGCTGACAGAATATATGTTGTTAGGGACATTAATTAGCTATGCAATTGCATTATTTATTGGTTGGAATGCAATGCTAATATACAAAAGTATTTAGTCGCCTTAACTGAGTTTCACTTACTTCAAAAACGGGCTATATCGACTATAGTGGGTAAGCACAACGCTTATTTAAACTAAACCGAAAAGAGTAACGAATTTTGTCTTCATCTTCACATTTAAATTTGCAGCAACTAGGCTGGCGACCATTCTTTCAACAGCAGATCAATTTAGATGAATATGACACCTGTCTATTTTGTCGAGTTGTGGAGCAGCACCGAAGTAAAATAGTTGTTGAGAGCGACCAAGGTCAATTTGATATCCGACCATCGAATAATGCTGACCCTATTTGTGTCGGGGATTGGCTTTTAATCAATAAAACCACAAAAATAATTGAGCGAAGTTTAGAAAGGCAATCTGTGTTTCAACGTAAGTCTCCAGGGTCAAAAGTTGATACGCAACTTATCGCAGCCAATATAGATCACCTCATCATTGTCAGCTCACTTAATCAAGACTTTAACTTAAGCCGAATAGAGCGTTATATAGCGGTTGCCAAAGACGCTATGGTCGACCCTATTGTCGTCCTGACTAAAGCCGACCTATGTGAAAATAATGAAGAAGTAACAAATAAAATACACCAAGTACAAGATCTCGACGCGATGATGGTCACGTTAGCCGTAAATGCGTTAGCGTATTCAGACCTCGAACAACTTACCCCCTATTGCAAACTAGGCCAAACCATCGCGTTTGTAGGTTCCTCAGGCGTCGGTAAATCAACAATTGTAAATACGCTATTGCAAACTGAATCTATGAAAACAGGCAGCATCAGAGAAGATGACGCCAAGGGCCGACATACAACAACTCACAGAGCATTAAAATCGCTACCACAAGGTGGATTGTTAATGGACACGCCGGGGATCAGAGAGTTGCAGTTAACTGAATGTGAAACCGGTGTTAATGAAACGTTTAGTGAAATTGTGGCATTGGCTAAACAGTGTCGATTTAGTGATTGCTCTCACCAAACAGAACCCGGATGCGCTGTTCAACGTTCACTTGCAAATGGAGAACTAGATCCGCGACGATTCAATAACTTTCAGAAATTAATAAAAGAACAAGCCTTTAATAGTGCTACATTGGCTGAACGCAAAGAAAAAGATAGGAATTTTGGCAAATTAATAAACGCAGTTCAAAACGAGTCCAGGTTGCGTAAAAAAGGCTTCTAATGACATTGTCATCAAATTTCAAATTCATTTTTAACCATTGACAGCCAAGCTAAATCTATAATTGTAGGCCAATTTTGTATGTTAAATTGACTAAATACCCTCTCCCTTTATCAACAAAATGTAAAAACTGAATATCTAAATTGACGTATTATCAATTACTTTAATTGTCGTTAGTATAATGGTTAGTTTCACAGTGAATATCGGCAAGTAAATTGTTCACTCATTTCTACCATGGACCAAAACATGCAGCAAAACATGCAAACGACGAAAAAGACGCAAGGCACTCAAGACACAGCTCAGACAAACTGTTTTCCTTCATTAAACTCAGGATATAACTCTGTTTTTAAATTAGGAAAATTAAGCATTGGACTTGTGGTACCACTAGAGCGGTATGAGTCTGGTCCAGTGCCGACAATGGAAGACCACTTAACCCGCGTACAACTCGCTGAGCGTTTGGGCTTTAAATCTGTTTGGTTACGAGATGTACCGTTTAATGTGCCTGCATTTGGTGACGCTGGTCATGTTTTTGATCCATTTGTTTATCTTGGTTATCTCGCCGCGCAGACCAAAACCATTGCGCTAGGTGTTGCGAGTATTGTTTTACCACTGCGGCATCCAGCCCATGTTGCTAAATCTGCAGCGAGTGTTGATGTCTTGTCTAATGGTAGAGTCATCTTAGGAGTAGCCTCCGGAGATAGACCTCAGGAATATCCAGCAATGGAACTTGAATATGAAAACCGAGGTGAACGCTTTCGTGATAGTTTTGAATACATTAGAAAAATGCAAAACGATAAACCGACCTTTGATAATAGGTATGGAAAATTTGACCACGATAGCGACATCGATATGCTCCCAAAATCAACCAATGGCCGTTTGCCATTGTTGGTAACAGGCGGCAGTCAACAATCACCTGAATGGATCGCCAAAAATAGCGATGGGTGCATGGTCTATCCTCACGACCCTCTTGTACAAAAGCTATTTGTTGAAGATTGGTATAATCGGCTTAAACGTTACAATCGAGCGCCGCAACCCGTAATGCAACCTTTGTATTTTGACTTAGCTACCTCTAACTCAGCTAAACCTGAGCCAATTCATCTCGGTTTTAGGTCTACGGTTGAGTATTTAGTCGGGTATTTAAAATCGCTCGAACGTGCAGGAATTAATCATGTGGCACTTAATTTACGATTTAATCAGCTCGACATTGAAACAACACTAAATTTATTGGCTGAAAACGTACTGACCGAATTTAGCTAACGCTGACTAAATTAACAAAGCCATTGAACTTCCCTAAATTAATTATTAACTAATCAACCATACAATAAAATGTAATGTGTTCGGAGAAACTAAAATGAAGAAAACAATATTGATAACCGGGTCAACTGACGGCATTGGCTTTGCAACGGCTAAATCATTGCTTAAATTGGGTCATGAGGTTTTATTGCATGGCAGAAGTGAAGCCAAACTAGCGGCGGTTAAAACCTTGTTATCCGATTTTGCATTGCCTGAATTTATTAAAACTTATAAAGCTGATTTATCCATCCTAAGCGAAGTTAAGCAATTGGCAAACCAAATCAAAGAAGAACACCAACACTTAGATGCGTTAATTAACAATGCGGGTGTGTTCAAAATTGCAAATACCGAAACCATTGATGGGTTTGATGTTCGATTTGCTGTTAACACCATCGCCCCTTATTTGTTAACCCAACAACTTTTACCAATAATGGATAATTCTGGCCGAGTTGTGAACGTTTCCTCCGCAGCACAGGCGTCAATCAACCCCGCAGAGTTGTTTACCGTGGGTAAGTTATCAGACAATGAAGCTTATGCTAAAAGCAAACTCGCAATTACTATGTGGTCAAGGCAAATGGCTATGTCGTTAGGTTCAGATGGGCCTGTAATTGTCGCCGTTAATCCTAAGTCATTTTTAGGCAGTAAAATGGTAAAAGAAGCCTACGGCGTTGCTGGCGAAGACGTTCAACAAGGTGCTGATATTTTGGTAAAAGCCGCATTATCTAACGATTTTGCAAAAGCTTCTGGGTTATATTTCGATAATGACATAGGACAATTTTCAGCACCGCACCCAGACGCTCTCGATACCAACAAAACGATCAAGTTGACACAAGCCATCGAGCAGGTTTTAGCCCGTTAATTTGAACCACTCAATGTGACGATTTCTCCCAATACGGCGTGTTGCCAAAATATTGGGAGAAATAGTCGATAAACGCTCGGACCTTAGGGGCAACAAGTCTAGAACTTGGATAAACGGCCCAAATTGCCGTATCTGAAACCAATGGAAACTCTTTTAGTATCTGAACCAATTTACCATTTTCAAATTCCCGATAACCACACCACATCGAACACAAGGTGACACCAATACCTTCAACACTTGCATCGCGTATCGATTCACCATTATCAGTACGTAACATGCCTTTCGCTTTAACTCGAACAACCCCCTCAGGCGTTTCAAATTGCCAATTGTCTAATCCAAATAACGTAATGCATTGATGATGTTGTAACTCCGAAGGGTGAAGTGGTTCTCCGTACTGCTTGATATAGTCAGGTGACGCACAAACTACGCGTCGGTCGGGGGACAACTTTCTGGCAATGAGTGTCGAATCATTGAGGGAAGCGTTTCGAATTGCAATATCAAAACCACCTTCAACCATATCAATCATGCTGTCACTTAATCGCAAATCTATTTTCAATTCTGGATATTGGTCGATAAATCCTTTTAAGGCTGGAATTATGTGCATTCTGCCAAATGACGCCGGAGCCGCAACTCTGATAGTACCTTGGGGTGTATAACTGCCAGCGCCAACCGCCGCACGAGCTGTATCTACGGTATCGAGGACACCTTCCGCGTGGGGCAAAAATGCCAGTCCCTCTTCCGTTAATGACACTTTTCGAGTTGTTCGATAAATGAGTTTTACACCAAGCGAGGCTTCCAATTTATTCATATGTGAACTGGCCACTGCAGGAGATAATCCAAGTTCATTCCCCGCTAAGCTTATATTATGTGTAGCGGCAATTCTGACAAACAACTTCAGATGTTCAATATTCATTTTATTATCAACAAAAAGTAAAAACTGATTATGTAATCAAGCATATTATCAAACCCATACATTGTAAATATACTGACCGCATAAACAAAACACAGAATCTAAATAGAACATATTTAAGGAAATAATAATGAAAGCAATGATCATCAAACAATTTGGCGGCACTGAAGTATTTGAAGCAGCAGAAGTCGCAAAGCCAGAAATAAAAGCCGGCCATATTTTAGTTAAAATTGCCGCTACTAGCGTGAACACAGTGGATACTATGTTGCGTCAAATGGGTGCTGAACTCGGTCCATTAGCTCCAACAATGCCGGGTATTCTCGGAATGGACTTTGCTGGTACCGTTGAGTCCGTTGGTGAGGGCGTAACTCAGTTTGCTGTGGGCGATGAAGTATATGGCTGTGCAGGCGGTTTAGGTGAACTTCAAGGTGCCTTGGCTGAATACATGGTAGCTGACGCAAAGTTGGTTGCGCTAAAGCCAAAAACCATCAGTATGCGTGAAGCAGCGGCGCTACCTTTGGTCGGTATTACTGCCTACGAAGGGCTTATTCGTGCAGGTATTTCAAAAGGACAAAAAGTCTTAGTACATGGTGGTAGCGGTGGCGTAGGTCACGTTGCATTGCAACTCGCTAATTATTTTGGCGCAGACGTTTATTCTACTGGCGGCGGTGAGCCGCAACTCGCTTTAATTGAAAAGTTAGGCGCTACAGGTATTAATTACCGCAACCAAACGGTTGCTGAGTATGTTGAACAATACACAGATGGCGCAGGTTTTGACATTGTTTATGATTCTGTTGGTGCTGCTAACATAGCTAATTCATTTGAAGCAGCTGCACTTAATGGCCAAGTTGCTACGACAGTATCAATGATTGAAATGGACTTAACGACAGCACACTTTAAAGGACTGTCACTACATGTGGTATTTATGTTGATCCCGATGATTCATAATGTGAAACGTGAACAACATAGTGAGATTTTAACGACGTTAGCGGCCATCGTTGATGAAGGTAAATTAACGCCAATCGTAGACGAAAAACACTACTCGCTAGAACAGATTGGTCAAGCACATGAGCGTCTTACAAGTGGCAAAGGCATGGGCAAAGTGGTTGTTGATATTTAATCACTAACAAATAAATCAAAAAAATTGATAGATAAGTGTCTAATAACAGGCACTTATCTCCTTTTATACTCCACTAAAACAAAAGGTTCCACAATTCAATAAAGCAACTATTGCCGCCGTTGACTTGCCCTCTACTAGTTACATTCAATCTTTATCCCCACAAATTTTTAACCGATTTGCTACCTAAGCCTCTAAAATATTTTATATTTACGGCGTCACAATCCCCATATGTTTGTCTATACTTGTGACATAAAAATATGCATATTTGCCTTAAAAACAAAGCAGAAATTAAGATAAAACAAACCTTTATTTTGTTGCAGGTTGTCTAGCTAAGTGTTTAAATCTGTTACTGAATCAACATTAATTCAATGGAAAATCATGGTAAACCTAAAGTTATTATTCGTATTGTTTTTCACGTCAATTTTATTTGGTTGTAGTGACACGGAAACGTCAACCGCAGACTTAGAAGTGACAGGTACTAATGGTATTTTGTCTGTCACATTGACAAATTCAGAGGATACCTCTGCAAATATAATTTCTCTTGGCGCATCGGCTATTATCAAAGTAAAACTAACCAATGCCGACAAAGGGGTAATAACTAATCATGCTATTGAATTTTCATCAAATAAAGGTACCGCCTCATCTGATGCCAGATTAACCGGTTCTGATGGCACCACAGAATTTGTCGTCGATACGACAGGGATCTCAACTGGTATTGTAACCGCGACAATATCAACAACCGTCGACGAAGAAGTTTTGCAAACTGATATCTTATTTGAGGTGGTAGACGCAACAACTGTTGTTGTAGAAGAAGACAGTTTTAACATCGCACTTTCCATTGTAGACAGCACGGGAATAGTAACAAACCGTATCCGTGAACAAAACTCAGCGCAATTACAGGCTACGCTAACTGATAAAGACAATGCGCCCATTGTTGATACGCCAGTATTTTTTACTGCTGAATTAGGCGCTTTACAGGCCCCTTCTGCGTTAACTAATAGTAATGGGATTGCAACCGTTAGTCTTACGACCGACACAACATTAGGCGCTGGATTTGCGTCGGCCCAAGCTGAAGTTAACTCAGTGTCAAATTCTGACTCCATAGCCTACGAAGTGATTGCAGGCGTAAATGTAGAAAGCGTTAACTTAGGTTATTTTGATGATTCAAATACCTTTATTCTTGATCAATTTAAACCTGATCCAAGTCTTGAAACACCAGCGACAATAAACGCAGGGGCAACACTTGGAATTGAATTTTCAATCGTAGACGATGCACATGAACTGATTACCGACTCAATAACAGCAAGCTTTACGTCAACTTGTGCCGCCAACGACAAAGCATCAATAGACACCGCAATAACAAGTGTTAAAGGCACGTTTAAAGCAACTTATAAAGACATTAGTTGTGCGGGTAATTCCGGTAATGTTGATACAATTATCGCGACTATCACTGTTAATTCTAAAGACTATGTAATTACTCACGATATCACTTTGTTGCCAGAAGGCTTAGGCTCAATAGAGTTTGTGAGTGCCTCACCGGAATCAATAGTAATTAAAGGCGCTGGCGGTCAAGGCCAACAAGAATTTTCAACGATCACATTTTTAGTCCGAGGCGAACTAGGCAACCCAATTGAACAACAAAGAGTAGAATTCTCGCTAACATCAAAAGTAGGCGATATAAAACTAGTAAACGATTCCGGAACGACCAATTCTAATGGTCTTGTTAGCGCAATAGTGCTCTCAGGAACCGTTCCAACTTCAGTACGAGTCAATGCGACGGTTGCACTGGAAAACGACATCAATATTTCTACTCAATCTGATTTATTGTCAATAAATACCGGCCTTCCTGATCAAGATTCATTCACAATTGCATTTTCCGAAACAAACCCAGAAGCTCGAAATATCGTAGGCAAGCAAGTCATTGTAAGTGCCTATTTGGCTGACAGCTTCAACAACCCTATTCCCGATGGCACTACCATAAATTTTACAACCGAAGGTGGTGCAATTGAGTCACATTGCAATACAATCAATGGTAAGTGTTCTGTTATGTGGACCAGCCAAGAACCGTTTTTAGATAACCACCGAGCGACAATATTAGCTTATGCCATTGGTCATGAAACCTTTTTTGATGTGAACGGCGATAATATCATGGGTGACGCAGACGGCACTGTTGCAAACAATTTAATTGGGAACATGGATGCTGTTGATTCAGGGTTCCAGCGTCCAGACACCCAACTCACTTCTGGTTTTATTGACCTACAAGATGCATGGCGTGACGACAATGAAAATATGCTCTACGACAGTGGCGAAAAATTCTTTGATTACAATTCAAATGCGGCCCATGATATCGGCGACGGTTACTTTAATGGACCACATTGCAACAGCACGACATTGTGCTCAGATGATGCGAATAAACTCATACATATAAGACGCGCTGGCGTACTGATTACTTCAAGTAGTAATGCCTATTTAAAAGTAACGCAATTGTCGAATGATGCCGTTCTTGCCCAAAACTATGGCAATGAATCAATAAGTTCTTCTACAGCCATCGCTCGAAATGATTTTGCGAGTTACAAACTTGCCATTTCAGACAATGCAATGCAAACCATGGCAGTCGGGACGCAGATTAGCGTTACAACAACTGCTGGCGAATTATCAGGAACAACTCAGCTGCGTATCGCTGATACGGTCGGTACTCTCGACCCTGATGGTTATGGTGGGGCTTTCATGACATTCACATTAAAGAATAATGTCGGAGAAACCGATACCGCAGAAGTTTCAATCGAAGTGGTCGCTCCGTCGGGTACGTCAACAAATACGTCATTTACTGTAGCGCTTGACTAGTTCAGTCGCAACTACACCTACAACTACAGCTATATAAGGTCAGGTAGCCAGTTAGCGCTGGTATTCCTGACCGCTCAATTTGGACTTGATAGTGAATTTTAACGACGCTCAAAACGACATGGATATTGCCTATTTTGGCGGGGCTACAGGGGTTTTAGTCTCCGGCATTGTTTGGTGTATCGCGGCCTCGGTTGCTCTATTTTCTACCGATAAAAATAGTATGCTTACCCTGTTTTTTGGTGGCATGGTTATCTTCCCACTTTCAATTGTTCTCGCTAAATTACTACAACGTAGTGGCGCACACCACAGTAATAATCCCCTCAGTAAACTCGCAATGGAAACTACCGTAATCTTGTTTGTTGGCTTATTTATCGCATTTGCCATCGCACAAAACCAAGCGACTTGGTTTTACCCCATAATGTTATTGGCCATTGGGGTGCGTTATTTAATGTTTCAAACGTTATACGGTAATAAGTTGTATTGGGTACTTGGTGCCGCGCTAATGCTGGCGGGTGCTCTATGCATAGTTTTTAACGCGGCCTTTATAACCGGTGCATTTGTCGGTGGCATAATTGAAGTGTTGTTTTCTTTTGCCCTATTTTATAACGCCAAAAAAGTGTCGTCACGGACAAAGTCCTGAACAACACTCTTAAAATCATGAATTAAGGCATGTTTATATTAAAATAGATGAATTGAGAATCAAAAAACACTAAAGCAGTAAGATAATTAAAAGGTCAGGTACGGACAATCGATATTCTCTTCTGACCTTTTAATACAAAGTTAGTTATGCAAATTAATATTCAGTTCTTCAACTAATAATAAAGTTTTTTTATCCGTCGAAAAGACATTGTTTAGTCCCTGTGGTTCCTGCGCTGGGTCACCCATATAATCGTCGCCTAAATGCCAAACACCATTATGGTCAGGGTTTGCATGCCCATTACCGCCATATGCCCAAAAATTAAGTCCCGCTAACACCTGACTGTTGTTTTTGCTTTTTAGCACCAGATCAAAAATACTCGCAAAAAACTTGTCTCGATACACAGTAGATGTATTTGGCTTTAAACGTTCCAAATTACGCGGAAAACCAAACTCAGATAACACTATAGGTTTGTTTAATTCAACGGCAACGTTAACATGCTCAGCCATATATTGTTTTGCTTTTTCAATAGCAACCAAAGTTGATTCAGCCTGAATATCATTGTTATTTTTGTCATATTTTTGATACCAGTTCCAATTTTTTGGCCAGATATGCATCGTCAGATAATCAATATTCGGATTATCATGCAATTTTTGATAAACATCGACACGATTTAAACTACCTGCTGCACCTTCATTACCCGTTGAAACCAGTTGAAACGGTGCAAGTTTTTTAAGCAGTGCTACTGAGGTATCGAGCCACTCTTTAAATGGCTCGTAATTAGCTTGGGTAAATACCCTAGGTTCATTCGCTAATTGCCACGACATAATAGTTGAGTCTGTGTTATATGCCTGGCCTGTTATCGAGTTTGTTCGAGTAACTATTTTTTCTACATGACGATAAAAGGCATTTGTACACGGAATACAACGATGAAACTGTTGGGTATACGACATGTAATCAGCCCATGTTGTATCTTCGTTAAATGGGTTTGGCACGTCGCCGTAACCATTCCAATTTAGGTATTGCGACATACCACCTGACCAGATCCAATTATTGGTTAAATACAAAACAGCAACCATGTTCCGTTTTTTCATTTCAACTAATAAATAATCTAAACCCTCTAATAAAGTTAAGTCGTATTTACCTTGCTGAAATTGTAACGCAGGTTTAACAACAGAATGACCATTTCCGCCATCAGCTCCCACTAAAATACGTAAATTGTTTACACCAATTTGTTGTAATTGATCTAACTCTAACGTTAAGCGACTTCGGTCACCATTTTTTGCCGCAATTAAAGGTCCATACCAATAGTTGGTGCCAATAAAATAGTAAGGTTTGCCGTCGCGTTTAAACTGGCCATTAATGGTTTGTATAAAGCTATTTGGAGCAATAACCTTGTGTTCAATTTCATTTGACGGTGCAGACTCACCACTTTCGTTTTTCGCAACAATACGATAGAGGAATGTTTGCCCAGGGGTTAACCGTTCGGTATCTTGAAATAAGGTATCTAATGTTGGATCAAACTTGTTTTTACCATCAGAGATATTATCGCCAATAACATGCCATTTTGATCCATTTATCTGTTTTCGTTCAACTCGATAACTTCTTCCTAAAGGTGACCCCATCCAAGTAATTTTTCGGTCCGGTGAAATCGCCCTAATAACTGGCGGTTCAGGAACGGGCAATTGAGGCGCTTTCGACAACCCATCCATTTGTGCCTGAGCCAATCGAATAAGATTTGTCACTTCGAGTTCTTGATAATCTTTACCGGCGTCAAAGCCCGGTAAATGGTAACTGTAATAAGGGCTGTTACCTTCCCGATGAAAATAAAAACCACCGTCATTACGATGACCTCGAAATCCCCAAATAAAGGCCCCTGCCGCTTGTGCGCCATTAAGTTCAAAATGAGTGGCGGTGTGCATAATCTCAGCTATACCTTTGATTGGTTTCAAACCATACTCACCAACTAAATAGACTTTTTTACCGGCTATTTTTGCTAGATCATCTTTAATAGTTTGCGGCTTGTTATTGTCGTTAACTGTATAAAAATGATTATTAATAATGTCAATATTTGGGTCATTCAGTGAATGTTCTAAAATTGACAAATAGTTGCCATCAACCACAAGTTGGTTGGGCGCTAAAGACTTTATATGTGCCGCCGTCAAAGCCACAAATTCAGCCGTACTGTCTTTTAGTTCGTTACCCGTTTCCCAAGCCATTATTGCTTTTTCTTGATAATAATAACGACCGGTGATGGTATTTTTTCGAGTGATAACTTGCTTAATAATATCTAAATAAGCGCTAAATGTTTTGCTGTTTACGTTATAAAAGTCGTCTTGGGTTTCATCGTAAAATGCCGCTAGTTCTTGACGTCCACCCCACCACTGCCAATGGTCAATAAAAGGCAAAATCAATCTTAGCTTTTGCTCACTGGCGTGAGCGATCATTTGGTCGTACACCACCATTGCGGTTTCATTTAGCACCGGCATTGCAATTTGGTTATTACCCTTTTTCGTATCCACAGGTTTGAGGATGTGAGACTCGCGAGTACATGCAATATCGTCTGGGTGTTCAACGGAAAGTACATAAATTCGAGTCGCTTTATGTCCCGACTTAACGAGCGCTTTTATCCAATTTTGTTGCTCGTCAGATGTTGGCCATTTAAAAAATTGCCCCCAACCTCGGCGATCTGCTTTACAAACGCCCTTAACATCATCCTCAATACGATGTAATTCAGGGGCATTTAGTCCGGCAAAACGAAAGATCTTGTTGCCATCTCTTAGTTGATGCCCATCTCGGGAAATAAAATGTTCAAACCCCGCAAAGCTTGTTAAAGAAAATAACAACATAATTAATAAACTGACTAATTTAAACATTATTATTCCCCTTTGATTAAATCGAATAATTTTGCTACTTCCATCATAGCGCGACCGTTATGATACGGTGCTTTCCAAAATCCCGCCTTATAAATACAAGATCCTTGGTTATTATCCATATTTGAAAGCCAATGCCATTCACCTGCTTTTGCGTCTATATGATGATTATTAATGAATACCCATATGTCATTGCAAGCTTTGATATATCTAGCTTCACCAGTTAAATAGTAGACATTTAAAAAGCCAACTAATGCTTCAGCTTGAACCCACCAGTAACTTTCTTCGTGACGTTTTTGTGATGCTATTTCATATTCATCACAAACTTGGCCATGTTCACCTATGGCTTCATTTAAACACGTTTCAGCTAATGAGATAATAATCGGTTTGAAGTAGGCTAATTTATTGCTGTCGCCTAATATTTCAACGGCTTCCCAAAGTAACCAGCTGGCCTCGATATCATGACCATAAGACACCGTTTTTGAAATATCTTGCCATTGCATATCAAAAAACAACTTTAAATGGTTAGTCGACTTATCGATTATAAAATCATTAAAAACGTCAATTACATGTGCCAACGCTTCTTTTATCTTTGCTTCTGGCTTAACTGCATATAACGCACTATAAGCCTCTAACACATGTAAATGCGTATTCATTGACTTAGGTGCATTTAAATCTTTATCACTAAGTCGAAAATCGTCGATGGGTTGCCACGTTTGTGTATAAGCTTCTACATAACCACCACACTTTTTATCTCGAGCATATTTTTCAATTAGCTCAAAATATTCCATCGACTTTTCTACAGCTAGTTTGTTTCCTGTTAATCGGTAATAAGCACAAAAAGCATAAATACAAAAACTCTGCCCGTAGGTCTGTTTTTTACCATTGACCAATTCACCGGTTGATGACACTTCCCAAAATGCACCGCCATTTTCAATATCATCAAAATAGCTTATTAGATATTCGAACGCTCTGTCCGCAGCATTTTTGTCATCGTCCTTGCCACTAAACATGGCGCTTTCACTGTAAAACCACAAGATACGGCTGTTTTGTACTATTCCTTTACTTTCACCTTCAACGATATTTCCCCAAAAGTCGACTTGTCCAACAAACCCGCCGTGTTGGTGATCTAAAGTGTTTTTTAACCACCATTCACTAATCGCAGAGAGCTCAGTGACCGCAGATTTTTTTGAAAACAATACGTTGTCCATCCGTATTTCCTTATTGTTGGTGATGTTCATTTTGGGAAATCAGTTGATTAATGGCATTAACCGATAATGCGGAACGATAACCATCTTCGGGTGTATTTTTACAATAGTCGATGAGCTGTAAGATAGACGTGGTTGCTACATGCATACGTGTGTCTGACGAAGCGTAATAAATATGAACATCACCATTGTCATTAACAATCCAACCGTTGCTAAATACCACGTTGGATACATCGCCCACTCGCTCACACCCCTCTGGGGCGATTAAATGCCCTGCTGGTTTGTGAATAATTTTCCACGGTTGTTTTAAGTCTGTCATAAAGGCGTATAACACATATCGCAAACCCGCTGCGGTGTTACGCACGCCGTGAGCTAAGTGCAACCAACCTTCCGTTGTTTTAAGCGGTGCAGGACCTTGCCCGTTTTTAACTTCGTTTATTGTGTGGTAGGTTTTTGAATCGACAATAACTTCGTCTTTGATTTCGGCATTTTCCATAGATTCAGTCAAACCCCACCCTATGCCACCGCCACCGCCCACACTAATAAAGCCGTCCTGTGGCCTTGTAAATAAAGCATATTTTCCATCAACAAATTCAGAATGTAATACAACGTTTCGCTGCTGTCCTGAATAGGTGATTAAATCTGGTAGGCGTTCCCATGTAACTAAGTCTTTGGTGCGAGCAATGCCACATTGTGCTTCAGCAGCACTGGTATTCTCCATTAATGTTTTATCTTTTCGCTCAGTGCAAAACAATCCATAGATAAAACCATCTTCATGGGCTGTTAATCGCATATCATAAACATTGGTATCCGGCTCCTCGGTTTCCGGCATCGTGATTGGATTTGACCAAAATCGAAAATTGTCGATACCGTTGTCACTTTCTGCAACAGCAAAAAACGATTTTCTGTCGTTGCCTTCAACTCGGACGACCACAATATATTTGCCATTAAATAACATTGCACCAGAATTGAGTGTTGCATTTACGCCAATGCGCTCTAATAACATCGGGTTACTTTTTTCATTAAAGTCATAACGCCAATTTAACGGGATATGGTCGCGAGTAATGATGGGGTTTACCCACCGCTGAAAAATACCATTGTATTTGTTAGCTGGTTGGTTTGTTAATGAAAGTAAATCTTCATTATCCGCTAATAAGGTCATTAGTTTTTTATCAAATGTAAGCGATGTTAAATTAGTCATAAATTACTTCTCTGGTATTTGTTTTAAGTCACATTTCATTTAGCTATCAACTGACTCTGAATAGTCTGTTTAGCAACAGAGTTACGCCTAAGTCACTTCACTAAAATTAACCGGTTCATCTTGAGTGGACAGTTTCAAATCTTGATAAACGCTGATTGCACTTGCCACTAAATTTAAAACTCAATCCATTAATAATTAGTATTAAATGAACCGCAGCAACTAAATGAAAAAGCAACTGTTACCAGACGCTTCTAAATACTAAACAACCACAACATGAACCGGTTCATTTACGTAATTTATATTGTTTAGTCATTATTTACTAGAATTATTTCACCTTGATTGAATATTCAGGTTAAAATATCGGAATAATTGTTTTAATTTCATCGAAATACCGTCAAATATTTTGGAAAGGATCTGTATGAGTACAATTAGAGATGTCGCAAAAGAATCGGGGTTATCCACCGGGACGATTTCAAAAGCCTTGAGTGACCCAAAATCGGTGTCACCTAAAAGTTTGTCTAAAGTTCAAGCGGCTATCACTAAACTTAATTACAAACCAAACATGCTTTCCCAGAAATTTCGAAACAAACAATCAAAAACCATCGTTATTTTAGTCCCGGATATTGCCAATTTATTTTTTGCACAGGTCATTAGTGGCATAGAACATGTGGTGCACAAACATGGATTTAGTGTATTGCTAGGTGATACCAATGGTGAAAAACAACGGGAACAAGAATACATAAAGATGGTTGAAACTCGATTGGCTGACGGTCTAGTTAACTTGTGTCCGCATATGGACCAAGGTTCAATATTACCGTTAGAGAATGTGGTCGCAGTAAGTGCTGGAGGCTGTGAAAACACACCGTACCCTTCGGTTAGAATCGACAACGTTGGCGCCAGTGAAAAAGTAGTCGACTACTTAATTTCACTTGGCCATCGTCGTATTGGGGTGATTTCGGGACTAGAAGATAACCCACACAGTATTGACCGTTTAAAAGGTTATCGGAATTCAATCGAAAAAGCAGGGATCAAATTTGAACCAGAATTAATATATGGCGGCGACTTTAACTTTTGGTCTGGATTAAGTGCATCAGAATATTTCTACCGACTAAAAGATAAAATGCCTACAGCGCTTTTTTGTATGAATGACGACATGGCAATTTCAGCAATGAAAGGCATGTTAAACAACGGACTTAAAATACCAGAAGATATTTCCATCACAGGATTCGATGATCTACAGGTGTCTCGTTACGTAAACCCTGCCCTTACGACTATTTCTCAACCTGCCCAAAAGATTGGTGAAAAGTCCGCTGAATTATTGCTGCAATTACTAGAGGGGAAAAACCCAAATCAAACCGAATATGTACTGCCGTATGACTTTATTATTCGAGAAAGCACTTCAGCAATTAAATAAAACATTAAAAAGCCTAATCGAATTAACTCGCTTAGGCCTTTATTATTATTTGAAAAATCTTATAGACTGTTTTACCCGTCTCATAGTTAACGTTAATTTACGCTCTATTCAGGATTAGACACCGCTGTGACACCACTGCGTAATTTAATATTAATATCTTCTACCACGTCATCCGTTAGGCTATAAAAATAAATGAAGATCCCAGACAACAGTGCGCCAAGTCCTGGTAAATAACTCACCATCATTCGTAAGCCTTCTTTCGCTGACTCACTTTGATCTACATTTGCTTCATAACCGTAAAACGCTAATGTCCAGCCGGTAATAGCCCCGCCAATTGTCCAACCCATTTTTTGGGCAAACGATGCGGATGAAAAGATAAGCCCCGTAGAACGGCGTCCTGTCGTAAATTCAGAGTAATCGGCCGTGTCTGCATACATAGACCACAACAAAGGAAAAATAATACCCGCACACATACTAATCACAACTTGGGATAGTAAAATCATCCACACTTGGTCATTACCCAAGTAAAACACCGATATACTTAAAAATGCAGCGATAAACATGGCGTACATAAACGTATTCTTTTTACCTATATATGTCGAAATCGGTTTTGCTAAAATAACCCCAACAATATTGGCAGCTTGACCAATGACAAGGTATGTCGCAATCAAACTAAATGAAATACCAAAAATATCGATTTCTTTTATCGCAAAAAAGTACTTTAAATAGTAAACGGCAGAGCCATCTCTTATGCTGTTAAAAATAAGCGTCGATAAGGCCGCACCTAATAAAATAAACCAATGTTTGTTTTTAGCTAGATTTCTAAAATCTGACTTTAGCGAATTTTGCTGTTCTGCCGGCGGTTGCACTCGTTCTTTTGTCCAGGCAAACGTAAAATAAAACATAATTGAACATATCAAGCCAAACACCATAACCGTATACATCCAGCCAGCTTTCATGTCGGGTTCCGAGCTGCCGAAAGTACTAAAGTATGCAAGTAACGGCTCAACCATAGCTAATGAGGCAATGCCGCCTGCAAAGGCAAATACCATCCGAAAAGACGCAAGACTTGTTCTGTCTTCGCTGTATGAAGACATAACACCTAACAATGAACCATAGGGGACATTTACTAGCGTATACACCATCATCATTAAACTGTACGTAACATAAGCGTAAACAATTTTGTATTCCATCGCCCAATCCGGCGTGGTGAATGTTAATACGCCAACAAGTGCAAATGGGATCGCGCCGAATAATATGAAGGGTCTAAATTTTCCCCAACGGGTGTTAGTTCTATCAGCAATAATCCCCATAATTGGATCATTTGCAGCGTCCCAAACACGTACCAACAAAAACATTGTACCTACCGCTGCGGCAGACATACCAAAAACATCGGTATAAAAAATCATTAAATAAACAGCAAATAACTTCCAAAACATCGATGACGCAAAGTCACCAAGGCCATAGCCTACCTTTTCTTTTAAACTTGGACGGTCATCATTCAAAATCATATTTTAGTCTCTACAGTCATGTTACTGACAATTAATTTTTGTATCTGGTTTGTTAAATTATGCTCATTTTCTATTATTATTTTGCACCTACCCTTGAACCGGTTCACAAGATGACTGTATATAATCAATAATAATTTAGCCTGTCAACTTAAATTGTTATCTCGAATCAGTAACATTTGCGCGCCATACCTAATCGTAACAACCGGCCTTCTATACCTATAGTGGATCTTATTTCCGCCAAAATATTTTAATATAAACTTGTTAAAGGTGGCATGTTCACGCGAATAACATTTTCAATATAAGAAGCTGATAACAAACACTTTAAAATAGGTAGAATGTTTTTTCCACCTAACACGCATAGGGTTAACGAGAGTTTTAGCCAGTTAACCAAAACAATAATTAGTCGTTGCGTTCTTCTGTTAAAATTATGTTTAAAAATAGTAGGCTTATACTTTTATTTCCGTTAAAACAAAATAACAATTGAACCGGTTCACTTCATATGTCAAAGTATGTTCAGTTGATTAAGGAACAACCTTAACCAACGCCCTAATTTTATGACGTTAATTTGAGGTTTTATATGTCTAGTTCGCTTTTTGAGAAAATTTACCAGTTTGAATCATGGCTAAAAAATCAAGCGATACCTTTTTGGAGCCAGCAAGGCATAGATGAACATGGCGCTAGCTACGAAAAATTTAACGCCGATGCCAGCCCAGATTTAACCAGTAATCGACGCGTTCGTGTACAAACCCGACAAATGTTTGTTTTTGCTCTCGCTCAAAATTTGGGATGGATTGATAACGGTACCGAACTTATTGCCAATTTAAATGCCTACTTACTACGATTCGCAAAAGATCCCACTGGCCAACATTTTGTTCATATTTTGGATAAAGATCACAACATTATTAATCGTCATCAAGATTTGTACGATGTTGCTTTTTTATTACTTTCCTATGGCTGGCGTTATCATGTTCTAAACGATCTTAATGCGTTAAATGCCGCCAACTTATTATTGGGAGATATTGATATAAAACTCAAAGATCACCCAGGTGGTTGGAAAGAAGGTGACTACGATTCGCCTTATCGACGCCAGAACCCCCACATGCATTTATTTGAAGCGTTTCTTACCTTATATAAATTTACGCGTGATGGTAAATGGTTAGCAAAAGCAGGCGAAATATTTTGCTTGTTTGAAACGCAGTTTTTTGACCATGAAAATGGAGTTTTATTAGAGTTTTTTACCGACAATTGGCAACCTGTTGCCGGTGAGAAAGGGAATATTGTCGAACCTGGTCATATGATGGAATGGGTTTGGTTATTACGCGAATATCAAAAATACACCCAAGCCCCTGTAGATAAATATTGTCACGAGCTATACCACAATGCAATAAAGCTCGGTTTAGATAAATCGGGCGAGTTATTAGTTGACGAGATTAACCACAAGAGCAAAGTAACCACTGGTAACAAACGTTGTTGGCCAATGACTGAGTGGCTAAAAGCCAGCTTAGCTCAAGCGCAATATACCAAATCAGATCACGACTATTTATCAGACGCAAATAAAGCCGTCGCGGGGTTATTAAAACATTTTATTCGTAACCCAGACCAAGGACGTTATATTGATCAATTAAATAATAATAACGAAGTGATCAACGATACTGCCCCGGCAAGTACCCTGTATCATTTGATAATGGCCGGCTACGAAGCGACAAACTATGTTCAATCAAGCCCTAAAGAGCTTATTTATGCAGTTAGATAATACTAGCCGGTTTGGCTTTTTGAGCACAGTTAAGCGCAAAATAACTTATTGTGGCGTCTTATTCGTCCAGTTATTAGTGACTTGTTTTATTTTATGTTTACAACCTGCTTTTGCAACAGAACAAAGACCGAATATATTGCTAATTACAGCGGACGATTTGGGTTATGACGATTTGTCCTTGCACAATCATGACTCAATCCATACACCCAACCAAGACAGACTTGCCAAACAATCGGTACAGTTTAGCGACTTTTCAGTTACACCGGTATGTTCAACTACACGAGCGTCATTGTTAACGGGAAGAGATTTTTATAAAACGGGGGTTTCCGGTGTCCACGGCGGTCGCGACTTTCTTAATTTATCCGAAACGCTGTTGTCTAATATAATGAAAAAATCTGGCTATAAAATAGCAACATGGGGAAAATGGCACTTAGGTAAAACCGAAGGGTACATGCCACATGACCGCGGTTTTGATCAAGCTTATTATGCTGAATTATATCAACATAAAAATAGTTATGGTTTTAGACGTCTGATTTTAGTCCCAAAAGACACTCCATTATTACCTCAGTATCTGGCATTGCCCAATTAACAAAGAGTAAATTATGTATTCATTAAACTGTTTCAAAGCGTACGATATTCGCGGCATTGTTCCTGACGAGTTAAATCCAACATTAGCCTATGAAATTGGTCGAGCTTACGCCACAATAATAGACTGTAAAACCGTGGTCATTGGGCATGATATTCGTCTATCTGGGCCAGATATATGCCAAGCTCTCGCTAAAGGGTTAATTGACAGTGGCGTGAATGTAATTGATATCGGCCAATGTGGCACCGAAGAAATCTATTTTGCTGTTCCATTTTTTAATGCCGACGGGGGTGTTTGTGTAACCGCCAGTCATAACCCGGCAAACTACAACGGGATGAAACTCGTAGGTCAAGGTTCGCGTCCCATAAGTGGCGATTCAGGCTTAAGCGCAATTAAAGCCTGTATTGCTAATCAAAGTTTTGATTCATTACAAGCGCCGCAATCTAAAGGAAGTTATCAACAAGAACAACCTAGAGCTTTCTACATTAAAAAGCTTTTAACGTTTATTGATGTTGACCAAATAAAACCGCTTAAAATTGTAGTGAATCCTGGTAATGGCGGTGCTGGCGCTGTTATTGATGCCATCGAGCCCTTTTTACCTTTTGAATTCATTAAAGTGAATTTCGCCCCAGATGGTCAGTTTCCTAATGGCGTTCCTAATCCCCTTCTTGTTGAAAACCGAGCAGTGACACGACAGGCTATTATTGACCATAAGGCTGACTTAGGAATTGCGTGGGATGGCGATTTTGACAGATGTTTTTTCTTTGATGAACATGGTGAATTTATCGAAGGTTATTATTTGGTTGGGCTATTGGCGAGTCAGTTATTAAAAACCAACCCTAATCAAAATATCATCTTTGATCCGCGTTTATATTGGAATACCGAAGTTGCGGTAAAACAAGCTGGCGGTATCGGCATAAAAAGTAAAACAGGTCATGCATTTATTAAAGAACGAATGCGAACTGAAAACGCTATTTACGGCGGCGAAATGAGCGCACACCATTATTTTAGAGACTTTTACTTCTGTGACAACGGCAATATACCTTGGTTGTTAATTACAGAGTTACTTTGTATGTCTGGGAAAACCCTATCACAATTAGTGAATCAAGCCACCAGTCAGTTCCCATGCAGTGGCGAAATAAACTTAACAGTAAATAACAGTGACAAAATTCTCAAAGCACTATCGAACAAGTACGCCAATGGAGCATGTAAAGTCGAGTCCATTGACGGTATAGGAATTAGCTTTGACCAATGGCGTTTTAACGTGCGATCGTCAAATACAGAACCCTTGTTGCGAGTTAATGTAGAAACTCGTGGCGACCGAACACTTTTGACTGAAAAAACCAATGAACTTATCGCGTTTATTAAATTAATTAACTAATGAGCATGTAAAAATGACAAAAATAAACCTCCGTTATCTTTTACCATTGCTAGGATTTTTTGCTGTATGTTGTTTCAACCTTTTTGCACATGATGATGCAATGTCAATTGGCAAAACGCCGTCACAAGCTAACAAGTATCGGTCAATCAACGCTGTACCTAGACTAATTGATCATTCGTGGATGACATTATCGACATGGTATCAACGTCATTCCGAACATCTACAATTAGCCCGCGAAAGCTCTCCAGATATACTGTTTTTAGGTGACTCAATTACCGAAAGTTGGAATTGGGGGGAAGGCAGACAAGAGGTTTATCAACAATACTTTAGTCAATACAAAGCTGCTAACTTTGCTATTGGCGGCGATATGACACAAAATTTACTATGGCGTTTACAACATGGTTTAAAAGGTAATTTGTCCCCTAAAGTTGCAGTTATAATGATTGGTACCAACAACTTTCTGCATCAACATCAGAGCCCAGAAGAAGTCGCCATAGGTGTAAAACACGTTATATCCCAGGTACAAATTATGTACCCAGACATCAAAGTACTTACTCTTGGTATATTACCGCTATTTCAAAACGCAGATAACAACAGTCGTTTGTACGTCGCACAGACAAATAAATTAATAAACAATTTTGCTGATGATATGTCTGTGACTTTCTTAGATTTTAGTAGCAAATTTTTAGATAAAAATGGCGACATACCGCAGGCATTAATGGCAGATTTCATTCACCCAACAGCCCAAGGTTTACATATCGTTGCAAAACATGTGGCACCCGCCATAAAAGTATTATTAGGAAAATAACATGACGATACAAAGTAAATTGGTTATCGCTAAGGTAGCTAAAATCAAATCTACAAGGTTAAAATCAACACTTAAAAGGTTGTTAACCGCTTGTCTTGTAACCCTAACTTTAACGTCATGTGTCACCACAGAGAACAAATCGGGTATAGTAAAAGCCAACAACGATAAAATAACAGTTATGGGTCGCACCATAACAACCCTGGACGGCGCTGTGCAGTTTAGTTATCCAGGCGTTACCTTTGTAATGAATGTGAAAGCAAAAGGCTTCACGGCAAATCTATCAAGCACGAATGGTACAAACTATATCGATATAAGTATTGATGGTGGAGAACCTAAATCTTTTAAAATTTCCCAACAACGCCAAAACATAACATTATTTATGTCACAAAACATTGAGCAACATAATGTCGTTATTCAGCATCGTTCAGAAAGCTGGCATGGCACTACCACATTACATAACCTAACGCTTAATGATGGGCAGTTACTAGACGCCCCGACCTTACCAAATAAAAAGATACTATTTATTGGCGACTCCATAACCTGTGGTGATGCGATTGACCGCCCTATTCCATTGGCTAAAGAACAGTGCAAAAAAACTAATGCTTGGTGGAATGCCAAACAAACCTTTGGCATGTTACTCAGTGAAAAATTTGACGCTCAGGCTCACCTTGTTTGTTTTGGTGGCAAAGGGGTAGTAAGAACATGGCAAGGCAAAACTAACGAACTTAACGCTGAAGACTTTTATCTCTTGTCCGCACCAGACAACAAAGATAAATCAAGATTATTGGCTACGTCTTTTCGAAACCAAACAAACCTAGACGTTAACAAAAAGGCCAGTGACCAGCATAAAAGTGACATATACAACAATGACAATCAAATAGAAAAACGCCTTTGGCCTCAACAAAACTATCACCCGGATCTTGCGGTTGTCGTGTTAGGCACTAATGACTTCTCAAGTGCTGCCGGAGCATTTCCTGAACAAGAACACTTTGTTAAAAGTTATCGACGACTAATATATAAAATACGCAACGACCACCCAGGCGTTAAGATAGCGATTAGCGATGGACCAATGTTAAGTGGCGAAGCAAAACGAACGCTCAGAATGTACTTAACGGAAATAGTCGAACATTATAAAAGCGACGAAGTATCTTTGTTGTTGGCCGAACATAATCCAGGTGATAGTTGCGATTATCATCCAAATAAAGACATCCATAAAGTTATTGCAAATGACTTTTATCAACCGTTAAAACAGTTGATGCATTGGTAAAGACGGCTTGAGTTTGGCTGTTAACAACGAATAAGTAATGCGCTTTAAAATAGAAGTTGGAGGCCATTGGGCCTCCAATGTTAAATAAAATAGGTACAGCTGCTAATTTGATTATTTAAGCTTATCTATGCTTCTTTGCGCTTAAACTTGCGTTTAAAAAATGCCCCTATTGCAACAATAAAGATGACCCCAAATTTTTTCAGAAAAATAATTGCAGCGGCAATAAATCCTGTTTTAGCAATAACTTTACCTGCCACTAATGCGCCTAGGCCATAAGCGGCAACGTTATCAATTTCTGGGTCAAAATCTCGATAGGTGGACCCTTGGTCGAACTCTGCTATCGCCAACACCGAACCTAATCTCGATTCAATTAACGCTTGTTGTTCTATACTCGCGATGAAATTAAGTACTAAAACTCCTTTTCGACCTAATACGCGAATGTTGTAATTCAGAGTATTTATCTCTTGCTCACCAAACTTTATTTCTTTTGCCCAGTGCAACTTATGGCTCTCTGCGTCGTAATAAGGTGGAGCAGCCCAGCCGATTAAAGCAACAGCACCATAACCAAGTTTAATACGTTCTTCATTGACCGAATCAGTGTCTGACTTCATTTGCACTAACAGCTCAGAATAGTCAATGTCATCTGCGTCTTCGTCAGATACATAACCATCTTCCTCATATTCAATAGTGACTGCCCAAGATGTTTGATCAAATGGCGTCATGTCCGCTGGGAATAACATGCCTAATGTGTTTTGTCCTGGAGGGTTGCCCCAAATTTCTACCAATACCTTTTCCGCATCTTCAGGACTTAAGTAGTAAAAATCTTCAGGGACGTTTAGGGTGGCAACTGCATTAGGTAATTTAATATTACCAGTCTGTAGGTCTAATGAGGCCAACATCTGTTTGGCCCATACTGTGTACTTTTATTCATCCGTTAATTCTGTCCCTTTACTTGCATTAACAAATAATGGCAGGAACAAAAATATTGAAATAATATTTCCTGTGAAATTCATCTATATTCCCTTATATGATTTTTGACGCTTTGGCCTCTGTAATTCAACCAATCGAATTGGCATTACCTACCTGTTGGGGTTGTAAATCAACACCCAGACACAATATTATTTATAACGTAATTAATTCCTTATTGAAATAACTCAGGCCATAAATTAGCTAACACCAAGCAATAAGTAGAATAAGTATGTTTTTCGCTATTAGGTTATCGAAAAATAGAAGCTCAAAACACTAAATTTAGCTACATGCATTGTACCTATGGATAAGCGGAGTTTGGCCGAATGAAAAACACATAAAGTCAGGTGAAGTTTCAACACCAGCCAAGCCCCATTTAACATATTACCTATCAAATTGTCTTACACAACTAAACGCAATAAGGCACTGTTTTAGTTTTTAGTTAATGTTTATCTTTGTTGCTGATCTTATCAAGACGATAAACAACCACACTATGACTTGCCACTTCGACGGTTAGCGCTTTATTGGTTGTGCCTAGCGATCTTTTATTCCACAAATCAGTTATTTGAAATCGTGAATTAATAAAGTTGGTTTTATATTTATTGCCTTCTACTGGAAAAAACGGGTCAACGACATCTTCTTTTTTCCAGTCAAAATGGACTTTTTGTGACTTCTCACCACGATTTAATATCATCATCGCCCATGACTTGTCAGCAAGTGGTTTAAACCAATATTCCATCTCGTGTTCCACTTTATATTTAAACGCCTGTACACCATGCTTGTCTTGATTTATCGCAATAATGTCACTATTTGTTAATGTGTTTTTAGCCTCTACTGACATCGTTCTTAGGTCATTTCCTGCAATAAGTGGCGCGGCTAACATAGCCCATATTGAGAAGTGAGCTCGGTCTTCATTTACCGACATAGAGTTACCAACTTCCATCATGTCAGGGTCGTTCCAATGCCCCGGTCCAGCGTATTGACGCAGACCATCCTGCATATCTAAGATCCGCATGATGCCCCACGATGACCAAGTTCCATGGTCAACTTCACAATCCCAACAGTCGATAATATCACCTGTAGTTCGCCACAGGTGTCCCATTTCCTCTCCCCATAACCAAGGTTTGTTGTCGCCCCATTCGCAGATACTTAATACCACAGGTCGTTTGGCCGAAAATAAGGCATCACGCATAGTGCGATAAGCGCCTTCAGCTTTTAGATTTTCAGTATTACACCAGTCGTATTTTAAATAATCTACTCCCCAACGTGCGTACTGCAAGGCATCTTGATATTCATAACCATTACTGCCAGGTTTACCGCCACAGGTTTTATCCCCTGCGTCTGAATAAATACCCAGTTTTAATCCTTTGCTATGTACGTAGTCGGCAACTGCTTTCATTCCCGATGGAAAACGCGTTGCGTCAACTTGAATAAACCCATTATTGTCGCGTTCACCGTGCCAGCAATCATCAATATTAATGTATTCGTAACCAACAGCTTTCATGCCAGACGAAACCATTACGTTGGCCATGTCTTTAATTAGTTCTTCGTTAATATCGCAGGCAAATGTATTCCAACTATTCCATCCCATAGGCGGCGTTTCAGCAATTCCTTCAAACTTATTAGCGCTAGCTTGCACTGACAATAGAAGGATACCTATAGCTGCAATTTTTTTTGTTTTCATAAACACTTTATTTCCATTTCATTTATTATTTACATCAACGTCTTAAAGGAAAAACCAACTAACTCTTGTGTTAGACATCGATACTGTTTTTTAATAAAAGCAAAAAAAAAGCCCATTTATATGGGCTTTTCTATCGTTAAATTAATTACATTTTAACTTGTATACCAAAGGTTAAACGACGTTCCGCATAAACACGGCTATCAATGTTTGATTCCCATTGGTGGTAATTTTCTTGATACTCTTCAGTTAAGTTTGTGCCTTGAAAAGACACAGTAACCAATGGAGTAACGTCATAACTTATTGAGGCATCAATATAGTTTGTTGCATTGGTGTAATAAGCAAATGCATAGTTACCTTCATATTTAACACCATTAAACATTTTGCTACGGTAGTTATGAGCGATACGCGCCTGTAAGCCGTAGTTTTCATACCATAACGCTAAGTTTGTTTGGGTTTCTGAATTACCAATGCCGGGTAACGAACCACCGTAAAAGTCCAAATCGTTACTGTCACTTGGTGAATAAGTAAAGTTAGCAGTTACGCCAAAGCCACTCCAAAATCCGTCTAAAAAGTCGAATCCTTGTTGATAACCCACTTCAACTCCTGGGTCACTCCAGTCGCCTTCAATGTCGAATGTTTCAGTCGTTTGAATTGGCACCGTACCGGTAAACTCACCAGACGTTAAGTTGTAACCACGGACAACACCATCACTATCTACAATGTCGTCACGTTGAATAAGTGATGTCCTAAAATCAGTATTCCCTTTAACCATAAAGGCACCAATATTAAACATACCGGTTTCGCTAAAATACCACTCGTAAGACACTTCGGCGTTGTCATTACGATTTGGTTGTAAATTAGGGTTACCATCTTGGCCGCCGCCAGTGGCACAGAAAACCTCTTCGCCCTGGGCATTGTCTATCGCACAGTTTTTAACGCGATTAACGGTTAAACCACCAGCTAAACTATCCGTGTTATGAGTAGAAACTGTTTCGGTATAACTAAACCTAAGAATTTGCTCTTCAGTTAAATCAAACGCGATGTTGAGAGCCGGCAAAAAGTCCTGATATTTATTAATCGTATTAATTTTATTGCCATCAGGTTGTAAAATCCCTGGGCCAATTAAATAAGATTGTCCATTAAAAACGGCTGAATTGCCCTGTAAACCTTCACTTTGGGTAATATCAAACTCGGTTTCGATATAGCGAAATCCAACATTACCTGAGTAAGGGAAGCCCGCTAGTTCACCTTCAAGGTTAAATTGAACATACGCTGACGAAGTCGTTTCTTTAACGTTATAGATATTAGCTGCGTCTGGTACAAGTACGTTTGTACCATAGATGTCATTATGCCAAGCGATAGGATCTTTCATCGCTTCTGGGTCAATAAAATACAACTCGCCTAACCCTTCTGCTCCATGAAAATCGCTAATGCCTTTAATCATGCCTTTTTCGTTAAGCTCGGTAAACGACATGGGGTCAATATAAGACTCTAACGTAATTGGTGCCTGAGTAGCTGTATCTTTCCAACGAGCTAAAAACGCATCACCGTATTCATTTGTCCGTGCAACACCGCCATACCAGCCTTGTTTAGTGACTTCTCGTTGCCCTAAACGTACACCAAAATCAACAGATGTCACCATTTCAACGACATCCAATTCTAAATCGTAAGCGCCGTCTAAACGAACTACGTCAAGATTTGCATTTGAAAACTCACCGTAAAGGTTACTCGACTTATTGCTATAACGATTTAAGTTACTACCAAACTTTTCTGTCGAACCATCTTCTAGTACCACGTCATCGAAGGCCCAATTTTGAGTGCCACCAAAATACGAAATATTCACTGGAATTTGGGTATATGAATCCACTTCAGTACCATCTGGCAATCGTGCATTTACGCCATCGTAACCCCAAGGATTAGCATCGCTAATAAAGTCAGTACCTGGACCGTGGAAGGTATCGCCAATCTGAGAACCAGAAGTTACAAATGAATCGATAATACTGCGACTCATATCGTTATTTGCTTCACCGTGCACCCAACGTAAGCTGAGTGTAAGTGCCTCACCGTTGTCATACGCTAACTCTAAATTAGTATTTAGCGCTTCTTTTTCTGTCGCCCAAGTTTGAGAATGGGTTTTTACTGCTCTAGCTTGGTAATCAGCAGACTGAATTGTGTAAAAACTACCTTCATTAGTCACCGGCTCACCATCAACCTGAGTAATATTTGGGTATTCAGTTACAGACTCTGGCGTATACCACCCTGTAACCCCCTGCCAAGCCTGGCTCGCAACAACACCTGCAAAGTATTGATACTCGTTAAGTTTTGTATAGAAAACGTCACTCGTTATGCTCCACTCGTCCGTTATTTGAAATTGAACCGAAGCGTTTACGCCTGTGCGTTCACGGTCAATAAACCGGTTAGCGGCTTGATGCCCTTGGAAACCGTAATACACGTCATTTAAGTCGCCATCGCCATTTACATCTACATTGTCTTGGACAAAATTAGACGCCTCTGACGCCATAAACGCCCAACCACCATATTGACCAGGTTCACCACCTTGAGACCCAGTAGTATAGTCAGCCAAATAGCTGTCTGATTTAGACACGTTTAGTGTGAAACCAAATTCGCTATCGAGGTTATAACCAACAAATGCTGAGATTGATGGGTCAGTTTCTTTACCTAATGAACCTTGGCTTACTTCTGCTTTACCTAAAGCAGTCCAACCATCTTCAAGTAAAAACGGACGGTTTGTACGTAAATCGATAGTTCCGGCCAAACCACTAATTAGGTTATTGGCTTGTGATGACTTATAAACATCTAAGCCAGAAACCATTGTAGATGGAATGTCAGCAAAATCAGGTGTCACGGTTGTAACATTACCTGCAGATAACATTTGCTCGCCATTCAGCGTGGTCATTACGTTACCATTACCACGAATGTTAACTAAGGCTCCTTCACCGCCTGAACGTGTGATTTGGATGCCCGTAATACGTTGCAGTGAATCTGCAATTGTTGCATCGGGTAACTTACCAATATCAACAGCAGATATTGAGTCAACAACACTTCCTGAAAAACGTTTGGTGTTCATCGCATCAATTAACGACCCTCGAATACCTGTGACCTCAATTACTTCTATTTTATCAGCACTGTCTTTTTCATTTGTCACTTCTTCCGCTGCGTATACTGGTACCGCAGTCATAAAAATTCCTGCAACGATACTTGCAGACAGTAAATTCTTTTTAAACTCTTTCATATTGGAAGACATATTCATTCCTATTGACATCAGGTTAACTGTGTAGTGGTTGGGGGGAATATCCACGATATTTCCCCGGCATTACCACTACTTATATTTATTATTTTTAACGGTGTTAGGGATTACTCAAACGTAATGTTGTCGACATAGTATTTCGACTCAGTTGCGTTGTTCACCGCTCCCATAAATCGAACACCAAATCCACTAATCTCGCCCATATCACTAATATCTAACATCAGTTCAGTTCCAGTTGATGCTAAGTCAACTGCACCGCTGTCGCGCCAGACACCCTCTTTGTCTTTTGCAAATAGCTGTACTTGAACGGCATCACCTGCATTAGCGGCCAGCGCCGTGACCTTTAACATGGTTACGTCACCTAATAACAAACCACCTGCTGGGTAAGTTTGTAAAATCACGTCATCGTCGCCATCAACTAACTGTGCTGTTCCAACAAGAGAATTTTCTCCTTGTGCTGCCCAATCAGTTGCTAACAGCAAACCTGCTGTTGGTGTCCAGTTAACTTGGAACTCCCAATTATTTGTCCCTTCAAAGTCGTATATAACTTTGTCGTCTAAACGGACGTTATCAAGATAAAAGCGTGCGTCTGTAGCTGAAGCGTCTATGCCTTCATATTGGAATCCAAGTCCGGCTAACCAATCAAATTCAGTAACATCAACAGTAAGCTCTACACCACCGTCAATAATTGTTACTGCGCCACTATCTGCCCATTCCCAGTCATCACCATGTTTAACAAACAGTTTTACCGTCACGCCCACACCGGCACCAATAGCATGACCACTAACTTTTACTGTCGTCACATCACTAACGTCGATACCACCTTCTGGGTATGCTTGGAACATTGCGCCGGTAGGCTCTGTAAGCACACTAAGATCTTTGATCATCGTTAATGCTTTGTTGCCACTTGCAGACCAATCAGACGTTACAGTTAGACCAGGTACACCACTCCAGTTTATTTGGCTTTCAAAGCCTGATGTATCAGGTTCAAAATCGTAAATAACTGTGTCGTCTAGGCGTACATTATCTAAGTAGAATTCAGCAGCAGTTGATGTCGCTTCAAACCCTTCAATTTGGAAGCCGAAGCCCGCTAACCAGTCAAATTCAGTCACGTCGATTTCTATTTCAACACCACCGTCAACAACTGAAACCGCACCACTGTCAACCCAAACCCAGTCATCTCCATGCTTAATAAAGAACTTAATCGTTGTACCAGCACCTGAATTTATGGCGTTTCCGCTCACTTTAATCGCAGTGACATCAGTAACATCTAAACCACCAGCTGGATACATTTGGAACATCACACCCGTTGGTAATTCAGCCTCTGCACTTAAGTCTTTAACTAAGGTTAATGCGCGAGTACCACTTGCTGCCCACTTATCACTAGTTGCAATACCTGTTGTTGGGGACCAATTGATTTGTGCTTCAAAATTAGCCGTGCTTACTTCAAAACCCTCGAACAATCCTGCTTCTGTTTTGCTTCTTCCACCTGGGATATCCGCTAAGTTAATAACACCTTCATAGGCATAGTTTGCGTCAATAATTGTCGCCTCCGCGCCATCAGGACCGATGTCATCGCCTTCTTCCCAAATATTAGAATTCCACGTAATAAAGAATGACCACCAGGCGTTTTGCTCGTGCATGACTGCAATGTCTGGAATTGTGCCAGTCTCTGTTAGTGCAACAAGTTTTTTGCCATTGTGACGATCTTTAAGTTTGGAATATTGGCTTTGAAAACTGTCGCTGGCATTATTAGTTGGTTCGGCATAACCGTCATAACCTACAATGTCGACATACATGTCACCTGGATACCACTCAGTATCGAGATCCCTGGCGTGGGTATAAACCCATATCAAATTGTTAAGGCCGTGATGATTAGTCATACGGTCATACATGATGATCCATAATTCTTTTAATGCATCTGGACCAGCAGCCCCCCACCAAAACCAACCACCTTCTGCTTCGTGTAATGGACGCCATAAAATTGGAATATCCATATCCGTCGTAAACTTTTTAAGCTCTAACGAAACCGTGTCGATATCAGCAATTAGCGCAGCGTAATTCGCACCCGTTTTATCAGCAAGCGCCGCAGCTAAATCAAATGTTGTACCATTTGGATAACCTTCAGATTGAGTATAAAAACCCTGCCACCAATTTTCTTCATCAATATCAGTTGGCGCATTCCAGTGGAATAACGCCGACAATATGACATTTTTATCATTGTGTGCGGCTATCATGTCTTCAGTAAGACCTTGAGGTGATGTATGTGATGCTCGTGTAGCAGAAAAATCAAGATAATCGAACGCAACAATTGCAGGCGCATCATCATTTGTCGCAGTTACAATTTTATCAAATTCAGTTAACGGGAAATGCCCATCCACAAGCGTAGGGTATTCTGTTTGACCAGATAACGTAGCCGTTCCGTAGTTAGAGGTTAAATACTCCATTAAACTAACCGTTGCTGCTGTTGCATTGGGGTTAACCAAATCAGCAGGTACGGCTAATGGACCGGCAGGCTGTGCTGCTGGGACTGTCATCAAGTAGTCAAAACGGTAATAATTCCAACCATCGCTGACCTCAATAACATTATTACCAGCATTTAACTTAACAACCCCAATGCGGTATTCAGAAAAATTACCAGTCGCATCTACGGTAAATTCATTACCTACCCCGTTTACCGTAATTACCGCATTTTTACTGCCATAACCCGATGCTGGAATACCAAATGCGGCATACAAGGTAACAAACGTATCTTGTTCCATAGTAATGTTATAGGTAACTGATGCCCCGGGAATGATATCGAGGGTATGAGATCCCGACGCGCCATTTAAATATCCATCTTCACCTGCAGATACAAGTTCAACACCAGCTAACGTCGCGATACTGTCATCTTCAACTTCGTAAAAAACTTTTGTTGCAGGGTCAAAGACCACAATTTCTATAATATCAACTAAAGGATTTCCGTCAGCATCAACAGCTGCAGTGCCGTCACTTTCACGAGCAGAAATTTCAAACGTAAATGATTCTATACCAAGGATATTTGGTGCAATAAAAGAGAGCTCAGTTGACGACCAATCGGTAATACCTGTGATAGGTGTACCTGCGGTTTGCGTCCATAAAACTGTTTGGTCCGTTACTGTTCCAACAAGACGACCAGAAAGCAACACTTTACTTCCAGGTTCGTATTCAGCGCCTTCACCAGCGATTACACCAAGTGGTCTCTCTTCTGGTGTATATTCAACAGTATCAGTATTTAATTTTGCTTCTTCGATCCCACAACCGCTAAGAAGTCCTGACAGCGACACTGCTACTATCAATGCCCCCACAGATTTATTTTTTAATAACACACTCATTGTTATTCCTCTTTTTATTTTTATATTTACCAACCTAACAATAATGAGGTTGGTAATCTCCCCGTAGATACAATTTTTTCACACCACACAAATGAACCGGTTCATTTAGTTATGCAAAAAAAATCCGATTCAATCCTAAAACCAAAAGAATGAACCGGTTTATTTATTCCATCGATAAAGCTAAACTAAAATTAACCTCATTTCAATAACTATTTTTAGTTAAATATAAACGACTAATATTAAAAACAATTTTGATTATTGGTCTATTTCATTACAACTAATTTACGTAATAGGATAATAAAATATGACTAAGGAAACCGTTCGTTGTGGTTCTACTTTGTTGCTAAGAGTATATAAATCAATAAAGTAGATTAATGTCGGAAGGAAATATCTTTGCATTCTCGTCTGCATCATCTAACAATAGGTTTGTAACAACCACTTCTAATGCCAGCAAGGTATCTCACAAATTAGTTGGTTTTTATTTTAATACAAAGCCCCTTTTAGTTTTTTAAATGATATTTACGGCTTTTTTTTCAGCCCAATTGACGTTAATCGCACAATCAAGGAAGAAAACAAACCGACTAACAAAACAACAATCTAAATATTCAATATACATCGTAAGTGTAATACCTGAAAATGTAATCTAGCTTGTTGTTAACCATTAAATTAAAATGAAAAAAACTAAAATTGTTACTTCTATAAGAAGGTACAAAAGATAAAAAATGAGGATGTGAATTATACGGTATTCACAATTCAAAATTGGCTATTTTTGAACCGGTGCATAATATTAGGTGTGAGAATAACAAGGGTGATAATACTGCCCAACACAGACACTTTTTACCGAAATTACAGCAGTAAACCGAGATAACGTGCCTAATGATTGATTAGGCACTTCAATGCAAGTTAGCCTTTAATTTTAGCCTTGGCTAAACGCCGCTTGATAGGCGGCCCTGCTTTGCATCGTTGTTAAATAGGCCAATGTATTAGTGCGTCCCTTTAACATGCCTCGTTTACCGGCAATTTCTAACATAATGGTCATCATGATGTCAGCCGCGGTAAAGTTATCGCCGGCAAAATAAGGACGTTGGGTTAACGTCGATTCAATATAAGAAAAATCGAGGGCAATTTCTTTAGCGATATAACCATCCATTGGTTTAGTGCCGTCGCGCCCTTCCATCGTCATAAATAAAGACGTAATCACGGGGAGGCTTAATGAGCCTTCAGCAAAGTGTAACCATTCTAAATAATGATAATATTCCTGCGAACGGGCAACCGGACGTAATCGGTTTTGTGGGTCTTGGTCTAATAGGTATTCCATAACCGCACCTGATTCACAAAGTGTTAGCTCACCATCGACAATGACCGGCGCTTTTGCAAGAGGATGAACTTGTTTTAAACTATCAGGAGCCAATTGTGTTACCGGGTCCCGCTGATGCTTTACCACGTCGTAAGGTAACTGCAACTCTTCGAGTAACCACAGAACACGTTTTGAACGTGACGCATTTAAATGATGTACCGTTATCATAACTTTCCCTTAGCTTATATAGCCGTTAACTGGTCTATATTTTGATTCATACAAACAAAATGCCCTTACTGTTAAAGTAAAGGCATCCATTTAAAATTTAAGTTAACTTAGGTTGTCAGGGCCAATACGAACCACCAACTTGCCAAAGTTTTTACCTTCAAGCAAACCGATAAATGACGATACCGTATTCTCGAATCCTTCCACCAAATGTTCTTTGTATTGAATTTTACCCGCAGATAACCAGCTGGCCATCGCCTCGCTAAATTCATTGTATCTATGACCATAGTCATCAAATACGATAAACCCTTGCATCTTAATGCGCTTAACAAGTAATGCGCCCATCAATGCCGAGGTACGGTCAGGTCCACTTGGTAATTCGGTGGCATTGTATTGTGAAATAAGACCACACAGCGGAATACGTGCACTTGAGTTAAGTAAAGGCAATACCGCGTCAAAGACTTTACCGCCAACATTTTCGAAATACACATCGATACCGTCACCGCATGCATTTGCGAGTTGTTGTGGTAATTCATCTGAGTAATGATCTAAACAGGCATCAAATCCAAGCGTATCGACTACGTATTGGCACTTCTTTGCGCCACCAGCAATACCAACGACTCGACAACCTTTGATCTTAGCTATCTGCCCTACTAAACTGCCAACGGCACCAGACGCTGCTGCTACGACTACGGTTTCACCGGCCTTTGGTTGACCTATATCTAACAATCCCATATAGGCAGTTAAACCAGGCATACCCAATACGCCTAACGCATATGAAGGGTTAGTGATCGTATCATCAAGCTTAAGCAAGTTGTCACCATCGGAGATGCTGTAATCTTGCCAGCCACCATATGCAACAACCCAATCACCTTGATTAAAGTCAGCATGATGAGACTCTTCAACACGACACACACTGCCGCCGACCATCACACCATTTATTGCAACAGGGTCGGCGTAGGATTTGGCATCATTCATTCGGCCACGCATATACGGGTCAAGTGACAAATAAACGGTACGTAACAAAACCTCTCCACTTTTAGGCGTAGGTCGGTCAGTTAATACCGTTTTAAAATTGTCAGTTGTTGGTGCGCCAAACGGGCGTGATGCCAATACAATCTGACGATTGGCCGTTGCTGATTGGTTATCTAACGTCATCAAAAAAATCCCTCTTAGCCAGTTATTTATAAAACGTTTAACGTAACTTTAATATTGCCACGTGTTGCATTCGAATAAGGGCAAACAACATGCGCTTTTTCGACCAATGCCGTCGCTGTTTCTTTATCAATATTACCTAAAGAAATGTTGAGTTCTGCTTCAATACCAAAACCTTGAGTAATTGGACCAATAGATACTTTTGCATTTACATAGCCATCTTCAGGAAACTTAATTTTTGCCTGGCCCATAACAACTTTAAGTGCGCCGATGAAACATGCAGAATAACCCGCAGCAAACAATTGCTCAGGGTTCGTGCCTTCGCCGCCAAGTCCGCCGAGGCCTTTTGGCGTCGACAAAGAAATATCTAAGTGGCCGTCAGTTGATTTAGAAGCGCCGTCACGGCCACCTGTTGTGGTAACTTCCGCGGTATAAAGTACTGAATTTAATTCGTTCATATTAATCTCTCTATCTAATGAGTCGTTAGGTTACTAAGTGACGGTTTTGCTTTATGACAGACAATCAGTAACCTAATTATTTGAGTCCAATTCTAAGATTGGCTCGGCCGTAATCATGGAATAATTCGTATGTTTTAAGCTAAAGCGCTAACTCGACAATTTCACGACTGACATCCAATGTAATATCACCGTGTTCGCCAAGTTGAACCATGCCATGTTGTTTTAACTTATCTATAATGCCATCAACGTGTGTTTCGTTAATGTCGACATCCGATAGGCGAGTTGGTACACCCATACGTTTAAAGAAGTCTTCGGTTAACTCGATAGCTTTATCAATTTTTGCAGCATCGTCATTACCCGACAACGACCATACTCGCTCAGCATATTGAATGAGTTTTTCACGTTTTTCATTTCGCTTAACTTTCATAACGGCAGGAAGAATAATTGATAAGGTTCTTGCGTGGTCAATACCAAAACCACCAGTTAACTCGTGACCTATCATATGAGTAGACCAGTCTTGTGGCACACCAGCCGCAATGAGGCCATTTAGCGCCATCGTCGCGGACCACATAATATTAGCGCGAATTTCTAAGTCTTCTTTCGTATCTGCTTGTAATGCTTTTGGCCCTTCTTCGATTAGAGTCAATAATAAACCTTCTGCGAAACGATCTTGAACCTTGCCATTTACGCTGTATGTTAAATATTGCTCCATTACATGCACAAATGCGTCTACTACACCGTTACTGATCTGACGGTCAGACAACGACAATGTCACCTTAGGGTCTAGTACAGCAAACTGCGGGCGTAATAACGGGCTTGAGAATGGTATTTTATTCCCATCACGTGTCACTACTGAATTACCATTACTTTCAGAACCCGTTGCCGGTAAGGTTAACACTGCGCCAATGGGTAAAACGTTATTTACAGGTGATTGTTTAACAAGAATGTCCCAGGGATCGTCGCCTTCAAATAAAGCGGCAGCTGAAATAAACTTAGCACCGTCGACAACAGATCCACCACCAACAGCCAGTAAATAATCAATACTTTCTTGTTTGATGATATTTTGTGCTTTCATTAATGTGTCGTAGCTTGGGTTTGGTTCGATACCGGAAAACTCAAACCATGTGTGATTAGCTAATGCCGTGACAACTTGGTCGTAAACACCATTACTTTTTATCGAACCACCGCCGTATACTAATAAAACCTTAGCATCTGCTGGAATTTCTTTAGTGATCTTAGCGATTTGACCTTCGCCAAAATGAATTTTTGTTGGGTTTTGGAAACTAAAATTTAACAAGGCTAATTCCTTTTCTTTTAGGGTAATGCAACGCAATTAAGTTGAGTCAGCTGCATGGAAAAATAAAGCGCTTAACTATATACAACATAGGTAGTTAGCTAAGCGAAAAAATGATCACTTTTATTTAACTATTTTAGAAATAACGTGGTTATGTCCAAACGGTAATTAAACAATTGTACTTAACAGCTTCTGTGCCACTAGTACCGAACTTGCTGGATTTTGACCTGTGATAAATAAACCATCTTGAACAGAAAACGCATTCCAGTCAGCCACCTTTTGGTAGTCGCCACCACGTTTAATTAATTCATCTTCTAACAAAAATGGAACAATATCGGTAAGTTGCACAGCGTCTTCTTCAGTATTTGTAAAGCCTGACACCGCTTTTCCTTTAATCGCATATGCACCAGTAGCGTCTTTAACGTTTAAAAGTGCTGCCGTTGCGTGGCAAACCGCCGCAACCGGTTTATTTGCAGCAAGAAAGTTTTCAATCAATTTAATGGAATCGTTATTATCTGTTAGATCCCATAATGGACCGTGACCGCCAGGGTAGAACACAGCGTCGTAATCTTCTGCATTAACATCAGCTAATACGTGCGTGCTCGCAACAATGTCCTGTGTTGCCTTGTCTGCATAATATTTGATTGTTGCAGGGGTTTGGAAGTCATCTAATTCGCTTTTTGGATCAATCGGTGGTTGCCCGCCTAATGGCGACGCTAATGTCACTTCAATACCCGCATCAATAAATGCGTAATATGGTGCAGCAAATTCTTCAACCCAAAAACCTGTTTTTTCGCCTGTATTGCCTAAATCCGCATGCGAAGTAAGTACCATTAATATTTTTTTTGCAGTCATGTTGAGCCTCTATGTGTTCACTTTTTGAAAACGAATAACAAACTATTTTGTATCGTTGTTCTTGTTAGTTCTATTAACTTGGGTAGAGCTTACAGAACGCAAACAAAGCTGACAATGCAGACAAAACAAACATCTTTGTATCAATAAATGATACAATCTAAATTCAATTGTCTATGGCATATATGAAGTGAGCTAACCCATTGGATATTTCGTTTGATCAACTAAAAAGTATGGTGGTATTTGCCCAAGTTATCGAGCAAGGCACCCTAAGCGGTGCGGCAAAAAGGCTGGGCCTATCTCGTGCCGTGGTGAGTTATCATATCAAAAAGTTAGAGGCACATTTGGGCATAAAATTGCTCAATCGGTCAACACGTACCATCTCGTTAACCGAGGCCGGCAGCGACTACTATCAACATTGCCGGGTTATTGCCGAACAAGCCTCCGCTGCCAATCAACAAATCGAAAACTTAAAACATGAACCTGTGGGTCTTCTTAAAATAACCTGTCCAGTTAATGTTGGACTTCAAACCATAGTGCCGGCATTAAATGAGTTTAAAACCCTTTACCCTAAAATCGAACTCGATGTCATGTTAACTGATGAAGTTGTGAACATCATGAAAGAAGGCATAGACTTGGCAATTCGTGGCGCTCCGCTTGCTGACTCAGGGTTACAAGCCACAAAACTATCTACGCTTCGTACTTGCCTTTGTGGTGCACCGTCCTATTTTGAAAAGTTTGGTATTCCTACACACCCGACAGATCTTGATAAACACCAATGGGTTATCTATAAACTGACCTCTGGCACTTTGGAGTTAACCAAGGGCACACGGTCGTTTAGCATTGAAATGAAAGGCTCTATAAATACCAATAATGCTGCTGCAAGAACAGCCTTTGTGGAAGGTGGACACGGGATCGCTCGAATTCCAATATATGATGCTAAGCCCAAAATTCAACAAGGCTCGCTTATTTCCGTATTAGACGATTATGCGATGAACGATATTAATGTCTACGGCGTATTTCCACCCGGCGGCGCTGACTCAAAAAAGCTAAGGTTGTTAATCGATTACTTAAAAGCATACTTTGTGAAGCCCCTGTTATTATAAACAAAGGCGTAGCCACTAATTTATTAGTTATGGTTTAGGTTTAGGTTTAGGTTTAGGTTTAGGTTTAGGTTTAGGTTTAGGTTTAGGTTTAGGTTTAGGTTTAGGTTTAGGTTTAGGTCAATGTAAATACCATCGGCTTTTTCAACCAATCTTGTTTTGGTAAACCTGTTTTACGATCTTTTTCGCGAACTAACCACGCACGCACAGTAACCGTTAACTCACCAGCGCTGCTTTTAACAAAATTTAGTGTACAAAAGTGCTCTTTGGTTCGACGATTTAAATAACGTATATCAAACAAATTATATTCAGATGTGACTTTCCAGGGAGTTTCATAACTAATTTTACAGTTTTCAACACCTGGCACCGTTATCGGGGGGAAGTTTTTGAGTCTGGAGCTTCGTGTAATGTCGCTGGTTGCAATACTGCTCATACCGGACAAATTAGACATTGGAGAAGAGACAACTTCGATTAATTTATTATCGCGATTAGAAAATTCCACAGTTGAAATACGGCCATGATGTACATCCCCGCTTAGCACCACAACGTCATGTTCTGCGTCATGTAACGCTTTTATGAGTTTTTTGTATTGCTTTTCATAATACACAAAATTTCTATCGTCATTTCCCGACTGTTTTACCATAAGTGGCTGAGACAAAACCAATACGCCCGGACAGGTTAACCCCTTCACCCAATTTAGAATGTCTTTAAAATTGGTTTCCGGCATTATGTTTCTTGTCGTACGATAAGCTCGAAGATCAGCCAGACAAAATGACAATTCATTAGCGATGGTAAACACTCGAACAGGTTGACTTCGCTGCACATTTTTAACCCCATCTTTAGCGGTTTTTCGCCACGCATCTTTTACCGATGGGATCTTCAAAGCCTGGATAAACGGTGACAACCCTTTCACCAGCGGGTAGTTATTCCAAAACTCATGATCGTCCGATAAAAACCAAGTTGCGCCATTCCTAAATGCGCCCCTCAACGCCTGCCAATGCAGCGCATAATCGTTTGCTATTCGATCTCGTATTTCCTTCGGAACTAAACTGAGCGAATCCCAACCAATATCTAAATATACTTGGTCCCCCGTTAGAAATTTAATATGAGGTCTGTACGTAGACTCATCAAATTTAACTAAGGTTTCGTAGGCAAGTCCTACGTGTCCGCCATCAAATTCTTCATAAAAACAACTGCCAAGCCCAACCGTAAAACCGTTATCCATGTCGGCAATCGAATTAGGTAATGTGGTGAACGTACCCGCAGAGAGCATGATTTCAGGTTGCATACTTGGATCAGCAAAAACCTCACTGACCACTACTTCATAATCCTGACCCGGTAAAAGTCCATCGAAGGTGACTAACTTGCAGAAACGTTGGGATTTTATGTCGCTAAATGGTCTTTCCCATTCGGCTTTTAAAACAGATTGGGTAGCAACGAGTTGAGAGTTTGTATCGGTGATCTTAACGTTTACTTTGATAGGTTTCCGGCAATCATGGAACAAGGTGCCCAACCAAATATTTACGGTTTGTTCTGTGACTTCGTGTACGACTAAACTCCATCTGTTTTTCATATTAGTTTCCTTACTGTTTGCCACTTCGATTGTATGTTTTTCATACAGAGTGTCAATGTCTTATTGTTCGGCGTGTATGTATAATTCAAGCGGCATTTTGAGGTTTTGAGGTTTTAAACACGAATGACGTCGTGTTTAAAAAGTAGAGTTAACTAAAACTAGCATTAAAAAGGCCGCTCTGTAAGCGGCCTTTTACTTATGTCAGCTATCATAAGTCACTAACACAGCAATGTTAATTGCTAATATTAAGTTCTTTTGCGAGAAAACTTTTGAATGTTTCTACAGGGTGGGCACCTGCAATGCCACTCGATTGATTAAAGACAAACGTAGGTACGGACGTCACACCAATACCTTGCCAAAATTTTTCATGCTCTATAACCGCTTGAATCGTGTCGTCACTGTCTAATGTTGCCATCGCCTCGTCAGCATTTAAACCAACGGCAGCAGCTTCTCTTCTAAGCACATCACGGTCTGACACGTCTTTGTGCTCGGAAAAAAATGCAGAGAACAAACGTAATTTCAGCTCGGTTTGTAAGCCATACTCTTTGGCGTACTCTAACAAAATGTGATTTTCGCGAGTATTAACTATCTTCATATTATCGAAATAGTCAAAACTGAAACCAACTTCCTTGCCACGGTTTGTCATATCAATTCTAAACTGAGCACTACTTTGTGGCGTTGAGCCGTATTTTCTTGCTGAGTGGGCCCGTAACTCTTCCCCTTCAGGTGGCATATCAGGATTGAGTTCAAATGGCTGCCACTGTATCTCGACCCTATCTGCAACATCCAACTCGGCAATTGCTTGTTGCAAATTTTTGTAACCGATAATGCACCAAGGACATACAACATCAGATATGATGTCTATTTTCACTTTATCCACCATTAACACTTTCCTTATAAAACCAACTTAAAGCGCATTTAAACACGTAAATTGTCTAAATATCGTTAAACAAACATTAGGCTAAAAACACAAATTGATAAACGTGTGCATCATGTTGGGAACACGTTTATCAGTGGAAGTGGCTTACGATTTTTCCCAACCAAATGGTTGAAAAGGTGCATCTAGTGGCGTGTTTGCAATGTGATTTGTATAGTTACTGATCACTTTTTGAGACAAGCCTAGAATGATTTCTAGCACTTGTTGCTCACCGTATCCTGCCGCATAAAACGCAGCAAGTTCTTCAGGAGTGACATGACCTCTATGACGGACAATTATTAATGTCATGTCTAATAGTGCCTGTAACTTTGCCGTAGGTAATGCCGTTTGGTTACGTAATGCTTCAGTTATCGCTGGATCAACTTTCATTGAATGTGCAATCGCCGTATGCGCAGGGACACAGTATGTGCAGCCGTGTTCCACATTAATGCCCTGCCATACAACTGTAAGTTCTTCAGCGTTAAACGACGAATCCATAAACAACTGATGTAATGATTGATAGGCTTTTAATGTACTTGGTGCAGATGCCAAAACACCGTGTAGATTTGGCAACATGCCATTGGTTTTTACGGACTGCTCTAATACAGGCTTGCTTTCAGCAGGTGAAGATTCAATTGTATGTATCGTTAATGATGTCATTATAATTCCTAATTTTTAGCGATTTGAATAGAACGGCTCGGACTGAAGCTTCGACCTAATAATAAGCGTCAAAAACATTTTCATACCGACCGGTACATTATAATTTTCCCGAATTATACCGACCGGTACGATAAAGTCAATGATGAATTAGTACAAAGCGCTATTTAAATCTATTACTATGCGTAAATCGCTTTTAAAAAGAGGTAGAAGATGAAACCAACACTTGCTTTTGACGTATACGGTACGTTAATTAATACCCATGGCGTTGTAGCGCTTTTAGAAACTTATATGGGTGAGCATGCAATGGTGTTTTCAGAGACTTGGCGAGCTAAACAACTCGAGTATTCTTTTCGCCGAGGCCTAATGAAGCAATATGTTCATTTCTCGATTTGTACCAAAGACGCCTTAGCCTTCACATGTGAACATTTAAACCTTCATTTAACCCAAGCGCAGCAAGACTCGTTACTGCAAAGTTACAAAACCTTGCCTGCTTTTGATGATGTTAAAAAATCACTGTTGAGACTCAGTGAACGCTTTACGTTAATCGCATTTTCTAATGGCGAGCGTAGTTCGGTCGAAAGCTTACTAAACTATGCCCAAATAGATTCATTATTTAACGACATCGTATCGGCAGATGAGATCAGTACATTCAAACCAAACCCAGATATCTATCAACATTTATTAACTCGAACAAACTCTAAAGCGGGATCAACTTGGTTGATATCGAGCAATCCGTTTGATGTTATCGGCGCTAAGTCCTTTGGTTTACAGGCGGCTTGGGTAAAACGAAGTGATAATGCTGTATTTGATCCCTGGGGCATTGAGGCAGATTGTATAGTCAATAGCTTAGAGGCGCTATTTCAACACAACTGAATCTTAGGTGCGGTCATAAATAATAAAAACAGGGTTAACGAACAACAGAATAGATGAATATTCTAGTGGAGCTGAGTGCTTATGCCCGCAAGCACAGCGTCGACACTATATTCAAGTTGAGCTTTATCGACACCTGAACGGGCCATAGCTGCGGTACCTTTTAGCGTCGTGTACAAACACAAGGCATTCTCTGCCGCCTTAGTGTTCAGGCCAAGCTCTATTGACTCCGGATCCGTTTTAAATAATTCAGTGAAAATTTGCTTTGGTATTGCATCCGCTTGTTTTAACAAAGTTTCAGCTTCTGCAGGAATTTCGCCGCTTTCGAGTTCAGATTGGCATAAAACGAGATAACAGCCTTTGGCTCCGTCATCGCTGCATTGCATCGATACAACCGACATCATATGATTTTTTAAACGTTGTTTAAGGCCAACTCCCTCTGCAAACAACAAGTCTAAATGGGGTTTCATTTTAGTATCGAGATAACACTGAGTGGCTTTTACAAATAAAGCTTCTTTATTGCCAAACGAGCTGTACATGCTTGGCTTGTTAATGCCCATACGTTGAGTTAAGTCAGTTAACGACGCACCTACATAACCCTTTTGCCAAAAAACATCCATCGCAGCATTTAAGGCGGTGTTTTCATCAAATGCTTTTTTTCTGCCGCTCGCCACAATGTTCCCAAACTTATTTATTCAAAGAGCTTAAATTGTACCTACCGGTATACAACGAGTCAACTATGGGCGATATCGACTCAATCTAGATGCATTTCCCACCTTAAAAACACTCTACATAAACGACGTTATAACAAACAAAAACATATATTTTATAGTGCTAAAGCATTGTTCTGGTTAACTTATCAGTTGATGTTTTAATTTATTCGCAATACCTATACACTCAAACAAAAATTATTTTATGCGTTTAAAGTCAAGATTAAGGGAATGTAAATGACGACAGTTGCAGTAGAAAAAGAAGATGAGCAATTAAAAACTGCTGTAACAAAAACTAAGGCGTTATTGAAACAAGGTCTTTACACTGATGCCTTAACGTTTAGCACAAACCTCTGGGGGCCAATAGACAGTTGGCAACTCATTGCGCAACGTAAAATTGCCAGTGCCATTTATGCGCATTTAGGGGGGGACAGAAACGCTGAGGCCATCTCGCTAAAACTCTATAGACAATTTCCAGATAAAGCGGAACAACTTAAAGATCATTGGTACTACTTACTTAATAAAGACGGTTGCATATTAGCCAAAGAGTTTTTTGACCGGACAAAATCCCAAATAACCGAGCCCAAAGATGAAGATGACATCATTGGATTTGAAGCCATTTTACAACGACTTTTTCATAACTACGAACAGTCTGAACAACTAATAGAAAAAGGCCGGCAAGTCACCGATAACAAGGCTTGGTTTGAAATATTGCATATTTCAAACCTCATTGCTCAGGATCAATTTGAACAAGCTTATAATGTCGCTAAATCCCTATATGAATCCGAGCCTAAAGTATCAACTTTACGTGCCTATTTTAATTCAGCTCAGCACGCTAAAGGCCTAGAATTTGCGATCGACATTTATTGGCGTGAACTGCCAAAATTTCAATCAGCGTCAATGTGGTTAGACTGTGCAACAAGTTACGCCGAACTTTTAAATTGGCCACAATGTGAACTCGCATTACAAAAATATGATGCGCTAAAAATAGCAGAAGACCGTCAAAGCAAACGCAACTATTTAATATTACATGGCCAGTGTTTACTCGCAAAAGGTGACACTGAACAAGGCCAACAGGTGTTAAAGCAAAGTAAACAGTACTACTGGCAAGCGGTTTGTCGCAACATAGACACGTTTAAACAAACGGCATTAGGAGCCAAAACTAACCAAAACACTGACCAAAACGAAAACATCAATGAACACGTCAGTGCTGGTAAAAAAATTCTCGATGTGCCCTTTTACCGACAAAAACACCTGACTTGCGCACCCACTACAATGGCAGCGATTGCGAGTTTTTTTGGCAAGCAATATGACTCTGAGCTTATCGCTGAAGATATTTGTTTTGATGGCACGCCAGACACCAAAGAACGACAATGGCTCAGAGACCATGATTTTTCATTTGCAGAGTTTGAATTAACAAAGCCACTTTTGATTAACTTAATTGATCAAAACATTCCTTTTGCTTTAGTCACCACATCGGGCTTTAGCTCTCATATGCAAGCCGTAATCGGCTATAATTTGCCCCACGGCAGCATGTATATCATGGATCCGAGTTCGCCTGCGATGCAGGAAATGTTGATAGACGAAACCATAGAAAAAGAATCGTTTCTTGGCGCTCGTTGCATGGCTTTTGTGCCAAAAGAAAACAGTCACACATTAGATTTTATCGATACAACTTGTCGTCACATATTCCCAATTCAAGATCAATATCAACTCGCAAGGCAAGTACAAGACGCTGACAAAATGACAAGTGTGTTTGAGCAAATGAAAACTATTGCGCCTGATCATCGTTTGACCCAAATTATGGAACGCGATTTGGCGTGTTTTTTCAACGATACCAAACTGATCCAATCCGCCAACGACAAATTACTTGCCATAGCCCCAAATGAAACCGTATTACTTAATTCACAATATTTCTGTATCCGTGACTTAGGTGACCGTAAAGGCGCGTTAAAGTGGCTTAGTGATTATTTAGACAAAAATCACAATCTCGACCTTACAGAAACCCTATTTAATGAAATATGTGACACTTCAGAAAACCCCAAATTAGTAGAGAAACTTTTATTAAGATTAAAAACTATTGGATGCAGAAGCGCTTCGGTTTACTACTCTATCGGCAATTATTATTGGGCAATTCAAGAGTTTTTAAAGGCCAAAGAATATTACTTTATTAGTCACTGCATGAGCGAAACTAACGCGGTTTATGTAGAAAACTACTTTAAAATGGCCAACATTTTAGGTGAAAGTGAAAGTGCCCTTTCTTGGTTACAAAGACGCGTAGAAAAGTATCAAGAACGTTCGGCCTCACCCGCAATTTCACTTTACCACGCCTATTGCATTATCAATCAAAAAGCCAAGGGAATTGAAGTACTGCAAAATGCGTTAACCATGCATCCAAAAGACAGTGACTTGGTTTCAACACTCGCCTTTGCCTTAGCCGACGTAGGAGAAATTGAAGCCTTACAAGCACTAATTGAAAGTAAAAAAGACGTCCTATCCGAACGTCTAAGGGTAAAATTAACTGCCCGGTTAAATGAATTACAGGGATTGATGGAACAAGCCTGTAACTGTTATTACCAGTTATATTCTGACGCCCCTTTTATCACTGACATTGCCAACCTATATTTCCAGAGTTTAAGTAAATTTGGGGCAACTGAAAAACTCAATCTAGAGTTACAGTCACTCATTAAACAACACCCTAAAATTTCATCTGTTTATGTCTATGCGGCCAACTGGCATAACGATCCTCAATTTCTTGTTGATAACCTAGTCACTGGGTTAGCGTTGCGACCAGACAATTGGTTTTTGCATCAAACGTTAATCAATGCATATTTGCAATTAAATCAATATCCAGAAGCGTTAAAACAAGCACAAGAAGCATACCAACGACATAATTGTGGACCATTCCAAACGGCGTTTTTAGCTAAGTGTTATTACTATTGTAACGACTTCGAACAAGCAACACAGCTAGCAAAACAAGCGTTAAACATCGATGTTGATAATAGCGCCGCTCTTTGGCTGATCACGGCAACCACTTCGAGTCGCGAAGAAAAGCAAAACTCCCTCGCCTTTGTTAAACAATTGCTCTTAAAGCAACATTCAATAGACAGTGGAATTTGGCATTACTGGCATGAAGGACAACACTTACTGCCGGAAAGTGAATTGCAAGATTTTGTCGACATGTTGTTAGTTCGCTATCACAACGAGTGGTTTACATACTGCATCGCAGCGCAGTTTTACAGTCAGTTTCATAAGATGGATAAAGCCATTGAGATCCTTAACACCGGTCAGGAAAAGTTTCCGCTAATTCCAAGAATGTACAGTGAACAAGCCGATATAGAGCTTGCCATTGGGGATATTTCAGCAGCGATAGAGAGCACTAAAAAGGCACTAAAGATAAATCCATCTTGGGACACAGTTGCCAAAAAACAATCGGAGCTATACGAAAAACAAGGCAACCTAAATCAAGCATTGCAAACCATAGCGGATTGCTTAAGTCACAATAGTCTTGACGGTATACTGCATGGCTTTTACGCTGATTACGCATTAAAATTAAATAAAAAACAAGAAGCCTTAACTCATCTGAAACAAGCCATTCGTTTTAATATTGATTACCCGTGGGGCTGGGAGCAACTTCAAGAAATAACGGCCGAATTAGGGGTGCCTGAGCAAGCATTCGAGTTAGCAAATGAACTCACGACTCATCAGCCACATTTAGCACCAACATGGCGTTTCAAAGCCTTTTTAGCCGATGACAGACAAACTAAAAAGCGCTGCATTGAACAGGCGATTCAATGCGATCCAATGGATGAGTCCAGCTACGCCCAACTGTCGCAATTATATACACGACAAGGTGAATTTACCGCTGCGATAGACCTACTCAATTCAACTCCCTGGGGAGAACAATTGCCCGTGGAATTAGCCACTGCGAAAGCTGAACTATTATCTCAAACAGGTAGAGACGATGAGGCCGCGACAGTACTCTATCAATTATTGTTTAATAAAAGTGGGTTAATTCAAGCTTGGCAAAAACTCTATGGCATTTTCGATCGACTGATTGAACACGACGATAAATCTAAATTACGAGCGGTTGAAGCTGCACAACGGCACATTACACTAAACCCACACGACCCAGACGTTTTGTGCGTTGCAGGAGAACAAATTTTAGCCTACGGCGATAAACAAGAAGCTACGGATTGTCTAAAACGAGCTTATGAACTTTCACCGAGCGATGAATATATCATGCTGACTTACGTCGACCGATTAGTCGACTTGGCACAGTTTGACGCTGCCCTGACATGCTTAGTTGAATATGAAAAAGTTAGCTTGGTAAACTTTGCCCTCGCAAGGAAAGTAAATGTATTGACCCAACTTCATAAAATTGATGAAGCTCTTGACGCCTTTACGTTGCTAATAAGCAACCACTGCGATATATACGGCACCTTGCACCATGCATATAAAAGTTTAAACAATCATGTTCCATCTGAAAAACTCATCGAACTGTTGAGTCTGCAACTTGAAAATTGTGGCCGCATGCAATCGAGTTTATGGGCAGATAAGTTTCTTCTGCATAATAAACGCAAACCGGTTAATAAGTTACTCGTACAAATCGAGGCCATTCAATCGCAACCCAGTTGGGCCGGCGCATTTTCAAGCATTCTCGACTATCTACATGAAAAAAGTGAAATACCAGACGACAAAATGATTGCAGATAACAAGTCTCGTTTACATCAAGATGACCAGTTAGTCATGAGGCTAATGGATGTCTATATTCAAGCGGGTCACTATTATAATGTGATCCATTTATTTGATGGAATTGACGACCTATCAAAATTACCAATGGCAGGATTTTACAATTATGCAGTTTGTTTATTAATGCTCGACAGAGGCCAAGATGCCAGCCCAATTATTCATCAAGGACTGCAAGTAGATGCCGATCACACTTTGCATAACTTGTTAGTGTGGAGTCATGCCGATAACTGGATCCAAACAAATCAAATTGTCCCCGAAGAGCTTAATTTAATTGACCAAAGAGAGCTTATCGCCACCGAACAATACATATTTGATGCGCTAAATCTTATGTCTGACTTAGCGAAAAGCGAAAAACACAACAGCATTTTAGCAATAAAGCCCAAACTTAACGAACTTAGAAATAGGTATAAAGTGGTCGCGGGGATGACCGTATGTGATGGCTTTCATCGCAAATGTAAAACCGCAATTAAAGCCCTTATTGCACCGCAAGGAATTTGGCAAAAGTTGCAACTTAGCTGGCTACTTAGATAGTGCTAAATACAATGGAATAGCATATTTTTACAAAACCGTCATTTTAATTATGCAAAACGCGCTTTTTATTAAATTTAGGCTATGGTTAAGGTCATAGTCTAAATAGAAGTAAGATTGTTTTTTTGAACAAAAATAATTTGGAATTAAATAAGCACGTCGAACAAGACGCGGCTGTGCTGTTATATGGTAACGCCATTTCTGGCATTTTAATCACTTTACTCACCTCCAGCTTTTTAGTTTTTGCTTTTGACAACCCGCAAACCGCCGATTTCAAAACAGTATGGTGGCCGATAATGGCAGCCGTCCTTTCTCTTCGATTTATTGATGCTATGTGGTGGAATTTTAAAGAAAAAAACACCGACTTTGACGGAAAAAAAGCAATCACACGGTTTATTATCGGGGTTAATTCAACCGCTATTGTATGGACCACTTATCTAGTTTATGCCACAACACATAGTAGCGGTATAGAATTGACCACCACCGTTATTACTGTCGCTTCAATGGCTGGTGGTGCGGCAACGATACTTGCGGCTCACAAATACACTTCGATGTTTTATCCGGTTATTTTGCTCGTCCCCGGCGCCATTGGTTTACTTTTTTCCGATATAGAGGCATTACAACTCCTCGGTGTCCTCGGTTTAGCATTTGGCTTTGTTATGTTGGCAACATCAAAAAAATCGGCTGATTTCACGCGAAATGCATTATTTTTAAAAAATGAAAACGCGGTTTTAGTGCACCGGATGGAAGAAAAAGTAAAACAACGTACTCAAAAAATCTATGAATTATCCAATTTGGATCCCCTTACCGGGCTATACAACCGCACGGCATTTTTAGACGCGCTAAAAATGATGGTATCTAAACCAATAGAGCCCTTCTCATTGCTGTTTATTGACCTCGATGGCTTTAAAAAAATAAATGATTCAATTGGGCATAAGGCTGGAGACCAAATTCTAAAGAAAACAGCCAATCGCCTTAAAGCCTATACGTTAGAGTCACAATTGTTATGTCGTTGGGGCGGTGACGAATTTATTATCGTGTTTACCAATACCCGCCAATCAAGTGCCATAGAAAAATCAAAACAATTAATAGAAAAGCTGTCTGAACACCACAAAATTGAAAACAGTGTTTTATCGGTAGGTGCAACTATTGGTATCGCTTTGTACCCAGAACATGCGACAACTGAAGATCGCCTAATTCAATTAGCCGACATGGCAATGTATTTTCAAAAGAAGCAAATGCGCTCTACCGTTGCAGTGTTTTCAGAACAGATGGAAAAACTTTATTCCAAAGAGTTACGTTTAAAAAACGGTTTGACCAAAGCAATCGAACAACACCAACTCAGGATAGTGTACCAACCTATAATCCGCTCAGAAGATAACACAATAGCGGCATTTGAAGCCCTACTTCGATGGCGAAATGAAGATGAAAACATACCACCTGATGAGTTTATTCCCATTGCTGAACAATATGGCCTCATTCACGAAATCGGCGCCTGGGTACTCAATCATGCTTGTCAGCAAGCGAGTCAATGGGGCTTAGGACGTAACGTAGCTGTTTGCGTGAATGTTTCAGTGATCCAATTTCAAAATGAAAATTTTATCAATGTTGTTGAAAATGCTCTTTTAAACAGTGGGCTGCCGGCAGAATTATTACATCTTGAAATAACCGAGTCAGTTTTTGCTGCCGATTTCGACTCAACATCTAACCTGATAAAACAACTTCAAAGAATGGGAATTAAAGTCTCTATCGATGACTTTGGAACAGGGTATTCATCGCTATCTGTATTGCAAGATTTAGCGGTAAATATGGTCAAAATAGATCGTTCATTTGTCGCTAAAATGGATTCAAATGGTGCAGCCATTGTGACTGCCGTTATCAATATTGCGGACTCTTTTAACTTTTTGGTCATCGCGGAAGGTGTCGAAACAGAAAAACAAACTAATGCCCTTAAAAAACTTGGAGTGCAATATCTTCAGGGTTATTTTCATTCTCGCCCGTTAGAGGTGGAAAATATCCCAAGTTATCTCCAAAGTGGCGTTTCACCTTCTACCACAAATCTGTCGCATCAAGTTGACCAACGTGGTGAGTCAATTGAAATCAACTAACTTTATTTCAAGCAAGATGTAAATCAGTGGTTTTCCTTACTAGTTTTCTAATCCCAATAATTGCTTAACAATAAGTTTTAATAAAAAGGTTTCTCTGACAATAGACAATCCTTTTTTAGGGTTGCTCGCTAAGGTTTCTTCATTATGCTTTATGGCATCAAAAATATTGATCCAAACCGGTGTCATGCCATTTTGAATTTCGTGCGGTTCTAACTTTGTGGTCAACAATTCACTATCGATATCACACACAAAGCAATAAGATTCCATGTGGACAATATCAAAGTCACTTTTGTGCCATGGCCGAAACTCTTCATATAAACCAAACTCTTTAATATTAGTTACGGAATGAGCACCGGTTTCTTCTCGCAATTCTCTTATTAATCCTTCTACATGGGTTTCACCGTCATCTATGCCACCTCCTGGTAATGTGTAGTCATGGTATCTTTGGGTGTAAAGAAGCAATATATCTTCACCCTTAAGCACGATGGCGCGTGCCGCTTTACGGGTAAACGTTGGGGCAGAAAGATCTCGTATTTCAGGGTGAACAGCTGACTTCAATAATTTCATGTATAAACTTTAGGATTTAATTTCAAGAACTAAGAACAGGTACTTAGAATAATTTAATGGCCGCCATTTTAGGTATTTACTAAGAAAATAATAGTTTTATTATATGTTCCAGAGGCTCGATACTAGTTGTTTCTATCGTGAACATAAAAGAGTGTTTGTAACCATCTTAGATCTTCCGGTCCAAGTGAGGCTTGTTTATGCAGCCTACTGTCTTCATAAACCTCCTTATAAACATGACAAATCGCTTTTTCAGTTAGCTCACGCCACCTATCATCGTCCAACTCTTTAATGCTGCCATCAGCAAGGCTTGGGTCAGTTAGCGGGTCATGTTGTGATTGAGTCGTCCTTAGCGCAAACTCTAATTCTTGTAAGATCGGATTAATAACTTGCAAGGTATCCGCGCCTTCAAATTCCTTAGCAATATGTGCTTCTGCTTCTTTTATCGATTTATCTAATTGATACTGAGAAAGCTTTTCACCCGTGGGACGCAGTCCGTATCTATTAAGTAAGCCACCAACGCTCGGTATGAGTGCTTTAGCTGCTATTCCTGCTCCTAATAGAGGATTTACAATCGCCGCCAGACCACCCACTAACAACATGCCATAGGTGAGCTTTTTATCAAGTAAATCAATTTGGTTGGCTAACGATTCAAGACTATTTAGTTTTCCATCGTTTCGAGTCCTAACCAACGTCTCAGCAGATTGACGCATAAAACCTTTAAGCATTTCTTCCGAATGTTCGTTCGGGAAATGGAAAATACGTTTTTTCGGAAGATTATTAATTTCTGGTACGCCGTTTGGTAAACACCGCATTGTATGTAACGCAAATTTATAGTCAGATAGCTCGTAGGGGATAACAAAGTAGTGTTTTTCATCGTATTCGGTATCGTCGTAGTTACCCGATTGTTCTGCCGACATAAATATCGGCAGCCCGTTTACCTTTTCTTTAACAAGGGTATAACCCGACGTTAACTCTTCTGAAGCCTTATCAGCCACAGAGCGAACCGCAGATAAACCTTTTTTTAGAAAGTTATGCATTGAGGCCGTAAATTCCTTTTTAAGTAAAAATACTGAATAGTGTAGCGCCACTATATAGGAAAATTAATAGAAAAATCACAGGTTTTCACCACCCACAAAAAAGTGAGCAATAAGCTCACTTTTGAGTTAAATCATTATCGAACCCTGTATGTTTACATTCAGATTTTGAGTCTGACCGCTTACATCAGTCCAAACGACGTTGCCTAGTATTGTACAGCGGCTAAGTCAGTAATTTTTACTTGAGTATCATACTGACCATTCATCAGTAGATTATTAATTTTGGCTGGATTTTCAGCGTGCGCTTCCACAAAAGCTAAGATGTTCTGGTCATTACACGTAACTTTTTCTGCAATGAAGTTTTTACTTAAACGGGAGTCTTTAATTGCTTTGTGCAGTTTAATTCGATCTCCTTGTGCTGCAACAACACATAGGTTAGTGGTGACATAATCATCAGCAGCGACAACTGAATTTGCCGCATTTGCCATACCAATTGTTGAAAGAGTTAATACGATTGTTGAAAGTGTTTTAGTTAATTTGTTCATAATTTTAATCCTCATGTTTAGTTATTTTCTATTTTGCAACGAGGGTGCCAACATTTAATTTATATAATTAACAATAACTTAAATAAAATTCGATACAAAAAATCAAAAACAAAATAAACTCCAAAACCAATATGTGGTCATATTAGCCAAAATTTAGCATCATATAAAAATGGAAGTTAAAATTGATTTAGGACGGTGGCAATTAAGTGTTAAATGACATCCAATTTCAGAGGTTATTAAAATGAAATGTAGATATATAAGCGTCTAGTATCGATAGAAGCGGTCTAATTAAATGGGACTAAAGCGCTAAAATCCCCTAGCTTATCGCAGGTGTTTTTTATGCATTAGATAATGTTACATTAAGCACTTGATCCGTTGGGTTGACACAAACTTGGTTCTTACCGTTGTTTTTTGCAGTATATAGACGTTCATCAGCTATTTTGATCAGTTGCTCTAAGGTGTTGTGACCACCATGCAAATCCACAGCGCCCATACTAAATGTCATATGGTTTAAACCATGTTCTTGTCCGCTATTACTGAGTTTAACTGAGATCCGCTTAAACAAGGCGTTAGCTTCTGCCTCTGTGGTATTTGGCAGAATAAATAACCACTCTTCACCACCATACCGACCAAAATAATCAATACTTCTAACTGCAGACTTCGAAGCATCCGCAAACAGTTTTAACGCCTCGTCACCAATGTCATGTCCATACTGGTCATTAATCTTTTTAAAGTCATCAATATCTGCAAGCGCAACGGTCATCGGAATACCAGTACGTTTTGAAACGTCTACTTCCCTTTCACCACATTGTAAGATTGAATATCTATTTTTTTCACCAGTCAATGTGTCTGTGGTTGCTAATTTTTCATATTTTAGTTTTGATTTATGATTTTTCTGATACATAAATAATACAAACGAAAGCCCAACGATGAGTAGACCAACAAGTAAAAATAAATTAACCATATGTTGTTTGTTATTTTCAATTTTAAGCTCAGATACTTTAAGTGTTTGTTCCTGTAACATTGCCTTATTTTTTTGTTCGGCCACTTTATAATTTGCTAACAACATGTCTAAGCTTTCTTCAGGTAACGACTGTTCTAAAATTGATTCGTAATAGTATTCCTGCCACACAATTGCCTGTTCAAAGTTATTTTGATTCTTAGAGATTAAAAATAGGAATTTATATAACCTGGATTTATCCAAACCAGTAAGTATTTTTTCTGTGAGTAAGTCGTTGATAACCGCTACTGTATTGTCATACAAACCATATTCAAATAATAACTCAGCCAAACTGACCCTAGCGCTGATCGAAGAACGTCGCACACCAAACATATCGAATAATTCTATGCTGTTTTCAACAAAACGAATATTTGATTGTGCTGTATTTCCAACATTGGCTGTGCCTAACAACAATTGCACATCCGCTTTTGTAACACTACTTGGCATATTGTTAATTAACTGTAGCCATTGCCTTTTTTTTGCAAAAAATTCGCGATCAGAATCAACATTCCTTAAAGGAATGGAGTCACCAATATGATACAAAACATAAGCCAGTAACTCTTTATTTCCTTGTTGCTGAGCAAAACGCAACGCCTCTTTGTAGTAAGCTTGGTGTTCCAATTGCAGCTCGGTCTCTGCATTCCAGTATAAATTTCCGATTAATACAAACAGTCTTACTTCAATCTCAGTGTTAGCAATCGGGTTAAGGTAAACGTTCAGTTTCGAAAGGGTTTCAATGGCTACTTGATAATCGACATCCCAATAGTGACTTTGTAATACCGTAAACAGCTGCCAATGAAAGTAAGGATTATTTTTATTTAGCAAATGCTGATTAGCGATCTTATCTCTAAGTTCAACAATGCTTCGTCCGTCGTCTTCTGCATCTGCGATGGCAAGTTTAGTAAATGTGAGGTGTGATTGATCAAAACAAAGTGCTGATAGTATATGAGTTTTATTTTTGAGATCCGTTACATTGAGTAATTCAATTGAAGAGTACACTTCCTGTAAAAAGGCATCTTTGTTATTACATTCTATAGGGGATAGCGCGTTAGCCGTGTTTGAGAATAAACATACGGCTAGGTAAAAAATGACGGCCCACCGACTTTTTACAACATCCATTTAATAACTATTCCTTTAAATTCCATTTATTTCGGGTAAATCCACTAAAGCCATTTCCGATATTAAAACAACATTAGCGCTATAATTTACCAGAGCTATAATTTACCAGAGCTAAAGACACAAAAAAAGCCCCTTTTACTTTTAGGGGCTTTGTCAGAGTTTAAACTTATTTTTCACGTCCTTATAAATGGCATTCCTACAAATAACATATTGCGAACACGAATTTATTTATACATAGCAATACAACTAATATGCCACTTTAGCTTTGTTTTTAAGTTTATCCTTGAATACAGGGTACAGATTATACGTAGGGTAAAATTCCGTAGAAAACGCCTTCCATGCACTTTTTTCAACAGCAAGATTAACCTCTCTTAGTTTATGGGCCGGCACCTCCAAAGTAACCACCTGCCCTATGCCCATCATCACGTACCAGCTAACAACCGTTACCCCTTTTGGTGGAAAGTTGTCAAAAAAACCTTGTTCTTCAAGGATTTTTTGAAACTCCTCAAAACTATGGCTTTGATCATGTTTGAGAAAAACAGTCAGTAATATCGCATCGTCAGGTTGCTTATGAGGGGTTTTAGATGCAAACGATGTAAAGCTAAGCATTAACAACACAATTAATATAAATAATTTAGACATAACATTGACCTTTTATGGGGGAAGGAACACCTCATATTCGAGGCGCGTTTTTCCGTTATTCATTTTAGTATTAAAAATTAGACCTAGCGCAAATAGTAAATGATTAAGCCAAGACTTAACACCAAATATTAACGCTCTAGCAACCCTGCGTATTTTGCAATACCTATCATTAATTTTATTGTAGCAGGCTTCGATAAAGTGTTGTCCAGAAAGGCCTCCCCCCCTTTAGCTTTAGCCTATGTAAACATCAAATATATTAGCGGTGCAGAGCAATAAAATGGACAAAGAAAGTAACCACCGAATAAAAGCTTAAATAGCGTAACCCTGTCATTTATCGCTCCCCACATCGCTAAAAATAAGAAGTGTCAAAAAAAGATTACGTTCTTACTCTGCTAAATCGAATCTGTTATCCAAGTTAATAAACGGTTTTTGGCTCCCAAACCTGTTATAAGTATTTTATTATAAATAATGAAACACTTTGCTTAGTCATGACAATTATATAAAACAACCAAAATAATAATAATGTTCAATGCTGTTTGTTTTCGGATTAACAGCGACAACTAGGGAAAAAGATGTATTTACGTAGATTGATTAAACCAATTCCAATTTTAATTGGTTTAGCATTAATAATAATCGCCTCCGCGCTTACAATTCCATTTAATGAAATAGATGGTCAAGGTATCGCCCGATTCTTCGGACGTTTTCATGTATTGGTATTACACTTCCCCATTACACTTATCGTGCTAATTCCAATCCTAGAGTTCTTTGTACGCAAGAAGTCACCGCCTCAAATTAGCGAAATTATTCTGTTTATATGGTGGTTTGCTTCGTTCTCGGTTTTTGTCACTGTTATGTTAGGTATGACTCTAGCCTCCAATGAAGGGTTTGGTTTTGATCAAATTCAAACCCATTTAACCGCAGGTATATGCGTTGCTCTAATAACCTTTATTTGTACAGCGTTAAAGCACACGTTGATTAGTAAAACCAGTGAAACTGGTGAAAACCCCAAAAACCAAATATTGTTAACCTCTATCTATACAACCTCATCTATCGCGTTACTCATTATTTTGTTTTTTGCTGCCCACGCTGGCGGCAATTTGGTACATGGCGAAACCTACTTAACGCGGTTTGCACCTAACGCCATTAAATCATGGTTACCTGAAGACGCTAAGGCATTTGATTTATCGGAAAGTAACGACGAAGTGTTTGTGCAAACCATCCAACCCTTGTTTGATAAATATTGCTACAGCTGCCATGGTGACGAAAAACAAAAAGGCGGAGTACAAATTTCAGCGCTAAATCCAGACTTTGTTAACGGTTACGATGCCCCGCAGTGGCATGCAATATTAGATATGATTAACTCTGGAGAAATGCCACCGCCGAAGGAACACCAACTCAGTACAGAAGAAAGACGTGCCGTAGTAGATTGGCTTACAAATGGTATTGCTACCGCCAAAGAGATGAAAAAAGGCTCAAGCAAACAGGTAATGCAACGCTTAACTAAACAGCAATACTCAAATACCTTACAAGACTTATTAGGTGTATCGGTAAACTTTGAGAGTGAATTGCCTGACGACCCATTATCCGAAATTGGTTTTAGTAATAATGCCGAACTTTTGTCGACATCAAACTTGCATCTCGAAACCTTCCAAAAAATTGCCAGAAGCGCATTAGATAAAGCAATTAACTTGGGCGACAAACCAGCAGTAAGTCATTACCGAATGCATTTTGGCAAAGGTATCGGTAAGGGCGAACCTAATACTTTGACAAAAGGTTATATGGAAGTTGCCGTTGCTAAAAATGATTTTTATGTAGAAGTTTTGGATGAAAATGGACAGGCGAAAAACGGCCAACAAGTAGAACAAATAAAACCTTATTTCAGTGCGAGTTTACGAGGTTCAAATCCTAGACGATTCAAAATGATGGAAGATGGCATCACTCTTTATTCCGCGTTGCCGCACAAGGAAACAACTCAAGCTGGCAGATATGGCGCCTGGAACGGTCCTTCACCTAACTTATCGATGCAAATTAAAGATCAATACCCACGCAATGGCGATTTTGCAATACGGGTGAAGGCGAGCAAAGGATATGCTTTTGACGTACTAGCGCTAAATGCGAAGTCATTAACCAAAGCCAAACCTTTAGCTGAACTAGATAAAAATAATACCTCGCTTAAAAAGCCAGCTAAAGGTGTAAATCGATTTGTTGTTTTAGCTAAAAATGCAAAAAAGACAATTGGTTTTGAAAAACCAACTAAAGAGACACAAATATTATTACCTAGTCCAAATAGTAAAAACGTGTCTGGCGAAATTGTGGTTCAGGCACCAGCGCGTGGCGGTGACTATTTTCAAATAGATTTAGTACACCCAGCATTGCCAAAAGGCGTTAACAGTCATATTAATTTGCAATTTACTAAAGATATTGGCTTTAACACACCTCTTGTCTCCACTGATAAATCAACGGCAAACAATTTGGTTGTTTCCAGCATAGGGGTCGCTTACTTAGTTCGAGGTGACAAACTAAAAGTAGCATTTAGCAGTGACAAACACTTTCCCGGTTTCAGCCACCTTGTATTTACAAAGTTAAAGGCTAACCATAAACATGTTAAAAACCTACCTGCGAAATATCTCGACAACAGTCAGTTTGAAGACGCTGTACCAGAGATCATGCCTTATATCGGAACCCGGACCGACGATGGTATGGATTATAAAACATTTACTAAAAGTGTCCGCGTAGAAAATATTGAAGGCAACCAAAAAGTCTTTAGTTTTTATGGCCGCCTAGAAAACCTGCCAATCCCTTTCCATGGTACACAGGGAGATCACATTACCAGTAGCAGCTTAAAAGTCGGACTTTGGAATAATAATTTAGTAAAAAGTTCAGATGAATTTGGCAGTCCTTTGCATATAGATTACATCGAATTTGAAGCCCCCTATTTTAAACAGTGGCCTACGCAGGCACATCAAAAGATCTTCATAGAATCGGCGAACAAAAACAATCCTGAAGTCTACGCCAATGAAATCATCACACAGTTTGTATCAAATGCATATCGGCGACCCGCTACCGCAGAAGAAGTGATGTTTTATTTTAATTATTGGCAAAACATAAAAGATGATTACTCGTCCTTTGAAGAAAGCATAAAAGAGACCTTAGTTGCGGTTCTATGTTCAACAAACTTCTTATTTATATATCAAGCTGATGATGAACAAATGAAGGCAGAGCTCACTGACTCTTTAACACAAGCAGCACCAGTTATAACGACGAGTAAAGTAAGTGATGAGACAACGCGACAAATGCACCAATACGCATTAGCAAGCCGTTTATCCTATTTCCTTTGGAATTCACCACCTGATAATGAATTGTTGATGCTTGCCAAAAATGGCCAGTTGGAGAGTCAACTAGAGACACAGATGAAACGAATGATAAACGACGACAAAGTCATGCGTTTTATCGATGTATTTACGAGTCAATGGCTAAGATTAGACAGACAAAAAAATCAATCTGTTGATATTGCAACCTACCCCGACTACACCCGTTTTATTAAACAAGATATGGCGCTAGAAACCCAACACTTCATACGAATTTTACTGCAGGAAAACCTACCAGCATTAAATTTGGTTAAAGCCGATTTTACGATGTTAAATCAAAATTTAGCGGAGTTTTATGGCATTGAAGAAGTCAGAGGCAGTGAGTTTGTCAAAGTACTTTTAGGTGAAGATAATGCTCGAGGCGGTTTATTATCCCAAGGGACTTTCCTAACAGGCCATGCCGACGGCGTACATAGCCACCCTGTTAAACGAGCTGTATGGTTAAAAGAAAAGATCTTAGGGGATTCTCCACCTCCGCCACCTCCTAATGTTCCAGAGCTTGATCCCGACACCCCTGGATTCGAAAACTTAACATTAAAACAACAATTAGAGTTGCATAGAGACAAAGACTCCTGCCGAGACTGCCACGCTAAAATCGATCCCTTTGGTGTTGTATTTGAAAAATACGATGCGGTTGGTCGCCTTCGTGCATCTTATAAAGGTGGCGAAATTGATGATTCTGTCGTTTTACCAGACGGCACAAAAATCAAAGGTACAGCAGAAATTAAGCAGTACCTTGTGACCGAGCAGAAAGACAAGGTGGTCTTATCGCTCATCAAACATCTATACGCCTATGCCCTTGCCAAAGAAGTCAGTTTTCATGATGAAGACGCGTTAAATGCCATATTAACCGAAGTTAAAAACAACCAGTACCAAATGCAAAGCATAATTACATCAATAATAAGAAGCCCGGCATTTGTTAGAGCACCTTCTGCACAAACAGATAAACCAGCGCCCAAGTTAAAGGAGAAGATATGAATTACATTAAAGGGTTTAAATTAGATCGCCGCAGTTTCATCAAAGGTATTGGCGTGGCGGCAAGCTTGCCATACTTAGAATGTATGGCGGAAACTAAACAACTTGGTAGTCGACTCACCGCCCCTAAACGCATGTGTTATCTGTATGTTCCTAATGGTGTTAGTTTGCCTGGCTTGGACTCCGAATATAAACAATGGAACTGGTTTCCTTCTGGCGAAGGCGACAATTATGAATTCACCAACGTATTGTCTTCACTCAACCCGCACAGACAAGACCTTTCAATTATAGGTGGTTTAAGCCACCCAAAATCGAGAGAATTACTTGGACATATCGCCGGTGATAGTTTCTTAACAGCTGGGGATCTCCGTGGCGATTACAAAAATAGTATTTCTGTAGACCAATACGCTGCTGCAATTAAAAAACACAATACCCGATACCCGTCATTGATCCTTTCCGCCGACGGCGGTGTTGGGTTTAAGTCACGAGCTTCAACCTTATCGTTTAATCATCAGGGTAAAGCCTTGCCATCTGAGCATAGCCATAGACAAATTTTTGAGCGTTATTTTGCCCCAGACGGCCAAAACACATCTGTCGAACGCAAGAAAAGTTTGCATCGAGACAAAAAGGTAGTCGACTTGTTACTCGAAGACGCTAAACGATTGCAAAAACGTTTGGGCGTTGCAGATAGAAATAAAATTTCTGAGCACTTAGCGTCGTTAAATGATCTAGAAGAACAGATTAAGCGCAATGAAGCATGGTTAGACATCCCGTTAGGGGCCTTTAATGCGGATCATATTGACCTTGCAGTAGATGCTAAAATAGACCCACAAGCCTATATCCGCACTATGTACGACCTTATTGTCTTGGCATTTCAACTCGACCTAACGGAAGTGGCTTCATACATGATTGCCCGGGAAGACGGCATGGGACTTGGAGATGCATACCCTAAAATTCAACTAGGCCTCAAAAAAGGCCACCATGCAATTACCCATGATAAAACAACCGGACATTGGCAAGATTGGGGTAAATATGACCAATGGCTTGCAAGCCATTTTAGTTATTTTATTGACCGAATGAAAAATACGACCGACCAATTCGGATCGCTATTAGACAACACGCAAATACTTTATGGCAGTGCATGCAGTAACACCCATAACGCTCGAAATTGCCCACTTATTTTAGCTGGCGGTAAAAACATGGGACTTAAACATGGTCGCTATCACAAGTTCTCCGAAGACATCCCAATGTCTAATTTATTTCTAAAAATGCTTCAAGCCGGTGGTGTACCTACAAGTCAATTTGGAGATAGTAATGAACATTTGGCGGGGTTTAGTCCGCTATTTACAGGGTAATTCAAACTACTCATATTAATTATAATAACGAAAAGATGAGAACATAATGGAAGTTAATCAAACAATCGAGGCGGCCCCAATCAGGCGAACAGCCCAAACAGACGCGTCAAAAGATGCTAATAAGATTATTTCAAAAGGCTTATTATTGCCCTTTATACTGATTACTGCCTGTTTTGCCCTATGGGGCGCGGCAAACAACATGACCGACTTGCTCGTACCTGCATTTCAGAAAGTACTTAGTATGACCTTGTTTCAATCTTCATTTATCCAATCTGCCTTTTATGGTGCTTATTTTTGCATGGCATTACCCGCGGCTTATTTGATCCAAAAGTACAGCTACAAAAACGGTGTATTAACTGGATTAACAATTTACGCCATTGGTGCTTTTTTATGTTATCCAGCAAGCCAGGCCATGAGTTTTGAATTTTTCCTATTTGCCTTTTATGTATTTGCCTCTGGTTGCGCCATCTTAGAAACAGTTGCTGCGCCATACATTATGTCTATGGGGCCAGAAAAAACCGCAACTCAACGGATTAACCTTGCGCAATCGTTCAATCCAATTGGTGTGTTAATGGGCGTATTTTTAGGTAAGGAAGTAATATTAAAAGGCTTAAATAGTGCAAATGAAACTGAACGAGCAGCCTTGTCGCCAGAGCAACTCAATACTATGCAAGCTCAAGAATTAGGTAATGTTGTCTCGGCTTACGTAATCGTCGCTCTTGTCGCATTAACATTGGCCGCATTTATCTTTTTCACTCGCTTTCCGTCTGGTAAGTCAGACGACAAATTTGGAAATTTAAAAGCTTCGTTTGGCAGATTAAAGAAAAATAGTAAATGGAAGTTTGCGGTTATTGCGCAGTTTTTCTATGTGGGTTGCCAAGTTGGAATATGGACGTATGCCATACGGTATATCATGGACAACCTATCGGGCATCACAAACGAAGCTGAAGCAGGAGACTATGTCTTTTATGGCCTGTGTGTTTATACTTGTTTTCGTTTTATCTGTACTTTTTTAATGAGTTATATTCACCCAGCTCGTCTTCTAACAATAATGGCAAGTTTAGCAATCGTGTTAATTTCTATTGCCGTTTTTGTCGGCGGTAATATTGGTACTTATGCCTTGTTAGCTTGTTTTTCTTGTATGTCATTAATGTTCCCAACTATTTACGGTTTAGGGTTAACTGGCGTTGGCGAGGACCGAAAACTTGGTGGCTCATTTATTATTATGGCCATTTTAGGTGGCGCGATAATTGTACCTATTCAAGGTCGTATCATTGATCAAACCGCCAATGTAAATCTTAGCTATTTGCTACCGTTATTCTGTTTTGCGGTCGTTTTAGTCTTTAGTTTATTTGCCCGTAAACAAGAGCAAGCCGAAGGTTATGTTAATGACTAATCCGACTGGCATCAACAACGTCAATAGCTGATGTGGACATGACTAAAGAACATCAATTATTTACATCGTTTATTCGGCAATATCAAGCGACTCTCAGGAGCTATATTCGTGGACTTGGAGTATTTTCACACGCTGTAGATGATATTGCCCAAGAAACCTTTATCGTTGCATACAAAGAGTTGGAAAAGTTTGATCAAAGTTTAGATTTTGGTCATTGGTTAAAAGGTATTGCTCGAAATTTGGTTAGGAATGAAACTCGTAAACATGCTCGGCATAACCGAATAATGAACGACAAACTAACCCTGTTTCTAATTGACTCGTTTGAACAAAGTTATGAAGTTACTTTTGGTGAGCATCAAGAGGTTAATGCATTAAAAGAATGTATCAATGCGCTACCATTAAAAAGTAAAGAACTTATTGGTCGTAAATATCATATGGAAGACGACACTCAGGTCATTGCCGAGCAAATGGCAATGACCCCAACCGCCATTCGATTATCGCTGATGAGGATCCGAACTAAATTGAAACAATGTCTAGATTTTAGGTTGAGTTATGAACAATAACATGGAGCATAAAAAACAGTTTGAAGCATTGCTTGCACTACTTTTAGATAACAAGCTAGCTGATCACGAGTTTGACGCGCTTATCGCATTGGCCGAACATAATCCCGAATTAAAAAATCAACTCAGTGAACAACTCACTATTGATAATTTAATTCGACAACGATTTGAAGCGACCGACCAACTCGATAATTTTGTGAACCAAACGGTTACTACTGCTTTTGAAAATAAGACCAATAAACGTTTTGAGTCAGACATTATTTCAGCAATTACCAACAATCAATTTGATAAAAGGCCAGCCGATGACAATATTGTTCGAGGCTATTTTCCTTGGTTACTAACCGCCTTAAGCACAGCGGCATGTGCGTTGTTGTCATTTCATTTTTTAACGGCCGAGCCTAATCACGACAAATCCAACCACGCTGAGGCCACTCAGTTAACCACACAATTATCAGAGCCAACAGAGCATAAAGCCAAACCTCAATACGAATATCAAGATCTGGGCGTTGCGGTTATCGCCAATGCCATTGGCTTGCACGAAAACGCCATATTTAAAATTGGCGACTCTGTAAAACCCGGTCAATTACATTTATCAGAGGGCTTTCTTGAGCTCGAATTTTACCGCGGCGCACAGCTAAAAATTTCCGGCCCGGCCGCCATCAATATTATTAATGAAGAACGAGTAGAATTAATAAGTGGCAAAGTAATGACCGATGTTCCCAAAGTGGCCATCGGTTTTACTATCGATACACCTAATAGCGAAATCATAGACTTAGGGACCGAAATCGGGGTTGAAGTAACAAAGGATGGCTTATCTCAAGTCCATGTTTTTGAAGGCTTAGTTGAAGTTAGAAATGACTTAGGCTATCAACAATTAATTGAAAAAGGACAAGCAATAAATTTTTCTGGGGAGACCCGTTCTGAATGGCGCGATGATATCGCCTCAAAAGCCAAATTTGCCGAGTTTAATACTATCGACGATCTCACTGGCACAGCAATAAGCCAACAGCATCAAAAATGGCTTTCAGTTAAAGCTGAGGTTCTCGCTGACTCCAATTTGGTGACGTATTACGACTTTGAACCAAGTGCTAAAAAGCCTAGAATTCTCACTAATTTATCCAGCCATGGCGATAAACATCACGGCGCTATCGTTGGTGCTCGTTGGAGCCAAGGTCCATGGCAAGGCAAACACGCGTTAAAATTTAAACGAGCAAGTGACCGCGTTCGTGTTGATATTGAGGAGAAGTTAACCAGTTTTACCATGGCAACATGGGTTAAAATAGACAGTTTAGATAGAAGATATAATTCTCTGTTATTAACCGATGGATATAAACCCGGTGATATACATTGGCAGATTTCTAACTATCGTGCCCAAGGTATAAATGCAGGGATTGGCACTATAGTTTTAGGTTTATTTTCACGCGAACTTGGCCCCAAAAACTATACTTATGAACCATTTTTTTCTGTTTCAGATTCGGGCACTTGGTATCATTTGGCAACGCGAGTTGACAGTGAACTTAAAACCGTCTCATTATTTGTCAATGGCGAAAAAGTCAAACAAACTAAATTAATGAAACCTTCAGATTATTGGTTGATTGGCCCGGCTTCCATAGGTAACTGGGACCCCAAACGGCTTCAAAAGCCATTAAGAAACTTAAATGGCAGCATTGCGGAAATAATGATATTTAGCCAAGCTTTAGATGACAACTACATTAAGCGTTTGGCCTTAATTGACTAACATTTTTGAACTTGAGCCACACAATTGTATGTTAATTTGTGGCTCAACAATCGGCCTTGATCGATTACCTCAAAATGAATCTAACTCATCTAGGCTCTCCAATAAAGGACGAACGTTACGGCTAAATTTCGTGATATAGGAGATACTAGAACTTTTATCAGCCTAAGGTTAACTGGCTACTCGGAGATATTATTCGATACAAGGTTTACTCACTTTATTGTTTGTGCCTTCTTCAATAATCCAGTATAAAACGCGCATGCCGTCTCGTTTTTTAGTTGCCAAGTAAACTTTGCCTTTTTCTGCTTTAAAGACAACGCAACCATCTCCCGATACTTGACCCTGAATATATTTCAACTCAATCTTATTATTACCGATAGGGATTTTTGCTGTTTCTGGATAACCGTCCATAGACATAAAGTCGTATGTACTTTCACCGTTTATTGAGGAAATGTAGAGTCTTTCATCGAATGCGACAAAAATACCATGGTCATGCTCTGAATCGGCCTTTAGCGTGACAAGATCAGTGTCGGCTGTATTTACAAGAGATTTAGGTACATATACCGATGTTGATTTACACCCAACAAACAAAAGACACATACTAGTTATTAATATATTTCTAAACATAAAAACCTTAAAGCAGCTAACTATCGTCGCGCAAACATACGTTAGCCTCGTTGTTTATTTTCAACCAGCGTAGCTTGAAACCTTAAAACAAACAAGATACTAGAAGTGTACAAGCGTGTTGTTATTGAGCTATTTTCCAAGCTCGGTTCTTGCCCATACAAAGGCAAGATACCTATAATAAATACAACCAGAGCATAAGCCCGCACGCCCCAAACCAGTAAGCCGGCAAAGGCAACAGGTCTATTAACCCATTGCCGTTGATTAGCTCTGCTAGGTGCACAAAGAAACAACTCCTAAAGCTTTGCCCCTAAGCTCTATCCCTAAGCAGTCCCCCTGTCCGAGGCCGTCGATATAGTCGTGCAATAGTTAATAAGGGTCTTGTGGTTTTATTTTAATTATCTTTTCATAATCAACTATTTTGTTCTCTTTTTTCCATTTGTCACACATAGCTGTTAGTTTTTTTACCAGGTCTGGTTTTAATTTTGCCAGATTATTAGTTTCACCCGGATCGTTGTTTAAATCATAAAGTTCGTATGTGATCCCTGGTTTCGCAAGTGTTTGTAGATACCAACCAGCCTCAATTAAAAGCTTCCATCGACCTTGATAAATGACGCTTTGCTGTCCTTTATCGTTGAAAAAAATAGCTTCAGGCGGTAACATTTTTTTGCCTTTAAGACTCGCCAAAACACTCCGCCCGTCTGGTTTTCTTGGTACTGATCCATGAAACTTTTCAGGAAATTCGGTGTTAGTGATCTCTAGTAAGGTAGGAGTTATGTCACCAACCCACACTAAATCATCTGAAATCGTTCCCGGCTTTATTACGTCAGGCCAACTCGCAATAGCATGCGTTCGTGCACCACCTTCCCAAAGCAAGGCTTTAACCCCTTTATAAGGTGAATTCATTAGATCACCAATATGAGATGCCGCACCATTATCTGAAAAGTACAAAATAAGCGTATTTTCATACTCGCCATTATCTTTTAGGCTTTGTATCAGCTTACCTACATTTTCATCTAACTTCTCTACCATAGCAGCGTGTACAGCAGCTTGTAGACGGAATTTCTCAATTTTTTCTTTATCTTGCTTTGTCCATAAAAAGTTATTATTAGCGATATCACCATTTTGCGGAAACAAGCCTGCAGAAACCAATCCCTTATGGCGATCATCAGCTACTTTTTGTAGATCTGTATATCGTTTTAGATATTTTTGAACGAGTTCTTCTGGAGCCTGCAGTGGTTTATGTGGCGCTCGGTAAGCAACATACATAAAAAATGGATCTGTTTGATCTGTAGCTTCTTCTATCAAATCAACGGCTCGGTCTGTAATGCCGTCGGTTGAGTAAAAGGCTTTCCCCGATTTTCCATGACAAGCACCATAATGCTTTTTGAGAAAAGGTGTGTCAGCATAGCAGTGCATATTATAATTATAATCGTATTTTAACGTTGCCCTATCATTCCCATCATAATATTGATGTTCATCTTCCGGAGTCGCAAAAAGATTTCCTTGTGCTCCAATGAAAACTAAGCTTTTCTGAAAACCTCGCTGAGGGGGCAAACTAAGGTAATCTTGGTCCATTTCATATTGGGTCAGTTCCATACCTGAATGCGACGCTATCCATTCTGGTGACATTTCTTTCGGGTTCTCTTTAATATAGCTTCCACCTAAATGCCATTTACCAACCATCATTGTTTGATAACCATTACTTCCAAGTAATTCGGAAATTAACGGTTGCTCATAAGACAATCGCCCACGGTGAGCTTCAAAAGGTAATTCACGCACCCAATCACCAACAACGCCGCCACCAAAACCAACGTGTGCAGCATCTACCCCAGTTAATAAAGTTGCACGTGTTGGACTACATCTGGCATTACTATAAAAGTTACTAAAACGGACCCCATCATTAGCTAGTTGATCAATATTAGGGGTTTCAATTTCACCACCAAAACTTCCTAAATCGGTATAACCAGAGTCATCTGAAAGAATAACGATAATGTTAGGTCGTTTATCTTCTGAATAACTACTAAACGAAAGCAAAATGGTGAGCATAACAAACCAAAGAGTTAATAATTTTTTCATGGATTCGCATCTATTGTTTATTGTTGACAATTAACGAGTATATATTAATGAATAATAAAATACAGTAAGGCAGAGCAAGTTTATTTTATAGGCTATAACTTTCAGCTCAGATCCCTCGTCATTCGTAAAGATACATAAAAGTGACTAAATTTGATTAAGGCATGCGCACATGTTTTTAATTGATTAAGAAAGCTTTAATGGAATCTTTATTTCTATAGTTACGGCAAACTATCCTACTCGAAGACACTACTGTTCAAAGGGGAACACAAAATGGAGAGCTAGAACTGCCCTTCCTTATTCATTGATGATATTTAATAGACGCGTAGCGGCACGGCAAAAAGCCAACTGTTTTTGTCCGTTTGATTACCTTGATATATTTTTCAAACTATTACCCAATATATATTGGTACTTGAGGTTTACATTATGGCTAAGAATACGAGCGTAACATTAGGCGAGCATGTTGATAAATTTATACATCAGCAACTTAACTCAGATCGTTCTGGCACTGCAAGTGAAGTCATTCGTGCTGGTTTAAGAGCATTGGAAGATCAGGAAGTAAAAATACTTAATTTAGGTAATATGCTTATTGAAGGTGAAAACAGTGGTGTTTCCGATTATTCCTATGATTCTTTGATCTTTGAGTTGGACAAAGATAACCACTAATACCTAAATTCACATTATCAGGAAAAGCTAAAACGATTTAATAAAAGTAGCAAAATACACTCTTTAACATGGGAAACCGCTCAACGAAATGATTATTTAATACTATTAGTTAATACGTTCCATCAATTAGCTGATGAACCTGCGTTAGTAGTTAATTGCGATTATTTAAGAGAAGGTTACAGAAAACGCCCTCAAGGTGGTTACGTAGTTTATTATAAAAAGCACAAAACAAATCAAATTTTGATTGTAAGAATGTTACACAAAAGTATGGGTGTTAATCGCGCGCTCTGAAAAATATAAGGCCGCATTCAGAGGCTAGAGGCTAAAAATAGTGATGCACGAACAAAAGCTAACTTGGTTTTGTCCTGTTTAAATGCCCTATACGTTTAAACACAAGCAACCAGAGTACTGGTAGCAATATAATTTCCAAAAATACACCGACAGAACCAATATCACCATAAACAAGTGTCGTTTTAAAAAAACGAACAAAACCATTAGGATCAAGCGGTATATAATTTATGTTACCGTGAAAAAGCATAGAAACTAAAATAACAATAGAAATACTTAACCACTTTTTACTTGGTTCATAACTATGAACGAGAAATGCTGGGATCAAAGCAGCTAAGCCAATACCAACAAAATTTTGAGCGATATGGTAAAAATCAAAATTATCTTTCCATTGAAACCACCAAAATATTTTACCCGCAGCAGCAATCCCTATTGCGGAAATTGTCAGTGCATAATAACAAGTGGCTATACACATACTTAGTAAGATTAATTTTAGGTAATTCATACAATATCCTTAAGAAGCGTATTACGCCTCGTTAAGAGGCAAATAATATGTTGGCTAAAATTGCGAGGAACGAGCACTAGCCAACTATTTAGCAGTGTCCGTTTAAGCAACTTGTATGGATAATAACTTCACCAAATTAGCAAGAACCGCCTAAGATCTTGTTCTTGACGCATAACGTGCAATATAAAAACCTTGTTCCCATCAATTTTATAAAATACTCGACATGGCTTTATTACTAGCTCCCTGTAATTAAGGGTCGGTATTTCCAAAGGAACTTTTCCCGATTCGGGGTGTACTTCTAGCCTTTCTATTTTACTAAATACAGTCTGAACTAGTTTTTTCGCAGCAATCAAATTAGCCACTGCAATGTATTCAGCAATTTCATCAAGCTTATTAAGAGCTGGTTGTGTCCAAACTATTTCAGCCATTTATTCATTTGCTCTTTAGCCTGCGTATTTGAAACGACTTGCTCATTTCTAATTGCCTGCTCTCCTCGAGCGATTCCTTCCAATATCGACATACGCTTTTGCATCATTTCAAAATCATCAACATCGACCAAATATGCAGATGGCTGACCATGCTCAGTAATTAAAACTGGTTCTTTAGAAGAATGGAGATCTGCCAATATTTTAGTGGCCTGCCTCTTTAAGGTTGTAACTAATTCTACTTTCATAATCGAACTCTTAACAGGGGTGAGTGCCACTATAGTATCACTGAAAGCAAAACTTTCAACTGTATAGCTAACGCCCAAATAATGGGCGGATTAGCTTGGCTAAAATGTGAAGCGGAGCGAAACCTAGCCAACTGTTAGCAGTCCCGCTTAATTTTCTTTTTATATTTCAGTTGCTTCTTTGATCTGCAAGAAATGCCGCATACTCAGATCTAGCTTTACTATCAGGTTTTATACCTTTAGATTCACACCAGCTAACAAGCTTACTAATTTTGATAGATATCTTTTTAACTTGCTCGCCATTAGCCCTAAGTTCACCAATAGCATTTTCAGCATTATGTCGCCATTCTTGATAAGTATCATCTAGCGTAGTTGGATCATCTACTGTTTCTTTTAAACACTTCCATTTTTCAGGCTGAAACCATGCGAAAGAATAAACTATTTGTTGTTCACTCATGCTTGAATACTCCGTGAAATATAACGCCTAGCTAAGAGGACAATAATGATTGGCTATAATCTTGGAGTGATGGCCAACTGTTATTTTTCCTTTTGAGCAACTTATAGTTTTTATGCCACTGTAAAATTTACTGCATGAACATTTGTTAAATTAATTTGCTGTTTAGCATGCCAAAGATCATAGTTATCTTGCATTGCTAACCAACTCTCAGGGGTTCTGCCAATTGCTTTAGACAAACGAAGTGCCATTTCTGGTGAGATAGCACTTTGCCCTTTTAGAACCCTATTTAAAGTAGATGATGCTACATCTAATTGTTTTGCCAAATAACGACAGCTAAAGCCTGCTGGCTCTAGATATACGTCATAAATAAACTCTCCAGGGTGTGGCGGGTTATGCATAGTCATTAGTGATAGTCCTCATAGTTGAGAATATATGCATTACCATCGATGAATTCAAAAGTAATGCGCCAGTTACCATTTACTGTAATAGACCAAATCCCATCACGATCCCCTTTTAATGGGTGCAATTTAAAACCGGGTAAATTGATATCATCAATTTCTTGAGCGGTATCTATTGCGGTCAGTTGCATACGTAATTTACGTTGATGTTTTGCCTGAATACCTGAAATACTTCCAGTTTGGAAGTATCTCTTAAGGCCTTTGTGTTTAAAAGATTTAATCATGCAACAAGTGTAGCGTGATGCGCATCAGTTGTCGATAAGAATATAACGCCTACTTAAGTGGAAAAATATAGTTGGCTAAAATTGTGAACGGAGTGAAACAGCCAACTGTATTTTTTCCGTTTGAAGTTCTTGTTAGCTTTCAGTCTACGATCTTTAGATACTTTAACTATTGTAGGTTGATATAAAAGCAATTGTATTGCCAACACTATGTGCAATTATAGTAGGCCACAGGTTGCGTCCACAACGATAGTAAGCCGTTCCCCATATTAAGGCTAAAACACCAGCTCCCACTATCCCTCGAGCTCCTTGCCAAAAATGAGCTAAACCAAAAATCAGTGAAGATACAACAATTGCCAGTATCCAACTTTTAGTTGTACCACCAAACTTCTTCGCAAGAAAATTCATAATGAATCCTCTAAAAAGTAACTCTTCACCAATAACGGCTAGCCACATCAAAGGAGTAAGTAAGAGTAACAAAGGTAAATTCCCTACCAATACACTTTTTCTTGGTGATGAGTCCGTCACTGTCCCTACAATAAGATCGAAAGACTCCATGACGATAGAGCCACTCACAAGTCCAATCAGTATAATGATTAATGCCCAAAGAGATGCGAACAATAATGATCTAAATCTAGTACTGCCAAATGTGGGCCACGACAACCCAAGTTCTCTAAGGTTATTACCATTATTTTTATATATAAAAATTAAAGAGATTGTCAAAACGAAATAGGGAATACTTCCACCTAATACAGGTAGAAAATCATAAATATGACCAAAGTTTTTTGATTCACGTATATAAATTAAAACTGCAAACACGCAAAAGGTAATAAGGTAGAGGTAATTAGCTTTTTTGCTAGATATTTTGTTAACTAAATTTTCCATTTTAAATCCGTTTAAATAATCTTACACCCAAGCCCGTATTGAAAGCTAACGCCCCAATAAGGGGCTAAAAATTGTTTGCTAAAATGTGTAGCGAAGCGAAACCGAGCAAACTGTTTTTTGTCCCGCTTGAACAGCTTGATACTTATTGAACCTTCTCCCCGAAGTTTAGCTTTTAGCTAAACTTCAAGGCGACCAAACCAAAAGGAG
>NZ_JAHKQH010000040.1 GCF_018861025.1 Psychrosphaera sp. B3R10 | reverse complement strand
AAATCTTTTTGAAAGTTTTTTTCAAACTTCCTAGCCGATTTAGACGCCAATCCTGCTACTAAACATATTGTTTTGAGCGGTTGATGTCTCCCTGACAACGAGGACGCATTATAGAGATCATTTTCCGGCGCGCAACTACTTTTTACAAATAGTTTTCTGTTTGGCTATTATTGCTACAGAACGCATATTTATTGACTAATGTGGTCAAAAAGTGTGATATTTGAGGCTTATAAAGTGTAATTGAGGTTAACAATGAAAAACCTAAAATCTTATAACGATATACTTCCTACTATTTACGACCGAGTTTATGTTGATGAATCCGCAGTACTATATGGAGAAATCACTATTGGCGACGATTCTAGTATTTGGCCGATGGTTGCTGCTCGAGGTGACGTTAATTATATTTCTATTGGTAAACGTACCAATGTACAAGATGGATCGGTGCTGCACGTAACGAGAAAATCTAACAATAATCCCTTAGGCAACCCCCTAATAATAGGAGACGACGTAACAATTGGTCATAAAGCAATGTTACATGGTTGTAAATTGGGTAATCGTATTTTAGTTGGGATGGGCGCAATCATAATGGATGGTGCTGAAGTTGGTGATGATGTATTTATTGGTGCCGGTACATTAGTTCCGCCTAATAAAAAATTGGAGTCTGGTTTTTTATATGTTGGAAACCCGATGAAAAAGGCACGGCCTTTAAAACAAGTAGAACTCGACTTTTTGACCGTTTCAGCCAAAAACTACGTCTTACTCAAAGATGAGTACATAGAACAACATAGTTAGTCACAATACAGTGCCTCGATTAACACTACATATATAGAAGAATGCGCCACGTAAATAATGGCGCTACTCTGATATATGTATTTTTCTACTATAGATCTCGCAATACCTTGCGTATTTCCGTTGTGTCGGGAACGACGCCATGCCATATACGAAAGGATTCTGCTGCTTGTTCTATTAACATACCCAATCCATCAATCGTTAATGCTTTGGAATGCAGTTCAAGCCAGTTATTAAACAGAGTCTTTTCTTTTTTGTAACACATATCATAAGCAGCGACGGTGTTTTTGAAAACACTAGGGTCAATATCAGGAAGTTCACCCGTTAATGAACACGACGTTGAATTGATAACCACATCATAATTACCATCGAGTTCTGAAAAACCTTTGGCGACAACCGGAGCACCAGGCACTTTATCCACTATATGTTGCGCTTTAGATAGTGTGCGATTCGCAATTATCAGCTCTTTGGGTTGTTGGTCTAAAATACTCGCAACACTGCCTTTGCCTGCACCACCCGCTCCGATCAACAATACGCGACGACCTTTTAATTCAATACCGTGAAATAACAAGTCGCGAACAACGCCCTCGCCGTCGGTAGTATCACCCAATAATTTGCCATCTTTATAAGTTAAGGTATTTACCGCTTCGGCAAGCTTGGCGCGTGGTGATAGCTCGTCACAACTTGCAAACGCTTCATCTTTGAACGGCATAGTGACGTTAATGCCAATGCCACCAGCGTCAAAAAACGAATTTATCGTTGGTTTGAAATCACTAATTGGCGATAATAGCTTTTCGTATGTAAGCGCAATATCAAATTGCTTTGCAAAGTCTTGATGAATTATTGGAGACTTTGACTGTTCGATTGGGTTACCGATTACGGCAAACTTTTTCATTTGGGCTCGTAAATGTTAAAAAAATTGATGGATAAAATAGTGTCTAAAAAGCCACAACAAAACAAGTCTCATTTAAATATAAGCCATACCCCATACGATGTGATTGGCAATGACGGTGTTAAAAAGCTTGCCAATACCTTTTATGACATTATGGAAACCGACCTGCGGGCTAAAGAATTGTACGATATGCATCCAAAACCACTCGATGCGATCCGCGAAAAGTTTTATGAATTTTTAGTTGGTTGGACAGGTGGGCCGAATATCTTTATGGAAAAATACGGACATCCTCGCCTACGTGCCCGACATTTGCCGTTTTTAATTGACCAAAACCTGCGGGACCAGTGGATATATTGTATGAATACAGCGTTGGAACTCGAAGTAACGCAACCACAAGTTAAAGCGCATCTAAAAGATGCCTTTGCACAAATGGCTACGCATATTATTAATCAAGATTAAAACGGCAAAACAAGCTTGGTAAGACTACAACCACTCAATTGGTCGTAATACGTCATAGAGTTTGGCTTCTTCACTGCCTGCTTCTGGTGTGTATTGATATTCCCAGCGGGCAAGAGGTGGCATAGACATTAATATCGACTCAGTGCGCCCACCTGTTTGAAGGCCAAATAACGTACCTCGGTCAAATACCAAGTTAAATTCAACATAACGACCACGGCGATAAAGTTGAAATTGTCGTTGGCGGTCACCAAACTCTAGGTTTTTACAGCGATTGACAATTGGCACATACGCTTCACAAAATGAATGACCTATTTTTTGGGTAAACTCAAAACACTGTTCAAAGCCTAGTTCGTTTAGATCATCGTAAAATAGACCACCTACCCCACGAGTTTCGTCACGGTGTTTAAGGTAGAAGTATTCGTCACACCATTTTTTGTATTTTGGATAAACCGCCTCTCCATATTGATCACATACATCTTTAGCAGTCTGATGCCAATGTTTGATGTCTTGTTCGAACGGATAAAATGGCGTTAAATCATAACCCCCGCCAAACCACCAAACAGGTTCGGCACCTTCTTTTTCAGCAATAAAAAAGCGCACATTCATATGTGTAGTCGGGATATATGGATTATGCGGGTGAATAACTAAAGACACACCACAGGCATTGAAACTTCGACCTTGTAACTCTGGACGGTGTGCTGTTGCAGAAGCGGGCATATTAGCGCCAAATACATGGGAAAAATTTACACCGGCCTGTTCAAATACGTTACCGTTTTTAATTACGCGGCTTCGTCCGCCGCCGCCTTCTTCTCTAATCCACTGATCTTGCTCAAATTCAGTGCCATCAAGTGTCGAGAGTTGCTCACAAATTTGATCCTGCAGCGACATAAAAAATGATTTTACTTGGTCTAACATTGGTGAGTTCAATTTAAGTCCTTACTACTTCGCCTGTAAATGAATTAATAATGGTTGATGGCTGATCATAACCACCTAATGGCTCATCTACAATGTAACCAACTTGATCAGAAAATTGCAATGCAAGAGTAGCAACGTCAGTTATCGTGGGTTGCCCTGTTACATTAGCGCTTGTGGAGACGATCGCTCCACCAAACTCTTTGCACATGCGTTTCACAGTTGGATGATCGGTCACCCGAACTGCAATTAAATCGTGTTGTCCTGTAATCCACTTAGGTGCGTCTGGTGCGGCTGGTAGCAACCAAGTTGTTGGGCCTGGCCAACGAGAAATAATATCAGTACGCTTATCCATTGGGATTTTTTTATCATCAACAAACTTCAACAACTGGCCGTAATCATTCGCAATTAAGATTAATCCTTTTTCAATTGGCCTTTGCTTTATCTTTAGTAATTTTAATACCGCTAGTTCATTTTGCGGATCGCATCCCATGCCGTAAACCGCTTCTGTTGGATATACGATTACATCGCCATTTAATAGCGATGTTACTTCTGGAGAATGAGTAATTGTTGGATCTGGGGTGTTCACAGTAAAACCTCTACGGAATTAATCTACATACAGTTTACAAAACGGACATTGCTTTTCACCATCACCGGTATCAACAACAATTGGCCACTCGCATTTTAAACACGGTGTCGCTATTGGTTTTTGATTCACTAAATAGTCGCATTCCGGGTATTGATTACAGGCATAAAAACGATGACCTTTTTTATTAGTTCGCATGTGAAGTTCGCCCGAATCACATTTTGGGCAATCGACGGGTTCAAAATCGTCGTCGTCATCTTCTTTCACAAGAAAATCACATTCTGGGTAATTCATGCAACCAATAAACATACCATATTTACCCGACTTAACACCTAAGTCGCCCTCGCATTTTGGGCAACAGACTTCATCGAGAATACGTAACACTTGGACTTCAGACGACGTAGTTAAAGGACGTGTGTAATCACATGCTGGATAGGTAGTACAACCCAAAAACGCGCCTGTCGCGCCAGAACGAATGTGCAGTTCCGCATTGCATTTTGGGCAATAGTTCTTAGTTTCGGGTTGGTTATGTTGTAAGTCCGGATCGGATTCCATGAATTTTGTCGTATAGTCGGCAATATGCCGTGGATCTTAGTCACTCCACGGCGTAACGCAATAGTTTTCTGTGCAGATCGATGGAAGCTTAGTGAATTGCGCCCTCAGGCTCGTCAAAGACTAAGTTTTCCATCTGCTCAAATGCAGACTCTTTGCCAGGAACGTTAAATAGCACCATTAGAACCACCCACTTTAAGTCTTCTAAACAAATGTGTGTTTCTTCTAGTTCCATTATCCGATCGATGACCATTTCACGAGTTGCAACGTCCAGCAGATTAATCTGCTCTAAGAACAAAACGAAACCACGGCATTCAGTGTCGAGTTTCAACATTTCCTGCGGCGTGTAAATTCGATTCGAAATGGCGGTCTGCCCGTTGATAAACGGTGAAATGTCATTAGCCTGGAGATCAGCTAAATCTTCTAACCACATTAGCGCTTTGAAAATATCGTCATCATGAAAGCCCGCTTTTTTGAGTTCTTTTGTGAGTTCATCTTCATCAACCCAGATCTCAGCGCTGTCATTTACAATGTTTTCAAACAAATACAAAAGGATATCAAACATAAAAAGCCCCTTTGTTAATTATTATTTTCGTTAGATTGGTACTTTAATGTAGCCGCCTGGGACAGCTTCTACATAGCCCTGTATTTCCAATTCCAACATTTCAATTAACACCTCATCCACAGGCATATTGGAACGTTGGACAATGACATCTACCGGGGTAGTATCATGGTCAACACTAGCTAACAAATTAGGTCCTGCCAAGTGATTTTTTCTAACTTCTTTGCGACAGGGTGAAATCAAATACTCATTTACGATATCGGCTGCACCTGTAACCGGTTTAGCTCCTTGTTTAATCAACGAATTACAACCCTCACTCAATGGACTAAATGCGTTGCCAGGGACCGCAAAGACGTCTCTATTTTCTTCCATTGCAATTCGAGCTGATATTAATGAACCACTTTTAATGGCTGCTTCGACGACAACAATTCCTTTGCTGAGCCCGGCAATGATCCTATTTCTACGGGGGAAGTTATGCTGAATAGCTGGTACATCTGGGGGAAACTCCGACACTAAGCAGCCAAAATTTTTAATGCGTTCCGCTAAGTTGCAATGTCTTTTAGGGTAAATATTTTGCATTCCAGTCGCCATTACGGCAATTGTAGGTAAACCATTATCTAATGCCAATTTGTGAGCATCGCCATCAATCCCCACCGCTAGTCCAGAAGTAATCGTTACCGGCGTGTGTCGTAATCCGTCAATAAGATGGCTTGTCATTTGTCTACCGTAAGAAGATGGACTCCGAGAACCGACAAAGCCGATTTGGGTCGAATTTAAAACATCCACATTGCCCGCAACAAATAAGCCTATTGGCGGCCGACTAATTTGTTTTAGCAGTAGAGGGTATTTGGCATCCAATATCGAAATAAAACGGACTTGGTTGTGTATCATCCAATGCGCCATTCGCTCAGCCCATGGCCAATTAGGTGCGGAAAAATACTTCACATGACAGGCTTTCAGTGGGTAATGGCTTAATTCTTTGGGAGTCAACGTAAATACGTCTGTTGGGCTTGGTAATACGGCAGCAAGTGCTCTAAACGAGACTATACCAAATTGGGGGCACTTAATAAGTGCTAACCATCGGGTAAGTTGACTAAATTCGAGGTCCATCCTTGGCTCCTTTATGGCCCCACATCCTGCGGGGCGTAATGTATTTATCTATTCCGGCGTTTGAATTTTATCGCCAACATAAATAGGAATTGAATTCTTAATCACTATGCCATACGAAACGCGTTCATAAACTCTGAACAGCATGACTTGGCCAATTTTTTCGTAAGGCATGACATAGATGCCTTTATCTTCGTCACTTTGGAACCAATTTTTAACTTGGCCAACAAAGCGTTCATAACTGCTTGCGTCTTCTTGATACTTCGGACCCAACCCTTGATTCACAACAGTTGGAGACTGACGTCGAACATCAAAAATATGACCTGGTGCTACATCGTGCATAAAGCCTTTGTTTATTACGATAACGTCATATTTTGATACACCGGCAACATCCGAAGGTGTACCAATGATGGCACCTTCTAAGTCGTTCTCAATTGGTCGCATTTTAAAAAATGCAGGTAAATCCTGACCTTGCCTAATAGGCAATAAAACGTCACTGGCTTTCACTTCTTGTTTCGCCGACTCGATAGTCACTTTTGCAGGTACCCCATTATCTGGGTCGCCAGCATGTTCAAGTTTGGCAATCGCAACGAGTACCGCTTCATAACCTAAAATGTCATCGGTTTCAGGGTCGATGTATTTTTTACCTTTACGATAAATTGCAAATCGACGTTCTGCACCAAGGTCACCTTTAATATAGAGCATATCGCCAACAGTTGCGCGTTTGATCGCGCGATCTGTACCTAATACATATGGGAGCCCTTCAATCACATCTTCTTCTAGCGTTTGTTCATAACTCAAAAATGGGGCAATAGAATTTAAAGGAACCAATGGAATAGGTTCGTCACGTTTATGCGAAACACGTTTTTGCGGTGACATTTTTAGTACACGTTTACCCATGATCAACACAGGTTCACCTGATGCGGTGTATATAAGTTGTAAGTTATCGCCTGGATAAATTAAATTTGGATTTGAAACCTGCGGATTCATTTTCCACAATTCCGGCCACTTCCATGGATCTTTCAAGAACAAACTTGAAATATCCCATAGGGTGTCCCCCTTTTTAACGACATATTCGCTAGGCGCGTCAGACTTAATTCGCAGCGTTTCAGCATAACTTGCTGTTGCTGACAAACCTAAAAATACAATTACGCTAACAAGTTGGCGAAGGAAATTAGCCATCCGCAGATCCCTTTTATAAAAATTAACTAACTTATACTTAATGTAAGCCAATATTTGTTTTGGCTTTAATCTGTTAATAGTGATCGTAAACAGGTAAAATTACAAGCTAATCATGGTATTTGGCAAGGTAACTACTAGTTATGGCAATTTTAGATGTATTACGTTTCCCTGACGAACGTTTACGCACAGTCGCGACCCCTGTCGCAGAAGTAAATGAAGAAATCAAACAACTCGTCGACGATATGTTCGAAACAATGTATGACGAAAATGGCGTTGGCCTAGCTGCTTCGCAGGTTGATCAACATGTAAGACTCTTTGTCGCTGATACGTCTGAAGAGCGTGATGAACCCCTAACGTTCATCAACCCAGAAATCATTGCCCGTGACGGCATGGTCATTAATGAAGAAGGCTGTTTGTCTGTGCCAAATTGTTACGCCAAAGTCGAACGTTCTGAAACCGTTACGGTTCGTGCGTTAGACAAAGATGGCAGTGGATTTGAAATGGATGCAGAAGGGTTATTGGCTATTTGTATTCAACACGAACTAGACCACTTAGATGGCAAATTGTTTGTTGATTATCTGTCACCTTTAAAGCGTGACCGCATCAAGAAAAAACTTGAAAAAGAAAGCCGTTTAGCCGCTAAAGGATAAGCAGAGTCAATGTCAGGTAACAATTTGAATATCATTTTTGCGGGAACTCCTGAGTTTGCCGCCCAACATTTGTCTCATTTAGTCGAGCAAGGTTATAACATTGTTGCTTGTTATACTCAGCCAGACCGTCCAGCGGGACGCGGTAAAAAACTGCAACCAAGTGCCGTAAAGCAAGTTGCCTTAGCGCATGATATTCCTGTATGTCAGCCGCCATCATTAAAAACCGATGACGCATTAACTGAATTAAACGCTTGGAATGCCGACTTAATGATCGTCGTGGCTTATGGTCTTCTATTACCCAAAGCAGCATTAGACGCGCCTAAACTTGGTTGCATCAATGTCCATGGCTCTATCTTGCCTAAATGGCGCGGTGCTGCGCCAATTCAACGTGCCGTATTAGAGGGTGACGCTGAAACTGGCGTTACAATTATGCAAATGGACATTGGGCTTGATACCGGCGACATGCTGTTAGTTGAGACTTGCCCTATCGAATCAACCGACACCAGCGGCAGCGTCTACGAAAAACTTCAAAACATTGGCCCTTCAGCATTGATAAAAGCCGTAGACGCCATTGCTGAAAACAATGTAACTCCGATAAAACAAAATGACGACGAAGCCACTTACGCTCATAAATTAACGAAGCAGGAAGCTGAGATTAACTGGCTTGAACCTGCCGCCGTTATTGAACGTAAAATTAGAGGTTATCAACCTTGGCCTGTAGCCTATGCAAATTTAAGTGGCAATGTCGTTAAAATTTGGCAAGCAGCGGTTTCCCCAGAAAACTCAGGGAAAAACGCCGGCGATGTCATCTCGGCCGATAAATCTGGTATTTCGATCCAAACCGGCGACGGTGTTATATCTATCCAAAGTCTGCAACCACAGGGCAAAAAACCAATGTCAGCAGGCGATTTTGTTAATGGTCGCCTTGAATGGGTTGCCCCTGGAACTTCATTATTAACTCAGGCGGACTAATGTCAAAAGCCAGCAAAAATGTTCGCGCCGAAGCCGCTCGCTGTTTACTAGCGGTGTTAGATAAAGGTCAGTCTTTATCAGACGTCTTACCCCAAGCACAAATAAATGTTGGCGAGAAAGACGCTGCCTTATTACAGGAAATGTGTTTTGGTACCATTCGACATTTTGCTCGTTACGATGCGATCTGCCATCAACTATTAACCAAAAAGCTCAAGGGTAAACAACGGGTTTTTCATCATCTAGTTATCGTTGGCTTATATCAGTTAGAACATATGCGGATCCCAGAACACGCCGCGGTGGCCGAAACGGTTCAAGCTGCGGTTTCACTAAAAGCACAGGGACTAAAAGGCTTAGTTAACGCTTGTTTACGTAACTTTATGCGAAACAAAGACGTTTTACTGAAAAAAACCGCGAACCCTGTTACTGAATACAATCATCCGTCTTGGTTTATTAAACGCATTCAAGCAGCCTACCCTGAACAATGGCAAACCATTCTTGAGCAAAATCTACAACGTGCGCCAATGTGGCTGCGTGTTCATACCTCAAATAAACCGGTAACTGAATTTTGTACTGCACTTGATGACGCTAAAATTGAATACGAAGTACATCCACACAACCCAACCGCAATTCGTTTGTTAGCACCAAAACCCGTTGATAAAATTCCGGGATTTGACCAAGGTTGGTTTGTGGTTCAGGACGCTGCTGCACAAAACGCAGCGCGATTGTTAGGTGCTTGTGATAATGAACATGTACTCGATGCCTGTGCCGCCCCTGGTGGTAAAACCTGCCATGTGCTCGACACCGCAAAAGTAAATATGGTGGCAGCCGACATTGACGAAACTCGTTTAAGCCGAGTACAGGAAAACCTAACAAGGTTAAAACTTGAAGCTCAATTAGTATGCGGAGATTTGTCCGATCCTAAAACCCTTGAGTCATTTGAGCAATTCGACAGCATTCTATTAGACGCGCCATGTTCTGCTACTGGGGTTATACGTCGTCATCCAGATATCAAATGGTTAAGACGCAACGAAGATATTGAGCAACTCAGTACGCTCCAAGCTAATATTTTACAAACCATGTGGGATAAGCTAAAACCAGGCGGCACATTATTATATGCCACTTGTTCTATACTTCCGGATGAAAATAAATTGCAGATGCAACAATTTTTAACGACTCACGCTGACGCGATTCTCGTGCCAATCGTTAATCAAGGTCATTCTGACGAACAAAGTTTGAATGAGACAGTCGACAACCCAGGCTGGCAAATTTTACCGGGTGAGCATAATATGGACGGGTTTTATTACTGCCGTTTGAAAAAATCACAATAAAAAAGAATAGGTCACAAAAGCTAAATCATGAAGATCATAATACTCGGCGCAGGACAAGTTGGTGCTACGTTAGCGGAAAACCTAGCAGGTGAAGAAAATGAAATCACCCTGGTAGATATCGATGCTGACGCACTACATCAGTTGCAGGACAAATATGATCTCCAAGTGGTTGTTGGTCACTGTTCTTACCCCGACGTATTGCGTCAAGCGGGAGCTGAAGACGCAGACATGCTCATTGCCGTAACCCGCAGTGACGAAGTCAATATGATGGCCTGCCAAGTAGCGTATAGTATTTTTAATACCCCGACCAAAATAGCCCGAATTCGCTCACAGCAATATTTAGAATACAAAGAACAACTCTTCCATAACCATGACTTACCTGTAGACCATTACATCGCCCCAGAGCAATTAGTCACGCAGTATATCCGCCGTTTAATTGAATATCCGGGCGCTTTACAGGTACTTGAGTTTGCAGAAGGTAGAGTCAGTTTAGTTGCGGTAAAAGCCTACTATGGTGGCTCACTTGTGGGTTACGCCTTATCGGCATTAAAAGAACATATGCCGTCGGTTGAAACTCGTGTTGCCGCAATATACCGTAAAGGTAAAGCAATCCGCCCACTCGGGACAACGGTCATTGAAGCCGATGATGAAGTGTTTTTTGTAGCGGCGTCAAAACACATTCGTTTAGTTATGAATGAATTACAAAAGCTAGAACAAAGCTATAAACGGATCATGATTGTTGGCGGCGGAAACATAGGCTCTGGACTCGCCCGATTATTAGAAAAAGATTATCGTGTAAAGTTAATCGAACTTGACCCCAAACGCGCCGAAGAACTTTCCCAGTCGCTTGAAAACACGGTTGTCTTTACCGGCGATGCGTCAGATCAAGAATTGCTATCTGAAGAACAAATTGAACAAACCGATGTCTTTATCGCAGTTACAAACGACGATGAAGCCAACATTATGTCTGCCATGTTGGCCAAACGCATGGGCGCCCAAAAAACCATGGTATTGATCCAACGTAGCGCCTATGTTGACTTAGTCCAAGGTAGTGAAGTCGATATCGCAATCTCACCGCAACAAGCGACAATTTCAGCACTTTTAACTCATGTTCGCCGAGCTGATATCGAAAATGTATACTCACTTCGCCGCGGTGCAGCCGAAGCCATTGAAGCGATTGCCCACGGTGACGAAAGCACTTCTAAAGTCGTTGGTCGCTCAATCCAAGAACTGAAATTGCCACCTCGTACAACTATTGGGGCCATCGTAAGGGGTAACGAAGTGCTCATTGCTCATGACAATAGGGTTATTGAAAGTAATGACCATGTGATCTTATTTTTAGTTGATAAAAAATACATTAGTGAAGTTGAAAAATTATTCCAAGTGAATGCTTTCTTCCTCTAACCTGTGTTAATTTTTGCTTTGCTTTGCTTTGCTTTGCTTTGCTTTGCTTTTCATTTTAAACATGGCAACAGTGGTAACACACTGTTTATATTGAATATTGCGCTAATACGACCGTTGGTTAATAGCTGAATACGTATGTACCTATTTGCCAACGGCCCGTTCTGTCTCTAGGGTTGAATAACTCTATTCTTGCGTAGGTTACCCAATGACTGGTAAACCATTAAGACACTTCCTTGCCTGCCTTTTATTGCTCATCTCAAATGTAACTATAGCGGTTGAAGATACAAGCTTTCTAGCTCAAGCCGACCACAAATATGTATTTGATATCAATGCCTTGCCCTCAATTACCCTAACCTTTTCCGACGACGAATGGCAGAGCCTTTTACAATCAAGTCGCGAAGTTCCATATGAGGTGCCTGCCGATTTTTCATTTGATAAAAACGGTACCGTCACGCAACTCACTTCGGTTGGCGTAAAACTAAGTGGCAATACCAGCTTTGTTTTACCAGACGACGGTAATGGCCAATATCGTCAAGCTCATTTTTCTTTAGATTTTGACGAATTTGTCGACAAACAAACCTTTTCAAAGTTAAGTAAATTACGCCTTAAACGTTTCCATAACGATCCAACATTTGTTCATGAACCCCTTAGTAATCAGATCATGCATAACTTTGATTTGTGGACCGCACACTCGTCTACATATGCCCGTTTGTTCATTAAAGTGGGCGCCGCAAATACTGCCTATTTTGGTGTTTATCGAATGAATGAAAGTGTTAACCGAAAAGAGTATATCGATAAGCGCTTTGGTACTGATAATGACAAAGGTTTTTTGTGGCAAGGTAACCACAAAGGGTTTGGTGCAGCGCTTTTTTCAAATATTCAGGAAAATTGGCAAGGCATCGACGTTAACGACCAAGCGACCTTTGAATTTAAAGGTAAAGACGATGACTTTGAACAAGCTAAATCACAACTTATAACTATCGCGAATAACTTCACGCAATTGAGCGGCAACGAGTTTAAGCTTTATATCGAACAACATTTGGATATCCCTGTATTTCTTAAATTTCTGGCAGCGGAGGCTGTTTTAGGACATTGGGACGGTTTTTGGGGCAATGGCAATAACTACTACTTTTATATCGACGAATCCGAAGTGGTTTATTTTATTCCATACGACACCGACAATGCCCTTGGAACGTCCCTGTTAGTTGGAGATGTTGGCAGTCGGAACCCAATGAACTTTGCCGCTCATAGCCCTATTTTAGTTGAGAAAGTATTGGCCATCGCGCAGTACCGTACCGAGTTTAAAGCTCTCCTGGCCCAATTGGTAAACCAAGACAACTTAATGACCGAGCATTATTCAACACGCTGGATTAGTGACGCTCACCAACTTATTCAATATAGTTTGCTCAATGACACAGGTGACAACCAACAGATTACCGATGAACCCGCTTATTGGGGCAATCAAAGTTCTTATCGTTTATTCGACTTTAGCTCAGGTAAAAACTGGTATACAACTCGTAAATCGGCCGTGTTAAGTGGTATTAAGTCTGACGACCACATTTATCCATCACTTTATTTTCGTGGTGTAACCAATCAATGGGGCACGACGCCTATGATTGAAATAGAAGACAATATTTGGCAAGTCACGGTAAATAATAATGAAGCTACAAACGCCACGGGCGTGCCTAGATTTAAATTTGATGTTTACGCCGATTGGAGCACAAGTTTTGGTGACAGCAATACCGATGGCATTGCTGAATTAGGCGGCGATTCAATCCCATTTGATGATGGCTTTGGCGAATACCTCATTCAATTCAATGCTTTTACTGGCGCCTATACGATGTTCAGAACAGACAAACCAAACGTCGCGCCAACCGCCAACGCAGGCCCCGATTTAACGGTTACTGTGGGTGAGTCGGTGCAACTTGATGGTTCTGCGTCGAGCGACCAAGATGGCCAAATTATCCAATTTGTTTGGTCAATTGGTGCTGAAGGTGAAACGACTATTGTTGAATTTGTACAAACCGGTGTATTTGACGTGACCTTAACTGTAACCGATGAACATGGTGCAACCGCAACAGATAAAGTCACTATCACAGTCAATGCTATACCCGATGAGCCTAAAAAATCAGGCTCGGCCAATTTATCTTTCTCTGTTCTACTATTGCTTGTGTTATTCGTGGCCGTCCGACGCAGATGTGGCGTTGAACGTCACGAATACCAACTCACTAATTTTTAGAAAACTGCGAAGCAAATCTTGGAAAACGCTCAGACCAAGACGCTTCACAATGCCGGCCTAAGTCATCTTTTACGGTTGTGAGAGATGCACCATTTGTCAGTTTTGCGTTAAGTAATTGCGTCAATTTATCAAACTTTGCATAATCGCCATACTCACCTAACCCCATGTCAGTATAAATAACGACATCATCTATCTGATTTACCTGTTCAATAGCTTGGAATAAAACGTTAACGCCCTCTTCATTTTCAATACCCAACGACGGCGAAAACGCCCCGATATAGCCAAATATATTACTGTAATTTAGTGCAGAATAAATTGCCATCAAGCCACCTAAACTTGACCCCGCTATGCCTGTGGTCTTTTTACCCACTTGAGTACGGTATTTGTCATCAATCAAAGGCTTTAATGTTTGCGTGATAAATTTCATAGTCTGCTCCCCCTCAGCTTCAAATACATCGTCACCATATTGAAACTTCCAAGGACTATATTCGTTCATTCGTCGAGGGCCATTATCTATCGCAATCACAATAAACTCACTAAGTTGCTGCTCGGTGAACATTTGCTGCAGCGTCTCGTCAACTTGCCATTCACCACTGTATGACGTTTTTTTGTCAAATACGTTTTGTCCGTCCATCATATAAAGCACTGGAAATGCCGTGTTCGACTCAGCTTGATAGCTCGGTGGCAAATAAACCCAAACATCACGTTTTGTTTGTAGCTGAGGAAAATCAATATCAATAAGTTTTTCAATATTGCCCACCAGCGAGGAAGTTAATGGTTCTGTTGGTTTATCTCCGCCCCAGGCTGGGAAGCCATTTTCAACGATATTCAATCCAGCCTCAGGATTATAGGAAAACTGACACATGCCTTTACCGTATGCTTGAGCTGGACCATGTTGCCATGATTGGTTTTTGATAAAGGTATAAAATAACGGTTTTTCAGAAACTGGGATTTCAACACGGTAAAACTCACCCTCTAGTTTCATCGCATGTTTGCTTTCAAACTTCCAATCGCTAAAGTTTCCTACGATATGAATTTCGTCTGCCGGTGCCGTCGAATCTGGCGCTTTAAGCATAAAGGTTACTGTTGCGGATTTTGGCTCAAAAATGCGGATCCCAAAGACCACGACAATCAGCGTAATAACAATCGTCATTCCGTATTTTATTTTCATAAATATCCTAAGTCAGTATGTTTAAAAAGCCTTCTTAAAAGCTGTTGTTTTTAATTAACATTGTGTTTGAGCCGGTATTCAAAACTAAAAGCGTACCCAATGTTAGATGAATACGTATGAAATTGATCTAACATTAGTAAACAGCTCATGAAATAATAAAGCGACTAGTAAAACGTATTCGACATAGAAGAGGTCATTAATGAGTAATATAACGTTCAAAAAATCTGAACAAGAAATCATAATTAGCAAGATCCAAAACTACTTTGAGTCACAGCTTGATCAAGAAATTGGGCAATTTGAAGCTGGCTTTTTACTCGATTTTTTTGCTGAGCAAATAGGTGATCACTTTTATAACCAAGGATTGACAGATGCACGAGCCATCATTTCTGAAAAAGTCGCGACAATAGATGATGAACTATATGCCATTGAGAAAATAACAGATATTTAACACTCACCAATTGGCTCAATTGGCGATAATGCGTTGCCACTAAAACGCTTAACAACAATAAGTACACACCTGAATGTACCTCGAATAAAACGAGTATTTGAATATATTGAATATTTACCGCATCCTTATGCTCAAACGTCGAAATCATTTTTAAAAATTTACAATGGAAATCAATATGGAACTCGTTTACCCAATGTTTGTGATGGTATTACTTACTGCCGTCGTCGGTGTTTTTACCGCTGTTATCAGGATCAGAGGCGCCTATGCAGGCAAAGTCGACCCTCGTTATTTCAAATTAATGGGGAAATACGATATTCCAGATGACATTGCCAAATTTGGTCGTAACTTTGACAATCTTTTTGAAGTACCCGTTTTGTTTTATGTCGCTAGCGTTACTGCTCTTGCTTTAAATATTTCCCATGTCTATTTGACGGCTTTTGCTTGGGCGTTTGTCGCCTTTCGATTAATCCACAGTGCAATCCACTTAACGTACAATCACCCGATTCACCGATTTTTTGCTTTCATCATGTCTTTTAACTGCACTATAGGGATGTGGTTAGTGATCGTATTAAATCTAGGTAGCTAGATAAACCATTCTCTAGCTACCTAGAAACTCGACGCTGTTTATCAGTTAATTTGGGTATTAGTTGATTCCATTTCAAATCACACCTATAAAACGTTTATAGGTAAACGCAAATGTGCTATTTGTGACGTTTAAAGTGGCGGAAGGTTGAATGAAAGAAATGTTATACGACATTAATAGCTTGGCGATTGCATCTTCATTGTTTGTTTCAATGGCAGTCGCCATTGAGTGTGGTTTTCGAATAGGTCGTCGGCCTGCAATTAAGGCGAATGATGCCAGTAAGGCTCAGGTCAGTGCAATCCAATCCTCTTTGTTAGGGATATTAGCGCTGTTACTTGGTTTTACCTTCTCGCAGTCGTTGCAACGATTTGACGCTAGGAGCAATGCAGTACTCGATGAAAGTAACGCAATTCATAACGCCTTTATTCGAGCCGACCTTTTACCTCAGGAAAGTCAATTAAAAGCCAAACAATTGCTTATCGCATACACCAACAATCGTACTGAAGCGGGTAATGTCAGTATGGTAAATGAAGACAAAAGAGAATCTTTTGTTACTGAAGCTAAGGAATTACAAAACCAATTGTGGATTTTAGCAACTGAGATCCAAACTTCTACAGCCGGAGCCATAAGAACAGGTTCGTTTACTGATGCCATTGGCAAACTAATGCAGGTATTCCATGTTCGAGATTCGGCACTTAATCGCCACGTTCCTGAAATTGTGCTTATGCTGCTCTATGGGACTTTTTTAATGACCGGAAGCATTGTCGGTTATGTATCGGGCTTGTCTGGTACCCGCACAACCTATAGTGCATATGTCATGGTGGCGCTAATTGTGTCGTTGGTTTTTGTGATCGTCGACCTTGACCGACCAAGACGTGGGTTAATTGAAATAGACCAATCGCCGATTCTAAATTTGCAGGCCGATATGGCGGATTATGCTAGAACGTTAGTTAAACCCTAAAACTAAGCGATATAATCCATTCAGTAGGGAGTTTTGTGCTCCCTACTGAATCTTAGTTTTAAAGACTGTATTGCACTGCTTTGGTTAACAAATCAGTCGCCGTAATATCACCATCTGCACATTTATATATTGATGGCATATCAAATATGTACAAGCGGTCGCTGCGTCCTTTTAGATTAAATGTGATGTGTTCACCTTTGGCTAATGACCGCAACCCTCCACCAAAATCACAGACCGCCTGACTTATCGCGGTTTCAGTTACTTTAATGCGAGCATTAAGTTGTGCGATCTGTTTTTCGCGCATCTCACTTGCCTTTTTTTGAAGTAATTCAGCCTTACTGCTGATTTCTTTTGCGACGTTGGTCAAGTTTTCAGACTGTTGTTTCATTTCGGCTTCTAACTTAGCGATTTTCTTTTTATTGTCAGCACTTGCGTTAAGTTCTTGTTGATACTCAGCGTCACGTATTTTTCGTTCAATATCACGTACGTTTCGCTCCAGTTTACGGGCTTCTCGTTCCAATTCTCGGCGTTGTTTTTCCAATTCGTTTTGTTCCGCACGACCTTCACTGCGCTCTTGGCTCGAACGATGAGACCAATCCATTTCAGAATAAAACTCCATTTGAACTTCCGCCATATCCATTGCCAACTCTACCGCTTCCATCGTTGACTCTTCAATCCTATCGACGTCATCTTCTGATAAAGGTGCGCTACTTCTAATAATGGGTGGAATTGGCGGTACAGGAGCAATTGGCGCAACACTATGATGACCCCTACTAAAGCTATAACTCACCCCATGGCGAGACCCTATGGTAAATACCATTCCTTGGTTTGCCAGATATATACCCTCCACGTCACTGCTGCGGTGACTGCGACTGTTACGACTATTTTCATTACCATTGATGGCGGTTTTAATAATCGTGGTCATGATGTTTAGGTCACGTTTCACACTTTTCAATTTTTTCTCAGACAAGTCCTGTGCTTGAACTGCTGAGCTAAAACTTAGACCTAATAACAGACTTGCTAACGTGGCTTTTTGCAAAAGTTTATTTTGTTTTTTCATGATCATTTCCGTTTCTAAATAATTAAGGTAAATAAGCGATGGTTTACCTCAATGCCTACTCGGTTACTTGCTGTTCTGACGCGTCGTTATAGTCAGACTTTCTTAAATTTCGTTCGTTTTGCTGTGACGCCAGGCGGATGTTGTAATTCACATCACTAAACTGTTGTCGCAAATAGCGCATGTCGTCCTGTCTTTGTTGTTGAATGACCCGAACCACATCTTCTATGTCTTCTTTACGCTCAAGGCGGCTATTTGCAACCAGATAACTTGCCAGTTGTGCCGTATCATTTTGTTGCTTTAGGCTTAAATCATCCATTCTGGCATTAATAACTTCATTATTTTTCTCGGCCAATTGGACAAACTGCTGTTCCAACCAGGCCTGTTGAGATTGGTCATTTATCACCAATTCTTGACCATTACTGGTATTAACTAAACGCACATCAAATAACATAATAAGACAGGCAAATATTGAAAAGCTAAGCGCAACAAGTGACGTCCCTTGACGTTGCCACCACGACGGTTTTGCCAAATATTGGTCAAAACCTTTGTCCTTACGCCACTTTGGTACATCGACCGACTCTGACAGATTGTCAGCCATCTCAAGCATCTCGTTATGCACAGCCATTCGTTGCGACCACAAAGGCGCTTGTTTCAGACTGGCCAGTTGGTCAGAGGTCAATGTCTTGCCTTCCAACCAATAATCAAATAGTTCGGCTAAATTTGCTTCTTCAGGCTGCGTCATACGAGTCCTCCAGTAACACTTTTAATTTATCTAATGCAGTATAAAAACGCGATTTCACTGTGTTGGTCGAAACCCCGAGTTGTTGGCCAATAGTGTCAAACGTTTGGCTTTGAAATACCTTTAGCTCAACGATTAATTTCTGTTCAAATGGCAATGATTTCATTACGGTCAATAGCTGTTTTCGCGACTGAGAATTCCCCAAAGCCAATTCAGGACAGCTATGTTCAGGCTCGGCGTCCATGTGCTGCAATTCGCTTTCGTCAGCAAACCATTTCCGACGGCGGTAAAACTCGATGCAACGAAAGTGAGCTATTTTAAGCACCCAGGTCTTAAAGCTGCTGTCTCCACGAAAGTCAGATAAACTGCGGCACACAGAAATAAATGTTTCCTGCATTACATCCATTGCATCATGTTGATTACTCGTCATACGAAGTGCGTAGAGATAGACATTTTTTTCGTATCTATCGACTAACTTACGCCATGCCGATTGGTTGCCTTTGAGGGCTTTCTCGATCAACTTATCGTCTGTTTGTTGAAATAGTGACAAATCGCCCTCGCAAATTATTAAATGTCATTGATATAAACCATCGCTTTGTCTCATCTTAATAGTCGATGCAAGTTTGCAGATAGTTTTAATTTATTTAATTTTTTTTGCAAAAGGTGAGGATTGGGATAACTGCATGAGAATAAACAGAGGGAAGCACGAGTAACTTCCCTCTGTAGTCCATGAGTCTCGCTCATCATTCATATATTGAGCGTTTGATAGTTTGCGGTCTTAAACGGCGTGTTTTTTTAACGCATTTCGGTAATAGGCAACCGGAATAACGATTAACGTTAATATCGACGATACAGCGATACCAAAAATCAATGATACAGCTAACCCTTTAAAAATAGGATCCGATACGATAAACGTTGCACCAATCATCGCCGCAAGTGCGGTTAATATAATTGGTCGTGCGCGCATTTGAGCTGACATAATTACCGCTTGTTGCAGGGCCACTCCCTGTTCAATTTGAGACTCAATAAAGTCCACCAGCAAAATAGAATTCCGAACAATAATACCAGCAAGGGCTATCATGCCGATCATTGAAGGCGCTGTAAATTTTGCCGCCATTAACCAGTGCCCTGGGAAAATACCAATAACTGTTAGCGGAATGGGTGCCATGATAATCAATGGCATCATATAATTTTTGAACTGCGCGACGATGAGCAAGTATATAAGCACCAGACCGACAGAATACGCGATTCCCATATCCCTAAACGTTTCATAGGTAATTTTCCATTCACCATCCCACTTGATCGCTTCGCGATAGGCTTGCTGTGGTGCTTGGGTGTATAGCCAATTAGTTTCACCATTTTGCTCATCAAAGTTTGCCTGCGCTGCAAACATACCGTAAAGCGGGCTGTCTGTTTCTCCAGCCATATCCGCTACAACATAAATCACGGGACGCATATCTTTGTGGTAAATAGCGCCTTCGTCGTTCACTTCGACAAGCTCGATGAATTCACCGATAACAACACTTTCACCATTTGGCAGTTGAATTTTAGTATTCAGCCAGCGATCGCGGTCTGTCAGATAACTATCACCCGTTGACACAATAATTGGAATTGCCGTAATCCCTGGTTGGTCATGCAAATACGCCACAGGTTGTTCTGTTAAAAGAAGGCCTAGTACTGATTGTATTTGCTGTTTTGTAATACCAAAATACTGAGCTTTAGAATTATCGACTACTATCTTTAATCTGACATGCGGTGCGGCAATACTCGTATCCGTATCGACAATTTCAGGTGTATTGGCTAAAACTCGTTCTAACTTAGTCGCCGTTTCACGTCGACGCTCTGCGTCTGGTCCGTAAACTTCAGCAACCAACGGGGCTAATGTTGGAGGCCCAGAAGGTTGTTCAACAATTTTAATATTCGCACCAAGCTTTGTCGCTATTGGTAACAAAGTGGCTCGCAATAATTTTGCAATATCATGACTGCCCAAATCTCGTTGGCCTTTATCAAGAATATTGATATTAATTTCACCTAAATGCGGTTGTTGGCGAAGATAATATTGACGCACTAAACCATTAAAATCGATAGGCGCGTTCACACCGGCATATAACTGAAAATCAACCACCACTGGGGCCTTTCTTAATGGATCTGACAATTGTTGCAGTGCACTTAAAGTATCTTCCAGCGTTGTGCCTTCCGGCATATCAACAACGACGGACAAACTTGATTTGTTGTCAAACGGCAACATTTTTAATAATACTTGGCCTCCGACTGGTAAAATCATCACCACAAACATCAAGCTCACTATGCCGACAAATAGCAACCATTGGTTGCGCAACGCGCGTTTATGGCTAACAAATAGCGACAAAATGTTGGAGGCGAATAAACCAATTCGATCATGTTCTTCATGTCCGCTTGCTTTATGTTCTTCCGAAGTTTCTTCACTATCTGGGATTGCATCGTCACTAGGCGCGTCAGATTTAAACCAACGCAGTGCGAGCCAAGGCGTAATGGTGAATGCGATAATAAGCGATAACAACATTCCTGTACTGGCATTAATTGGAATAGGACTCATATAAGGGCCCATTAAACCAGACACAAACGCCATAGGTATAAGCGCAGCCATAACTGTAAATGTTGCTAAGATCGTAGAGCTACCGACTTCGTCAATGGCTTTTGGAATGAGCACCTTTAAAGGTTCCATGGGGAACAATTGTTGACGTCGATGTATGTTTTCAATAACAACAATGGCGTCGTCGACTAAGATCCCGATAGAAAATATGAGAGCAAACAGGGATATTCGATTAAGTGTAAAGCCCCACACCCAAGATGAAAATAAAGTAATTAATAATGTTAGACCAACCGCAACGCCTACAATTAACGCAGCTCGTTTCCCTAAGGTTAAAAAGACTAAAACAACCACCGCTAAGGTCGCAAATAATAGCTTTTGAATTAGCTTATTGGCTTTTTGCTGTGCGGTAAAGCCACTATTTCGCGACACATTTACTGTAACGCTGTCTGGGATAATACGACCTTTTAAATCCTCTATTGTGAGCAAGACCGCATTGGCCACATCTATTGCATTTTCACCTTCTTGCTTGGCGATACTAATGCTAACCGCGGTATTGAGTTGGTTAACATCCGTTGAACCACCACCGTGCCCAAACTGTACATATTGATTGGGTTTACCAACCGTTAAACTCACCGATGCAATGTCTTTAAGTAATACCAGATGACCATCTAGTTGACTCACCACTAAACCGGCGACGTCATCTACATGATTAAAATGCTGACCTAACTCAACCTGCACTTGTCTCGCGTCTGTCTGAATTGGGATCAATCCCTGACGGCCAGAAAATTGTTGTATTGCCGCAATTACCGTAGATATATCTATTTGGTGCCCCGCCGCTTTAACCGGGTCAAAAACCACTTTTACGACTGACGAGCTACCACCACTGACTTTAATATTGCGACTGCCTGGCACACGCTGCAAGACTTGAGCGACAGTATTGGCAATATGCCCTAGGTCATTTTGATTGGTTGTTAAATCATTACTAAATAAGGTTAATGACAAAATCGGGACGTCATTTATGCCACGGGCTCTTACTACTGGCGGATTAATATTAAGTGAAGCAGGCCAATGTAACTCGGTCATCACTTGATTCCATGACTTAACCAACGCTTCTTGGCGTTTAATACCGACTTTAAATTGTACGGTAATCACAGCGTTGTCTGCCATAGATGTGCTATATACGTGGTCAACACCAGCGATCTGCGCCATCGCGTTTTCAGCTTTTGTAGAAATGAGCGTTTCTACTTCACGCGCACTGTATCCCGGTGCCGATAGATAAACGTCGACCATAGTGACATCAATTTGAGGATCTTCTTCTTTTGGCGTAATGAGTATCGCCACAACCCCTAAGATCACGATTAACAATGCGACGATAGGTGTTATTGGATTATTTTGTGCTAACTTTGCAACTCGGCCTGAAATGCCCATTTTGTCTTTCATGTTGTCCTCCTACTGACCAGACAAATTGGTTTTCTGCAGTGGCGCAGACAAGGCAGATGAGCCATTTGTTGCAACAATATCGCCGGTAACTAATCCAGAAATCACTTCTAGTTTTCCATCATGATTTTTGCCAACTCTTATTTGACGAAGAGTAAAGCCGTTAGACTGCTTAACAAACACCGCTACGAGATCCCCTTGATAAACAACAGAAGAGGAAGGAATCGTGATCATTTTTTTTGGCCCGATATCCACGCCAACTTTGATAAAACTACCAGGTCTCATCGAAAATTCTTGCTTACTGATATTGGCGCGAACCAAAACAGTATGGTTATATTTGTTGGCGCTCGGGGCAATTATAGGATCACTAAGCGCTATCCAAGACTTGTTTGCTTGCTGAACCCAAATTTGCTTACTGTCTTCAATGTATTCAATTAACCGCTGTGGCACTTGCGCAACAACTCGGTTTTGGTCGATAGAAAAACCTGTCAACAATGGCGAGCCGACTAATGCCGTTTCACCGGCTTCAATATGCCGAGCAACAACTACTCCAGAATAAGGCGCAATGATTTTGGTGTAGGACAATCTCAAGTTTGATTCGTCGACTTGAGCTTGATAAAACTGTAATTGACCAAACGCTTTGTCCTTGTTGGCCTGTGCTGCAGTCAATGCACTCTCACTTACAAAGCTGCTGTCTTTTAGATCTTGCAACCGCTTTAGTTCTGATTGTGCTTGAATTAATGCAGCTTCAGCTATGTTAACACCGGCAACAGCCTGTGCTAAGTTGGCTCGAATTTCAGTATCATCTAATTCGACAAGCAAGGTGTTTTCCGCAACATAATCGTCAACGTCAACATGAATCGCAGTGACTTTAGCGTTTACTAATGCCTTAATTGTTGACTGATTAATTGCTTCAATGGACCCATCCACCATTTGTAAATTAGGAACCGTTATCTCAGCGACCAGTGATGTTTGGATCTCCGTAGCCCATGTCGAATGACTTAATAAAATCCAAACTAACCCTAACGACGTTAATACTTTCATTGCAAACCTCAGCTCTGTAAATCCATATTAATGACAGTAAATATCATTAACGCATAATAAATTTAGACTATACCAACCATTATATTAGATTTTACTAATATAACAAGTAGGAAAATACCTAATCACCCAGATGGAACTGACTCCCAGTTAAACTATAGCCCTAAAAAATAACAGCCACTTAACAATTTCGATCTAATTTCTTGAATAATAATAAATAGTAGTCTTGACTTAATTAGGCACAGATAGATTGTCTGTTGGCCATTAGCTAACTATTAACATTAGGTAACTAATAATGAATAACTCTGTAAAATTTATAACGGCGACTGCATTGGCGATAAGTTCACTATCCAGTCAGGCAGAAGTGCGAATTAACGGCTTTGCTTCTATTGTTGCAGGTACATCCATGGACGAGGACAAATCTTTATATGGTTACGATGATACATTGTCATTTAAGCCTGAAAGTCTATTTGCACTGCAAGTCTCATCAGACTTAGGTGACGGACTCTCAGCGACATCTCAAATTATTGCTCGTGGAGAAAACGACTATGATGCAACATTTGAATGGGCGTACTTTAGTTACGCAATTTCAGATTCTACCCAATTAAGTGTTGGACGAATGCGGATCCCATTTTATCGTTATTCTGACTACCTTGATGTAGGTTATGCCTACACTTGGGTTCGTCCGCCAAAAAGTGTTTATAACTTAACGTTTTCTACCTATGACGGAGCAAGCTTGCTCTATACCAGCACGATGGGAGAGTGGGATTCTAGCTTACAATTAATTGTTGGGTCTTTTGAAGGCAGCGTGAATGTTTTAAGTGATGACGACCCTGCAAAGCTTAGTAATATGTATGGTATTAACTGGACGGTTGGCAACTATTGGTTGACCGCTAGGGCCGTTTATATGCAGGCAGATGCTTCAATAAGCTTTGTTAACGATCCGGACCCAACTCAGCAGTTAAACCAATTTGTTGGATTGCTCGGGGCGATTGGTGCAACCGATGCAGCCAATGGCCTTTTAATTGAAGAAGATGATGGTTCCTTTTTGGGAATAGGCGTATCTATCGATTATGAAAACTTCTTGATAGATTCAGAATTTACCCGAGTAGAAGTTGAAGACACGCTTATCGCGACACAAAATCAATATTACATTTCTTTTGCTTATCGGTTTGATGAATGGACTCCGTATATCTCATTTGAACACCGCAAGGATGAAAATGATGATGACTACAGTGCCGGATTGCCCACCGACCTAAATCTAGGTGGTGGTCCAATAGACGTGCGAGCTGCGTATCAAGCAACATTAACAAGCCAAGAAACAGAAAATGATGTTTTTTCAGTGGGTGCTCGTTATAACTTCCACCCTTCCGCCGCATTAAAGTTTGATTATACCAAAAGAGAGAGACAAACTTCTGATGCGAGTGCCTTGTCTGTCGGTTTAGACTTAGTCTTTTAGGAGTAATTAGCATGAAAAAATTATTAAAATTATCCATTGCTTGTTTTGCTCTGCTTGCATCAACCGCAAGTTTCGCTGAAATAGCTGTTATTGTGCATCCATCTAATAATGCAGAACTTGACTCAAATGCGATCTCCAGATTGTTCTTAGGGAAATTAAAATCCTTTCCCGGTGGCGACCAAGCTGTTCCGATAAATTTGAGTGAATCGAGTGCACAGACCAAGGAGTTTAATAAAAATGTGCTTAAGAAATCCGGTAGCCAATTAAAAGCCTACTGGTCAAAATTGGTTTTTACCGGTAAAGGCACACCTCCGAAAGCTTTGAATAGTGACGCTGAAGTTATCGGACTCGTAAGCTCGAATCCCAATATCATTGGTTATATCGACGCGGCATCAGTAACCGGTGACGTTAAAGTGATAGCTAAGTTTTAAACGTGTTTCATTCCTGTATTAAAAGGCACTCATCGAGTGCCTTTTATTTTTCTGAAAAAGATTATTTACAGTTTGCTGATAACCAATGTCAGCGAAATATTGCAATTAAAACAGTTAGTTTGTTAGTTTGTTAGTTTGTTAGTTTGTTAGTTTAGCTAAAAACGGGAACATTCATTGGCTACACTTTCAACTCAATCCATAACTAAGATAGGTGTCGCAGCGATTGCGATTAATGGCCTCATAGGTGCCGGGATCTTTGCATTGCCCGCCGCGGCAGCCAATCAACTGGCCTACTTTAGTCCATGGATGTTCTTATTATGTGGCATAGCTATTTTTCCGATAGTTGCCTGTTTTGCTATTTTATCTAGTGCTTTCGACCAAACCGGTGGTCCGGTTTTATACAGCACTAAAGCCTTTGGTCCTTTTGTTGGGTTTCAAACAGGCTGGCTATTATATTTAGGTCGTGTCAGTGCCCTTGCGGCCAACGGACACGCTCTAGTGCTTTATTTATCACTTTATTTTCCCGTATTACAAACACCAGAAATTGCGTCAATTGGAGTTTGTTTACTCATTGTCCTATTAGCAACGATCAATATTCTTGGTATCAAAAATGCCATGACGTCGATTTATCTAGTCACTTTGGCCAAACTCCTACCCATTGCGCTTTTTGTTTTATTTGGCGTCACTTATATAAATGCCGAACAATTGTTTTCCGCACCTCCGCCGCAACTTGATCAATTTCCAACGTCAATGTTATTACTCGTTTACGCTTTTATCGGATTTGAAGGTGCGATAATTCCGGCAAAAGAAGCAAAAAACCCGAAAGCCGATATGCCAAAGGCGTTGCTGCTTACCCTCATCGCCACAACTGTGTTGTATTTTTTTATTCAGGCAATTGTCGTCAGTACGTTACCAACCCCCATCGCGACCAATGCGCCACTTGTTACAAGTGCCAATGTGATAACCGAATCTTTAGGCATAACGTCATTTGGTCTTGTTATTGCGTTCACGGCAATAGTTTCTATTTTTGGTAATTTACTTGCCTTAATGTTAGCCGCACCCAGAATGACCTACGCATTAGCTGAAAACAATCAGTTACCCCAGTGGTTTCTGTCGACCCATAAACGATATTTAACCCCCATAAATTCAATTTACTTTCTAGCGGGGTTTGCCATGATTTTAGCCATTACAAAAGGCTTTGTTTGGTTGGCAATTTTTAGCTCTCTGGCTCGACTGATAGGTTATTTAGTGTGCGTACTTGCCGTACCCAAACTACATAAAAAGATGCAACTGCCATTGTCACAATGGGTTATTTTTCTGATATCCAGTAGCGGTATTTTGGTTTGTGTTTGGTTGATAGCGCAGGCGAGCATACAATCTTGGTTGTATACTTTAGGGTTTATTCTTTTGGGGTCGATATTTTATCGGGTAGCTAGGGTAACGTAAGTGTATTTGGCAAATAAAATGGGATGCGAACATCCCTTTTTATTCTAAAAGGTAATTCTAAAAGGCACCCACTATTTGTTTTTCAAAAACAGTTTTATGCTTGGATTATCTGATTCATCTTTCCAATTAAACCCAACAGCATCTAAATGCCCTTGCAACTCAGCAGCATCATCTTCTAAAGCTTCAAACCCCGCTAAAACTTGACCAAAAGCCGCACCATGGTTGCGATAATGGAACATAGTGATATTCCACTTTTGACCTAACATTGTTAGGAATTTCGACAAGGCTCCTGGGTATTCTGGAAACTCGAAACTATAAATCTTTTCATTGATTTTTTGAGTTGGCTTGCCACCCACCATATGACGGATATGGAGTTTGGCTAACTCATTATCAGTGAGATCGACAACCTGATAATCCTTATTAATTAAGCTCTGAATTAACACAGGTAAATCTGTACTCATATCTGACATTTTAACACCGACAAAAATCTCAGCTGAGCTGGTATCATGATATCGATAGTTAAATTCAGTAATCGCTTTACCGCCCAACGCGTCACAGAATTCTATAAACGCGCCTTTACGTTCAGGTATGGTCACCGCAAGTACCGCTTCTTTTTTCTCGCCAAGCTCGGTGCGTTCGGCAACATAACGTAATTTGTCAAAATTGAGATTTGCTCCAGACAATATACAACTGAGTCGTTTGCCTTTTATGCCTGTCGTTTTAACGTACTTTTTAAGGCCCGCCAAACTTAACGCACCGGCAGGTTCTGCAACCGCTCGTACGTCATCAAACAAGTCTTTAATCGCTGCACATATTTCGTCTGAATTTACGGTAACCACTTCGTCACAGTACTGCTGAGCAAGCTCAAAGGTATGCGTTCCAATTAATTTCACTGCAACGCCATCTGCAAATAAATCCACTTGACCTAAATCAACAGGTTTGCCCGCTTCTAGTGCCGCTTTTAAACAGGCCGCCCCTTCTGGCTCAACCCCAATAACTTTGATCTCAGGTTTGAGCTGCTTGATGTACACCGCCATACCAGCCAATAGACCGCCGCCACCAACCGGAATAAAAACCACATCCAAGTCACGGATTTGCTGTAACAATTCCTTTGCAACCGTACCTTGACCCACAATGACTTCTTTATCGTCAAACGGGTGGATATAACTCAAGCCTTTGTCCGAGGCTAGTGTTAAGGCGAAATTATTCGCTTCATCAAAGCTTTTCCCCTTAAGAACAACGTTCGCACCGTGGCTACGAACCGCATTGACCTTAATGTCCGGTGTCGTTTCCGGCATTACAATAGTCGCCACAACACCCAAGGCCTTTGCTGATAAGGCAAGTCCTTGGGCATGATTACCAGCTGACGCCGCCACAACACCTAATGCTTGTTTTTCTTTTGATAGACCAACAAGTTTGTTAAATGCGCCACGTAACTTAAATGAATGTACGGGTTGTTCATCTTCCCGCTTAACAAATACTGAATTCTCTAGACGCGCAGACAGTATGCTTAATCGGTCAACACTCGTTTGCACAGCTATGTCATAAATTGGTGCCAACAAAATATCACGTACGTAACCCTGTGCGATTTTCAGTTTATTTAGTTGGTCTGTAGGTGACATCATTTTTCTCGCTAATGTAAATTAATTGTTTTGAATTATTAATAGTTATCCAATAACTCTCTATTACGTACCGCGCCTTTATCAGCACTTGTTGCCAACATTGCGTAATTTTTCAGTGCATAACTAATTGGACGAACACGATTAACTGGTTTCCAAGCGCCCTTGCCTTTGGCTTCCATCGCTTTACGACGAGCTTCAAGTTCTGCATCAGATACTTTTAGGGTAATTTCTCGGGTAGGAATATCGATATGAATAATATCGCCTTGTTCAACGAGTCCAATGACACCACCACTTCCAGCTTCAGGTGATACGTGACCAATTGATAAACCAGATGTGCCTCCAGAAAAACGACCATCCGTTAATAATGCACACGCTTTACCTAAGCCCATCGATTTCAAATAAGTCGTAGGGTACAACATTTCCTGCATACCTGGACCGCCTTTAGGGCCTTCGTAACGTATTACGACGACTTCACCAGCCACAACTTTACCTTCTAAGATGCCGGCAACCGCTTCGTCTTGGCTTTCAAAAATATGCGCAGGACCGGTAAATACTAAATTCTCATCAGCTACGCCGGCAGTTTTTACTACACAACCATCCACCGCGATATTACCAGAAAGAACCGCTAACCCACCTTCTGTAGAAAAGGCGTTTTCAATACTGCGAATACAGCCATTTTCGCGGTCTTCGTCTAATGTATCCCAACGACAATCTTGGCTAAACGCTTTTGTGGTACGGATACCCGCTGGACCGGCGCGATAGAATTTTTTAACGTCTTCATCGTCAGTGATTTTAATATCATATTTTGAAATAACGTCAGCAAGCGAAGTTCCTAAAACATTTGGTACGTCTGTTTTTAGCAAACCTGCACGTGATAACTCACCTAAAATGGCAATAACACCACCGGCGCGATGGACGTCTTCCATATGATACTCAGGTGTAGACGGCGCGACTTTACATAGCTGCGGCACGATACGAGACAATTTATCCATATCTTCCATAGTGTAATCAACACCCGCTTCCTGCGCCGTAGCTAAAAGATGCAAAATAGTATTTGTTGAACCACCCATCGCAATATCTAAACACATCGCATTAGAAAATGAATCTTTGTTAGCGATATTACGCGGTAATGCAGACTCATCGTCATCTTGATAATAACGTTTCGTTAACTCAACAATTTGTTTACCTGCTTTTAAGAATAATTGTTCACGGTCAGCATGTGTTGCCAACATAGAACCATTACCCGGTAACGCTAAACCAAGCGCTTCGGCTAGACAGTTCATTGAGTTTGCGGTGAACATACCAGAACATGAACCACACGTAGGGCAAGCAGAACGTTCTACTTGATCCGACTGGTCGTTAGACACTTTTGGATCAGCCCCTTGGATCATAGCGTCAACTAAATCCAGTTTGATAATTTGATCTGAAAGCTTCGTTTTACCCGCTTCCATTGGTCCGCCAGAAACAAAAATAACTGGTATGTTTATGCGCATGGCCGCCATTAACATACCCGGAGTAATTTTGTCACAGTTGGAAATACACACCATAGCGTCAGCGCAATGGGCGTTAACCATGTATTCAACAGAGTCAGCTATTAAGTCACGTGACGGCAAGCTATATAACATACCGCTATGACCCATCGCGATACCATCATCGACTGCGATAGTATTAAATTCTTTTGCGACACCACCAGCTTCTTCGATTGCACCGGCGACAAGCTGCCCCATATCTTTTAAATGCACGTGGCCAGGTACAAACTGAGTGAACGAATTAACAACTGCAATGATAGGTTTACCAAAATCACCATCTGTCATCCCCGTCGCGCGCCATAACGCACGAGCACCTGCCATATTGCGACCTTGAGTGGATGTTGCCGAGCGTAACTTAGGCATGTGTATTTTCCTTTTATCTATTTCTTAAAACGCAAAAAGCTTCTGCGCTTTTTGCATTGAACAATTCAATCAAAAACAACAGAAGCTTTTAGCTATCTTTTTAAAGACGTGTAACGGCTAATTATCCACATGGTATCGGTCGACATTTGTTTCGACCGAAACTGCAGAGCAATTCGCTATTATTTAACTGGTGTTAACCAGCCCCACTTATCTTCTGTTGTACCATTAAACAAACCAAAAAATGCTTCTTGAATTTGTTTTGTAATCGGTCCACGTTTACCACTGCCGACTTCGATACCGTCAACACTGCGTACTGGCGTAACTTCCGCAGCAGTACCACACATCAATACTTCATCAGCTAGGTATAATGCTTCACGTGGAATATTTTGTTCGCGGACGACATAACCCAGCTCTTTTAAAAGCTTGATGATCGTGTCGCGAGTCAGACCTGGCAAAATTGCCGCTGTAATTGGCGTTGTTGTTACAACACCGTCACGAATAACAAATAGGTTTTCACCAGCGCCTTCAGATACATATCCATGCACATCTAACGCAATACCTTCACCGTAGCCATGGCGACGAGCTTCCATCGAAATTAGCTGTGAAGATAAGTAATTACCACCGGCTTTTGCACCAGTAGGCATAGTATTCGCGGCAAGACGATTCCAGCTTGAAACGCCAGCGTCAACGCCATTTTCAAGTGCTTCTTCACCTAAGTAGGCGCCCCATTCCATTGCCGCAACAATGACGTCTGCTTCAGTGTTAAAAGGAACCGCTAAACCGAGGCCAATCTCACCATAAAATGCCGCTGGGCGTAGGTAAGCCGATTTAAAACCATTTTGAACAACAACGTCTTTTTGTGCTTGATTAAGCTCTTCCATCGTATGAGGAATCGTCATGCGATAAATTTTTGCTGAATCAAATAAACGACGTGTGTGATCTTCTAAACGGAAGATACATGTGCCTTTATCTGGCGTATCGTATGCACGAACACCTTCAAATACAGAAGAACCATAATGAATAGCGTGACTTAATACGTGTACTTTTGCGTCTGCAAAAGGAATAAGTTTACCGTTGAACCAAATTTTTTCAGCTGATGATGACAATGCCATTGTTGTTTCCTCTATGCGCCTTCCGCGGCATAAGAGCCCGGTTGGGTGGTTTTTGCAGGGCTAAACTTTGTAGATAGCCCGAATTCTAATAAAGACGCCAATTTTGCCTGATCTGCAGTTAAATAACACTGTTGAACCTCAATCAAAGCTTCAAAGCTTTTTTGTAAAGTTGTCAGCTTTCCTTGACCCTTCACGACTAAGTGGACTTCAGTCTCATTGGCACTTAAATCATTTGAAGCCATGCTAACGACATTAAAACCGCGATATCTTAATGTTTGTAACAAACGCTCTAATAACAAACTAGACTGAACACAGACCAAACTGATATGAGCTACGGGTGTGTTGTGATTTGACATGGTCATAATATTCTCCTGTTAACTCGTTTGTTGACTGTGATCTATCATATCTTGGTTGGCCGCGCCAGGCGGTACTAATGGCCATACATTGTCGCCTGCATCAATTTTGACATGCAAAAAGTACGGGCCATCATGCTGGACTAACGTCTCTAACGCTCCGGCGACTTCACTTTGTTTTGTAATTGTTTGACCTGGAATATCAAATGCTTTTGCCAACATGACAAATTCTGGATTATCCGACAGATCAGTTTCACTTAAACGTTGGTCAAAAAACAATTCTTGCCATTGTTTAACCATGCCCAATTTAGCATTGTCGATAAGTAAAACTTTTACCCCAAGGTTAAAACGCTTGATGGTACCTAGTTCTTGAATATTCATCATTATCGAGCCATCGCCACATACCGCAATAACTTGGTCGTTTGGACGAGCGACTTTTGCGCCTACCGCTGCAGGTAAGCCAAAGCCCATTGTACCAGCTCCACCAGAACTTAAGTGGTTTTTAGTACTCGCGAAGCTCATATGTTGTGCCACCCACATTTGGTGCTGACCAACATCACAAGTAACAACAGAGGCAGGTGTTAATTTATCGCTTAATTGCTTAAGTAACGACGGCGCGTAAATCCCATCATGCGGGAAATCGTAACGCCATTGATGGTCTTCAGCCAACTGCGTACATGTATCACGCCACGACTGCCAAGACTGTTGTTGCTCGGCGCTTAAAACAGTAAGCTCTTTATGTAATAACGACATAGCCGTTTTGAGGTTACAATTGATGGCCAATTCTACCTGGCGTAATTTATTTATTTCTGAATTGTCGATGTCGATATGCAAAACTTTTGCATTTGGAGCAAAACTCGCTAAGCGACCTGTCACCCGGTCATCAAAACGCGCGCCCAATGCGATTAGTAAATCACAATCTTGTACCGCTAAGTTGGCACCCGCATTCCCGTGCATTCCTAGCATTCCCAATGAGTAAGCATATTCAGGGTCAACAGAGCCTAAACCTTTTAGTGTAGAAACGGCTGGCAACTGAGTCGTACGTAACACTTGATTCAATTCGTCTGTTACACCCGCTAAGTCAACCCCACCACCGATATAGAATATTGGTTTCTGAGCTTTTAAGATAAGTTGCTTAGCTTGTTCAAACTGTTCAGAACGAGCTGTCTGTTCAGGTTGTCTAGGTAACACTAATGAACGTTGCTTAACGATAGTGTTCATCTGAACATCTTTTGGGATGTCGATTAACACGGGACCTGGACGTCCTTCATTTGCAATTATAAAGGCTTGGCGAATCGTATCTTCTAATTCAGATTGATCCATAACTTGGAAGCTATGTTTACAACTTGCTACCGAAAGGCCAAAAACATCAACTTCTTGGAATGCATTAGTGCCCATTAGTGGACGAGGAACCTGTCCGGTAATTGCCACTACAGGAACTGAGTCTAATTTTGCATCGGCTAAAGCGGTAATTAGATTCGTTGCGCCTGGACCTGAGGTTGCAATGCATACACCGGTTTTTCCGGTACTACGTGCAAAACCCACTGCGGCAAAACCAGCGCCTTGTTCATGTCGGCATAAATAGTGTTTAACGGGAGAACCACGTTCGAGACTGCGGAAGAGTGCGTCATAGACCGGCATAATGGTACCACCTGGATATCCAAATACTTCAGTCGCCCCTAAATCGTATAGGGTGTCTATGATTAAATCTGCACCTGTTTTCATCTTGTTTCCTACCGTTTCTCTGACGAGGGTTAATCCGGTTTAGTTCAAGGCTTTAGTAACAAAAAACCCCGAACATTAAGCCGGGGTCTAATATGAGATATTTAATTTACGCTCATAACAAACCCCGACGCGGTAAAATGACCACGACGACGTTAATAATGAGAATAACTAAATTAAATTTCATGTCTCTAATATTCTTTTGTTACGTTCGCTGCTCGAAGATTCGAACAATGAAATAAGTGTCATTAGTTTTTACGATTTACAGCTCTATATGTCAAATAAATCGCCAACAACACTTAGTTCATTTAATTATAAGTCTAACGCAATCCAATATATAAAAGTTATACAGTTTGGATTTGTTTCATGTCAGTCATATAACCACGTAATTCTTTACCAATTTTTTCAACTGGGTGATTACGCATAGCGTCGTTAACTCTTGCTAACGTTACGTTGTCTACTTTATTGTCCGCGATATCCAAACCTTTACCCATTAATTCTAGGCTTAAGTTAGGCATAACGTGCTCACGGAACATTGGAATTGCCGCGTTCGCGAACAAGTAGTTTCCGTACTCTGCAGTGTCTGAGATTACAACGTTCATTTCGTATAGACGTTTACGAGCAATTGTATTTGAGATTAACGGCGTCTCGTGTAATGACTCGTAGTAAGCTGATTCAGGTAAGATACCTGCTTCAACCATTACGTCAAACGCGATTTCTACGCCAGCTTTAATACAGGCAACTAAGAAGATGCCTTTATCAAAGAACTCTTGCTCAGTGATGTTGTGGTCAACTTTAGGTGCTTTTTCAAAACCAGTCTGGCCCGTTTCTTCACGCCATTTTAATAAGTTTGCGTCACCATTGTCCCAGTCTGCCATCATAGTGCGTGAGAACTCGCCGCTGATGATGTCGTCTTGATGTTTTTCAAACAATGGGCGGAATAATGTAGTGAATTCGTCAGCAAGTTCACATGCTTTTAATTTAGCAGGGTTTGTTAGACGGTCCATCATGTGCGATACACCACCAATCTTCATTGCTTCGGTGATCACTTCTAAACCAAATTGAATTAGGTTAGCCGCATATCCTGCGTCCATGCCTTCAGCAACCATTTTTTCGTAAGCAACAACTGCAGCAGCTTGTTGCATACCACATAGAATAGTTTGCTCACCCATAAGGTCAGATTTAACTTCTGCTACAAAAGAAGACTCAAGTACACCAGCGCGGTCGCCGCCAGTTGCTGATGCTAACGCTTTAGCGATATCCCAGCCTTTGCCTTCAGGGTCGTTTGCAGCATGAACCGCGATTAGTGTTGGAACACCAAAACCACGTTTGTATTCTTCACGTACTTCAGTACCTGGGCATTTAGGCGCACACATAACAACAGTTAGGTCTTCGCGAATTTGTTTGCCTTCTTCAACGATGTTAAAACCGTGAGAGTAACCTAAAGTCGCACCTTGCTTCATAAGAGGCATAATCGCGTCAACAACAGCTGAATGCTGTTTATCTGGCGTTAAGTTATAAACTAAATCAGCAGTAGGAATAAGTTCTTCGTAAGTTCCAACTGTAAAGCCATTGTCGCTTGCACGTACAAATGATTCACGTTTTTCGTCGATTGCAGCTTGGCGTAGCGTATAAGAAACGTCAAGACCAGAGTCACGCATGTTCAAACCTTGGTTTAGACCTTGAGCGCCACAGCCCACGATGACAATCTTTTTACCTTTAAGAGCGTCACATCCAGCACTGAATTCACTGCGATCCATAAAACGACATACGCCTAATTGAGCCAGTTGCTCGCGTAAAGGTAAGGTATTAAAGTAATTAGCCATGGGGTTTCCTATATATTTAGCTACTTTACTCACACTAAAGTGAGTTTTTTTGATGGAAGTGACTATAGGATTAATTCATTATTGCGTAAATTGATATATACTCAACCAATCATTGCGATTAATGAAATGCTATATAAGTTAGAACAATATTATGGATTTAAAAGAATTAAACGCGTTTTTACATCTTTGTCAGAGTAAACATTTTGCCACTACAGCTGATGCAATGTTTTTGAGTCCGTCGACCCTAAGTCGCATGATCCAAAGGCTTGAGCAGGAAATTGGTGAGGCTTTATTCATTCGTGACAACCGAAAAGTCGAACTCACTAACGCCGGATTTAAAACCCGTGAATTTGCCGCGACGACATTGGCAAATTGGCATCACTTGCAGCAAAGTCTAAAACAAAAAAGTGAGCAATTAACCGGGACGTTAAGAATATTTTGTACTGTGACCGCAGCATATGAGTTTTTACCAACGTTAATTGAACGATTTTCTGAAGCTCACCCACATGTCGATTTAAAGATAATAACAGGTGATGCGGCACAAACACTGACGTTAATTGACGATGGTCACGTCGATATTGCAATTGCTGCATTGCGTGATGGGCAATCAAGTAAGTACTTTTTTCAATCCTTGCAGGAAGTACCACTTAAAATCATAGGCCCAAACACGAACAGTGATTTAGCCATCGCAATACAATCTGAAGACATTGACTGGCAGTCGTTACCTTTTGTCATGCCAGAGTCTGGACCAATTCGGTTTAAGTTTGAAAAATGGCTAAAATCTATGAACATTAAGCCAAATATTTATGCCAGCGTTTCTGGGCATGAAGCCCTAGTGAGCATGGTCGCCCTAGGGTGTGGCGTGAGCATAGCACCGCAATTGGTTATTGATGCAAGTCCAGTGAAAAGTAAAATATCGGTGTTAAAACCTAACGTAAATCCGGAACCTTTTGAACTGGGCGTATGTTGTCACAACAATAAAAAGACCAATGAAATTGTTGCTGCGTTTTTGACTTGCGCATTAAAAGAATAGCCTGAATACCAGTTCTGTTTTAGCCATTTTATTGGTTCTAAATTTTGGATACTAAAAAGCCGCAATCTCTTACAAGAAATTGCGGCTTTTTTATTTCACACTGACATTAAATCGTGTGAAGCCCCCGGATTAATCTACGAGAGTTGCAGAACAGTCATCATTTGAGACTGGCACAGGCAATGCGTTAGTATCGTCGTTGGCGATTAAACCATTGTTACTATACCAACTCACGTTTTCACCGCCGTAACTAAAGCTGTATTTTTGGCGCTGTTCGGCGTCTAAGCCTTTACTTGCCAATACAACATCATAGTTACCACCACCAAACGTTAGAGTAACAACCATGCTTTTTGCATCAATGTTAAACCAATTACCGGCAGTATTAACGTCTTCAAGATCAAAATCTGAATCATCAAGTTCTGACTGGTCAGTTGTGGTATAAGTTAAACATGTAACTAAGGTACCAGAAGAACTGCCTTCAGTACCTTTGAAGAAGATATGGAATGCGCCACTGGCGTCTTCATCTTCATAGTTAATTGATAACTGCTTGTCGATTGGGTCCCCTAAGTTTTGAGGATCGACAACAACCAACGAATCATAGTCAGTTGAATCATCAATTTTAGTCTTAGCTAAACCTTGGAAATCGGCATTTACATTAGACAAGGTTTGATTCAAGTTTGAATCAGGATCACCAAGTTCATTAACAATCGTATCCACTTCGTCCAATTCTGCTTTTTCATAAACGATTTTAGTGGTAACAAGCTCAACACCAAGTAGATTTTGATTTAAGTTATCAAACGTGGTTTCGCTCGAAAACGATGTGCCAATAACACCCAGTATGACTTTTGCTCCATTTACTGCTGCAACTATGTCTTCTGGAGCAACCGCTGCATTAGAAAGGCCCGCGCCAACATAAAGGTCGATGGCAGTTTGCTCTGCCGCCTCAAACGCTGCAAATAGATCAGCTTCAGTCCAAACACCATCCGCCGGAGCATTGTTAACTAAACCTTTGTAAACAAGTTCATAACTGTTACTTGGTAAATCTGAATCTTCACCAAACTCAGTGTAAACACTATCAACAACTTCAGAAAATGCGGTCGCGACTTTATGCAACCCTAGCGCTTTACCTGTTAACGCAGAAGAGAACTCGTCTTCACTTAAAAAATCGACGTCTAAGTCAGATTCTGTAATGCCTAAATCAGCTAACAGTTTTTCTTTGTCTTCTGCTGCGGCTAACGCCGTTGTTAGTGGAGATACAACGCTATTGTTCACAACACCTGTTGTTGAAACCTTCACTTCTCGAGAAAGACTACCTGTAAAAGGTTCGCCTGTTGCCACGTCAAAGCCGCCATAAGTACGGATAAGAACGTCGGAGTCAGCTAAAACTGAATTCAAGCAATGACGTGATTCATTTTCTGGAGCGCCTTCGCGGCAATAATTCACGCCTTCTTTAGATTCAGAAAAATAACCATCCTTATCGGTAATCGCATAAGGTTCGCCAGCATTGCGTCGATTATTTCTGTTTAGATCAATATAGATAGTTGCGCCAGCAAGATAACCATCAATTAAACGGCCACCAAAAGCTGATTTAGCAGAAGAATCACCAACATCTGGGTCATCTGCATTACACGCTTGAAGTCCAACCAACGCTGTTGTAACACAGGTCGCTAAAAACAATTTTTTCATATTTTTTGTCTTGATACTCATAGTCGAACTCCTAAAACTTCTCTTCGATACCAATGTTGAAACCAAATACTCGAGGAATTTCACTTCCGTCAACTTCAATGGTTTCTAAACTCATGGTCAAATCAATATTGATCATACCTAACAAAGTTGTACCGCCACTGACCGTTGTCAATTCAGTCCCAACTAGGTTTTTTGCCGCGCCAAAGCGCAAGCTAGGTAATATGTAACCGTCAGACGAATAACTTGCTGAAACAGAAACGTACTGTGACTCACGGCCAATTAAGTCGTAAGTTGAATTTAGTTCTGCAGCTGCTGAAATTAACCAGTTTCGGCTCTCTGTATAAATAGCACCTTCAACAATTGTTTTAGCACTTAATGTTGCCGTTTCACTTAAGGCAATTTCATCAGAGAAAACTTGTTGCGCAATAAAACAATTTGATTGCAATGAGACGGTGTCTAATTCCAAACAGTTTTGACCAATATCGCCATAAGCAAATTCTGGTTCATTCGCATTTAAAATCGTCAAACCGATTTGTGCGTTTGGTGCCGTCCATAACAAGCCTAAATCAAAGCCGACTTCAGTTGTTGAACCTGTATTGCTGCTAAATTCGTCTTCAATTGCAGTACCAACATCTTCATCGTCGATTAAATTTTGCAATGCAATCAGCTGTTTGTTTAGGCCAATCACATGTAAATTTGCAGTTGCACCAGCGTAAACATTATAGTCGCCCATTTCCGATTCCCAAACGTTGCGGCTATAACCAACAGATGCCGTTAATGCTGCGGCACTTTTGATATAAAACGAACTTGAGGTCAACAGATTGATTTGCTCACTGGCAACTTCAATTTGAATTGGATCATCTAAGAATCGAGCATCTAACATGCCACCAGCAGAAATATCAAATGTAATAACACCGTTAAGTGTTTCACTTCTGAATGCGAAAGGCATAAGGGGAATAGAGAATCCGGCTTGTTGAGTTAAACGACCACTTTGACCAAACTCTGGTAATAAGGCATCAAAGTCGTCTTTCAGTTCTAATGCATCATTAAGGGATAAATCTTCATCCTCTAGTGCATCGGCTAAATCATCGGCTTGGTCTAAAAAGTTGTCAATTGGACCGAGTTCAAGGCGATAGCCAAGTGAACTCATAAAGCCCATACGTACTTTTTCGTCCATTCCAACTAATAACTCGCCGGCTGCTGGATTAATCGTAGAAGATAAAATGGTACCTGGGTGACTCACTTTACCTAATGTCGACAGGGCTCCCGGTGTATACGTCGGATTGGCAGCTAAAACACCTGCTGAACAGGTCATTAGACACGCAATAGCGATACGGGAAAGCGTCGGATGTTTTTTCATAGAAACTTCCTTAAAAATTGTTGTTTAAATGCAAATATATACGAACAAGCAAACGTATTCGCTTGCAGCAAAAGTAATGTTAAGTGCCAATGATTTTTTTTGTTATTAGGCAAGGTGACTTGAGGCTTCATGTTAAACAGCAATTATGTCAATCGATTTAACAGAGTTATGGATAATATCATCATATTTGATCGTATTCCTTTTAATAGCCCTACTACACATTTTTGTTTTCACTAAAAATGAGCCACGCCCTTCAGTATAGTCAAAGTTTGTTACAAATGAACAAGCAATACGCAACTTTATTAGGGAATAACGTTTTTAGGATCTTGTTTGTACATTGAAAACTTTGATTTTAAAAGCTTTTTAACACTGTTCGGTCCAGCAAAATGTAACGAACCTACAGCCACCATTACAGAATTATTTGCTAATAATTGGTTTAATTGCGGAACCCAGTTGTGATTTCGTTCCACTAAAAGCACTTGTTCAGCGGCCTTATCGAATTCGGATTTATTAAGCGTATGGCTATATATTTCTTCAAATGCCGCCATGTCACCAGCAATCCAGGCATCCATCATTTGGATTGGTAAATCGACATTGGTTTCGATTTCATCAATGGTATCTAAAATCAAATCGTCCTGATTGATATTAGGATATCGTTTAAACAAATCGTCAAACATTCTTAGCTGTTGCTCGAACGTTTCTAATCCAATGATTTTTTTGCCCTGTCGACGCGCATAGTTGACTATCTGTACATCAACGCCACGGTCGGCGTTTAAGCCCTGCATTTCATAAGTCAGTTGCACCAACATCAATGACAAAAACCACGGCCTAAATTGTTCTACTGTATTAATATCAACGTTGAATTCAAGAAGGACCTTAGCGAGTTTGCGGTATACCGGAGACGACAATACAGTTTGCAGAGATTCATCAGCGGGCAACATGCCTAACTTCGCCATTAGAAACTCTCGCTGGTAGGTCGATGTGGAACTTGGATCAAACTCAACAACAATAACTTCAACCTGATCAATTGCTTTTTTAATTTCAATGGGCAAATCACGTAGGCGAATGTCACCCACATGAATAGTACCAACCAAATAGTCATCGCCATTATCCGCTTTATTATCCCAAAGCGGAACGGCTTGTACGCCACTTGAGGCGATTAGCCCGCAAAAATTCAACAGTACTACTAGTAGGCCGTAGGACAAGTATTTCAAGCACATTCTCATTAGCAGTTTGTTAACGCATTTGAAAAATCAGCAATTAAGTCTTTTTCATCTTCAATGCCAACTGACATTCTAATCATGTTTTCGCTGATCCCTGCTCGTTGTCTATTTTCTATACCCATCTCCCAGAATATCGTCTGAGCGACTGGCAACGCTAATGTTCGGTTATCACCTAAATGGGTGGCTGAAATAACAGTGGTTAACTCGGATAAAAGTTTGACCGGATCAATATCCGCTACTGGGTCGAAGCTCACAATTGCGCCAAAATGTTTAAAATGCTTTTTAGCTAACTCATGTTGAGGATGCCCCGCTAACCCGGGGTAATAAACCTTTGCTATTTTAGGATGTTGTGCCAAATATTCGGCCAAAGCCAACGCATTAGAACACGCTCGGTCCATACGCAATGCCATGGTTTCAGCGCCAACAGCGATCATTTGAGCACTGTCAGATGACAAGCATGCTCCAAAATCCCTTAACCCTTTTTTCTTAATTTGAGTCATCACTTGAGCTTCAGATTTGAGGTGTCGAAAAGAGTCCAATATGTTACTAAAATCCTGCCAATTATATTGCCCGGTTTCAATCACTGCCCCAGCCGTCACGGTACCGTGGCCACTGACATACTTTGTTAGCGAACAAGTGATTAAACTCGCACCGACCTCTTTGGCTTTAAACAAGTAACTTGGTGTCATTGTGTTGTCGACCACAAACGGTATGTTGCGTTTTTTGCAGAGTGCGCCAATCGCAGACAGGTCAGCTATTTGCGTTACAGGATTCGCAATCGTTTCGGTAAAAACAAATTTGGTATTGTCTTTAATTTCGGCTTCTACGAGTGCAACGTCGGTGACATCAACTAGTGTTGCCTCAATCCCAAATCGTTTAAAAGTATTTAATAAACTAGGAGTATTACCAAATAGAAAGCGACTTGCTACCACATGGTCGCCGGCTTTTAGTAACGTAAAAAATAATGTGCTAATTGCCGCCATACCCGACGCAAAAACTAACGATGAAGTGCCACCTTCCATCTGAGTAATTAGGGATTGCAGGGCATCTGTGGTCGGTGTCGACTGTCTAGCGTATGCATGACCTGCTTGTTTCCCCTGGAAAATATCAACTAAATCTTGAGGGTTGTCGTAACCAAACAACACAGAGTTAACAATGGGATAATGCACCGCACCACTATCTGGGTTAAGTAATCTATCGTGATGTACCGTATCCGTTGTAAAACCTTTACTCATAACACCTTCCTTATAAGTGAACGCTTTTAATTAAAGCTTGGCTTGAAATTTTAAGTTAAGTGCTTGAGCAACACTTGGATGAACAAATTTACTGGCATCGCCGCCATGGGCTGCAACATCTCTCACGATCGTAGAAGAGATATGGGCCAATTCACCTCTTGGGGTTAACAAAACACTTTCAAGTCCAACATTAAGCGAGCGATTAATCTCGGCTAATTGCGATTCATATTCAAAGTCAGCGACTGTTCTCACTCCACGAAGTAAAACCGTTGCTTGCTTTTGCACCGCAAACTCAGCCAATAATCCAGAGAAACCTTCCACTGACACTTTATCGATACCAGCTAATGACGCCTGTGCCAACGCAACTCGTTCATCTAATGAAAACAGGGGATTTTTTCTGTCGCTCTTCGCTATGGCAACAACAACATGATCAAAAAGGTCTTTCGCTCGATTTACTAAATCGATGTGGCCGTTTGTTAACGGATCAAATGTGCCCGGGTAAATCGCTATTACGCGTTTTTTCATTTCATTCATAGGAGCAAATCTTCAAAGAGTTAAACGCCACTAACATCCTTGAAACTAACGCAAATTTGCGTTTGTGACAGTGATAACCAGCACGTCTGATTTAATATTTTACGAACTATAGCAGAATTACATTATCGCAACATACTCGAAATCACCGCGAAAACTTTCATCATGACAAACAAATAAAGCAGGTAAGCGTGAAAAATCTATTACAAATATGATATAAAGAAATGTTAATAGAGCTATTGATCTAAACTTGCGTAAGATAGAGAATGGCTCGATTAGGCTCATTTTATAATCGCTTTTTAAGCGTGACTAAAAATAGCATCGGAATTAAACATTGATACGGAGTGGTATTTGGTCAATTTTTTGGCTGATAACAGAGATTGGATATGAAGACAAAAGATCGCATTATAGAAGCGAGTATTGAGTTATTTAATGCTCAAGGTGAACGCAACGTTACAACAAACCATATAGCTTCACATCTGAACATCAGTCCTGGTAATTTGTACTATCACTTCCGTAACAAAGAAGAAATTATCCGACATATATTCACTAAATACGCAGACCACATGCAGACGTCTTTTGAGCCGGTAAAGCCTAGCCAAGACGCAATGAAGATATTAACCAATTATCTCGACGCTGTATTTAGCGCACTTTATCACTTCAATTTTTTGTACGATAACCTCCCTGTCATCATGGCAAGAGATCCAGAATTAAGAACCCAATACCTGAAAATCCATAATAAAATGATGGAAAAAATTCATCACCTTATCGTGAGTTTGCAAGTTGCCGGCTTAATAAATATCGACAATAACGATATTGATGACTTCGCTAATATCATCAAGCAGCAAGTTACGTTTTGGATCAGTTACATTAAAACGAGTGAAGAAGCGGCAGAGGTTAACAATCCAATTTTGTATCAGGGCCTAACTAAAGTATTATTGTTGTTTAAACCTTATGTCACACCAGATTACCAAGTGGCCGTAGCTGAACTTACAGGTCGCTACAAAGCTTTGGCGACGGGTGAAATCAGCGAGACAGAATAATTATGTTTGACTTAAAACAGTGTTACCGAGACAACTTACAACAACACCTATCGCTTTTTCAAACGATGGAATCTTATTTACCTGAAGTTGAACAACTCGCAATTGAGTGTTTTGACGCACTAGGTAAAGGTGGAAAAATTGTATTTTTTGGCAACGGTGGTAGTGCTGCGGATAGTCAACATTTAGCCGCTGAATTTGTTGTGCGCTTTAAAAAAGAGCGCCGCGCTTTGGCTTCTATTGCACTAACAACAGATACATCAATTCTTACCGCGCATACAAACGACTATGAATTTGATACCGTGTTTGCCCGTCAGGTTCAAGCGTTGATCAAACCAGAAGACGTCGTGATTGGTTTAACCACATCAGGTACTAGCGCCAATATTAACTTAGGCTTAGAAGCAGCAAACGAAATAGGTGCCTATACAGTGGCATTTACTGGTCGTGACGGCGGACAAGTTAAAGACATCGCTAACTTACCTATCATTATTAAAAACGACATAACCGCGCGCATTCAAGAAGCACATATGTTCATTGGTCACTGGTTGTGCGAAGTCATTGACGAATTAGTCACCCAAGACGACTAACATTACGAATCAAATCGCTGGTTGGCATGACGATTCAATTGCGAATTAATGCCAACAAGCTGCAGTACACATTCAACTAATCTTTTACCAAATCCGGCTCTCCCCCATTGATATCAGACGGTTTTACGTTATGCTATCCACACTTTTACAGCCAAACCGCAGCTATTATGTTCGACTTATCCGTATTTAAAACCTTATCTCATGTAAAAATCTTAGTGGTTGGCGACGTTATGCTCGACCGATATTGGACCGGCGACTCGTCACGAATTTCTCCTGAGGCCCCTGTTCCAGTTGTCAAAATTGACAATCTAGACGACAAAGTTGGCGGAGCAGCCAACGTCGCCCGCAATATTGGCCACCTTGACGGGCAAGTGACTTTACTTGGCATTATCGGTGACGATGAAAACGGTGAGCGATTAGAGTCACTGTTAGCTGGTGAACAAATCAAGTCTGCATTGGTTACGCAAACGACCCAACCAACAATTACCAAATTGCGGGTTATCAGCCGTCAGCAACAAGTCGTAAGACTGGATTTTGAAGAAGCATTTGATCAAGCTCATGCTGACGCACTGGAAGTTGCCTTTGAAACCGTATTGCCCGACTTCGATTTTATTGTGTTCTCAGACTACAACAAAGGCACGTTAGCAAATATTAAATCCATGATTGAAAAAGCGCGAACGTCTGGGAAAATGGTCTTTGTTGATCCAAAATCAAAAGACTTAAGTGATTACTCAGGTGCAAACGTAATTACCCCCAATAAAACCGAATTTGTCGCCGCTGGCGGTAAAGTTGCCAACGAACAAGAAATTTGGCAATCGGCACAGGACGTTATTGCGACGCACAATATCGAATCTATATTACTTACGCGCAGCGAACAAGGTATGTCCGCTATATCGGTAACTGAAAAAGTCGATATGCCAGCGCAGGTATTAGAAGTTTCTGACGTAACCGGCGCAGGCGATACCGTTATAGCAACGCTCGCCATGATGATGGCTGCCGGTTTACCGTTAGCAGATGCTGCAAAAGTGGCTAATTTAGCTGCTGGTATTGTTGTGTCTAAACTCGGTGCAGCAACGGTTTCACCTGAAGAATTATACCAAGCCGTAAACAAAAATATGTTTGCGTCAAAACAAGCACATTACCAAACACCGTTTGAAGAAGTGCTCCAGCATATTCAGTTTGCTCGCCAAAGTGGTGAAAAAATTGTATTCACTAATGGCTGTTTCGACATTCTACATGCGGGACATGTCCACTATTTAGAACAGGCAAAAGCCCTCGGTGATCGCCTAGTGGTCGGTTTAAATAATGACGACTCAATTCGCCGTCTCAAAGGTGAAAATCGTCCAATAAATCCATTAAATGAACGTGCTACTGTTGTCTCAGGTCTTGCTAGTGTTGACTGGGTTATCCCATTTGGCGAACAGTTAGGCGATGGATTTGACGATACGCCTTTTCATCTAATTGATTCAATAAAACCTGATGTTTTAGTAAAAGGTGGCGACTATACAATAGACAATATTGTCGGAGCAGATATTGTTCAAAAAAATGGTGGTTTAGTGGCAACTATTGATTTTGTTGATGGTTGTTCAACGACTAAAGTTATCGAAAAAATTAAAGCTTAGTCAGATTGCGGGACTTAAATGGTCAAATCAAAACGTGTTTTTGCGAATATTTGGCCATTAATTTGCACCGCGACCTGATGCTCGCCCTTATAATATTTTCGGGTATTAATGGGTTTGATGTGATGCGCCTTATTTAATTTAACGGATTCCCCTGCACGCAATTCCAACGCTCTCCATTTAAATACTTTAGGGGTGAGTTTACCGTTGGCTTTTTGATGATCGATAATAAAATCTAATAATACGCTCAATGCCTTGTCACTTTTATTCGTTAATTGCAGGTGCATTTCAAGCCTCTCGTTTAACTGAACGACATTGTTGGCAATCGAAAGCTCAACGACCAAATCATCTGGAACACGGTAACCAAATGTCTCTAGCGTTTTTATGTGACCTTGCTTAATCAAGGTGCGACTTGCATGTTTAATTAACCGTTGACGATTTTTAGAGGCCTTTTGGGACCATTGACGCACTACATCTGCAACTAAATCTGGATGATGTTTAGCGATATCGTTTAGATTATTAGCGACACTTCGACGGACATATTCCGACTCATCATCTTTTAATTCTTCAAGTACAAACATGATTAACGTTGGATTAGCTTTAAATTGAGGAATTTGTTGTGCCCAAGGTAACAAAGGCCGACACCCTTCTGTCGCTAATCGACGCACATGGTGGCAAGGATCAACAAGCCAAGAGCGAACAACATCGAGCGTTTTTTCTGGCTGAGCAATAAATAGAGCACGAATACCAAACTCACTGGTGAATCGCTTTGTCATTTGTTTAAGCGCATCTAACGCCATTGGTAAATTCGCCTGCCCTAACTCACCCGCATATTCGCTGTAAGGCAGTATCATCCAACCTGCGACGCCGTGTTCGTCGGTTGTTAAGTCGGTTAGGTCTTGGTTGTCAGAAACCGGTTGCAGTGTCGCCAATAGAACCGCAATCGCCTGTTCAAAATTTTCGGGTAGATACTGCTGCAGTGCGATAAAAACCTGATGACCACGCTCTTTTAACTCATGCTGATCAATATTATGGCTGGCAAGTTGATAAAAACCGTCAGTATCAAAACCTTCGATTTGCAGTGCCAACAAATTTGCACAGTGGCGGATTTTATCTCGGCAAAATACGTTCTTCACTTTTTGTTGTCCCAATTTTCAAGACGTTGATAGAGCGTATTCAAAGTCGTTTTAATTAGCCCAGAGTGGCTTTCCAGCGCTTTCCGGCCAAGTAAACCATCGCTTATTCTTACTGATGTCTCGTTCAACCAATATGACAACTGATGATAAAAATCTTGTTCTTTTTGACACACTAGCAAACCACCGGCTTTTGAAAGCACCTCACAAATTTCGGGGTTGTTATGAATATGTGGCCCCATCAAAACTGGTTTAGCAAATGCCGCTGGCTCGATAGGGTTATGCCCCCCTCGATTAGCAAATGAGCCGCCGACAAATGCCACATCACAGACCGCGTACAATTGACTCAACATCCCCATTTTATCGACAACTAAAACATCATTATCATCGTTCATCCAACTATGTTGGCTATATTTAATAACATTTAGGCCGTCATTTTTAATAGACTCAAAAACGTCTTCGAAACGCTGAGGGTGGCGTGGGGCAATAACTAAGGCCAAAGTTGGATACGATTTTTTAAGCTTTTTGTAAGCCTCAACTAATAACGACTCTTCTCCTAAATGGGTACTCCCCCCCAACAAGACGAGGCGCTTGGACAATCCCATGGTCGTACGTAGAGTAGCGTATTGTTGGTTGCTCTTCTCATCGATATTATTTTCAGGATCGTTTTCTATATCGAGTACGGGTAAAGTGACATCCAACTTTATGTTGCCAATTAGAAATAAGTTTTCGGGCTTAATGCCCAATAAAAGATAATTGGCTTGGTCGAGTTTGTTTCGAACAAAAACCAAACTCAACTGGCGTATCATGGGTAACCCTAGCCATTTTAATTTTAGATAACCGCGCCTTGTTTTGTCCGTCATGCGACCATTTACAACAATGGTTGGGATAGTTCGGTGATGACACAATCTGATTAAATTTGGCCACAATTCCACTTCCATAATGATCACAAACTGAGGGTTTATTTTATTTAAAAAACCCGCCATCAACGACATTAAATCAAGAGGTAAATAACAATGTTGAATGCGTTCTGCCAAAGGCGAGTCATGCCACGACCGCTTTAAACGTTGAACTTGTTGTTTGCCGGTTTGAGTATTGGAGGTAATAACGAGATGCAACTCTGGCTTATCGATGAGAAGTTGTTTGATAAGCGGGGTCGCAGCGACTACCTCTCCCATTGATGCACAGTGGATGATCGCCTGTTCACCACTATTAAGTTTTAGCCCAAAGGGTAATAAACCAAGTTTACTGCCCCATTGCCAATCTCGTTTTAAGTGATGCGACTTTTTAAAGGGAACAAAGTAACACTTGATTAGAAAGGTTTCTTTTAACCAAATAAACAATTCGATTACGTAAAACAACATGAGTACGAGAGCATACAACCACCTCGCTAACATGGTTTTCATGAGTTGTAACCTGCCAACAAAGTTTGCCAATCACTTTGCTCAAAATGAAAACACTCATGTAACCTTTTCTCTTTCATTAACGAGCGATACAAGCGCGCCAAATTTTGAGTAGGCCATTTGTCGTCTTTCTCACGGAACTTACAGTTATCGAAATCAATGAGGTATACGTTCTGATTGTTATCAATCAGAATATTATGAATATTTAAATCACTATGGAAGACGTTCTCATCATGAAATCGCTTAATGGTTTTCCCCATCGCAAACCAAGTTTTATCCGCCAAAGCCCCTTCAATCAAATGATGAAAGCCGTCCTTCGTTCCTGCGATGGTCTCTATTAAGATAGCATTGCTACATAAACTAAACCCATGACGCTGAACACGAGCGGCCACTGGTACAGGCACGGGTAAACCTAAAGCCGACATTTTTGCCAACATTTCTAACTCTAGATAACAGCGAGTTTTCTCAATGCCGGTATAAATGAACTTATCTTTACTCAAATACCTAACCATGCCGCCGCGATAATAATGGCGTAACACCATATTTTTAGTGACGCCCGCATCATCGGTATAATCGATAAAATACGTGGTGAACCGACCTTGGCTACTGCCGGTGATTTTTTTCTGGGAACCCCAAAAATGCGGTTCAAACCAATCAGCTGAGATCAATTGTTTCAGATCAGCTCGCACGTATATGTAATTTGTTGAGTCATTGGATTGTATCCAATCCAATGGAAGGCTCGATTTAGTCAAAAAAGTATCTTTATCATGATTTAATTTGGAATAGAGAGAATCATACATTAGCATTGCGGTTTGACGCCAATTTGATTTAACCAACCGAGAGAAACTATGTCTTTGAAGTCTATTTGCATATTACGCCTTTCCGCCATCGGTGACGTTTGCCATGCGGTAGCCGCTGTGCAAGCCATACAACGACAACATCCAAAAGCAAAAATTGTCTGGGTAATAGGTAAAATAGAACTCATGTTATTAGACGGGTTACCTGGGGTCGAGTTTGTCGTATTTGATAAATCAACGGGAAAACAAGCATTTACCAAGTTGAAACACGATCTTAAACCCTACCACTTTGATGTTTTACTGCATATGCAAGTGGCACTAAGAGCAAATTGGGCAGCAAGATTTATTAAGGCCAAACGAAAAATTGGGTTTGATTGGCAACGAGCAAAAGAATTACACGCCTTATTCACCCGCGAACGAATCAAGCCACAAACTGAACCCCATGTACTGGAAGGTTTTTTTGCTTTTGCAGAAAAAGTCGATGTGCCAGCGTCAGAACTTGAAAATTTGACTTGGAATATTCCCACCAGCGACGACGACAAAGCGTTTGCCGAACAACATATTCCAAAAGATTCAAACACCTTTGTTATAGCGCCTGCGGCCAGTAAAAAAGAGCGAAACTGGTTACCAGATCGATATGCAGCACTTGCCAATTATGCGGCTAGTAAAGGCTTCAAAGTCGCCATTTGCGGCGGTCCAGGTAACGTTGATAGAGAATTGACCGACCAGATTAAGCAGCATATCAAAACAGACGTTGTCGACCTAGTTGGGAAAACGACGTTAAAGCAAATGTTAATGCTGTTAAAAAATGCCAAGCTTGTGCTTGCCCCTGACACTGGGCCTGCTCACATGGCAGTAACACAACATACGCCCGTGATTGGGCTTTATGGCCATTCAAACCCTAAACGAACGGGCCCTTATTTATATCAAGGGTACGTCGCTGAAGTTTATCAACAAACGTTGCTAAACAAACATGGCAAAACCCCAAGACATGTAAAATGGGGCACGCGAGTAAAAGGTGACAACATCATGAGCGAAATTAGTATTGAGATGGTGAAAACGCAGTTCGACCGTATCGTTCAAGACTTTAAAATTGAAGTCAAAAAAATATGACCAATAAAATACTCTTTTTAGACCGAGATGGTGTGGTAAATGTCGATCATGGCTATTTGTATGAGCCTGAAAAGTTTGAATTTATTGACGGCGTTTTTGCGGGATGTAAAAAGTTTCAACAGGCTGGTTTTCAAATCATAGTCGTCACCAATCAATCAGGGATTGGTCGGGGTTATTACACCGAACAGGATTTTGCTAATTTAAGCTCCTGGATGATTGAGCAATTTGCAAAAAATGGCATCAAAATCTTAGATGTATTTTATTGCCCTCACCACCCTGAAAAAGCGAACCCGCCCTATTTACAGCATTGTGACTGTCGTAAGCCCGCCCCGGGCATGTTGCTGAACGCACAGCAACAACATCAAGTAAATATGGCCAAAAGTATAATGGTGGGAGATAAAGGCTCCGACATGAAAGCTGCGGTTAACGCTGGTGTTGGAAGGAAATTCCTCGTAACGTCGGGACAAGATTTAGCAGAAAGCGATCGCGCTTTAGCAGACAAAGTTTTTTCTAATTTAGAACAACTTGCAGACTTTGTTTGTTAGAGATTTATACACTTATTTGCCATGGTTAAACATTTATCGATTATTATCTTTAACCATAAATCGATGAAAGGCTCTGCGCAGTCAGTACATTTATGGCAACAACTCGTTTGCTAACGCCCAATTAACTGCAGCTTCTGCATGAATTTGTGTCGTATCAAACACTTCAATATTGCAATCCTGCTGTGAAACCAACAAACCAATTTCTGTACAGCCAAGTATCACCCCCTGAGCACCTTGTTGTTCTAAGTCTGCTATTACATCAAGATAATACAAACGTGACGTTTCATTAATTTCACCACGACATAACTCCTTGTATATAATGTCATGAATTTTTTTACGTTGGTCCGACGGTGGAATATCAACCTGCAACCCAAACTGATCGGTAAGTTTGGCCTTATAAAATGGCTTTTCCATTGTGAACGCGGTGCCTAATAAAGCAACTCTGTCTAGTTTTTTGGCTACAATGGCATCACCCGTTGCATCGGCTATGTGAAGCAGAGGGATTTGAAGCTGACTTTGTATTTGCTCAGCAACTAAATGCATTGTATTGGTCGCGATTAGGATCATATCCGCACCCGCTCGCTCCAACTGTTGCGCAGCGGTTGTTAATAACCGGGCGATTTCAGCCCAATCACCATGATGTTGTAACGTTTCATATTCCGCAAAATCGACACTATTAATTAGTACCTTGGCCGAATGTAAACCGCCTAACTTCGCCTGAATGCCTCGGTTAATACGTTGATAGTAACCAACGGTCGATTCCCAACTCATGCCACCTAAAATACCAATTGTTTTCATAGTTATTCTACCTGTCTCAAACGTCATTAATTAAGTTCGATTTCAAATTTTGCGCTTCCCGCTTCGCCGGCACCAAATGACCCCTGGCCCGTTGCATTTGCAAACGCGCCCGTACCAGTGTTTTCTACCACAATGAATGTACTAGAGGCGACACCTGCGGAGAATTCACCGGTATGGCTAATGGTAAGAGTCGACTCGACATTGTCTACTATGGTGGTAATTACCTCGAATCCCGTGAACAGAGCATGCGTAGCTGAGGTGTAACACAACAGATATTGCACAACCGATGATCCTTCAATGTCACCTGTGTAGGTTTGTTTTATATCGGCATAACTTACTTTGTGCCCTGCGTCATTCTGAAATTTTGGTTCTTCCTGCCAACCCGCAATTGTAAACTGACCTGTTAAATTCGCTGTCATCCTATTTCCTTTCTCTTCATTTTGATTTTCATTTAGTATTTTTCAATGTTAGTAGTTTCTAACATGGACAACTCCATCTATAAGTTTGATACTCTATATTTAAAAACAAGGAATATCTAGTACGTTAGTACTCACTTACAACCAATTAATTTAGCGTATTCCATAATTTAATAACCAGTAAATAACAGCTATTACAAGTGCCAAAATCTCGATTAAAACCTACAGTAGCAGACTGTCAAAGCTGGGTAACTAATCCATTACTAATATTACTGAGTTCGTTTGCATGCAATTACTAATGAGACACCTCCGGCGTTATCGATATCAGCATAGCTTTAGAAAACAACACGTCCACTTTTGTGAACAATTTTAATATTATTCATTAGAATTATTAGGTCAAAATACAATCTATTTGGCTGACCAAAACAATTAAAGCCGCTACAATTCTTTATATTCAACGATCTTTTACTATTCTATTGAATAAGTAGGATTAATGTCGCTATTACAGTGGAGTAAACACGATGCGCGCAGAAGGCTTTTTTAAACAACTTCAACAAAATATTGATCAGACAAAACAAGAAGGTTTGTATAAATCTGAACGTGTCATTACGTCACAGCAGCAGGCACAAATCGATGTTAATGGCGAACAAGTCATTAATTTCTGTGCGAACAACTATTTAGGTTTAGCTAACAGCCCAGAGCTCATCGACGCGGCAAAACAAGGCTTAACAGACCATGGGTTTGGTGTTGCTTCTGTTCGTTTTATTTGTGGTACACAGGACATCCATAAAGAGTTAGAGCAAAAAATATCAGGGTTTCTTAAAACAGAAGACACCATTTTGTATTCGTCTTGCTTTGACGCTAATGGCGGCTTGTTTGAAACCATTCTAACGGCCGACGACGCTATTATTTCAGATTCTTTAAACCACGCCTCAATTATCGATGGCGTTCGCTTATCTAAATGCAAACGCTACCGTTATGCCAACAACGATATGGTTGATTTAGAAGAGAAATTAAAGCAAGCCGATGCTGACGGTGCCCGCGTTAAACTTATCGCTACCGACGGTGTATTTTCAATGGATGGCGTTATCTGCGACTTAAAAAGCGTGTGCGATTTAGCCGACAAATACGATGCCTTAGTTATGGTCGATGACTCTCATGCTGTGGGATTTGTTGGTGAAAATGGCCGTGGTACCCATGAGTACTGCAATGTATTAGACCGTGTAGATATCATTACCGGAACCCTTGGCAAAGCACTCGGTGGCGCATCTGGTGGTTATACGTCGGGTAAAAAAGAAATCGTAGAATGGTTACGTCAACGCTCTCGTCCTTATTTGTTTTCAAACTCACTTGCGCCTTCAATTGTCACCGCATCCATTAAAGTCTTATCTATGTTAGAGCAAGGTTCACAGCTGCGTGACACTCTATGGGCTAACGTAAATTACTTTAGACAAAACATGCTAAAGGCCGGCTTTACCTTAGCTGGTAAAGACCACGCTATTATTCCAGTTATGTTAGGCGACGCTAAACTTGCTTCAGAGTTTGCTGAGAAAATGCTAGCTGAAGGTATTTATGTTGTTGGATTTAGCTTCCCTGTTGTACCAAAAGGTCAAGCCCGTATTCGAACTCAAATTTCAGCAGCCCATACGCCTGCGCAACTCGACAAAGCCATAGCTGCATTTATAAAAGTGGGCAGAGAATTGAAGGTGATCAACTAATGAAGTCACTTGCTAAATTAAAATCCGAAGTCGGCATTTGGATGACCGATAGCCCAAAACCAACAATGGGCCACAATGACTTATTAATTAAAATTCGTAAAACCGCGATTTGTGGCACGGATATGCACATCTACAACTGGGATGAATGGGCTCAAAAAACCATTCCTGTTCCTATGGTTGTAGGCCACGAGTATGTAGGTGAAGTAGTCGATATGGGCCAGGAAGTTCGTGGTTTCTCTGTCGGTGATCGCGTATCCGGTGAAGGTCATATTACCTGTGGTCATTGCCGTAACTGTCGCGCTGGACGTGTACATTTGTGTCGCAATACAACGGGTGTTGGCGTAAATCGTGAAGGTTCATTTGCCGAATACTTAGTCATCCCTGCGTTTAATGCATTTAAAATTCCAGACAATATTTCTGATGAATTGGCGTCTATCTTTGACCCGTTTGGAAATGCCGTCCATACCGCGTTATCGTTTGATCTCGTTGGCGAAGACGTATTAATCACGGGTGCAGGTCCAATAGGCATTATGGCGGCAGCCGTTGCCAAACATGTTGGCGCACGTCATGTTGTAATTACAGATGTAAATCCATATCGTTTAGAGCTTGCGAAAAAAATGGGCGCTACACGAGCCGTAAACGTCGCTGAGCAAAAGCTAAAAGACGTTATGAACGAATTAGGAATGACTGAAGGATTTGATATCGGACTTGAAATGTCGGGGGTTCCAGTGGCATTTAACGACATGTTAAATAACATGAATCACGGCGGTAAAATTGCGATGTTAGGCATACCTCCGTCAAACATGGGTGTTGACTGGAATCAGGTTATCTTTAAGGGATTAGTCATCAAAGGAATTTATGGTCGAGAAATGTTTGAAACTTGGTACAAGATGGCAAGTTTGATCCAGTCAGGCTTAGATATCTCGCCTATTATTACACACCGTTTCCCAGTTGAAGAATTTCAAGCTGGCTTTGAAACTATGGGCAGTGGCCTCTCAGGTAAGGTTATCTTGAACTGGGATTAGATGCTTTTCAACATAAGGTTTCAGCTATCAAAAGTAGTTGAAACCTTTGTTGTATCAAGTTCTTCATAGCATGCCGCCTGCTGGTTTTACCGCGGACATAGAGTTCAACAAACTTCGCAATTTAACTGCGCCAAAATGCCGGAGTGAATAGCACTAATAAGGTAAAGACCTCAAGTCGGCCGAATACCATCGCAATCATTAAAATCCATTTAGCTCCGTCACCAACACTTGCGTAGTTTGCCGACACCTCACCCAACCCAGGACCAAGATTATTTAAACATGCCGCTGTCGCTGTAAATGCAGTAACGTTATCTAAACCACACCCCACTAACGCCAACATAATAATAATAAACACTAACGTATAAGCTGAGAAAAATCCCCAAACAGCTTCTACCACTCGATCAGGTAACGCTTTTTGTCCCAACTTAATCGAAAATATGGCTTTTGGGTGCACCAATCGATTGAGTTCTCTGAGCCCTTGTTTAAAGAGCAACAACACTCTGACCACTTTTAATCCGCCACCCGTTGAACTTGCGCAGCCGCCGATAAACGAACTAAAGATAAGTAATATAGGCAAAAATAGTGGCCAAACGGCAAAGTTTGACGTAGTAAATCCAGCGGTTGTCGACATTGAAACAGATTGAAATAATGCCTGATCCAATGATGTTAAATTAGACTCATACGTTGACTCACCTACCAGTGTCCACCAGCACAACAAAACAAGGAACGCTTGAATATATAAAAAGGTTTTGAACTCAGGATCACGAATGTATTGCTTAATCGAACGGTTAGTCACCGCAGCGTAATGCAATGAAAAATTTGCGGCGGAGATAAGTAAAAAAACCACACAAACCAGATTTACTGCTGAGCTGTCGAAGTATCCCATACTTGCGTCATGCGTCGAAAAACCGCCAATAGCTATTGTTGAAAATGAATGAGTAATTGCATCGAATACATTCATACCTGCCAGCCAATAACTGACTGCACACAAGGTCGTCAATACCACGTAGATGTACCACAAGTGTTTCGCTGTATCGGCTATTCTCGGGGTCATTTTACTGTCTTTCATCGGACCGGGAATTTCAGCTCGATACAACTGCATGCCACCAACACCTAGGATAGGCAAGATTGCGACCGCCAAAACAATGATCCCCATACCACCAAGCCATTGTAATTGTTGACGATAAAATTGCAGCGCTTTAGGAAGGAAATCTAGCCCTGTTAGAACGGTTGCTCCGGTTGTTGTCAATCCCGAAAAGGATTCAAAAAAAGCGTCGGCAACACCGATTTGCGGTGTTGTCGAGAATAGAAAGGGTAAAGCACCAAACGACCCTAGAACGAGCCAAAAGAATACAACAATTAGAAAGCCCTCTCTGGCTCTCAAATCGGCTTTATGAAAGCGATTTGGATACCAGATAAGAAGGCCCGCTATTAAGTTGAACACAAATGCGATGATAAACGGCAAACCGCCACCGTCTCGGTAGATTAACGACACTAAAGCCGGTGGCAACATAGTCACACTAAAAAGCGCAACGAGCAGGCCTAAGATCCGTATAATCGTCCGATACTGCATGTATTTTATTCTTTTCTGTAGTTATTAGTTACTAATTAAGATTTAGATCTCGAGTCATATTTTCATTACGCTCGCGATGCACAATAATATTATCTTCGATCCGTATTCCACCAAACGGTTTAAACGATTCGACCTTGTCCCAATTCACCATTTTTTCTTTATCTGTGCCTTTTAAGTCACTTAATAGACTGTCGATAAAATAGAGACCCGGTTCAATGGTGAACACCATATCAGATTCAATACCTCGGGTCGTCCTTAAAAATGGATGTGATTTAGGTGACGCAATTGTTGTTCCACGACTATCGGCCATAAACCCGCCTACGTCATGAACTTGTAAGCCTAGATTGTGCCCTAACCCATGTGGGAAAAAGGTGCGCGTTAATTCCGACTCTACAGCCTGCTCCGGGGTCACTTTAATAATATTAAACTGCGATAAGGTTTCGGCAATCATCGCATGCGACTGAATATGCAAGTCGACATAAGAAGCACCAGGCTTTAAGCCATCGACCATGGTCGTTGCGATGTTATCAACAGAACCAATTAACTCGGCAAATTCATTTTGCTTAAACGCATAAGTACGTGTGATGTCGGCAGCGTAACCATGGAATGAAGCACCAGCGTCAATTAAGAAGCTGCGAGGGTCAACAGGTTTTTCACGAAGGAAATGAGTGTAATGTAATATCGCTGCGTTTTCATTTAACGCGACAATGTTGCCGTAAGGCGTTTCGTTTTCTGTATGTTGGCAGGCGTTTAAATACGCTAACTGAATTCCATATTCAGATTCACCCGCATAAAACGCATCTTTAGCCGCAACGTGTGCAGTAACTGCGCGTCTATTGGCTTCTCTTAAACATAGTTTTTCATAATCTGATTTATACGCGCGGTGATAATGTAAAAAGTTGGTGACCGGTACTGGATTAAAATGACCAAAACTTAACGCTTGCGCAACATCAACATGTTCACCCATATAGGCAATATTACTGCGGTCATATGGTAAAAATTGCCCTACTTCTGCAGGACTTGTTAATAATTGAATATCAAAATGTTCGGCCCAAAAGTCAGTTGGTTCGTCAGGCACTTTATGCCAAAAATCAACAGGGCGATAAAAAATGAGTTTCGGTTTGCTTTCGCCGTCAACCAACAACCAACAATTTGGATTATCGACAACAGGCAGCCAGGCTTTAAATTGTGGATTAGGTTTAAACGGATAATCCATGTCGTCTAAAAACTGACGCATAGGTTTACCACTATGAAAAACCAAAGCGTCTAAACGCTCCGCTTTTAACACTTGAGCGGTGAGTTTTTGCAATCGTTCGATATGTTGAGGATACGATTGTGCTAGTTGATTCGATAAAGACATAGAGGACTCCGTTTTTTTCCCGCAAGTTTAGCCTGAAATTCAGTTATACGAAACAACCATAGCGTTAATAGGCGTTGAATTACAGGGCCGGCAAGATACGAATATCGGTAATTTCACCAAATGTACTGTTATCTTGACTCAACAGCTTCTCATAGACCTTGCTATAGGCAACAACCGCTTTGACATAATTACGAGTTTCTTTATATGGGATAGTTTCAATCCACGCATCAGCCGGCATTTCCTTCTCTGGTAACCAGCTCGATACCTTACGTAAACCGGCATTGTAAGCCGCTGCAGTTAGTATCGGATTCTGATTGGTACGCTCCATCAAATAGGACCAATAATGACTTCCTAGCTGTACGTTTTTATCAGGGTCAAACAATTGGCTACGATTGATCTTTGTTTTAGCTACATAGCTTGCGGTACTAGGCTTGAGTTGCATTAGACCAGCTGCCCCAGCTGAGGAATACGCATCTGCCATAAAAGAACTTTCCCGGCGTGCTATGGCAAATAATAAGGCCGGTTCCACATTATTCTGCTTAGCCATATCAAAAACGAGTGATTTATAAGGAAGCGGAAATCTCAATTCGACATCGTTCAAATGCCCAACCTCTGCCAAGGTAAATATTGGTCGTGAATACCACCCCCAATCATGGGCCATTTTGGCTACGACAAGCTTGTCTTTATCAGATAATCCCCGAGACAAGACATTCCATTCTTTACGTGCCTCATTGCCACGACCTAATTTAAATAGTTCAAACGCACGCCGTAAATTGGGTTGTTGCTGAAAACGAATAACATCCTGTTGGTCAACGACCAAAGGTTCGTGTCGCAATCGAGTGGGTTCACCAAGTCGATTAGCGGCCAAAAAACCGTAGTAATTTCGACTTTGGGCCAATTCATGATAAGTGACCAAAGCATGCTCAATGTCACCAATCCCCTCTAAAGCACGGGCTTTCCAGTAAACTACGGCTAAATCTTTCTGCATTTTTTCAGGCAAACTTGTGATGGTATTTAACGTGCCTTGCCAGTCCAAGTTGCCGATGGTTGACGCTAAACGCCATTGCTTGACGGACTCATCCACCGATTCGTCAGGCAATCTATTAAGAAACTCAAGTCCGTCTTTATGCTGCGATATAGCATACGATATGGCAAGTCGTCGAATATGTTGCTGCTGTAGTTTCGGAGATATATTAAATTTGGCGGCTTTTTCTAACCACACTTCAGAGATTTTTTCAGGTTGCGAAAACACTAATCGACGGACCCCGTATAGAAACACATCTCGTTCAGCGCTGTTATACAAAAAGAAAAAATTGTCATCAAATATTGAAGAAGGCTGCTTAACAACGTCAACCCATAATGAAGCAAGATGGATATCACCTTTATTAAGTTGTTTTTTCAAATAAGGTACCAGGCCCCAATTTTTAGCCTTAACGGCTAGAATGAGTCGCTCCAATGCCACTTCAGATGTTAAATAACCGGCGGTTTTCCAGCTTTCGAACAAAGGATCACATACTTTGGGTTGAGACGTAGCAGACAACCAATATGGGGTTACTTTTGAAAATATTGATTTTTCAGATTCGCCATTCTCTAACAACCAACTTAGATTTAGACATGCTAGTTTTGTATCACCGACATCCTGATAGTTTTCTATAAACATTGTTTTGTATTTGTTTTTAGCTAAATATGACAGCCACTTTTGTTTTAATACTTTTGTAAATGGCGCGTCATTATTAACTTTTAAAAAACGGTTTATTCGGTGTCTTAGTTGAAAAGATAAATGACGCTCAAGAAAAAGGGCCTCGGCATAAGGGGCAAGTGGGTAGTTTTTTATTTTTTTTGCGTGTTGTCGATAAACGCTCGGGTTTTCATATTGGGCTGCATGTTCCGCCTCCAAATATGCTTCACGCATTTTTTCTACATCTGTTATGGGCTGGGCGCATAAAGCGCTGCTTAGTATAAAGGTACAAAGCGAAATACAATTTTTCATCGGAACTTCCAAAAATTAAGCGATAAATAAAGAAAAAATGAATGCATCGCCTATCCTTAGTTTAATTTAAAAAAAACGAATGGCTAGATTGATTATCACTTGTTTAGCAAGTAGTTAGGTTTTTATCGCCTAAGCACTGAGTCAACGTCCATTAAAACACTAATCTAATTAAAAATACGCAATGGGTAAACCACGTTAGCCATTATTTGTAACTAGAATAACCCAATGCATTTAAACGATCGTTTTAAAATAGTTGCTTTTTTTGCCGACAAAGGCCAAACTCGGACTACACCAACTGGTCGTACCTTTACTCGCTGAGGAGATTAATAATGCTATTTAAAGGCCAAACTTTATCCGTAACATTAGATGACAATGGCATAGGCCACTTTGTATTTGATGCTGCAGGATCGGTTAATAAATTTGATCAACAAACCATTCAAGAATGTCGTGACGCAGCTAAGGCTATCAACGCGGACGACACTATTAAAGGTGTTGTATTTAAAACAGCAAAAAACGCATTTATTGTAGGTGCCGACATTACTGAGTTTTTAGAAACATTTAAGAATGATGAAGCAACTCTCGTTACTTGGGTAAAAGCAAGCTCAGACATGTTTGATGCCATTGAAGACATTAAGGTCCCAACCGTTACAGCAATACGAGGCTTTGCATTAGGTGGTGGATTTGAATTGTGCCTTGCAACTGACATGAGAATTGCAGATGCCACAGCACAAGTTGGCTTACCTGAAAATAATTTGGGTTTAATTCCAGGCTTTGGCGGTACCGTACGACTTCCTCGAATTATTGGCCCTGACAATGCACTTGAGTGGATCACCTCAGCTCGCCCGAAATCGCCAAAAGATGCGCTTAAAATGGGCGCCATTGACGCCGTGACTAGCAGTGAGAATCTCGATGCTGCAGCATTGTCTATGCTAAATTCTGCAATTGCCGGAAAGTTAGATTGGCAAGCTAAACGTCAGCAAAAACTCGACCCAATTAAATTTAATGCAACTGAGCTCGAAAATGCCGTATTAGTTGCAAAAACAATGGTAATGGCGAAAGCCGGTAAACACTACCCTGCGCCAGTTGCAGCTGTAGATTCGGTATATGAATCTGCCGGTATGCATCGTGACGATGCGATGCGTGTTGAAAACAAATATTTTGCAAAACTCGCAAAAACAAACGCCGCAACCGCAATGATTGGCAATTTTTTGAATGACCAATACGTTAAAGGTCTCGCTAAAAAAGCAGCCAAAGGTGTAACAAAACCATTAAATAAAGCTGCAGTGTTAGGCGCTGGAATAATGGGCGGCGGTATTGCTTATCAGTCAGCTTCTAAAGGTACGCCAATTGTCATGAAAGACATTAATCAAGGCGCATTGGATCAAGGACTTGCTGAAGCGACAAAAATACTAGATAAAAAATTATCACGGGGACATACAACGGGTGCCAAAATGGCAAACGTGTTAAATAACATTATTCCAACCCTAAATAACGAATCGTTAGCAGATGTCGACTTTGTAATAGAAGCTGTTGTTGAAAACCCAAAAGTTAAAGGCGCTGTTTTAGCGGAAACCGAAACTCATGTTGGTAGCGATACCATTTTAACATCTAACACATCGACAATTTCGATTAACTTATTGGCAAAAAGCTTAGCTCGCCCTGAAAATTTCTGTGGTATGCACTTCTTCAACCCTGTGCCTAGAATGCCATTGGTAGAGATTATTCGCGGTGAAAAAACCTCTGACGAAACTATTGCATCGACAGTGGCGTATGCAGCTAAAATGGGTAAAACCCCAATTGTTGTAAACGATTGCCCAGGCTTTTTTGTCAACCGAGTATTATTCCCTTATTTCGCTGGCTTTAGTTTATTGCTAAACGACGGCGCCAATTTTGTTGATGTTGATAAGGTAATGGAGCGTGAATTTGGTTGGCCAATGGGTCCGGCAATGTTGTTAGATGTTGTTGGCATTGATACCGCTGACCACTGCACAGACGTTATGTCTGACGGTTTCCCAACCCGTATGCCTAAGTTAAACAATGACCCTGTTACGGCTTTATATAAAGAAAACCGTTATGGTCAGAAAAATGGTAAGGGTTTTTACGATCATACATTAGATAAACGCGGCAAACCGAAAAAAGACGTTAATCCTGAAACATTGGAATTACTAAAAGCGGCAGCTCCTAGCAATCAAAAGTTTGATAAGTTAGAAGTCATTAACCGGTTAATGATACCTATGGTTAACGAAACAATTCGTTGTTTAGAAGAAGGTATTATTGCTTCTCCTGCTGAAGCAGATTTAGCATTACTTTACGGCGTTGGTTTCCCTCCATTCAGAGGTGGTATTTTCCGCTTTGTTGATACAATGGGGTTAGCTGAATTTGTCGCGGAAGCGGACAAATACGCGGCACTAGGTGAAATCTATCAAGTAACGGACAAGACTCGCGAAATGGCAAAGTCTAACCAAACATTTTACTCAACTTACGGCGCAAAATAGGAGCGATTGATATGAATAATGTAGTAATTGTAGATTGCGTACGTACACCGATGGCAAAAGCACGTAACGGTATGTTCGACAACGTTCGAGCGGAAGATTTATCAGCTGCGGTAATGACAGCGTTGTTAAAACGTAACCCGTCAGTAAACGCAGAAGAGCTTGATGACGTAATTTGGGGTTGCGTAATGCAAACCCTAGAGCAAGGTTTTAACATCGCACGACAAGCTGCTCTATTGGCAGGAATACCGACTTCAGTCCCTGCTGTAACGGTTAACCGTTTATGTGGTTCGTCAATGCAAGCATTACACGATGCCGCTTGTAAAATAATGGCGGGCCAAGGTGATATGTTTATCATCGGGGGAGTCGAACATATGACGCACGTACCGATGACACACGGCCTAGATTTTCACCCAGGACTAAATCTAACAACAGCGCAAGCTGCGGGTTCAATGGGTTTAACTGCCGAAGCACTGGCTCGTAAACACGACATTTCAAGACAGCTGCAAGATGAGTTTGGTGTTCGTTCTCATCAACTAGCACATCAAGCTTCTTTAAACGGCCATTTTGATAATGAGATCATTCCTGTCGAAGGTCATGATGCGTTAGGTGCGCTAACATTATGTGACTATGACGAAGTTATTAGACCGGAAACAAACATAGAATCAGTGTCAGGCCTACGCCCTGTATTTAATCCTGTAAACGGAACAGTAACAGCAGCAACTTCTTCAGCTTTATCAAATGGCGCATCTGGGATGTTAGTCATGAGTGAAGAGAAAGCCAATGAACTGGGACTTAAGATCAGAGCAAAAGTGATAGGTATGGGTGTTTCTGGTTGCGAACCTTCAACTATGGGATGGGGTCCGGTTCCTGCGACTAAAATAGCACTAAAACACGCCGGTTTGTCTATTGAAGATGTCGATGTTTTTGAACTTAACGAGGCATTTGCTGCACAAGCACTGTCCGTAATGAAGGGTTTAGGCATTGAAAATAAAATGGAACAAGTTAACCTAAACGGTGGCGCCATAGCGTTGGGGCATCCACTAGGTTGTTCAGGCTCTAGAATTTCAACAACACTAATCAACAATTTAGAACGCACTAAAGGTAAAGTTGGTTTAGCGACAATGTGTATTGGATTTGGTCAGGGAATCGCGACCTTATTTGAAACGGTTTAGCATTAACCGCACTTTAAAAAACCTATAGATAACAGAAACTAAAGGTGCAATGATATTATTTATTGCACTTTTTTTTTCGCCATCTAGAATTGATCTCATAATGTACTATGGAATCACAATGAATAATAAAGCAGAACACAGCACAGATAATGTTTTAGATGCAGTAAGTTTGCGGTGCCCTGAACCTGTAATGCTAATTAGAAAGAATATTAGAAATATGACACCCGGTGAAACGCTTTTAGTATTAGCAGATGACCCCGCCACTGTAAGGGATATACCATCATTTTGTCGGTTTATGGGCCATGAGTTAGTAAGTCAAAATACGGATCTTGACCCATTTGAATTCGTGATAAAAAAATTAGGCTAAAAGATGGATAGCAAAAGTTCGATGTCCCACATCAAAAATGAGTGGTTTGAACTAATTGATAATAGAAATTCAAAGAGTATTGAATTTCGCAGAAGGGAAGCATCTCTAATCGCCATGGCGTTTTTGGGGATTTCTGCTTTGTCTGTTTTGATCGCGACAAACTGGTCGACCTACCCCGATTTACTATTAAACATTCTAATTATTAACAACATTGGATTAATATCTTCTATTGCTTTTTATGCCAAAACTAAAAATCTAATAGTTTCCGGCCTCATCTGTATTACATTCGCCTGCATACTAGACTTAATGCTCATATATAGTGGTGGAAAAGAGAATACCGCCCTATATTGGACAATGTTTTTCCCACTCGCCGCTTATTCCGTTTTAGGCTTAACGTTAGGTACAATTTTTACCGGCGTAATGTTTTTGTTTGCCATCTTATTGCTCTATAGTTTCGACATTGTTGCGATTTATTCGGCAATAGAAAAAAGTCGTTACCTAATGGCTTTATTGTGTATAAGCATACTTTGTTTTATCAATGAATATTTCAGAACTCGTGAATATTACGAAACCAGTAATATGACACTAAATTATAAAAAAGACGCAAACACAGACCCACTAACTCGTTTGCCAAATAGACGTTTCCTTGAATCTAACTATGTTAAAAAAGTCGTAGAATGCAACGAAACATTTATCGTTATTATGGCGGATATCGACAACTTTAAAATGGTCAATGATACATATGGCCACGAGGTAGGTGATCTCGCGCTAAAGCACTGCGCTAATATCTTTGGCCAAAAAATACGTAAATCTGATTTGCTATGCCGCTATGGTGGCGAAGAGTTTTTGATCTGCCTTCCCAATACAAATAAAGAACAGGCGATTGTCATCGCAGAAAAATTGAGAACCAGCCTAAAAGAAGCGAGTTTAACGGTAAGTGACAAACAAACCATAAACTTTACCTGCAGTTTTGGAATTGCTACTTTATCTAATAGAACATTTGAAGATGGGCTTAAAATAGCTGACAACAGGCTGTATAAGGCAAAGGAAAATGGTCGTGATCAGGTTGTATATTGCTAACCTTTTTGACTTTCTAACAGTTTAATTGACAGATACTTTGGTCAAAGCAGACGATACCAAAATCTTTAGCTTATTGTTTGGAAACCAACATTTCGGACGGTAAGCCTTTGTAAAATCTAACTTTTAATTTATAAACGGCATTGTCTTTAGGATGGAATCGATAGCTGCCATTTAACGGTGTTATCGGATCACTTTGCGGATCGCAGTAGACTGGATACCAAGTATCTATTTCAATTGCACTGGTATTATTTTGTGGTGAGCCACAATTTTTACCAACCGACCAGGATTTGTCAGCAAGCTTTAGGTGGTAGGCCTGCCCGTCTGGCCTTAATGTAAATTGAACTTCTAGCACCCCGGCTTCTTCATTTAAATGCAACATATATTCCGGACGCGCTTCCCACCAGGTAAATTCCGATTTCAAATACCAATTGGTTGCCGTTAATTTTGGTTTTGAAGTACAAGAAATGAGCATCGAAGAACTTAATAGTAAAATCGAAACTAAAATAGCTAGTTTATTCAAAATAATAACTCCTAAATTAAGGCAATGACTTTTTATTAATGTCAGTACTACAATTAAGCAATAAAAAAGCCAGTTCGTAAACTGGCTTTAATTAAAACGTTAGTTTTGTTGATTGTGCTTACAGTACAGAAATATCCGCTGTGAACATAAATAACGATTGTAACAAACCAAGTATCGCTAAGCGGTTATTTTTTACCGCGTCGTCCTCGGCCATTACCATTACATTGTCAAAAAAGTTATCTATCGAATCACGCAATGTCGCCAACTGAGTCAGACCATTAGTATAATCGCCATTTTCAAATGCAGACTCTACGTCAGATTGAATATCACGAATATTAGCAACTAATATTTTCTCAGCATCATCTGACAATAAAGCATCATTAATAACGCTAAACTCATTTTTGCTGTTCTTGTTAAGTATGTTATTAACTCGTTTACTTGCTGCAGCAAGTGCGACGGCTTCTTCTAGATTTGCAAAGTTCACAACCGCTTTTAAACGTCGTTCAAAGTCTAAAGCAGAGGTTGGGCGCTTAATTTCAACCGCACGAATTACCTCAACTTTAATGTTTTGCTCTTGGTAATAAGCTTGGAATCGTCCTAACATAAAGTCATTTACATCAGATACGACGGCTTCGTTTGTCAGCTTGTCACCAAATAACGCTTTGGCAAATTCAGCTAATTCGCTGAAATCAAGTTCCAATTCTTTTTCAATAAGAATTCGAATGATACCGATAGCTGCGCGACGTAACGCAAAAGGGTCTTTGTCACCTTTTGGATGCTGCCCAATACCAAATATACCCACTAATGAGTCAAACTTATCCGCTAATGCAACTGAACATGCTTCTAACGACGTCGGTAACGCATCACCAGCAAATCTCGGCATGTATTGTTGATACAATGCATCAGCTACTACCAAGTCTTCACCGTCATTTAGAGCATAGTATTTACCCATCACACCTTGTATGTCGGTAAATTCCATAACAACTTCAGTCATCAAATCTGTTTTAGATAGCAAACCAGCACGAGCTGCAAGTGCTTCGTCAGCAGCAATTTTTCCTGCAATATGCCCTGCTAGTTTTGAAATACGTTCAGATTTATCTTTAAGCGTACCAAGTTGTTTTTGAAATAGTACAGAGTCTAAGCTTTCTAAACGAGACTCAAGAGTCGATTTTTTGTCAGTATTGTAAAAGAATTCAGCATCGGCTAAACGAGGACGAACAACTTTCTCGTTACCTTCAATGACTTGTTTAGGGTCTTTACTTTCAATGTTTGAGATAAAGATAAACTTAGGTAATAGCTCGCCATTTTGATCTAACAATGGGAAGTATTTTTGGTCATCTTTCATCGTATAGATAAGCGCCTCTGGCGGTACATCTAAGAAACGCTCTTCGAACGTCCCCACCAATGCAACAGGCCATTCGACTAGAGAGGTCACTTCATCTAAAAGATCAGCGTCTTGAACAGGTTGTGCGTTATTATCGTTAGAAATTTTTGCCATTTGCTCAACAATCATCGCCTGACGTTTTGCATAATCAACTACGACATTTGCCGTTAATAACGTTTCTTCATAAACATCAGCACTGCTAACTTCAATAAGCCCTCTATGATGAAACCTATGGCCCTGTGACAAGTTTGAAGACGTTAAACCCAATACCGTTGCCGGTAGAACTTTATCGCCATACAATGCGATTAGTGTATGAACAGGACGAATAAACTCTTCTCGACCACTTCCCCAACGCATAGGTTTTGGAATTGGCAACTGCTTTAATGCTTTTGTTATAAAGCCTTCAACTAATGATGCCAACGGTTGCCCTGAAATAGTGGCTTTGTGTAGCAGCCATTCGCCTTTGTCAGATTTGAGTCTGCCGGCTTCAGCAATGTCGATACCACAACCACGTGCCCAACCTAATGCTGCTTTAGTTGCATTGCCGTCTGCGTCAAATGCCGCACTCACTGCAGGTCCCCGTTTTTCAACTTCTTTGTCGGCTTGTTGCGATTCAAGTTGATTAACACGTAACGCTAAACGACGCGGGGCGGCAAACCATTCGATATTGTCGTAGCTTAAGTTCGCTGCGTCTAATTGCGATGTTAGTCCGTCTTTAAAACCAAGGGCTAATTTCTTTAGTACTTTAGGCGGTAGCTCTTCCGTACCTAATTCGATTAATAAGTTATCTTTTATCATTGTCGTTAAATACCTTTATTTGGCTACCGGATTAGTGTTATTGCAAAGAGGAAATCCGAGTGCTTCGCGCGCATCATAATAGGCTTGAGCACATGCTTTTGCTAACGTTCGTACACGTAAAATGTAACGTTGTCTTTCTGTTACTGAAATCGCGTGTCGTGCGTCTAACATATTAAATGCATGGGAAGCTTTCATAACCTGTTCGTAAGCAGGTAGTGGTAAACCAGCTTCAATTAGCTTAGCGCTTTCTTTTTCGGCTTGGTCAAATTCATGAAATAAGGTATCAACGTTAGCGTGTTCAAAATTGTAGGTAGACTGCTCTACTTCATTTTGATGGAATACATCGCCATACGTTACCTTACCAAGAGGTCCGTCAGTCCAAACAAGATCATAAATGCTGTCGACACCTTGTAAGTACATCGCTAAACGCTCTAGGCCATAAGTGATTTCACCGGTAACTGGTGAACATTCTATGCCGCCTACTTGCTGGAAATACGTAAACTGAGTAACTTCCATACCGTTAAGCCACACTTCCCAACCCAAACCCCAGGCGCCTAATGTCGGCGATTCCCAGTTATCTTCTACAAACCGAATATCATGTACCAAAGTATCTAGGCCTAATTCTTCCAACGAACCTAAATACAGTTCTTGGATATTTTTTGGCGATGGCTTCAACATAACTTGAAATTGATAGTAGTGCTGTAGACGATTCGGGTTTTCACCATATCGACCGTCGGTAGGTCGACGACATGGTTGCACATAGGCACTGCTCATAGGCTCTGGGCCTAATGAACGAAGAAAGGTCATAGGGTGAAACGTTCCTGCACCCACTTGCATATCAAGTGGTTGAATGATGACGCACCCTTGTTTGGCCCAATAATCTTGTAGTGCAAGTATTAAACCTTGGAATGTATTTATATCGTATTTGCTGCTCATAACTTTTTTCGTCAACTTGACCGTCCATTTATCGCAAGTTTTTAGTTTGTCTAAGACAAGAAAAGCGCAATTCCATTTTGCGCTTTTAAATAATAGTTAACTTGACGTCTCATTAGACGTCTAAGTTAGCAACCTTCAGTGCATTTTGTTCAATGAAGTTACGTCTAGGTTCTACGTGATCACCCATTAATGTAGTGAACAATTGGTCACAACCAATAGCGTCTTCAATTGTAACTTGCAACATACGACGCGCTTCAGGATCCATTGTAGTTTCCCACAATTGGCTTGGGTTCATTTCACCCAATCCTTTATAACGTTGTATGTATAGGCCACGTTTTGATTCTTTCATTAACCATTCAACCGCAGTCGCGATATTTGTGATTGGGAAACGTTTTTCACCACGACGAACATAAGCTCCAGCTTCTAACATATTCAGATTAAGGTCTGAAATGGTAAATAAGCTGCGAAGTTCTTTTGATTCTAAGAAATCACGAGTAAACACATAATCACGGTCTACACCATGTTGACGTACGCGAATTTGAGGAAGGAACAAGTTTCTTTCTTCGTCACGCGTTGCCATAGCAGTGTAGTGAACACCTTCAGATTCGTTATCATTTAGGTATTTAACAAACGATTCAGTCCAATTGGTTACTTCAGTTTCTACTGCCAACTGTTCACGAGTAATTTCATGTTGATACATCAAACCAGAAAGTATTCTTGGATTGATTTTCAGTTTCAATTTAGAAACACTCGATTCAGCTGTATGGAATTGCGTAATAATTTTTTGCAATTCTGTACCACTGATCGAAGGTGCATCTTCATTTACATGTAGCGTACTGTTATCAATTGCTAATGTAGTTAGGTACTCAATTAAGACTTCGTCATCTTTGATATAACGTTCTTGCTTACCTTTTTTCACTTTATAAAGTGGTGGTTGAGCAATATAGATGTATCCACGTTCTACGAGTTCTGGCATCTGACGATAGAAAAATGTCAGTAACAAAGTACGAATGTGCGATCCGTCAACGTCGGCATCGGTCATGATGATGATGTTGTGGTAACGCAATTTCTCTGGGTCGTATTCATCTCGACCGATACCACAACCTAATGCAGTAATAAGCGTTCCAACTTCTTGAGAAGAAATCATTTTGTCAAAACGGGCTTTTTCAACGTTTAAGATTTTACCTTTAAGTGGCAATATAGCTTGGTTTTTACGATTACGCCCCTGCTTAGCTGATCCGCCAGCAGAGTCTCCTTCCACTATATATAGTTCAGATTTACCAGGATCTTTTTCTTGGCAATCGGCCAATTTCCCCGGAAGACCTGCGATGTCCAAAGCGCTTTTACGACGAGTCATTTCACGTGCTTTACGAGCAGCTTCACGAGCTCTGGCCGCATCAATAATTTTCATAATGATGTTTTTAGCTATGCTTGGGTTTTCTAATAGGTATTCTTGTAACTTCTCACCCATTGCTTGTTCAACTGCAGATTTAACTTCAGATGACACCAATTTGTCTTTCGTTTGAGAAGAGAATTTTGGATCAGGAACTTTTACAGAGATAACCGCAGTTAAACCCTCACGTGCATCATCACCAGAAGCAGAAACTTCGATTGAATTTTTGCCTTTGCCACGTGGTTTATTTAAACCTTCAGCACCCATGTAGGTATTAAGAGTACGCGTTAATGCCGCTCTAAAGCCACTTAAATGCGTACCACCATCACGTTGAGGGATGTTGTTAGTAAAGCATAAGATGTGTTCCTGGAACGAATCATTCCACTGCATAGCAACTTCAACAATAATACCGTCATCTTTTTCTAAAGAGAAAAAGAACACGTCATCATTGACCGAAGTTTTATTGGTATTTAAATACTCAACAAATGCTTTGATACCACCTTCGAAGAAGAAATGTTCACTTTTGTCTTCTTCACGTTCATCGGTAATACGAATGGATACACCTGAATTCAGGAACGACAGTTCACGAATACGTTTGACAAGAATATCAAAGTGATAAGTCACGTCAGAGAACGTTTTTGGACTTGGCCAGAAACGAACCTCAGTACCATTTTCAGTAGACTCGCCTATTTCTGCAAGTGGGGCAACCGGAACACCTAAGCTATACTCTTGTTCGTATAACTTACCATTTCGTCGAATTGTAAGTATAAGCTTGTCGCTCAGTGCATTTACAACTGAAACACCAACACCATGAAGACCACCAGATACTTTATAACCTGAATCATCGCCACCAAACTTACCACCGGCGTGAAGTACTGTCATGATAACTTCAGCAGCAGAAACACCTTCCTCTGGGTGAATTTCGACTGGGATACCACGGCCGTTGTCTTTAACTGAAATTGAACCATCAAGGTGAATTTTCACATTAATGTCACTACAGTGTCCTGCTAAGGCTTCGTCGATAGAGTTATCTAAAATCTCGAAAACCATGTGGTGTAGACCTGAACCATCATCAGTATCACCGATGTACATGCCAGGACGTTTTCTTACTGCGTCTAAGCCTTTTAAAACTTTGATACTAGCCGAGTCGTAATCATTTTCTACGGACATAACTGCTCCATACTTTTGGGTGTAACGGTACCTTGTTCCACGTGGAACACGTTGACCGATTCTGTGTAATTTTTAAATTCCATTGCAATTTTATTTTCTATCCCTGTTACAAATATTTGTGCTTCTGAATGTAATAACATTTGAAGCATGGTGCTACGTGTAAATTCATCCACTTCCGATGGAAGATCATCTACCAATAACAACATATTCTTTTTGGTAACATCACGAATGATTTTTACCATCGCTATCTCTAAAAGATAAAACAACATTTTTGCCTGACCACGAGAAAGCTGATTACTGACATCGTCGCCATCTTTAACAAAAACGATATCCGCCCTATTTGGTCCGAACCCAACCTGTTTATAACGTAAATCTTTTTCGATTTGGTCATAAATGAGTTGTTCAAAATTTTCTTCCGACTTACTGAATGTCTTTGGTTTATATTTAAGTTCGACATTTCTAATCAGTATTGCTGTTTCACTGTCAGGTAATTCATTTACCAGTTTTTCAATAGCTTTAGAAAAGTATTTGTCGAAAAATGATTTTCTAAAACTTTCGATTATCTCTGCAGAATCGATAAGGCACTTATACCAATAAAGTAACTCCGTTTTATTAACATTTGGTTTTCTTAGTAACGCGTTTGTCTGCTTATGGACTCTCGCATACTCAGACCATTTTGCTTGGTATTCGTGTTCCACGTGGAACAAACCAAAATCAATAAAACTACGCCGTGCTTTAGGGGAGCTAAAAAAAACGTCAAAGCTTTCTGGTGTGATCACTTGAGTCGGAAATAAAGAAGATGCTTCAGACAAACGAGAAACAACTTCACCATCCAATTTTATTAACGACTCACCTGCTAGTTCTAACCCAATCCCCAAGCGATGTTCATTTCCATGTTGAACAAGGCCTGCACTAACAGCAAAACGCTCACTGTCATTATTGACTAACGTTTTACGTTTAGAAGTGCGAAATGATTTGGCCCGCCCCAAATAAAACAGCGCTTCTAATACACTGGTTTTACCGCCACCATTTTTGCCATAAAACACGTTAACTGTTTTATCCGTAATTAAGTTTGCAGATTCGATATTTCGAAAATTAGAAATAATTACGGATTTTACCAGCATAAGAATTCTATAGTTTCATCGGCATAACGACAAACAAACTCGATGCGTCATCTAACCCTTCAATTAACGCACTACTATTTGAATCCGCTAACATAATTTTTACTGTGTCTGTTTTGATATTATTTAACACATCAATAATATAAGAGACGTTAAAACCAATCTCTAAACTGTCTCCAGTGTAGTCAACCAAAGCCAACTCTTCAGCCTGTTCTTGCTCTGGGTTGTTAGCAGACACTAACAATTCACCTGAAGCCAAGTTTAATCTAACGCCTCTAAACTTCTCGTTAGACAAAATTGATACGCGCTGGAACACATCTTTTAACATCTGCTTGTCGGCAATTATCGACTTATCACCACCTTGTGGTAACACACGTCGGTAATCCGGAAAACGACCATCAACAAGTTTGGTCGTGAAGATAAAACCTTCTTCTACGATCCGAATATGGTTTGTGCCAATTTCAAACTGAATTGAGGCGTCGTCATCTTCTAACAAACGCATAATTTCAAGTACCGCTTTACGAGGCACAATCACTTGTCGCTGCTCTTGTACACCGCCTTCAACACTTTGTTGTGCTAAAGCTAAACGGTGGCCATCGGTCGATACCGTTCGAATTAACGAAGGTTCAAATTCAAAACTCATACCATTGAGATAATAACGAACGTCTTGGTTCGCCATTGAAAAATGGGTGCTTTCGATTAGTGCACGTAAGGTATGACGAGTCATCTGAATAACATCAGAACTATCCCATTCTTCCAAATTTGGGTAATCACTCGCTGGCAAACTCGATAGACTAAAACGACTTTTACCTGCCTTAACGATGACTGAGTGCCCTTCAACTTTAAACTCGATTTCTGAGTTGTCTGGTAATGAACGACAAATATCAAATAACTTTTTAGCTGGAACTGTTATCGCCCCAGCTTGAATAACATTGTCTGGTACAGTCGATGCGACTAATTCAACTTCCATATCAGTACCAGTGAACTTAACCGAGTCTAACGACGTTTCGATTAATACGTTCGATAAGATCGGTAACGTATGTTTTCGTTCAATCGCCCCCGAGACCAAGGTCAATGGTTTTAATAATGAATCTTTACTTATTATTATATGCATTAGTTTATTCCCACTAAGAAGACAAAATTCTAACTAAATTTTGAACGTCTTCTTTTATCTCGTGACTTTCTTCTTTTAATTCTTTGATTTTTCTACAAGCATGGAGGACTGTTGTATGATCTCGTCCGCCAAACGCGTCTCCAATCTCAGGTAAGCTGTGATTGGTCAATTCTTTAGCCAACGACATAGCTATCTGTCTTGGTCTTGCTACAGAGCGACTACGGCGTTTTGACAATATATCAGCAACCCGAATTTTAAAATACTCGGCCACTGTTTTTTGAATGTTATCTATTGTGACTAATTTGTCCTGTAATGCCAATAAATCGCGAAGCGCGTCTTTGACAAAATCAATGGTGATTGGTCTACCTGTAAAATTAGCGTTCGCAATTACGCGATTTAACGCACCTTCTAATTCACGAACATTAGAACGAAGGCGTTTAGCAATGAAAAACGCAACCTCTTCTGGCAATTTAACCTTACTTTGATGGGCTTTCTTCATCAAAATAGCCACTCGAGTTTCTAACTCTGGCGGTTCAATTGGAACATTCAAACCCCAACCAAAACGACTTTTAAGTCTGTCTTCAACACCGTCAATTTCTTTAGGGTAGCGGTCCGACGTCAATATGATCTGCTTGTTCCCTTCAAGTAACGCATTAAACGTATGAAAAAACTCTTCCTGGGAACGGTCTTTCTTAGCAAAAAATTGTATGTCATCGATCAACAATGCATCTAGACTTCGATAGTACCGTTTAAACTCTTCTATCGCATTGTTTTGTAACGCTTTAACCATGTCTTGAACGAAACGTTCTGAATGCATATAGACAACTTTAGCATCTTTCTTATTTGCCATGATGCCATTACCGACAGCATGCAATAAGTGGGTTTTACCTAAACCGGTGCCGCCATAGAGAAACAATGGGTTATATGCTTCACCTGGGTTATCTGCAACTTGCATCGCTGCTGCGCGAGCCAATTGGTTACTATTACCCTCAACAAAACTATCAAACGTATAGTTATCATTTATATTTGATTTATAACTGGCTCTGATATTTGACTCAGACGGTCGCGCTTGTTGTTGGTTGTTATGGTGCTGTTGCTGCGTTGAATGATGAGGCGCATGAGAAACATTGCTTGTCGCAGCCGCATGAGAAACTTGAGGCGCTATTACTGCGGCATTTGATCCCACATCAAAATTTAAACTCGGTGTGCTATGACCGTCACTAAATTGCGATAACAACTCAGTTATACGATTCATATATTTATCACGCACCCAATCCAATACAAATCGGTTTGGTGCATATAAAGTTATGAGTTGTTCGGAGCTTTGTATCTGCAACGGACGAATCCACATATTAAACTGCTGCTGCGATAATTCTTGTTCTAAAATTTGCAGGCAGCTCTGCCAAAGAGACTGATACACGGATAATCCTAAATTGATGTACGGTTATAATTATTTTTGTTTCGAATCACCATACATTATGCCTTATATTTATCCACAAACTCAACCAAGAATGACAATAATATTAATAAAAAAAGGCAATAAAAGAACAGCGCTTACATAAACCGTTTTTACACCTCAAAAACGATATTTTCTAGGCGTTCTAAATGCTTTTGCTATACTCAAACATAGTGCTCTTAACGACAAAGTTATCAACAAAATAACACCTAAACCAGTGTTAATTGTTAATAACCTGTAAATAACTTATTTTTTATCAGGATCTTGTTGACTAATAAAGGATCAATCTATATTATTCGGCGTCCTTTTTTGGGGCCCTGCAGGGGTCGCGACCTGCGGGTTCGAAGGTTCTAATTAACGTGTTTTGTTAGTTAGAAAAGTGATAGTAACATTAACCGATCGGATGGATTTTAACTATGAAACGTACATTTCAACCTACCGTTTTAAAACGCAAGCGTACACACGGTTTCCGTGCTCGCATGGCTACTAAAAACGGCCGAGCTGTATTAGCTCGTCGTCGTGCAAAGGGACGCTCTAGTCTTTCTGCATAACAGTGAAAAGTAATACTTTTCCAAGGGAGTTACGTCTGTTAACTCCCTCGCATTTTTCCCCAGTTTTTGACCGACCTGTAAAAGCGGTGTCAGACCATTTCACATTGCTTGCTAAATATAATGACCTTGATCACCCAAGATTAGGCCTGACCATAGCAAAGAAAAAAGAAAAAACAGCCGTTGGCCGTAATAGAATCAAACGTAACATTCGTGAAAGTTTCCGTTTAAATCAAGATAATTTGCCCAATATAGACATAGTTGTGCTTGCCCGTGATAACATTGGCGACGCAGATAATGCATATTTGCAAAAACAATTGAATAAACTATGGAAAAAAATTAGCTTACGATGCGAACAATCCTTAAAGCGTTGATCCGATTCTATCAAACCGCCATCAGCCCTTGGTTTGGAGCCAAATGCCGGTTCTATCCGTCATGTTCAAATTATGCATTAGAAGCAATCGAAATCCACGGGGCATCAAAAGGTACTTGGTTAAGTATCAAACGTATTCTAAAATGCCAACCCTTAACTGAAGGTGGATTTGATCCAGTACCAAATTCATCAAAATCAAACAAAGATAAAGAGTAATTAGCGTTATGGAATCGCAACGTTCGTTTTTAACTATTGGATTATTGTTAGTCAGTTTCTTGCTATACCAACAATGGCAAGTCGACTACAACACACCGGAGCAAGCAGTTGTTGAAACTGCGCAGCCAATTTTAGCCGGTGACCAACCAGTCGCAACAGGTGACACTGCAAACGCCGTTGACGAATTACCGTCATCAGATTCTGCATTTCCTGCTGTTATGCCTAAAACCAGCAATACCGTGGTTAAGGTTGTTACAGACACACTCGAAGTTCTAATCGACACAAAAGGCGGTGACCTAGTGTCAGCCACTTTACTCGAATATGACTTAACGCATCTGTCTGAAGAAAAATATCATTTATTACACCAGGCTCCGCAATATATTGCCCAGTCAGGTTTAGTAGGTCGCCATGGGCCAGACGCACAAAGTACAGGCCGTCCAGTCTATGACGTTGCGCAAACTGAATGGACAATGACGAATAATTCGTTAACCGTCCCACTTACTTACACTATGGATAATGGTTTAGTAGTTACTAAAACTTTTTACTTCGAACGTGGTAAACACTCAATTGAAGTGAAATTTGAAGTACAAAACCAGTCTAATAACTCTCTAGAAATTCAGCCTTTTTACCAGTTAAAACAAGAAATTGTAACAACTGAAAGTAGCATGATGATGCCAACATATCGTGGCGGGGTTTACTCAACCATTGATGAAGCGTATGAAAAATACGATTTTGACGATATGGCAGATAGCCCACTGAATAAGGCAACACCAGGCGGTTGGATTGGCATGATTGAGCATTACTTTGTAAGTGCTTGGGTTCCGTTACAAACTGAACAAAATGTTATCTACACTCGCATTTTAGGTAATCAGCAAGCTGCGATCATTGGGGTTAAATCACCAGCTCAAATCGTTAATGCTGGTGACACTGTAACAACTACAGCGACTCTATTTGCAGGCCCAAAAAATCAAGCTGAACTTCAAGCTATTCACGATACGTTAGACTTAACAGTCGACTACGGATTTTTGTGGTTTATCAGCCAAATGTTGTTCTCGGCCTTAGTTTGGATATTTGGTGTTGTTGGTAACTGGGGTATCGCAATCATAATTATCACTATCTTAGTGAAAACAGCATTGTTCCCGCTGACCAAAAAACAATATGAGTCTATGGCAAAAATGCGTGCACTACAGCCTAAGATGGAAGAGTTGAAAAAACGTTTTGGCGACGACCGTCAAAAATACGGCCAAGCCACAATGGAACTTTATCGTAAAGAAAAAGTTAACCCGATGGGCGGTTGTTTACCTCTGTTACTGCAAATGCCGATTTTCTTGGCGTTATACTGGGTATTCTTAGAAAGTGTTGAACTACGCCATGCACCATTTGGTTTATGGATATCAGACCTATCTGCACAAGACCCATATTACATCTTGCCAATTTTATTTGGTGCGTCGATGTTCTTGATGCAAAAACTTAGTCCAACGCCAGCTGCAGATCCAATGCAACAAAAAATGATGATGTGGATGCCTGTTATCTTCTCAGTATTTTTCCTTTGGTTCCCAGCGGGACTCGTACTTTATTGGTTTGTTTCAAACGTAATCTCTATCATTCAAATGTTATTGATTTATCGCGGGATTGATAAAAAAGCCGCAGCAAAAAAAGACTAACCATAACAACTTAATGTAAATTGGTTTAAAATTAAAAGGCGACTCTCGAGTCGCTTTTTTAATGAGCGCACTTTGTACAAAATGAGAGATATTATGACAATAAATACGACTGAAACTATCGCCGCACAAGCAACCGCACCAGGCAAAGGTGGTGTCGGTATTATTCGTATTTCTGGGCCGTTGGTAAAAGACGTCGCTCTTGCCATTTTAGGAAAATGTCCAAAGCCACGCTACGCGGACTATTTGCCGTTTAAAGCGCTAAGTGGCGATATTCTTGACCAAGGTATTGCACTTTTTTTCGAAGGCCCTAATTCATTTACCGGTGAAGACGTACTTGAACTCCAAGGACACGGCGGCCCAATCATTCTTGATATGTTACTCCAGCAAATTTGCCAAATAGACAACGTTAGACTGGCAAGAGCGGGTGAGTTTTCAGAACGCGCTTTTTTAAATGACAAGATTGATTTAACCCAAGCAGAAGCCATTGCAGATCTTATAGAAAGTACCTCAGAACAAGCCGCAAAATCTGCTTTGCAATCGCTCCAAGGTGAGTTCTCTAAAAAAATACATGACCTTGTTGAACAGACAATCCATCTGCGCATATATGTTGAAGCTGCGATAGATTTCCCGGAAGAAGAAATCGATTTTTTGTCAGACGGAAAAGTTGCAGGCGATCTTGATAAAATAATAGCCGAACTTGCTGTGGTAAAAAACGAAGCCAAACAGGGCGCTATAATGCGCGAAGGCATGAAAGTTGTTATTGCAGGTAAACCAAACGCAGGTAAGTCTTCCCTGTTAAATGCCTTGTCAGGCAAAGACTCTGCAATCGTTACAGACATCGCTGGAACAACCAGAGACGTTTTAAAAGAACATATTCATATCGATGGCATGCCATTGCACATAATCGATACGGCAGGTCTTAGAGAGTCTCCTGATAAAGTTGAACAAATCGGTATCGAACGCGCTTGGCAAGAAATTGAACAAGCCGATAAAGTACTGTTGATGGTAGATGCAACGGAAAATCACAGTGTAACGCCAGAAGATATTTGGCCAGAATTTATGGCCAAACTTCCTGAATCTATGCCAGTGACTATTGTTCGCAATAAAGTCGACTTGCTTGCCGCTGATCAGCGAGAAATTACCATTGATGGAACATTACCTATCATCTCAATTTCAGCCCGCGAACAAAAAGGAATTGAAGCGTTAAAAACTCACCTTAAAAAAGCGATGGGATTTAATGGTACGACGGAAGGTACATTTATGGCAAGGCGTCGTCATTTAGACGCTTTAGACAGAGCAGAATCCCATTTATTAACGGGGAAAGAACAACTCGATTCGTACATTGCTGGCGAAATTCTCGCGGAAGAACTCAGACTGACACAACAGCATCTAAATGAGATTACGGGTGAATTTAGTTCAGACGATTTACTTGGTCGAATATTCAGTTCGTTCTGTATTGGTAAATAGCATTAAACTTGAATAATTACAGGGAAGTAGTTAAAGCTAGAGATAACAGAGACTATATGTAATGGTATTAATTCATTACTAGGAATATTCTATATTTAAACTAGTATTAGACTCATCAATGGATTCAGGACGTTAAAAAGCAGGAATGGCGCTAATCACTCGATCTAAATGCATAAACATGTTCTTTATGAGCCTTATTGCTCTATTGGCAAATAACCTCATTTCAACCAATGTGTTTGCAAAAACATTACCTATCGGTATTACTCTAAACATGTCCGGGCCAAATGCCCAATCTAGTATCGACTTCAAAAATGGAATTGAAGCCTTTATACATGCCGAAAATCAATCGAAGCGTTTCAATAAATATCAGATAAAACTGCTAGCAATGGATGATATTGGCCAAACGAACCGAGCACTTTCCAATGCTAAAAGGTTAATAACATCTAAAAATGTGTTGGCCCTTTTAACTACAGATATTAGTGAAAACGTTGCTGATCTAGCTAGACTGGCTGGCAATAATAAAACCTTATTGTTATCTGCGAACCATCACCAACAACCCCTTAACATCAAAGATCACAGATACATTGGTTTTTTATCGCAACCCTACTCTGAAATGTTTCGTTCTCTTAACAAAACATTAAAAAACAGCGACACGATTTATGTCTCAGCAGACAATGATTATGACTTCAATGCCATAGAAGATGCGATTCGTTCTATTTCGCTCAAATCAGTAAGAAAGCTAACTAATCAACGCATTCGTGCCCCAAAAACACAAAAAAATTGCACTATTGTTTTTGCAAATAACGTTAACACCACAGCGAATATCCTCGCTGAATTAACCAAACAACAAAACCAGTGCCAAATGCTTATATTACCAGTTGTGGAAAAAACACTATTGCAAAAGCTTTTGGTGGAAAAATACAGTGACACCAATAGTCACAACCTATTATTTGTAAGTTCTGTGCCGCTACATCGCAGAAACCTGCCTTTAATTGAAGAATTTATACGAGACATGAAAGCTTACAGCCCACAAGCGCCCTATTCTCACCAAGCTTTAAAAGGCTATCTATTAGCTAAAATTGCCATCGACTCGATGTTTCAGAGTGTCAACAAAGTTCATACTGATTCCTTTATAGAGATCATCACCTTGCCATTTCAGCTTATAGATCAGGTGGTTGGCTGGGTAAAAGATCCAAATTCAAATATAAGTAAAACCACCGTTGTTAACTCATTTTCCTATTTAAAACGTTATGACATAGGCCTAGATAAAACCATCAGCGTGTATAAAGATCGTGTTCTGATAAAAAAAACCTGGTTGTCAAAATTAGATCAACAACAGCTAATTACAAACCAAATTGACAACAAGGATCAGAATTGATGCATTTAAATTTGGGTGACAAAATTATTGCCAGCGGTAAATTGCGATTTCCGGTACTTATCGCTCTTGCTATCGCTTTTAGTGCATTATGGTTAATATTTACATTTATTTTAAGCAGTTGGTCTACTAAAGAAAGGCAACAAGATTTGGCCGAATTAGTTGAGCAGGTAGACGACCAACTATATCAAGTGGGTGAAGATTTAAGATATCAATTACTCAGCTCTGCAACATTATTAGCCTCTCGAAATCCAATAATTTCAGCGATTCAATCAAATAACGAAGAAGCGCTACAAGATACTATAAAGGTTTTTCATCGTAACTATTCAAGCCAGGCGCTAATTGAACAAATTCAAATATATTCCGTAAACGGAGATCTTTTAGCTAATTTTGGCGTTGGCAGCACTTACTATAACCAGGCGCCGCATCACGATACACTTTACGCTGAAACCGATTCAGCGACCGGCATTAATTTAAATCTCGATGGCAAATTAAACATTTATGCCATTGTCGGCATTTTTTACAACAATACAAAAATTGGCTATGTACAAGTTACAAAGCCACTAATTGATACGGTGCAAGACGTCTCTGCACTAAATAAAGCCAATTTATACCTTTTTGCCGACAAAGCTAAAATATCTAAAAACGCAGTAAGTCGTCACTACAATCAACTCGGTATCATCAATCATTGGGATAATTTTACGAATTTAGTATTAATGTCCCCGATTCAAGGCAATATCAATCTTCCAATGCTGGCCGATGTGCTCGATGACGTTATGACCACCGATGCTCCGGATTTAAAATATATGCGAGACCAAGTTGGATTTGGCGACAAAATATTTAATCTCGCTTTGTTCCCAGTTAATGATATCGACGGAAACTACTTAGGGCGCGTACTGTTGCTCAAAGATATAAGTGCAGATACACGAAGTTACCAAGTTTCACTAACAGTCACGTCAATTTCTTTTGGTGTCATCATGAGCTTTATATTCATCTCGTTTTGGTACTTTTTAGGAAGAATTGAAAATAATTTGTCTGAATCTGAAGTTAAAATTATCCAGGCAAAAATTGACGCTGAAAACGCCCGTGACGAAGCTGAAGAGGCTAAAAAATTAGCCATACAAGCGAATCAAATAAAGTCTGATTTCCTCGCTAAAATGAGCCACGAGCTACGTACACCACTCAATGCAATTATTGGCATAACAGAAATGATGTCAGAAGACGCTAATGAGACTAATGATGAAAATTATATTGAACCGTTAGATCGAGTATTGCGCTCCAGTAAACATTTACTCGCTCTGATAAACGATATTCTAGACTTATCAAAAATTGAAGCGGGTAAAATGGAATTGCACCCTGAAGTATTTGATATTGGCTACTTTATAAATGACGTAAAACGCTCCTGTGAAGCACTTGCACTAAAACAAGACAACACATTAATTGTTGAAATAGAACCCAATATTGGCGATTTGTTTACTGACGTAACTAAACTTAGACAGGTCTTGTTAAACCTAATTAGCAACGCCTGTAAATTTACCGAGAACGGTACTATTCGAATGACGTTGAACAAACTGGATATCGACAGCATTGCTCATATTCAATTTGCCATCTGTGACAATGGAATTGGGATGGACAAAAACCAATTGTCAAAACTGTTTAATGATTTTCAACAGGTAGACTCATCAGCCACCCGCCGCTACGAAGGCACTGGACTTGGTTTATCGATCAGTCAAAAACTAGCCAATTTAATGGGTGGCAATATTACAGTCAAAAGTGAAATTGATATCGGCACAAACTTTTATGTCACTATTCCAGTTGCTATGCCACTAACTGTTGAGAACACAAATAATACGTTAGATAACTTAGAAGAAACCGAAAGCCAAGACGACTCAACTCAAACAGATACCAATTTATTGCTGATAATTGACGACGACCAACACATGATAGAGTTATTGAAGTATCACCTTCAAAGTGATTCAAACGAACTCGTGCCCTATGCAATTCAAACCGACATAGCTGAATTTAGGTCTGCCAAACAGCCAAGTGTGTTTATCATCAATTCTTTAATTAACAAGCAACTAGCTATGAATATAATACAAACATTAAGTAAAGATGAAACATTGAATAACGTGCCAATTGTTGTAATCTGCGAAGAGCTAGACAAACAAACTTATCTAAATCTAGGCGTCAGGCACTGTTTATTAAAGCCCATTAATAAAAGTAACATAGGTCTAATATTTTCAGAGTATTTAAGTTAACGAGACCAAAGGCAGATAATTAGAGCTATGTTTATTAATGCAAAGACCTACCGCTAAGGACGAACAATGACACCAGAGACTAAAATATTAGTAGTAGATGATAATGAAAATAATCGATATACATTAAAGCGCAGATTAACGCGTCTTAATTACAAACATATTGTCGAAGCTGAAGACGGCTTTGTTGCGTTGGACTTATTGGAAAGCGAGCTTTTTGATATTGTTCTGTTAGACGTCATGATGCCAGGCATGGATGGCTTTGAAGTCCTTGAAAAAATTAAATCAACTCCTAAAACGGCAAATATTTCGGTCATAATGATCTCTGCATTAGACGATATACAAAATGTCATAAAAGGGATTGAGATGGGCGCAGATGATTTTTTGCCAAAACCATTCAACCCAATACTATTAAACGCTAGGCTCAAGGCTGCAGTTAGAAAAAGACGGCTCGTAAATATTGAAACTAACTATTATAAAGACTTCGATAAAGATACGGATTTTGCCAAACTCGAATTGTTCTCTGGCACCTTAGACAATGAAATGAGCAATAACCTAGATACAACGTTTGTTGTCGTCTATATCCGTTTTTCATTATTCAATTTTATTAGTCAAACGCTAGGTCCAGATTTAGCGAGGGAATATATCCAGCACCAAGGGGTTCGAGTTGCTAAAACCTGCAAAGACCCTGAAATCACTATTGGCCGATTAGCTGATGATGTAATTGCGATTAGCAGTACAGCAAAAAATTTAGCTTATTTGGTTGAAAACATAGAAACTCTAGACAAATTATACAGTCCCTTAAATCAGGCAATTACGCTAGAAAAGGAAACCTTTAAAGGAAACCTTGGCATTGGTATTAGCATGACCAAAGGACGTGAGAAAAAACCTAAGTCACTAATCGCTAACGCCGCATTTGCTTCACAAACGGCTCTTGACAACGACATTGGTATTGCGTTTTATGACCCAGAACTTCATCAATCTAATTTAAATAAATTTCATCTAGAACCCAAATTAAAAGAGGCGATAAGAAACAGAGAATTGTGTTTATATTATCAACCAATTGTAAATACGATTACCAGTGAAATAGAGACTTTTGAAGCACTGATCCGCTGGATCCAACCCGATGGGAGCTTCATTACACCTTTCAAATTTATTCCATTGGCTGAAGAAACAGGACTAATTTTTGATATAGATTCGTTCGTAATTGATGAAACGTGTAATCAAATTTCCAAATGGATTACAAAATATGGGCCTGACAAAGAGTTTTCTGTCGGCGTTAATATATCAGCTAAACATTGGGTTAATCCTTCACTAATAAAAGAAGTAGACAGCGCATTAAGAAAATACAACATCCCCTCAAAATACTTAAAACTCGAAATGACAGAAAGTGCCATGGTGGATGATGCAAATGCAGTTAAGAAAATAGTCTCTATTTTAAAGTCGATGGGAATAAAAATCGCGCTTGATGACTTTGGTACAGGATACAGCTCCTTGGGTTATCTAATTGAATTTCCAGTAGATATACTAAAAGTAGACAAAGTCTTTGTTGATGATTTGCATACAGAAAATAAACGACAAAAATTAATGAGCCACATTCTTTCCATAGCAAATTCTCTTGGTATGAAATCTATTGTCGAAGGTGTAGAGCATGTGCAGCAAGTCGAAATACTTAAACAATTTTCATGTGATCAAATCCAAGGATATTATTTCTATAAACCAATGCCGCCAGTAGAAATTGAAAAAATATTTAACTAGGAAACACAATGCGACAACTAATAATAGGCACAGAAACCGGTACAGCTGAATTTGTAGGGGATGATATAAGTGCCCTACTAGAACAATATAATTTGCCCGTAGAGGTCACTTTAGAGCCTGAATATGACAGTTCAGACACCAAACAGTTATGGATATTTTGTACCTCTACCCATGGGGCTGGTGAAATTCCAAATAATCTAAAACCATTTTTAACCTGGTTAGAAAACACCAAACCAGATTTATTTAATGTCAGTTTTATCGTTATAGGTCTAGGTGATAGTAGCTATGACACTTATTGTAAAGCAGCCTATCAAATAGAATCAATACTGTTAAAACTAGGTGCAAATAAACTCACAGAAACCTTCACAGTTGACGCTATGGACGAAGAATTACCAGAAGATCTGATCATTCCTTGGCTAAAATCAAAACTCGATTTACTAAATTAAGCTGTTAAAAACTCCACAAAATACGATCATCCATAAAAAGATCTCAATTTATTCGCTAAATTGGATCTTTTTTTTTGATCAAACAAAAATAATTTTTACCCACAATCGATCACCAAAACACCTCACTAAATAACCCGATCACATGAAGTACCCAACATATACACATAATACACACAGTATCATTCATACTTAGAAGAGGTTGTGTATAAGATCGTTAAGATCGTATGATCTAACTGGAGATATCCAGAATATAACTTTTTCGACTTCAGTGCCTGTGGATAACAGGGCTGTTTATACCCAAGTTATACCGAATAAGATCCTCATTAGATCACAGTTTAGGATCCTTTTAAGATCCTATGAAATAACAATAAAAACCACTTATGCACACAAAATCAAATGCTAATAGTAGTAATAATAAAAGATCTATTTAAAGATCTTAATATAATTAAGAGATCTGAAAATGAGATCACTGGACACTTTCAGACCAAAAAATAACCATTTGAATCTCAGCAAAAGCAAGATAGAATATGCGCCCTTTTTAAAAGATCCCGATTTAAAGAATTTGAGGTATTAATGATCTTTGCTGAACATTTTGATGTTATCGTTATCGGCGGTGGCCACGCAGGCACCGAAGCAGCCCTTGCTGCTGCACGAATGGGGCAACAAACCCTATTGCTTACTCACAACATTGAAACACTTGGCCAAATGTCTTGTAATCCTGCGATTGGCGGAATTGGCAAAGGCCATTTGGTAAAAGAGATCGATGCTCTTGGCGGGATCATGGCACTTGCAGCAGATGCTGGTGGCATTCAATTTAGAACATTAAATAGTTCTAAAGGCCCAGCCGTGCGAGCAACAAGGGCTCAAGCCGATCGAATTCTTTATCGAAACTTTATTCGTACCACACTAGAAAATCAGCCTAATTTAAAGATCTTCCAACAATCTTGTGATGATCTAATCATTGAAAACGAAACCGTAGTCGGTGTTGTTACCCAGATGGGCCTTAAGTTTAAAGCAAAATCGGTCGTTCTAACGGTCGGAACATTTTTAGGCGGTAAGATCCACATTGGATTAGAAAATCATTCTGGTGGCCGAGCTGGCGATCCACCTTCAATTGCATTGGCAGATCGTCTTCGTGAAATGCCATTTCGTGTAGACCGTTTAAAAACAGGTACTCCACCTAGAATCGATGCGCGCTCAATTGATTTTTCAGTAATGGCAAAACAACCTGGTGATCTTCCTACACCATATTTTTCATACATCAGTGAAAAAGGATCTCATCCAACTCAGATCCCTTGTTTTATTACTTACACAAACGAAAAAACCCATGAAATTATTCGTGGCGGATTAGACCGATCACCTATGTATTCTGGCGTAATTGAGGGAATTGGTCCTCGTTATTGTCCTTCTATTGAAGACAAAGTGGTTCGTTTTGCAGATAAAGACAAACATCAAATTTTTGTTGAACCAGAAGGCTTAACAACCCATGAAGTTTATCCAAATGGGATCTCCACCAGTTTGCCATTTGATGTTCAACTTGAATTAGTTCATTCAATTGCCGGTTTTGAAAACGCTCATATCACACGGCCAGGCTATGCAATCGAATATGACTATTTTGATCCTCGAGATTTAAATCAATCTTTGGAAACAAAATTTGTTAAAGGTTTATTCTTTGCTGGACAAATTAATGGCACAACCGGTTATGAAGAAGCCGGTGCCCAAGGTTTAGTTGCTGGCTTAAACGCCGCACTTAAAGCACAAGATAAAGAAGCCTGGTCACCAACAAGAGATCAAGCCTACATGGGCGTATTAATTGATGATTTAGCAACGTTAGGGACAAAAGAACCTTACCGTATGTTTACATCAAGAGCCGAGTATCGTTTATTACTCCGTGAAGACAATGCCGATATTCGCCTTACAGAAAAAGGTCGTGAACTTGGTTTAGTTTGTGATCACCGTTGGAAATTATTTAATGAAAAAATGGACAAAATTGCAATCGAACAACAACGTTTAAAAAGCAATTGGGTTCATAAAGATCATGCATCAATAGACGACGTTAATAAACTGTTAAAAGGTCCGTTGAGCAGAGAAGCAAGTTTAGAAGAACTGCTCCGTCGTCCTGAAATTCGCTACACAGATCTAATGGCAATCGATGGTATTGGCCCGGGTTGCGATAACGAACAAGCCGCTGAGCAAGTTGAAATTCAAATTAAATACCAAGGTTATATAGATCGTCAATTGTTAGAAATTGCCAAAAAAGACAAAAACGAACAAGCGACAATACCTAGTGATTTTAATTACAAGATCATAAGCGGTTTATCAAATGAAGTTATTGCCAAGCTTGAAGCAGCAAGACCAGATACTGTTGGTCAAGCATCACGTATTTCAGGTATTACACCAGCAGCTATTTCGATGATCCTTGTCTATCTTAAAAAACAAGGCATTTTGCGCCGATTTGCTTAATTCCAAAGTTTAAAAATTATCGCTAGGTATGGTTGGTTTAGCTAGTTATACTTAAGCGGTAATTTTAATTTCTTGTATCTCATACACCCATGTTAAAAAACAAACTTACCAAATTAATAGCACAAACAGACCTGAAAATTAGTGACTTGCAGATAGATCAATTAGTCGCCTATGTTGAGTTATTGCATAAATGGAACAAAGCCTATAATTTAACGTCTGTGCGTGAACCTGAACAGATGTTAATAAAACACATAATGGACAGTCTAGTTGTAAGTCCTCACTTACTTTCTGTTACTAATATTAATAATAAATTTATTGATGTAGGTACCGGACCAGGGTTACCGGGGATCCCACTAGCGATTATAAATCCGGATCTAGAATTCACGTTGCTCGATTCCCTTGGTAAACGAGTGAGATTTATGACTCAAGTTAAACTCGACCTAGGACTTAAAAATATTATTCCTGTACAAAGTCGGGTAGAAGATTTCGAAGGCGAGTTTGCTGGCGTATTAAGCCGAGCATTTGCATCGATTTCAGATATGGTCAATTGGAGTCGTCATCTTGTTGCACCTAATGGCCGATTTTTTGCGTTAAAAGGTCAACTTGCACAAGAAGAAATTGAAGCTTTGCCTGATTTTGTTAAAGTTGACTCAATTGCACCGTTAGTGGTGCCGAATTTAAATGCTGAACGACACTTAGTGTTGCTTAAATCGCAATAGAAAACGTCGCAATAAATTAGAATATGGATCATAGATAACGTGGCAAAAATTATAGCGATAGCCAATCAAAAAGGTGGAGTGGGCAAAACCACTTCTGCGGTCAATTTAGCTGCGTCAATGGCAGCAACAAAGCGTAAAGTTTTGTTAGTCGACTTAGATCCCCAGGGTAATGCAACTATGGGCTCTGGTATTGATAAATATGAAATTGAATTCAGTGCCTATGATCTATTAGTCGAAGATACGCCTTTCGAACAAGTTGTTCAGACAGAAACGTCTGGCGGCTATCACCTTATTGCCGGCAATGGCGACGTCACCGCAGCTGAAGTCAAAATGATGGAAATGTATGGACGTGAATTGCGTTTGAAAAAAGCCTTAGAAAAAATAAAAGACAATTATGACTTTATTTTTATCGACTGCCCCCCGTCACTCAATATGTTAACTGTTAATGCAATGGCTGCGGCAGATTCCGTTATCGTGCCGATGCAATGTGAGTATTATGCCCTTGAAGGGTTAACCGCATTAATGGACACAATAACTTCGCTGGCGAGTGTGTTAAATTCAGAATTAAAAATTGAAGGTATTTTGCGGACTATGTACGATCCGCGAAATCGTTTGGCCAATGATGTTTCAGAGCAACTAAAACACCATTTTGGCGATAAAGTTTACCGTACAGTTATTCCAAGAAACGTTCGATTGGCTGAAGCCCCAAGTTTTGGCTCGCCTGTCATGTATTACGACAAGTCTTCTTCTGGTGCAAAAGCTTATTTGGCATTAGCTGGAGAAATTTTACGTCGGTCGGACAAAGCAGTAAAAGCCGCTGCATCATCATAAACGTCAATTTGTAGTAAAGGAAAAATAATGTCTGCTCGTAAACGTGGATTAGGAAGAGGTCTTGACGCTCTATTAGCGACCCAATCGAATAAAGCCGATCCAACAGGAAATTCAACAGCGCAGCCTAATGACGAAATTGCGGCTGTGTCGAAACTTCCGATTGAAAAATTGCAACCTGGTAAATATCAACCTCGTAAAGATATGTCTCCTGATGCTTTAGAAGAACTTGCCGCATCAATTAAAACCCAAGGCATTATTCAACCAATAATTGTTCGACCTGTTGGCGATGATCAATATGAAATTATTGCCGGTGAACGTCGATGGCGTGCATCTCAAATCGCCCAATTAGACTCGGTACCTGTCATTGTCAAAGATGTTCCAGATGAAGCGGCCGTTGCTATTGCGCTTATCGAAAATATTCAACGTGAAGACTTAAATGCAATGGAAGAAGCGATTGCTTTGCAACGCCTTCAAGATGAATTCGAATTAACACACCAAGAAGTAGCAGATGCTGTGGGCAAATCAAGAACATCGGTCACTAACTATTTGCGTTTAAATAAACTCGAAGACGATGTAAAAACCTTAATGGAACATGGTGATCTTGAGTTTGGACACGCTAAAGTGTTGCTGGGTTTAGGTGGCGATGAGCAAGTGTTAGCTGCACGTAAAGTTGTCGCAAAAGAACTAACCGTTCGTGAAACTGAAAAACTGGTAAACAGTTTATCGCAGGAAGCTAAGCCAAAAGCAGAACAAGTTAAAGATCCTGACGTAAAACTACTCGAACAACAGTTAGTTGAGAAACTAGGTGCCAAAGTAGAGATATCTTACAATCGAAAAGGCAAAGGAAAAATGGTTATTTCCTATACCTCACTCGATGAACTAGATGGTATTTTGAACCACTTAAAATAAGTCGGTTTAACATTTAGAGATAATATCAGCGGATCCAGTTTATTCGCTGATATAACCATATTTAGATTATTTACTCTAAGTGATCTAAGAAAATATGTTTGTTTATACGCAAAGTAACTGAATAAACATCATTTAATAATCAATATTCACCATGTTTATTTCACTAAATACACTTAGCTGCCAAACTTTAGTTTTAGTAAGTTGCAACAAAAGTGTCATTTTTGTCGCGTTTAGTTAACAAAATCAACGATCTGCCTGTTCGCCGAAATTATTGGTATTCACTGCACGCAACGCGGAAATAGAGCTTAAAGGATAAAGACACAATAAGGTTGGCAAAACTTGCAAATAAACCATTTAAACGTATAATTTCGCGAGTTTTTGACTCTTGATGCACCACAATTTAGCAATTGTGACGTTTTTTAGTTCAGTGGAGTCAGTTTTTGCACCAAGTAGGGTGCGTATGACAAGTTAGGGTAATCGATTTTTGGTACAACATCTTTCCCAGATAAATAGAGTCAAAGCATTTAAGTTTTTGGCTTTGCAAATTAGCATTGGGATGTTGTTAGCGATTACCGTAGGAATTATTTGGGAAGTGCAAGCTGGCCAGTCATTTATGATTGGCGTTATGTTAGATGTACTTCCTGCTTTTATATTTACTATATATGCGTTTCGTTTTAGTGGGGCAAGACAACTACAACAAGTTGCGGCTTCATTTTATCGCGGTGAAACGGTAAAGATAATGTTAACTGGTGCGCTGTTTATTTTAGTCATCAAGACCCTTCCGGTTGTATTTCCGGCGTTATTAGCAGGGTTTGTGATTATGAAAGTTAGCCAGTTTATGCAATCGATTTTTTTTTAATAACTTTAAACTTTTGGGAAATTAACAATGGCTGGTGAACTCACTACACAGGGTTACATCAAGCACCATCTGACCAATGCGTCAGTGGGTGAAGGCTTTTGGACATGGCATGTGGATACACTTGCTTGGTCTATCCTTCTCGGCTTGGTATTCATTCTTTCATTCCGCAGTGTCGCTAAAAAAGCAACTGTCGGCGTACCGGGGAAATTTCAATGTTTTGTTGAAATGATTGTCGAATTTGTTGGTCAAAGTGTTAAAGATACTTTCCACGGCAAAAACCCACTTATCGCACCATTAGCATTAACCATCTTTATGTGGGTATTGTTAATGAATACAATGGATCTTATCCCAGTTGATTTCTTGCCTTCTTTAGCGCAATGGATCGGCGGTCTAATGGGCTATGACCCACACGACGTATATATGAAGGTTGTACCAACTACAGACCTTAATATGACAGCTGCATTAGCGCTGGGCGTGTTTGTCCTAATGATTTTCTATTCGATTAAAATTAAAGGCTTTGGCGGCTTTATGAAAGAGCTTTATGCTCACCCGTTTAATACACCTTGGTTGTACTGGTTTAACTTTATTATTGAAGTTATTTCTTTGCTTGCTAAGCCAATGTCTTTAGCTTTACGTTTATTCGGTAACTTATATGCAGGTGAATTGATATTCATCCTAATTGCTGGTCTGATTGGTGTTTGGCAATTGCCTGCTCACTTTATCTGGGCTGCATTCCACTTATTAGTTATACCGCTACAAGCGTTTATTTTCATGATGCTAACTATTGTATATTTATCGTTAGCTCACGAAGATCACTAATTTTTAAGATTTTATATAGATGGCTAATCACCATCTATAGGACAGGAAGTCCTAACAAGTTTTACTTTTAACTTTAACTTTAACTTAACTAACCATTTGGAGATAAAAATGGATCCAATTATTTACATCGCTGTTGCTTTACTAATCGGCTTAGGTGCACTTGGTACAGCTATCGGTTTCGGTATACTAGGTGGCAAATTCTTAGAATCTGCTGCTCGTCAACCTGAACTAGCTCCACAGCTGCAAGTAAAAATGTTCATCGTAGCGGGTCTAATCGATGCTATCGCGATGATTGGTGTGGCGATTGCGTTATACTTGATGTTCGCACTTTAATTAATTCGTCCATTCCGAACATTAAATTAATTAAGGAGAGCGGTTGTGAATCTTAATGCCACTCTGTTAGGCGAAGCGATTGCATTTATATTCTTTGTCTGGTTTACGATGAAATACGTATGGCCAGTATTGAATGGTGCGATTGAAGAACGCCAGAATAAGATTGCAGAAGGTCTTGCTGCCGGTGAACGTGCAGAAAAAGACTTAGAACTTGCCCAACATAAAGTAACTGAGCAGTTGAAAGACGCTAAAGCTCAAGCTGCTGATATTATTGAGCAAGCCAAAAAGCGTGCGACACAAATCGTTGATGAAGAAACAACCCGTGGACATGAAGAGCGTGAGAAAATCATTGCTCAAGGTCAAGCGGAAGTTGAAGCTGAGCGCAATCGCGCGAAGGAAGATCTTCGTCAACAGGTTTCTGTTTTAGCCATTGCTGGTGCAGAGAAGATCTTAGAGCGTCAAATAGATGCTGCTGCCCATAGCGATATCCTAGATAAACTAGTTGCAGAACTTTAAGCAGAGGAATAGAGCAATATGTCTGAATTGACTACAGTAGCTCGTCCCTACGCTAAAGCTGCATTTGATTTCGCTGTAGAAAGCCAAGCAGTTTCGAATTGGAACGACATGTTATTTTTTGCTTCAGAAGTTGCAAAAAATACCGACATTGTTACCTTTTTGTCTGGCTCTCACTCACCAGATGCTACTTCTGATTTATTTATCAAAGTATGTGGTGAACAACTGAATGAAAACGGTCAAAACTTTGTAAAAGTATTGGCCGAGAATGGACGATTGATTGCACTTCCGGCTGTTGCTGAAATGTTCGCAGAACTTAAAGCAGAGTACGAGAATGAAATTGAAGTGGAAATCACTTCAGCAATCGAGATGACAAGTGCGCAGGAAACTGCATTATCTTCGTCATTAGAAAAACGTCTAGCACGCAAAATTAAGCTGAATTGCAGCGTTGATAACTCTGTTGTTGGCGGGATGTTAATCAAGGCGGGTGATACCGTTATTGATGCAACAATCCGCGGCAAGTTAGATCGTTTATCACACGTATTGCAATCGTAATTGGGGATTTGAGCATGCAACTTAACTCAACTGAAATCGCCGAACTGATCAAGAAAAGAATTGAACAGTTTGACGTTGTCAGCGAAGCACGTAACGAAGGTACTATCGTATCTGTTACCGACGGAATCATCCGCATCCACGGTCTAGCTGACTGTATGCAAGGTGAGATGATCGAGCTTCCTGGTAACCGCTATGCTATCGCCTTAAACCTAGAGCGTGACTCTGTAGGTGCGGTAGTTATGGGTCCATATGCGGACCTTAGAGAAGGTACAAAAGTTAAATCTACTGGCCGTATTTTACAGGTTCCAGTAGGTGACGCGCTACTAGGTCGTGTTGTAAACACACTTGGTGAGCCAATCGATGGTAAAGGTCCAATTGACGCTGCTGGTTTTGAACCAGTAGAAAAAATTGCACCTGGTGTAATCGAACGTCAATCGGTAGACGAGCCAGTTCAAACTGGTTATAAGTCTGTTGACTCTATGATCCCAGTTGGTCGTGGACAACGTGAACTTATTATCGGTGACCGTCAAACAGGTAAAACTGCGTTGGCAATCGATGCAATCATCAATCAGAAAGATTCTGATATTAAGTGTGTGTATGTCGCTATCGGTCAGAAAGCGTCTACTATCGCTAACGTTGTACGTAAACTAGAAGAGCACGGTGCGTTAGATAATACTATCATCGTTGCTGCATCTGCGTCTGAATCTGCTGCATTGCAATTCTTAGCGCCATTCTCTGGTTGTACAATGGGTGAATATTTCCGTGATAACGGTCAAGACGCACTAATCGTATATGATGATTTGTCTAAGCAAGCTGTTGCTTACCGTCAAATCTCTTTGCTTCTTAAACGTCCACCAGGTCGTGAAGCATACCCAGGTGACGTTTTCTATCTTCATTCACGTCTACTAGAGCGTGCTGCTCGAGTAAATGACGTTTATGTTGAACGTTACACTGAAGGTAAAGTTAAAGGCAAAACAGGTTCTTTAACAGCACTTCCAATCATTGAAACTCAAGCAGGTGACGTATCAGCATTCGTCCCGACTAACGTAATCTCGATTACCGATGGTCAAATCTTCCTTGAGTCTGACATGTTCAACGCAGGTATCCGTCCAGCTGTAAATGCTGGTATCTCGGTATCTCGTGTTGGTGGTGCGGCACAAACAAAGATTATCAAGAAACTAGGTGGTGGTATCCGTCTAGCACTTGCGCAATACCGTGAATTAGCGGCGTTCTCTCAGTTTGCATCTGATCTAGATGAAGCAACTCGTGCTCAATTAGAGCATGGTGAGCGTGTAACTGAGTTGATGAAACAGAAACAATATGCACCAATGTCAATTGCTGAAATGGGTGTTTCATTGTTTGCTGCTGAAAAAGGTTATTTACAGGACATCGAAGTATCTAAAGTATTGGACTTCGAGTCAGCGTTAATTTCATTCATGCAAAGTACTTACACTGAGCTTATGGATAATATTGATGCAACTGGTAACTTCAACGGCGAAATCGAAGCAAGTTTGAAAGAAGGCATTGAGAAGTTCAAAGCGACTCAAACTTGGTAATTAGGTTAAGTGAGTTCGCTATTAAAGCGTAACTCACTTTCGTTGAACGTTTATCGGAGAATCACATGTCCGGCGCAAAAGAGATAAAAGGTAAGATCGGTAGTATTAAAAATACTCAGAAGATTACCAACGCTATGGAAATGGTTGCGGCTTCTAAAATGAAGAAAGCTCAAGACCGTATGGCTTCTAGCCGTCCATATGCGAAAACTATGCGTAAAGTGATTGGTCACATTGCACGTGGTAGCTTGGAATTTCGCCATCCATATTTGGAAGAGCGTGAAGTGAAACGTGTAGGTTATGTGGTGATTTCGTCTGACCGTGGTCTGTGTGGTGGCTTGAACGCAAATGAGTTCAAAGCCGTAGCAAAAGATGCTGAAAAGTATTTCAAAGCTGATGTTGAAGTTGACTTCGCTGCGATTGGTACTAAAGCTATCGGCTTCTTTAACCGCTTTGGCGGTAAAGTAGTTGCTGCAAACTCAGGACTCGGCGATGCACCGTCTGTACAAGACGTTGTTGGTTCTGTTCGCGTTATGTTAGACGCTTACAATGAAGGCAAAATCGACCGCTTGTTCGTTGTGTATAACAAATTTGTTAACACAATGACGCAAGAACCGACGATCGATCAGTTATTACCTTTACCAAAATCAGAAGATGAAGACATGTCAGGAAACTGGGATTACATCTACGAACCAGATCCTAAAGTGTTGTTAGACGCTTTATTAGTTCGTTATGTGGAATCACAGGTTTACCAAGGTGTCGTTGAAAACTCAGCTTCAGAGCAAGCTGCACGTATGGTTGCAATGAAAGCCGCTACAGACAATGCGGGTGACCTTATCAACGATTTACAATTGGTTTACAACAAGGCACGTCAAGCAGCCATCACTCAGGAAATTTCTGAGATATGTGCTGGTTCTGCGGCGGTTTAGGTTAACAAAAATTTATGAGGAAATGTCATGAGTCAAGGTAAGGTCGTACAGATCATTGGCGCAGTTGTGGACGTTGAGTTCCCACAAGATGCAGTACCTGCGGTATATGACGCAATACAAGTTACTAATGGTAAGCTTGAAGGCTTAACATTAGAAGTACAACAACAGCTTGGTGGTGGTATCGTTCGCGCAATCGCGATGGGTACAACTGACGGGTTGTCACGTGGTGCTGTTGTCGTTGGTACTGGCAAAGGAATCGAAGTTCCTGTAGGAACTAAGACCCTAGGTCGTATCATGGACGTACTAGGTAACCCTATTGATGAAGCGGGCCCAATTGGTGAAGAAGAGCGTTATACAATTCACCGTGAAGCACCTTCATATGAAGAACAATCAAGTTCTACTGAACTTCTAGAAACTGGTATCAAGGTTATCGACCTTGTATGTCCGTTTGCTAAAGGTGGTAAAGTTGGACTATTCGGTGGTGCCGGTGTTGGTAAAACCGTAAACATGATGGAACTTATCCGTAACATCGCAATCGAGCACAGCGGCTACTCAGTATTCGCAGGTGTTGGTGAGCGTACTCGTGAGGGTAACGATTTCTACCATGAAATGAACGAATCAAACGTACTAGATAAAGTATCTCTAGTTTACGGCCAAATGAACGAGCCTCCAGGAAACCGTTTACGTGTTGCCTTAACTGGTTTGACAATGGCTGAGAAATTCCGTGACGAAGGTCGTGACGTTTTATTCTTCGTTGATAACATCTATCGTTATACACTAGCTGGTACAGAAGTTTCTGCACTACTTGGTCGTATGCCTTCAGCCGTTGGTTACCAACCAACACTTGCTGAAGAAATGGGTGTTCTTCAAGAACGTATCGCATCTACTAAGACTGGTTCAATCACTTCAATCCAAGCGGTATACGTACCTGCGGATGACTTGACTGACCCATCACCAGCAACAACGTTTGCTCACTTAGATGCTACAGTTGTACTATCTCGTGATATCGCATCAAAAGGTATTTACCCAGCGATCGATCCACTAGATTCATCTTCACGTCAGCTTGACCCATTAGTTATTGGTCAAGAGCATTATGACGTTGCACGTGGCGTACAAACTGTATTACAACGTTACAAAGAGTTAAAAGACATCATCGCTATCTTGGGTATGGACGAATTATCTGAAGAAGATAAACAGACTGTATCTCGAGCTCGTAAGATTGAACGTTTCTTATCTCAACCTTTCTTCGTAGCAGAAGTATTCACTGGTTCTCCAGGTAAATACGTATCGCTTAAAGACACTATTGCAGGATTTAAAGGCATTCTGAATGGTGACTACGATGAACTACCAGAACAAATGTTCTACATGGTTGGTTCTATCGACGAAGCGGTAGAAAAAGCGAATAAATAGAATACGGAGCGTACAATGGCTGCAATGACTGTCCACTTGGATGTAGTAAGCGCGGAAAAGAGATTATTCTCTGGTCTTGTTGAAACATTACAAGTAACAGGTAGTGAAGGTGATTTGGGTATTTATCCAGGTCACGCGCCTTTACTTACTGCCATTAAACCTGGCATGGTACGCGTAGTTAAGCAACACGGAGTAGAAGAGTTTTTCTACGTTGCCGGTGGTATTTTAGAAGTACAACCTGGTAGCGTTTCCGTGTTGGCTGACACAGCTCTTAGAGCAGAAGACCTAGATGAAGCAGAAGCTTTAGCAGCACAAAAATCTGCTGAAGAAGCTATTGCAAATCCAGGCGCTGACTTTGAATATGCTGAAGCAGCAGCTGAGCTTGCTCAAGCTATTGCACAATTACGTGTTATCCAACAAATTCGTAAAGGCTAAATTAGCTTCCTAGAATTTATTTTGATTTACACTTCGTGTTTAGATTGAAAGTTAAAACCCAGCTTAGGCTGGGTTTTTTGTTTTTAGGTGTTTGACTAGCCTACCAACTTTACTTCCATAATTAATTGCACTATTCCGTCGATCCCTCATTTGTAGATAAAGGCCCCTAATGCCCCACAAAGGGCGATGTTTCGGCGGGTAATACACCACAGCTCATTATCTTATATTTACGCTTAAAACGGCTTGTTGCGTGCCATATTACACATAACACCTGCGGTTAATGGTCCAATTACACTAGTAGAACCAACCGTTACGGCATAAACGCCTGTAATTTCAGTTTTATGGTTACTTATTTAGCTATTTGGTTAAAAGCAGCCCTTTTGCTAAGGACGGTATTTTTGTAAAAACATGTTGGTTTTAGATTATTCAACTCGTATCTTTTCAATATCGTAGATGTTCTAAAAAAAGACACTTTTCTGTCATGGCGTTGTCTTATTTTCAGCTTATAAATTGCCAAACTGATTAACACTTTGCATTTTATTGTTCGTAAATAGTTAAGGGTAACCCATGATAAATGATATTAGAAAACAGCGAACGCGATTCTATGACGATCTTAATTTCCCTGAAGGGTTTAGACGTTGTGGACTTTTTACCGTCTTAGAAGCAGAATTCCTTACCCAAAATGGCCAACTTTTAAAGGCGTTAGCTGAATGTGCCATTGAACCTATCTTAGATGAAGAAAGAGAATTCGTAGATGCAATCGTTAATGGCGCAACTAGCACGCAATTAAGCGTAAAAGTATGGCGAAAATATCAGTTAGCTATAGAACATAGAAGAGCTAAACGATTTTTTATGTCAGCACATTGTGGAAATGGCCAAATCGCCATAAATACTTAATAAACAATTGATAATGGCGAGCATAAATTTAGTGCTCAAATTAATATGGCTCGTCGGAAAGGCAAAACTTATTCTGAATATGGGATAAAACTAGAATTTGTTATCGTTCAGGTTAGAATAACCAAAATTAATTTTGAGTGATGGTCATGGTTCATAATATCGCAGTGAGAACTAAGCAAGAACAAGAAGAAATTCAGTACGATTTAATGACGTCTTATTGGGCTTATAAAGAAAAGCGTGGCCTAATGAGTAAACCTGAAATATTTAAATATATTCATCAAAATTACACTGACGTAGGCGTTCAAGAGCACCTTATATCTCGTTATGAATATTACAAAACGCTATAGCGTGTTCTTGCATAGTGAATGGGCGTAAGTCATTGTTCCATATGGAACGTAAGTGTTGTTATTTGTGAGTAGCTTACAAATGTACCAAAAAATATGGTCTGTAGTTCAGCTAATCCCTGTGGGGAAAGTTGCAAGTTACGGTCAAATCGCCGACCTAGCCGGTTTGCCGGGCAGAGCTCGGTTAGTTGGTAAATCAATGCAATTTATTCCTAAAGAAGGTCACAATAATAAACCCGTGCCTTGGTATCGAGTACTCCGCTCGTCGGGTCAATTGGCTTTTACGCTTGGTAGTGAAGACTTTCAACGACAAAAAGCGTTATTGATGGACGAAGGCATCTTTCTTAAGGGCCGAACAGTATCCTTAAAACAATATCAGTGGCATCCAAGTCTTGAACAACTGCTTTTCGAATTAACAAATTAATGTTTAATCAAGTTTAATCAAGTTTAATCAAGTTTAATCAATTTTGAAATCTTGTGGTTGGATGAAATAACGCCCGTCTTTGATCAGTGGATTAGGTGTAATGTAATTGTTGGGTATGGATATATGCACGGTTTTGCTTTCATTTTTAAGCGGATAAACCGATTTTGTTAACTCATGGCGTTTCATTAGGGCTTCTATTTCACCAAGTTGTGCAAGTTTATGCATACCTTCTTCTAAATCTTTACCTAGCTGCTCGTTCTCTTTATTAGTATAAAAATAAACCGCAAATGGGTAATGCAATAATATATTTGGATAGCTGACTAAGTCTGGGTAGGTACGTTTACGCATAACTAACTCATTTTCTGCATCGTGATACCCGCGCGGAAAATAATCACAACGTTTAAATTTTACCATTTTAAATAAGCTTTCATACTGCACTGAAGTTGTGACAGGTAAACCTGCATCTTGCAGTATTTTGGTATCAGGCCAGTGTTCGCCCTGACAAGCAATCATTTTTCGGAGTGCTTTGGCGTTTGTTATCTTATTAAAAGAAGGAAGTGACTCTTTCCGAATAATGAATTTACGAAAACCAATGAGTCCTCTTGTTGTAGGGACTGGGATTGCGCGCAATGTGTGATCTAGCTCTTTACTTGCGCCAAACCAATACAAATTAATTGTTTTACCTTTTTTAAGTTCAGCTTCTGCGCGGCCCTGGGACAAACTAACTTGATTAAGGGTGCGAACTTGGTAGTCACTTCCGCTGACTTGGTTTAACGCAAGGTTGATTAATTTAACGTGATAATCATGGGAAATATCAAAAACCGAACGAGGAGCTGGTACTTTAATTATTGTACTGTATGCCAGAGGGCTGGCGGATATGGCAATAAAGAACAAGAGCCGTTTATAAGTTTTTAACAAGGTTAACCCGTAATTTGTAAATTGAGTCACTATAATATAACCCAAAAACTCAAAAACACGCGATATGGAAAGAAAAAAGCCATATCAAGTTTGTTAACATTCTGTTCCGAATTCATCTAGTTTTATTGCCGATTTACGTTAGACTTTTGTTTAATTGCTAAAGATGAAGAATAAATTATGGTTCAAATAGACTATCAACAAGCTCGACTTTCTCGAGACGCCCGATTTGACGGTGTATTTTTTACCGCAGTGAAGACGACTGGGATCTTTTGTCGTCCGGTTTGTCCAGCCACGCCCCCTAAAGAAGAAAACGTTGAATATTTCGAAACAGCTTCTGAGGCTTTAGTTTCAGGATATCGACCATGTTTACGGTGTCGTCCTGAGTCTGCGCCCTTTTCTCCTGCCTGGTTCGGCACAGCAACAACGGTTAAACGAGCGCTAAATATTATTCACAACGAAGGTTTTCACGATTTAAATTTGACTACTCTTGCTGAGCGTCTAGGCATTACTGATCGATATTTACGAAAGCTGTTCGAGCAACAATTAGGGGTTTCACCAAAAGCTTATATTCAACATCAGCAAATTTTGTTTGCGAAAGCATTATTACATCAAACTCATTTGCCTATACAAGATGTAGCCTTTTCCTGTGGTTTTAATAATGTTAGGCGATTTAACGACGCATTTAAGCGGATCACGACTAAAACACCAACGGAGATCAAAAAACTTCACACCGCAGACGTGCCTATTCGTCTGCAGCTCAATTACCAGCCACCATTTAACTGGCAGCATTGGCGAAGTTTTTGCGAATATAGGCAGATCAATACGGCTGAAACACTTGGGCAAAGTTCCTACGGTAGAACATTCACTTGGCAACAGCCTGATGGTCAGTATGTTAAAGGTTGGTTTAATGCGGTGCATCGGCCAGATAAACATGGATTTAACGTTAGTATTGAACTTGATAACCCGAAATACCTTTATCAAGTCAGTCAGCGTATTCGTGAAATTTTTGACTTAGATGCCAACGTCGCGCTCATCGAACAGTCACTGCGCAGTGCGGGTTTACCCGATCATCATATTATTTCGGGGTTACGCATTCCTAAATGTTGGGATGCATTTGAGGCGGGGATCCGAGCTATTTTTGGCCAACAAGTTTCGGTAAAAGCAGCGACAAATCTATTGAATACGTTAGTAGAGCAGTTAGGTGACAGAAAGTGGGTGGCGTTGCCCGCTAATCACATAAACAATGGTGATAAACCCCATGAACGGATCTGGTTTCCAACCCCTGAGCAAGTCGCTAAATCTGACTTGGCCTTTTTAAAGATCCCTGGTGCTCGAAAACAGACCATTTTAAATCTGGCTAACCATTTTGTTGCAACAAAAGGAACAGGTGCTGAAAATGATATTGATCAATGGTTAGCATTAAAAGGCATTGGACCTTGGACTGTTGAGTATGCAAAATTACGCGGTGAGGGTCACCCGGACATCTGGCTTGATACCGATTTAGGTATTAAAAAGGCATTGGATATTTTCCCAAGCATTAATGTCGAGCATGCAAAGCCTTGGCGTTCATATATGACATTTACTATGTGGGGAATGTTATGAAAATAGATCCGTATAATAAAGAGCAAGGCACGCAATTAACACGCTGGCTGACCACACCACTGGGGCCACTAGAAATTAGAGTTGTTAATTTCACCGCTAAACCCGCTGTTTATAAGTCGATTGTCTTTGTAAAAGAGTCTGATTTGGTTGATGTCGAAAATTCCGATGAACACCCATTATTAGATTTAGCCTTCACTCAATTAACTGAGTACTTTGCTCACCGTAGAACCGAGTTTAATGACTTACTTTGTCATTTAAGTGACTTTGGTACTGAGTTTCAACGTCAAGTTTGGCAGGGCCTTACTCAAATCCCCTATGGCGAAACCTGTTCCTATGGGGATCTGGCTAAAGTTTTAAATAACCCTAAGGCTGTAAGGGCGGTTGGGGCTGCAAATGGTAAAAATCCGTTAGCGGTTGTTGTGCCCTGCCATCGAGTAATTGGGGCTAATGGCACACTTACTGGTTATGCTGGTGGATTAGATAAAAAACAATGGTTATTAATATTTGAACAACAGCAGATCCCACTGCTATAACCGACACAACGTTTTTCAATTAAGGAGTTTGTATGCAATATGACGTAAATACACCTGAACACTATGTTGCTGCATTAGAAGATGACTGGCGAAAAGAAAAGTTGTTATTACTGCAACAGAAAATACTCGAAATGGCCCCAGAAACAGAACTTTCTATTAACTACAAAATGCTGTGTTTTAAAATTAATGACATTGTAATGTGTCATTTAAATGCCCAGAAAAATACGGTTAGTCTATATGTTGGAAATATTTCAAAAGTGGATCCCACAGGTCAATTATTAGAGGGGTATAATTTTGGAAAAGGTTGTATCCGTTTGAGTAAAACCAAATCAATAACAAATGAAAACTTTACGTCGTTTTTAACAAAAATGGTGACGATGGGCCGATCTGGAATTGATTTGTCATGTTAGTTGCGGGTAACTTGAATAAGCCAAAATTACGCTAAATTGATGTAGTCTTTTATGGTTTGTACAAACAACCAACCATCCATTTTACATTGGGCATCAAACATTTTTTTGATGGTAATTATATGATCAAAGTCTATCTTTTGATTTTCATTTAGATTAAATAAATCCAGTGTCCAATCTTCATAGGTCCGAACCCCAATGGGGGCATCAACAACTACTTTTAAATTGGTATGTCTTGTGTCGGCATACAACTTATCCATAAGTAATGATAACTTGTCGTGCTCACCTTCAATTAGCTGTAAAAAGCGCTGATTATGATAAAAAAGTGCACCGTAAATTTTGTGTTCTTCGTTAAAACGATTTGCACTAGTAATAATATCCTTTAACGTTTTATCAATAATAGCCACGTCTGATGTAAGCTCAGAAACGTAAACTATTACACGTAAGTTTTCGTTATTTTTCATTGTGTTATGATATCTTGGTTATTTAATTATTCTTTTTTCACACACATTCTAATTGTCTACTCATTAAGTTAACCGATGTTTGAACATTGGCTAATCATTACTGTTTTATTAGACATATAAAATATTTATGACCGTATTAATTTCAATCCATGGGCGGCTTATGGCCTAAAAGTCGCCAAACAGTGCGACTCAAAATAAAACAGGTAACCTACAGTGTAGAACAGAAATAAGGAAATGTTCTAGCGCGGTAATTTTTAACCAAATTAAATCATTAAATAAGACCGTATAATTATGCACCTAGCAATTTGAGGTGTTTAATCTTTTTGTACCGCAATGCCATAGATAGACAATGTGCAAGAGCCGGATTGTCGGTAATTGCGTCAATATCAATTTGGATTATTTTAAACACAAGAGCTCGGTTACCTTGGTATACAAAAGTCTCACCGTAGATTTCTTTAAAGGTTTCAATTAAGGTTGTTTTGCAGTTGAAGTATAGGCAATATTCGTCGGGATGTTTGGCTTTCCAATCGAACCTGATTGTACTTCCAATTGGCGATATATAGCTGGGTTCGCCCCATTTTAAGGTTTCTTCCAACTTATCAATACCGTCTTGCTCTGCTACTTGGTAAATAAGTGTTCTTATCCGTAATAATGCGGCGGCAATATCGTCGGGATAGGTTTCAAACTTTTTCTGAACACTTAATTCCATTGGTAATCAGTCTTTTTAATTTAGCTGCGCAGAAGGTCGCAACATACTGTTTTGTGTTATATAAAATAATACGGAATGAATTCAGAAGCGAATTAACCACAACATTTTTTATATTTTTGCCCACTGCCACATACGCAAGGGTCATTGCGACCGGGTAGTTTATCTACTTTAACTGTTTCAGCTTTATTTAATAGCGTTGTTAGCTCAGCGATGGATTCTACAGCGCCCTCACTTAAATCTACCGTGATATCAACATACATTTGGGCTTCTGTAGCAAGTTTAGTTACTTCGGCTTTACGCGTCTCTGAGGTGACGATTAATTGCAGAGGTAATTTTTTGCTACCAGGCTTGTTATATAGTTTACCTTCGTAACCGTATTTTATGTGTTTTTGGCGAGCATCTTGGCGGCCTTTAAAAAAGAACTTATCTGACATGTTGTAACCTAAACTGTTTGAAATTAAAAAACGGCAACCATTTTTGATGGTGGGGCATATTTGGTCGGTACTAAAAACGCGCGCAGTTTATCATACAGCCCAGTTGATTACTTATCGTTGTGTGATAAATCGCCATGAATCTGTTTTTAGTTTGTTTTAACTGCAACGAGTCTTAAAAAACCATTGCGTGATCAACCATATAACGGTCATTGATATAAACTAAAACAATTTCGGCAACAAACTCGCCTTGGGCTTTGAGCAAAACGGCTTCCATATTACCGCTGCACAGCGATTTAACTCAATCTAAGTTGCCAATTTCCACCATGCTGTTGCTCGCAATTTTCTTCGGTATCAAAAATAATTTTTTTAATAGGGTCTTTGATCGCAATGCCGTTTTTTGACAGTTTGTCTTGTATTAATGAAATGATTTTCGAGTCGTTATTTGTTGTTCTAAACAGCGTTAAACTTTGGTTAGTATCAAATACGATGGCAATTTTTAGGCTATTTGGAAAATTAGAAAAATTGGCTAAATGTGTAACCCATTTAAAACCTGAATAATCTTTTAACTTTGTTTCACATATGTCATTCAGCACCAGCGTAATTTGTTTGTCTAATTTTTTGTCTGTCTTTCGCATAGATGGATCTACTTGTTATTTGGGTGGTTCGAACATGAGTTGAAGGTTGTGAATTAAAATTCTAAACACCAGTTCTTTAAATTCATTTTAAGTAACTGGGTAATTTTTTGAATTACAAAGTCCAGTTTGAAAATTTAAATTTCTCTTGTACTGGGCATTCCAATTTTCTTTCTAATACTTGTTTATGTACTGCAATTATATTTCACAATCGGTGCGTCTTATTACTATATTGGGTGTCGCCCATTTTTAATCTTGAAGTCAGTGAGTAATCTTATAATGTCGCTCAACCCGTGTGGTAACTTTGCCCCATTTCGAAGATTTTACTCGATTTTGATGATATTCAAATGCATGTTCGTCAACAAATTCCTCGTAGACATGCAGTTTGTTCGGGTTTTGTTGATCATGTATTACTTCAAATATTAAGCACCCAGGTTCGCCGAGTGTTAATTTTATGTGCAAATCCAATTCTGAATTCACTTCCTTTAAATCTGCGTCTGGAATTATTATATAGCCCTGCAATATCACTTTTTTAAGCATTTCATCATCACTTGAAAAGGCCATGTTGGCCTTGTTTTTTTCTAATATTAAGTAAAATTAAAGTCCTAAATAATTAAACAGTACAAATATTATCGTAATTAACGAAGGTACACTTTGCACAAAGAGGATCTTTCTTGACGATGTTATTGCGCCAAAAATACCGGCGACAAAAATACAGGATAAGAAAAACAATTGAATTTGCAGGCCAAAAAACGGATCTTGATGCACTAAGCCCCATATTAACCCTGCCGCTAAAAAGCCATTGTACAAACCTTGATTGGCAGCTAATACCTTAGTGGCGGTTGCAAAATCTTTTTTAAATCCAAATGCTCTTAGCCCCGGTGGTTTATCCCAAAACCACATTTCGATAACTAATATGTAAATATGAAGCACGGCCATGAACAGCACGAGTATGTTTGCAGCAATATCCAAAATTATTTCCTACTTTTTGTGATTAAGCGATAACCCTTAAGACGAAGGGGAAGTTGTTTGAGGGTTTTCAATATGGCAATAATATATAGCCAAAAACCAAATAAGACACGCTAACATGCCTAACTTTTGGATGATTGGCAATAAAGAATACAAGGTATCTGTGTCGTAAAAGGTTGCATTTAACAATGGTAAATTGCCGGATATGAGATGTTAAAATAATTAAACGTTTAACGTCATGTCTTTTTGTAAACGTCTGGTTGGTGTAATTCCATAAACGATTGTGGCGAATGTAATTCGGTAAAACCAAACTGTTTATATAACTCGTGGGCGTCTCGAGTTGCTAACGCTATTCGACGTAATCCTTGTAACTCAGGGTGTTTAACCACTTCTTCCATTAGCCATTTACTTAGACCAATGCCTCGGTGATGCTCTAATACAAAAACGTCGGCTAAATACGCGAACGTTGCACGGTCTGTTATCATTCTAGCGAAGGCGATTTGCTCACCTGAATCGGTAAAAATACCAAAACACACAGAGTTGTTAATCGCTTTTTCCATCGTTTCAATCGGAATGCCTTTCGCCCAATAAGATTGAGATATATAACCATGAATGGCATTGAGATCCATATCCTTTAAGTTATTACTTACCCAGTAACCGGTAACCATTTTAGTTCTCCTTGCGGTGCTTGATAACGGTAGTTGTTTACCTAGTTGTTTGCCTATTTGAGAGCAACGACTAAAACACAAATTAGTAAAATGGTCGAAACCGGGGCCCATAATGCTCGTTCTTTTTTACTCGGGGTAATGGTATTTGCAACACAACTTAATAAACATAAAGCGACGACCACCCAAATAGCATAGTCTGGAAAGACCATATGAAAAAAACCAAAGTTTACATCGTTAACTAGTCCCGAATGAGAGAATACAACTTCAGCCATTAATAAAAGCAGTATGATTTGCATCACCGCTGCGATGCGTATTTTAACAGGTAAACGTCCTGGAAATTTTCCACCCATCGCCATTTCTCCCCACGGGGCACCAAATATTAATGCAAACTGGAAAAGCACAACGACGGCAATAAAAATGCCAAATATATAGGTTGAAATAATGGGGAATGTCACGGTTAACGCATCCTTTTGTTTGTAAATCGTGAACTCACATTGTGTTATTGCAGAAACTTTTGCGCTTCGTTTACTTCGCAGTATTCAATTGGCGTTGGTTGATTATTTCTGTCAACTACCCAGCACTCGTCATAGATTGAACAATAACAAAGCTCAATTTGAATTGACTCATCGGCCATTTTAAATTCTTTTGCATGTTCGCCATTGTACACAAGCGGACTTATTGTATTTTGAGGTGATAAGGTACGGTTGCTTATATGCGACTGCACAAAGCTTTTAAATTGTGGGATTTCTTGCCAGTATTTTATATATGTGGTGCCGTTTAATACTTTGGCATCATGTATTAACGCGGGTCCAGTGCCATTATTTTTTATCGTGTAACTGAAGGAATCATGATTGTGACTTCTGAATATCTCCAATCTTGGCCATACAGAGGCTCTAGAATATTCCCGGTCAATATAAGCAGAATAAATAGATGTGAAAGCGGTTACTAGGCCAATTAGAAGCGCCGATAATGCCACTATCATCTCAGGGTTTTTATACCACTTTTGTTGGTCCATGTTTACGATTCCTAGGTCGGTATATCATTCATTATCTTAAAGCTTTTGCCATTATTGGCAATTTTAGTTAAAACGACAAGTTTAATACTAAGTCGAGTTCCTGATGGTTACTTGTCGGCGTTGCCCAATCCCCTATACAATGCGGGCAGTCGAATAGCTAAATGGACCATTTTTTGAAACTCAGTAAAAGATTAAAGCAAATAGAACAGATGGTGTCTTCTAGATATGCTCATATTTGGGACTGTTGCTGCGATCATGGCTATTTAGGTGCCGCTTTATTAGATCGTAATTTGGGTTCGACAATACATTTTGTCGATATAGTGCCGACGCTAATGACTGAGGTAGAAACTAAACTACAACGTCATTACCCACTTCAAAGCGCATTGTGGAAAACACATTGCTTGGATGTTGCAAAGTTGCCTATAGGGGATTTTAACGGTCAACAGTTAGTCATTATCGCAGGTGTGGGTGGCGATTTAATGATTGAATTTATTGAAGCGCTGCACAAAAAACAGCAAGAACATAAAAACCTGAAACTCGACTTTTTATTGTGTCCCGTACATCATCAATTTTCTTTACGTCAGAAATTAATCGAGCTTGGTTTCAGTTTAAACGATGAAGTTTTAGTCGAAGACAATAAACGCTTTTATGAAATCCTCCATGTTTCTCTCGCAAGCGATATCCAGCATGATATCAGTCCTGTCGGCGATAGTATTTGGCAGGGGGAGTCCGCAGAACAAGAGAAGGTTGCCCAAAGGTATCTACATAAAACGCTTAGCCATTATCAGCGTATTCAAAAGGGGAACAACAAGGCACAGCACATCATAGATGCGTATAACCAGATTAACCTTAAATAGAAACAGCATTTAAAACCCACCTTAAGTCGAGGAATAGATAACTTAAGAATCATAGGTTTATTGACATTTCTGACTTAGCGATACCAACTTTTTGGATCAGATTGAAAATCCGATGCTACGAGTCGATTTAAGTAGGTAAAGTCACATTTATCTTTTATTTCTGAGTACACTTCGGCAAATGATGGTTTCGCTAAATGTAATTTTATTCCCTGAGACCAAGAGGTCCATGTATGTTTAGAAATACGCCCTTTGGCCCTTAAATAGACTTGTTCGTTGCTCAAATCAAGGTAATTATAAATGAGCTCACGTACCTGGTTTCTATCACTTTCTTCAACCGGTTCACCAATTAGCACACTTACTGGCAGTTCCATTGATAACGAGCGGTACTGTTGATCTAAACTATCTTCGAATGTCGCTTGCGCTTGCTCTTTACCGACTTTAATTTGCCACGCACCAAAACCAACGCCAAGCGCCGTAACCAACGAACCCACAGCGGTAGCCGCAGAGCTGACAACACCCCAATCAATTATCACAATTATTGTTCCTTATGCCGATTTAGTCCAAAACAGGTCACGCTATATTTTTATTACACGTAAAAATTGGTTCTACTTTAGCGAAGCGAAGGCAATAATCCAAAGAGTTTGTCACACACCTGACAATTGTTATTGGATCACCGCTTGTTGGCGTTCCCTTTTAGACATACAAAATGGCCGTGCCAACCAAGCCCGATAGATAACCCCGAAACAATAAGTGCAATGATTCGAGTTTTACAATGGTTATGTATGTGAAAAACGACACGCTATCGTTTTTGTATAAACGGGTATATGCTAGTTGTTCATTTAGGATATGTATAAGTTAATTATGAAAAAATTGTTAGGCATTTTTGTGCTACTTAGCGCTACGTTTTCGGTTTTGAGTGTCCCTAATGCGGATTCAAACCATGCTAAAAAAGCCCTGGAAATATATCAAACGATAATAGAAATCCCAACCGTAGCGGGTCGCGGTAATGTTCCTAAAATGGCTAAATATTTGGCAAGTGAATTTACTGCAGCAGGCTTTGCAGCAAAAGACATTCAAATTATTCCCAAGGGGGAAACAGCTTCGTTAATTGTACGTTACAGAGGCGATGGTTCTTCGGGTAAAAAGCCCATCTTACTTATTGGGCACATGGACGTTGTTGAAGCATTAGCTAAAGACTGGGAGCGCCCACCGTTTAAATTAACCCAAGATGATAACTATTTTTATGGTCGCGGTACCATTGATAACAAATACGGTATTACTATGTTATCAGCGACCTTTATTCGGCTAAAAAATGAAGGTTTTATACCAAATCGTGACTTGATAATTGCCTTTTCTGGTGACGAAGAAACCGGCATGACAACTACCCAAATGTTAGCGAACGACATGCCAGAACTGGCAGAAGCTGAGTTTGCGCTTAACTCGGACGCCGGAGGTGGAGACTTGAGTGCAGACGGAAAGCCTGTTGCCTATTTGGTTCAAGCCGCAGAAAAAACCTACGCCACGTTCGAACTTACTATTCGTAATGCTGGTGGCCATAGCTCGCGACCTAAAATGGATAATGCGATTTATGATCTCGCAGATGCGATTACTAAAATTCAGGGATACCATTTTCCTGTTCAATATAGTGAAATGACCCGTGATTTTTTTCGGATATCAGGACAAAAGCTAGGGGGAGAGTTGGGTCAAGCAATGATGCAATTTGCCAATAACCCCAATAATAAAGCGGCATCAGACCGGTTGGAAATCGAACCGTCTTATGTCGGTTCTACCCGTACCACATGTGTGCCTACGATGTTAAAAGCGGGACATGCAGAAAATGCCCTGCCTCAATCAGCAATGGTTACCGTAAACTGCCGGATATTCCCTGGGACAACGGTGGCGCAGGTGCAAAAGCAACTCAAACAAGCGATTAACAATGACGCAGTTGAGTTTGTCGTGACTGGCTCACCAGTTGAAAGCCCAATTTCAGAACCAAGAGCAGATGTGATGGCGGCGATTAGTAAGGCAGTTCATAGTCGCTATCCAAAAGTAGATATAGTTGTTTATATGGAGTCTGGTGGCACCGACGGCATGCATTTTCGTAAAGCTGGGATCCCAACTTGGGCGATATCTAGCGCGTTTATGAATCCAGATGACATGTTCGCACACGGATTAAATGAGCGTTTACCGATTAAAGCATTTTACGGTGGTTTAGATCATTGGACAATTATACTCAAAGCGCTAACGGGTAAATAATTAAGCATTTTCTGTCGCCTTGTTTAAGTATTAATTAAAACATTTGATACAGGACTTAAACAAGGTGGCGACTAAACGGGTATGTAAAATCCATGTTGCTAACTACTTAACTGTGTCAGAGTGTTGGAATAACCAGTTGTAACAAGTCCCATTTGTTGCCGTACAAGTCTTGAAAAACAACTACCGTACCATACTCTTCAACACGGGGTTCTTCGTCAAATACCACGCCATTTGCTTTCATCAATTCGTAGTCGTACCAAAAGTTATTGGTTTGTAGGAACAGAAATACCCTCCCCCCAGTTTGATTACCAACCGCTTTATTTTGCGCCTCACTGCTCGCTTCCGCTAACAGTAAGTTAGTGCCATTTGAGTTTGGCGGGGATACCAAAACCCAGCGTTTGCCATCGCCTAAGTCGGTGTCGGCGACTAACGTAAATTGCAGTTTTGACGTATAAAACTCAATTGCTTCATCGTAGTTTTCTACGACCAGAGATATTGCCCCAATATGTTGCACTGACTTTGACATGAAATCCTTAATTACTAACAGGGTTGAATGTTTGTTTGACGGCTAAATTGATTTAGCAATTTTACCAAATTAAATAAATATAAAAGTAATAATACGTAATAAATAAAAAACCGTAATAGACCAATAGTGCATAGGAGGTTTAATTTATCCCCATTGTAATTGGCTGTGGGTTTAATCGATGAGATATTTATTCCTTTTAATAATGATATGTTTAACCGTGACACTTAATCTTGGTTACGCTCAAGATTATGAAAAACATAGAGTGATCATTTTAACAGACATAGAAGCAGATCCTGACGATACGCAGTCATTAGTCCGGCTGTTTTTGTACGCCAATGAAATCGACATTAAAGGGATTGTCGCAACAACGTCTGTTTGGCACAAAAACTCGGTTGAACCGGAGTCGATTGTTAAGGTGATTAATGCTTATAGTGAAGTTCAGCCTAATTTAGTAAATCATCAATCGGGTTACCCAAGTGGCAAAGCACTTTTGCAACTGGTTAAATCTGGTTTGCCTCTTTACGGTATGAAGGGGGTTGGAGATGGTCATGATTCTCAAGGTTCAGATTTGATCATTGCGGAGCTTGAAAAAAATGATAAACGTCCGCTATGGATATCAACCTGGGGAGGCGTAAATACCCTTGCTCAGGCGTTGTATAAAATACGCAAAACCAAACCCGCTCATGAAGCCAAGGCGCTGATTGCTAAAATTAGGGTTTATACCATTTCTGACCAAGACGATAGCGGGATTTGGATCAGAAACAATTTCCCTAATTTATTTTATATTGTGAGCCCAGGTGATGACTATGGTAGCGCAACATGGACAGGCATTAATTCAGTTATCGACGGTATAGATAACAGCACAATAAGTAATAAGTGGTTTGCTACTAACATTCAGCAAGGTCACGGTCCTTTAGGCGCTCGATATCCAGATGTGGCTTGGGGCGTGGAAGGCGATACACCGGCTTTTTTATCTTTAATCCCGAATGGGTTAAATCATGCAGAAAAACCGAACTGGGGAGGCTGGGGGGGACGATATGAACTCTATATCCCAGACTTTTCAAAAACTAAGGAAGGGGGATCGGATGTGATTATCGCCCCAGAAACCCGGGCAATTTGGACCAATGCCACAGATACGTTTACCCCTTATGTGGCGGGAGAATATGGCCGGGCAACCATCCCCGGTAAGCGTAGCTTTGAAGGTTATAAAGAAACGCTATGGCGCTGGCGAGATGATTTGCAAAATGATTTTGCGGCACGAATGGATTGGACAACTCAAAGTTATCAACAAGCGAATCACGCACCAATAGCGGTATTAAAAAGCTCAGATCGTATGACCGTAAAGTCTGGACAAAGTTTGGCATTGGATGCCAGTGATTCCTACGATCCAGATGGTGATAACTTGAGCTTTATTTGGTTTGACTACCCAGAAGCGGGCACTTATAAAAAAACGGTTTCTACCGGTGCTGCCAATAATGCGCACGCGATATACATAACAGCGCCAGAAGTAACCGAAACAAAAACGGTACATATTATTTTAAAAGTGTCTGATAAGGGCACGCCAGCTTTGTCGAGTTATAAACGGATTGTTATCACAGTTGAACCTAAATAGACCTGCAACAAAAAACAGAGGTTACTTGTGCTGATATTCAGTAACGAGCAACCTCTTGGTATTTGTTTTTTCAATTAATTGTTGATAGTTGGTACGGTTAACAAATAGTTGTTAACGCCTTTAGCGACGTCTAATAGCGATTTGGCGACCGCTTCTAATTCCGCTTTTTTTATTGTTTCCGAAAAATTAACATCGTCTTTTTGTTTTACTGCAACAAAATCTTGAGTACTCACAACAGACTTGGTAATTACGCCAGAGCGAACATCGAGCAATACGGCTTCTACAGAGCAATAAGCTTTGGTTTCGTTCGGGTCCATAAATCGATATTTATTATAGGAATTACATGAGCTTCTATAAGCCAGTAGTAAGTCGGCTTGGAACCTTGCTGCCGCTTCTCTTAAAGAGGGAACCGTTCTTTTATCAGGAACTAACATGGCCGGTAAAAACGAAGCGTCATATACCCGAGCAGACGAACGTAGCTCAGAAATAAACCCGTCAATTAAAGATGTCGTAAGGGTCGTAAAGTCGTTAGAGTAAAATTGCCACTGATTGTCTCGACTTAATTTCAAAATCGCGATTCTATTTTTGGCTGGTAGCTTTACTTGGTAATAAAGTAATTCGTTGATCTTTTGGTCGTTTTCACCTAATAACGAGTCACTGGCAATGCCTTTTGTGTTTGTATTACCCTGATAATAACTGCTAGGCCGGTCTTTAGAAGCCACGCTAGAACAAGCGCCAATAAATATTGATAAGGAAATAATTAAAATTCGGTACATCGATAATCCTTCACTATGGTCAGTAAGTACGACTCGAAAGTCGCTTTGTTGTTTTAAGTTTGTCGAACAGCAAGCTCGTTTTTATACGCTTGTTAATTAGCGTGCTGGTTTCTTAAAATTTTCACTATACGGCTGTATAAAATTTGCGACAAATTCCAGTCGTAGCCATTAAAGTCTGTGGTATTAATCACTTGGACAACTATGGTGTCAATGTCTTTGTGATACTCTGCTAAACTTTGATAGCCGGGAATTAACCCGCCATGTTCATAGACATAAATAGAAGAGTAGATTTCTTTTTCACCCTCTTTAAATACCGAGCCATCATTTAACGCACGCAGAAAAATACCGACATCTTCTACCGTGGCTAACATCGACCCGTAGTCGTTTGCTTTAATATCTTGCTCAACACCAACATAATAACCCCCCATAACGTCATCAATATCAACTTCGCTTAACGAGCTGAACGTATTTGTAAGCCCAAGAGGTATTAAAATTTCTTCTTTGATAAATTGGTGATGGCTGTAACCCACCACTTTTTTTATAAGTTCTGCCAATAATAAGTAGTTGGTATTTGAATATTCGTAACTCGAACCTGGGGCAAATGTCGCGGGTAAATCAAGTGCAAGGGCGAGCTTTTCATCGCTGGTATCCGGAGGTGCATCCCAATAAGCCGGTGTGTCGGTATAATTTGGAATGCCGCTGCGATGCTGAACCATTAATCGTAACGTTATTTTGTCGGCGTTTTCTATTCGGCCAACCAGTTCTGGAAAATAGTCAGCCAGGGTTTTATCCAGTGACAAGCGGTTGGCGTTGACGAGTTTTGCCGTCGCGACTGAAACGTACAATTTGCTGATGCTGGCGATTTTGAATAAGGCGTTTGGATCTGCAGGAATTTTATTGTTTCGGTCTTTCCACCCTGCGGTATACCACGCTGGTGGCTTCCCCGCTTTATCGACATAAACAACCATGCCATCAAAGTCGTAGTTTATCGCCTCGATGACTTGCTCTTGAACAGTGTTTGGTAGTGGTATCAACCAAGCTTTGACTAAAATCCAAGGGACAAAAAACATTGACGTAAAGGTACCGACAAATAATACAATTCTTACAATTAACGTCGTTCTTGTTATCTTCATGATGTTTCCTGTTTTACCAACTGGGGCCTTGAATGTTCTTGTTTGACCGTTTTATTTGATCGAGGTGATTTAAAACAAAAACAATAAAACTGCGATCCCAAGGGCCATGATCCCATAATAGTTCAGTCCACTATTCCATCGAGACAACAATAAAAAATAGCAGAACAAACAACATCCTAAAACAATGCTTGTGAGTAAAAGCCAAAAAAATGATGCACCTGCAAACAGGGAAATGATGAACATAGGGATGAGATAAACTAAAGTAGGTGCGATTGGTTCATCTAATTGATTGTGGAGCTTTAGGGCTGCGACAATAAGTAACGCTTTTATAATCATGGTTCCATCCTTTCTACATAGATTCCTGTGGGCCAATAAAATCAGCTAAGCCCTACTTTAACGGGACTTGGATCACAAACCAACTTTTTTTTACGATAATCAGATTGAACGTCTAACCCAGTTTAAGGGTTTCAAATGGGCTAAATCCAGCCCTTTTGTTTTGCAATTCTTGCAGCGTCAACTCTATTTGCGGCATTTAGTTTTGAAATGGCTTCTGATAAATAATTGCGCACCGTACCTTCTGATAAAAATAGCGCCTGTGCGATCTCTGCAGTTTTTAATCCGTCCCCTGCTAATTTGATAGCTTTGCGTTCTTTTTCAGTTAACGGATCGTTATCGTCAAGTGCCATAAGTGCCAGTTCGGGGTCGATAACTCGTTGTCCTTTTTGGACTTTACCAATTGCGTTTACTAAGTATTCAGTAGGTGATTCTTTTAAAATAAATGCTTTAACACCTAACGCCATCGCACGTTTTATATAACCCGATTTGGAAAAAGTTGTCATGATTAATACCCCAATTTTAGGGTGTTTATCGTGTATCTCTTCAGCAAGCTCAAGGCCAGACATTACCGGCATTTCAATGTCACTGAGCACATAATCGACATTAAGTTGTTCTAACATTTGCAGTGCTACAGCGCCATTTTCGGCCTGACCAACAACTTCAATGTTGTCTTCTAAACCTAACAAGCTGCAAATTGCGCCGCGCACCAATGCTTGGTCTTCAACAACTAAGACTTTTACCACCTGGCTCATATTGTTTGTTCCTCTAGGCCGAGTGGAATAACAATTCGCAATTTAACCCCACCATTTTGCTGGATATCAATGGTGCCACCATGCTCTGCAACTCTAGATTTCATGCCGTCTATGCCATTGCCCGGTGTTAATGTTGAGGTTTTTCCGTTGTCCCCAATATTAAGCTCTACAGAGTCAGAGGTATTTGTTATTGAAATTGAAACTCGATCACCGTTACTGTGGCGTAATATATTCGTGATCCATTCGGTGCATAACATGATCACGGTCGACTCGACTTTTGGCGGCAGGGTGGTGACTTCAATAAATGTTTGGGTTTCAAAATTCATATGTTGTAGTTGTTTCGTGAGTTTTTCTAACGAGCCGTTTATCCCTCGCTGTTTTAATCCAGTTACGGCATAACGAACCTCTGTAAGGGTTTGCCTCGCAAGTTCTGCCACTTCGGTTATTTCTTTTTTTGCTGCGTCAAATTGCGCTCTGTGTGCCAGTTTTTCAGCGAGTTCGGACTTTAATGCCAATGACGAAAGTGAATGCCCGAGTAAGTCGTGCATATCACGGGCAATTCGTTCCCGCTCAGCGATGGCCGCAAGTTGCTCAATTTGCTGATTCTTTTTATTTTGCAAACAGGCGTTTAAATATTCTTTTTGACTAAACACCCCATATACAAACAGACTTGTGGATACGGCTATCGATGGTCCCAAATAATAAGGGCTAAGTAAGTCAAAGGCATAAGCTGACGCAAATTGGCATCCAAGGTTGCATAGTAAAAGTGTGAATGAACCTCTGAATTGAAAATAGTATCCCGCAAAAAATGCCGCATAGCCAAATAACGCATTGGTTCCAGGCTGCACAGACGCGCCAACAGCAGATAAAAGAATAATAGCCAAGATAGGACGAATTACCGCTATACCGGTTAAGCGAGTTGCTTGGAAGAACAACACAATAAATACAGCGTAAATGAAAAACGATATGGCAACTTCTTTTGTGGAAAAGTGTTCAAATTGGGCGACTAAATTGAAAAAATAGAACACCGAAAAAACAAGTGAAAAATAACTCCACTTAGCCGCACCTGTCGCGGCAATCGGACTTACCGAAAAAGCGGCAGCGCTGCCTGCTGGCGTAAGTATTGTTTCTGAACTGTTTTGAGTCATTTTTTTTCCTATTTTTTCCGACACTTAGTGTCGACCACAATGGTCACTATGGTCAATGTTAAAATGAAATTAGCCGGTAATTTTGGTTGAGCGTATTACCAATATTAGGTGATGGGCGATACAAGAAGTGGTGTCGCCCTCACGATTTCTGCATGATGATTATTGTGCTGCGAGTAACATTTTCGCCCAGCCATAATCAGGATTAATGGTTAGAGCCTGTTCCCAATCATTTTTGGCTTTTTCTACGTCACCTTGTTGCATCGAAATCAATCCGCGCCAAGTGTACGTTTCTGCCTGGCCCCAGTGATAATCAGAGTATTGGTCTTCTGAATACGCCGTTATCGCTTGATCAAATGCTTGGTAAGCTGCTTCTGTACTGCCCCCAAAAACACCCGGGGTATTAAATTTGCTTATCCCCTTAACTAATAACACTCTTGGGTTATTTGGTTGTATGGTTTCAGCAGATGAAAGCGTTGAATTTGATTTTGGACCGTAATACATCCCTTTGATTGGGTCTAACGCAATTTTGTATCCGTAAACCTGAGCAAGTAAGGCTTTGATTTCTACATTATCTGGTGACGATTCATCTAGTTTTTCAAGTAATTCCATAGCTTGGTCGATAGACTCTTTAGCAACGGGAGTTTGGCCTTTTAAATTAGCGCTTAAAGCAATTCGATAATATGCTAAAGCAAGGTCATAACCGGATAAATCCGCCGCGATTGTTTTGAGTTGTGTAATGTCCAATACACCTGCTGCTTGCTCGATGCGGTCTATTTCAGCTTGTCCAGCAAGTGCACTACCAGAGATTGCGATTGTCATTGATAAAGTAAGTAATTTAGATTTAATGTTCATGTCAGTTCTCCTGTTTGTTTGACGGGATAAGTATTCGTTATTCGATGAAATGATTGTAGAGAGGTTTGTCACCAATTTGATGTGACAAATGTCATGACATTTGACGTTGGACGGTATTTAGTGAACCGTATTGTTGAAATTATTTTATGAACTTATTGATCCTTTCGTTACTCTTTGAGGTAGAAATATAAAAGGAGATAGAGTTAATGAAACACTTTAGAAACGCATTAGTAGTTATTGTTGCCTTATCGGCAGTGGCTTGTACAAATAAATCTATGTATCAGTTTGGTAAAAATTATCAAAAAAACGAGTGTATTAAAGAAGCGAAAACAGCGTGGCAGTTAGAAGAGTGCGATAAACTCGAAACGGTGCCCTTTGAAGATTATCAGAAGCAAAAAAAGGAAGTTGAGCAAGACTAATCTGTCGCAATAGTTTGTTTTTGAATCAAAAGTGATTTGAACAAATAAACAAGCAGGGCTAATCTAAGACGAGAAGACACAGTTAGGAGTTCCAGTGGACGACAAACATTTACAGGACCAATTGGATTTTATCCGGCTGATTTCACATGATGCCACAGCGTCCTTTACTAAAATGGAAGATTTTCCGCGGGCAATTGAGTGCCTAAGTGAAATATTAAATGCATCTTTTGTCATGTTAACTACTGTTTTTAAAGACGAACACAATCTTGAATATCAGTTTAAAAGTCACCTTTATGCTACGGGTAAGCCCAATAATTCAGACAAGCACCTATTTGTTAAGTATCGCTTTAGTGATTGCCCACCGCAGTTGGAAGATTGGTTGCAAAATGACATTGAGCAGGTAATGGACAAACAATATGTGCTCTCTTGTCTATTGCCTGATCATTTAACTAATATTTTTCGGGGAGACTCAGAGCAGATATTTGTAATCCCTTTTGTTTCTCAAGGTGATATTGTTGGCTTATTAAGCTATGTCGCGCCAAAAACAGCACAGTTTAAAGAAATCTTTAGTTCCGCTTATTATGTTTTAAAGTCGATATTGGGCGGGAGTTATCGTTTATCAAAAGCGGAAATTCAACTGCAAACTTACCAAACCGTACTTGATTTGATGCCACAGCGGGTGTTTTGGAAAAACCGTGATTCGATGTATTTAGGTTGTAACGAAGCGTTTTCTAAAGACGCATCTTTACCAAACCCAGCCTCGATTATCGGCGTTACAGATCACGATATATTCCCCGAACAAGCGGAATTATATCGCTCTGATGATGCAGTAACAATGTCAACACGAGAGCACCTTTTGTGTTCAGAAGAGCCACAAACCCATAAAAATGGCAAAACGATTTGGTTAAGAACATCAAAACGTCCAATTGTTACTGATGAAAATGTTGTTGTAGGATTAGTAGGGACTTACGATGACATTACCCAACTAAAAACAATACAACATGAACTTGGTGTCGCTAAAAACGAATTAGAACAAAGAGTTAAAGACCGTACAACGGAATTAACCGAATCCCATAAAAAACTTGAAGTGGTCATTGAGGAGCTAAAAGCAACTCAAGATCATTTAGTTGAAACCGAAAAAATGGCCGCGTTAGGCAATCTCGTTGCAGGTGTTGCTCATGAAATCAACACCCCACTGGGTATCGCAGTAACTGGGGCGAGTCATTTAGGGGTTTTGGCTAAAGAACTGAAACAAAATGTGCTCGGTGGCAACCTTAGTAAAAAGGTATTTACCAGTAACTGTGACGAAATTGAGATGAGTAGCGACTTAATCCTACGAAACCTGGAACGTGCGGCGGATCTGGTTAGAAACTTCAAAATGATAGCTGTTGATCAATCCAGCGATAAACCAGAGAATGTCGTTCTGAGTTCATATTTGCATAATATCGTCGCTGCTCAGGCGCCGAATGCCGAAGAAAAAAATATAAAGATAATATTAACAGGTGATGAAAACCTTTCTGTATCAGTTTATCCGGTTACAACGGCACAAATTATTTCAAGCTTGATAGAAAATGCATTTATACATGGCTTCGAAGGGATAGAGGTCGGGCAAATTAAAATTGGCTATAAACTTCTTAAAGACACCTTAGAATTTACCGTTGAAGACAATGGGCGTGGAATTGATGAAACGCTTCAAACTAAAATATTTGAACCTTTTTATTCAACTTCTGTGAATCATAATAAAGGCTCAGGTTTAGGGCTCAGTATTGTTTATAACCTAGTAACGCAAAAACTGAACGGACAGGTGGTATGCCGCAGCAAACACGATGAATACTGTCGATTTATTGTCACTATGCCTTTATTGTCTGTTGATAACATCGAAAACAAAAATAAACAGCAGGATAATGGATAGGAAACGAATATGAAATTAGGTGCATTTTCAGTGAGTTTGGCGGTAAAAGATTTAGCCAAGTCAAAGGCCTTTTATGAAAATTTAGGGTTTACGGTTTTTGGTGGGGTCGAGCATCAAAACTGGCTTATTCTTAAAAACGGGGATCATATCATTGGTTTGTTTCAAGGCATGTTTGAAAGTAACATCATGACTTTCAACCCAGGTTGGGATCAGGATGCTCAAGCCTTAGCCGAATTTGACGATGTGAGGGCAATTCAAAACCATTTACAACAAGCCGGTTGTGAGCTTGACAGTACTGTTGACCCTGACTCAAAGGGGCCTGCAAGTTTCGCGTTAAAGGATCCAGACGGCAATGTTATTTTAATCGACCAACACGTCTAGTGGCTTTAAGACAAGATCCTATCAAGAGTAACTTTGCGTTAGGTGAACTTAAACATCTAACAAAACAAATAGGACAAATTTAATCATGACAGGTGAGACCGATTTACATAAACTTATCGCAACGATGGAACCTGAATTACATACAATTGATTATGTATTTAGCCATATTAAAACGGATGATTTGTCGTCCCTCAAGGACCTAAAGCCGATAGGAACGTTTATGGAATCTGAAGGCATGACAGCGATAGTGCCGTTGACGATAGCGCAAGAACATCAAATGTTGATAGAAAGTGTTTTCAGTTGCATTACGTTAAATGTGCATTCAAGTTTGGACGCGGTTGGCCTGACAGCGGCAATAGCAACGGCATTAGGGGAGCAAGGCATAAGTGCAAATGTCGTTGCAGCTTATTACCACGACCACGTATTTGTAAATAAAAACGACGCTGAAAAAGCGCTTAACACCTTACGTTTGTTGAGTAAAAACAGTGCCGACATGACGAACTAAAGAGATAACTTTAGTTCGCTAGTAGAGGCAACAGATTGTATTGACCAATCAGGCCAATAAAGACAACTAAACCAACATAATGATTAGCTAGAAAAGCGCGAAAACACGCATCTCGTTGTTTTTCTCTAGCTTGCCATAGTTGTTGAGCAAACAATACGATAACCACAGTCAAGGCAATGTCCATTGGCCATTGCCAACCCAATTGATGATACAACACAGCAAATATTGCAACCGTTAATAACTGACACAATACAATAGCCTGTAGTTCAAAACGGCCAAAAGCGATGGCCGTTGATTTAACGCCAAGTTTGAGATCATCGTCTTTATCTACCATGGCATAATATGTGTCATAGGCCACGGTCCATAACAGGTTCGCCCCATATAGATACCAAACCACCGCAGGAAGTTGCGCCGTTGCGGCCATAAATGCCATTGGTATTGACCAGCTAAAGGCGGCCCCTAATACGACTTGTGGAAAATGAGTGTAACGTTTCATAAACGGATACACAGACGCCAATATCAAGGCTCCAAACGACAATACAATAGTTTCAATATTTAGGGTCATTACCAGAGCAAAGGCTATCAATAGTAATAAAACGAACAGTTGTAATGCTTCTATTGCAGTGGCTTCCCCCGCTGGTATAGGTCGTTGTTGTGTGCGCTTAACATGACCATCTATTTCTCGGTCTGCGTAGTCATTGATCACACAGCCCGCCGCCCGCATGACAATCACACCTAAGGTAAAAACAGTAAAAAGGTGCAGACTAGGAACACCTTCTGTTGCTATCCACAGGGCCCAAAACGTCGGCCATAATAATAAATAAATACCGATGGGTTTATCCATCCGCATTAAACGGTGGTACGCAGGGTAATTAGAAAACGTTAGGAGTAATTTCATAAGCTATTGGAACAATGACGGTAAAAAACATTCACAAACCAAAAGTGGCTTACGATTGAGATGGAATAACGAACGACGAATATAACACGGCTCGTTAATCGTTTGTTGCAGTTCTTGTTGGATATACAGCCCGAGTTGTGACGTTGGAGTGACCTCTGCAAACTCTATATCGCCTCGTATCGCCTGTGGGGACTGAAATAACACTTGGCCTAGGGATTGATTACCAAGCTCTGTTAACATCGTTTCTGTGCCGGTCGTGGTGGTGTCAGGCATAATGGTTTGGGCATAAACTAACGGCACATCACCTTGCTGTAACAAAACCTCTCGAAATAAGGCGCTACCTTCTTGACTGGGTAAGGCTGGATGTAAAAGTGCCCTGTTTGGCAATGTCGTTTGCGCCAGTACGGCAACATTAAATGCGATGCCTAGCTCTTTAATTTTAACCGTTAGTGAGCTTTCACCCTTTATCCATTGGGCGACGTCGGATCGGAGCTTTGTAAATTGTTCGGAATCCAGCGAAAACCAAGTTTCCGGTAAAGTTAAAGGGTGCAACAGCGTCTTCCATTTATGAGTCTGGGCACATGTTAACAAACAATGTTGCTAAAGCTCAAAGGTCGCAGAATAATATTTATTGCAACAAATTGGCATTAAGGCTGGTAGTTGTTAATTAATTCACTAAAATTAGACATTATACTTAAAGCCATCTTAGAGAAACCTACATGTTGCGTTTACTGCTTGTTTCAATTGCCAGTTTTGTTTTGTTATTTACCGCACCGGCGCAAGCTGAGCCTAAAAACATAGGTTACTTTGGTTTTGAACCGGACATCATCACAAATTATGTCAGTAATAAACGTAACATTGGGTTTATTCGTATCACGGCGGAGTTGATGATAACCGACGTTGCCAATGTTGGCATTGTTGAACATCATTCACCACTATTGCGCGACGCAATTATTGATATTTTAATGAGACAACCTGAACAGAAAGTTAAATCTATGACGGGACGTGAAGAAATTCGATTAAAAATATTGGACCGCTTACAAGAATTAATGAAGAAAGAAACGGGCCAGACTTTAGTGAAAGATATTTTGTTTACTAAATATCTTTATCATTAATAACACCCAGACAACTCGGCGAACGTTAGCCAAGGTTCTTTATAAATAACTCGATAACTCAACCACACGCGCTTGCAAAAGCACAGTGTTTATCAACTGTGCTAGGTTCGAGGTTCAGGTTTTACCATGATTTGAGCTAACGCTATGCCTGATATTAAGCCAAACAAATGCGCCCAGTTTGCCATTGCGACGGGTAATATTTCGAGAAAGCCTAAAATCATCCAACCCACTAAAAAGATAAAAATATTATTCGGTAGGAAAATGCTCTTAGATTGGTGGAAGGTTCCGCAGTACCATGTAAAACCAGCCAACGCGTAGTTAACTCCAGATAAACCAGCAAAGTTAGCATTGACTAATAAAGCCTGTGCAATATTAGACGAGGCGGCACTTAATAACACAACGATGAGTAAAGTTTGTTTACCCAAGACCTTCTCAATTCGACCACCTAAATACCACCACCAGCATAAGTTAAATGCAATATGCATTGCGCTTAAGTGGATAAATGCGGGGGTTACTACACGGTAAAACTCAGTAAGTTCAAACGAAAAACTAAAGTGAGCTTTAAAAAATCCGTAAAAACCAAACCAAGATAATAAAAAGACAGAGGCACACAACAAGGTGATAAATCGAGTAAGTGGTCCAGCACTTCGCCAAATACGGGCCATGCCAAATGATTGTGTTTGCTGTGTTTGCGGTTGCCCCACTTGCCAAGAGGCATCTAAATACTTAGGGTCATTTGGGTTGCTAACAAACTCTTGATAAAACGTTTGTGCCTGATGAAATCCATCGGGGTCAACCCAAATCTCCCATTCGAGCCGTCCCAGTTCATTAGCTGACTCGTTTTGTAAATTTGCGTGAATGTGCTGTAGTTTCAGGTAATCGATAAATGCCTGAGCGGCACGTTGATTAGGGATACTGGCAAGTAATAGCATCTATAAATTATTCGCTTAACGTAACAAATGGGAAGTTTTGCTTCCACATTTCAAAACCACCATCAACAGAATAGACTTCTTCGTATCCTTGTTGAACCAAGTATTGCGCCGCACCTTGCGAGCTGTTGCCGTGATAGCAAAAAACCAATACAGGAACATCGTAATCGTATTTCTGGCTAAACGAAGTCATAGAGCCATTAGATAAATGGAATGAATTGGCGATGTGACCGTTTGCAAATGACTGGTCGTCACGTATATCAGCGATGACAACATGGCCTTTTGCAATCAAGTCGTTTGCTTCAGTAACGCTGATCCGTTTAAAGTCAGTCATAATTTTTTCCTATAAGCGAGATTGATCAAATAGTACCAAAACCCACGTATTTGTCGATTGTTCACCGCAGCTTAGATGAAAAAAAACCGCAACCCTTAATAGGATGCGGTTTAAGTGACAAGACGATCAGGGGAAGAGCACCTCAAATTGTCTTGTTATCAGTTGAAATACTGACTCAAGGAGTGGCTTATTGCCACGCTCGTTGCGCTTCTAAGTTTTGCTCAAATGCACTTATTTGGTCGTTAAACTCTTCGGTTACACCGATAAAATCTAAGTTTTTAAGTAAACGTTCACGCACATCTTCAGCAATTTCAAAATCAATAGCCGCTTGGCCATCAACCAATAACTGTTGGTTTTTAAGATCCACTTTTAATTCAAATGGTTCACCAGATTGGCCTAAATCAAACAACGCATCGATTTGAGCGTTGCTAATTTTTGCTGGAACAATTTGATTGTTAATGCAGTTATTGTAAAAAATATCCGCAAAGCTTGGAGCGATAACCACTTGAAAACCATATTGTTTCAATGCCCAAGGAGCATGTTCACGGCTCGAACCACAACCAAAGTTTTCGCGAGTCAATAGCACCGACGCACCCTGATATTGAGGAAAGTTCAAAACAAACTCAGGATTTGGTTCGCCGTTGTCTAAATAACGCCAGTCAAAAAACAGCGCTTTGTCGAATCCATCACGTTCAACCGAAGTTAAAAATTGCTTAGGAATAATTTGGTCAGTATCGACATTATTTTTGTCTAATGGGCATACAATACCCTGATGAAAAACAGCTTCAGTCATTGTCTTGCTCCTTACGCGTTACGAATGTCAACAAAGTGACCATGAATAGCAGCGGCAGCGGCCATTGCTGGGCTGACTAAATGCGTACGACCACCACGGCCTTGACGACCTTCAAAGTTACGGTTTGACGTTGATGCACAACGGTCGCCTGGTTCTAAGCGGTCGTCGTTCATGGCTAAACACATTGAACAACCCGGCTCGCGCCATTCAAAACCAGCGTCTTTGAATATTTGGTCTAAACCTTCTTGTTCGGCCTGGTGTTTGACTCGCATGGAGCCTGGTACCACTAATGCACGTACGCCAGAGGCGACTTTTTTGTCTTTGGCAATATCAGCAGCCGCACGCATGTCTTCGATGCGTGAATTGGTGCAAGAACCAATAAATACAGTGTTGACATGAATGTCGGTGATCTTTTGTTCCGCTTCTAATCCCATGTAGGCAATTGCTCGACGAATGGCGTCGGCTTTGACTAAATCGGCTTCTTTATCTGGATTAGGCACAATCGCATCAATGCTCACGACTTGTTCTGGGCTAGTGCCCCAGGTCACTTTAGGAATGATGTTGTCGCTATGTAACGTAATTGTATGGTCAAATGTTGCGTCGTTGTCGGATTTTAATGACGACCAATATTTAACGGCCTGGGTAAAGTCGTCCCCTTTAGGCGCGTAATCAAGACCCTCTACGTAGTCATAAGTTGTTTGATCCGGTGCAACCAAACCTGCTTTGGCACCCATTTCGATCGCCATATTACACAAGGTCATGCGACCTTCCATCGACAATTCTTCTATAGCCTGACCACAAAATTCCGCGACATAACCTGTACCACCAGCCGTACCTAAAATTTCAATTACCGCTAAGATGATGTCTTTTGCAGTAATGTCAGTACGCAGTGGACCGTTTACTTCAATTTTTAACGTTTTGGCTTTTTTCTGTTGCAAGGTTTGAGTTGCTAATACGTGTTCAACTTCAGACGTACCGATACCAAATGCTAATGCACCAAACGCGCCGTGAGTCGCAGTATGAGAGTCACCACAGACAATAGTATGACCTGGCAAGGTGATCCCTAGTTCAGGACCAATGACGTGCACAATACCTTGGTTCTTATGGTTTAAGTCGAACAACGTCACGCCAAACTCTTCACAGTTTTTAGCCAATGCTTCTAACTGTTTACGCGAGGTTTCACCGGCGGCGTCAAACGATCGTACTTGGGTCGATACGTTGTGATCCATGGTGGCAAATGTTTTGTCTAATCGACGAACTGGGCGGTTTTTTTCGCGTAGTCCAGCAAATGCCTGTGGAGATGTAACCTCGTGTACCAAATGACGGTCGATATATATCAAGCTCGTTTCGCCGTTAATTTCTGAGATGTAATGTGCATCCCAGATTTTTTCATATAATGTTTTTGCCATGTTGATTGCCTTTATTAGATCGCTGCTGCAATGGCATTTGCCACGTCAGAAGTAGAATATGTTTTGCCGCCCTGCGCGATGTCACCGGTAACGATACCTTGCTTAATAACGTCAGCCACTGCTTGGTCGATGGCATTTGCCGCTTCGTTTTGGTTTAAGCTGTAACGTAATAGTAAAGCCGCACTTAAAATTTGTGCAATTGGATTAGCAATACCTTGGCCTGCAATATCAGGGGCAGAGCCACCAGCCGGTTCGTACATGCCAAATCCTTTGTCATTTAAGCTTGCAGACGGAAGAAGGCCCATAGAACCTGTGATCATTGCACATTCATCAGATAAAATGTCACCAAATAAGTTGTCGCACAACAACACGTCAAACTGAGAAGGGTCTTTAATCAACTGCATTGTCGCGTTGTCGATATAGATATGCTCAACTTCAACATCTGGATAATCTTTTGCCATTTCGTTAACGGTTTCGCGCCACAAAATAGAGGTTTGTAATACGTTTGCTTTATCAACCGAAGTGACTTTGTTACGACGCTTGCGAGCCGCTTCAAAACCAAGTTTAGCAATACGTTGAATTTCAGGTTTTGAATAACGCTGAGTATCAAACGCTGAATCGCCTTCACGGCCTTTTTCACCAAAGTAAATGCCGCCGGTTAATTCACGCATAACTAAAACGTCAAACCCTTTGGCGCTGATGTCAGCGCGCAGTGGTGAAATTGGCGCAAGTGATGAAACAAGAGCAGCTGGGCGCATATTACAAAACAAACTAAAGTGTTTTCGTAACGGTAATAATGCCCCACGTTCTGGTTGGTCATTTGGCGCAAGATTTTCCCATTTAGGACCGCCGACCGAGCCAAATAAAATGGCGTCTGATTTTTCACATAGTGCTAATGTCGCCGCTGGAAGCGGGCTTCCGTGATTGTCGATGGCTATGCCACCAACGTCAGCAAATTCAAAGTTAAGAGAAAATCCAAACTTAGTTTGTACTTTTTCTAACACGGTTATTGCCGCAGCCATAACTTCTGGACCTATGCCATCACCTGGTAAAACAGCAATGTTGTATTTATTTGTCATGTTACTTCCTAAATAATGCGTTGCTTAAACACCTTGGTGCTTTTCTTTAATGTCTTCCACCTGTTGCGCTCGGCGGATCAAATTTAATACGTGGATATACGCTTTTACCCCGGCATGGATGATGTCGGTTGCTAATCCCGTTCCGTGGAAATTACGGCCCATAAACTCGGCAATAATATCCACTTGGCCAATTGCATCAGCCCCTTCGCCTTTTGAACCCAATTTAAAATCAATGATGTTTAATTCAACACCCGTGATATGGCGCATGGCTTTATAGGAGGCCTCGATTGGACCGTTACCCGTTTCTGATTTGTAGATAATCTCTTCGCCACCAGTACGAATACCAACGGTTGCCGTGTTAACGGGTAAGTTGCTCGACAAACCTTGCAAAGACGTCAATTGATAATAATCCGACTCTTCTTCCAACTGTTGATTAAAGACAATCGCCTCTAAGTCATAGTCGTGGACTTGACCTTTTTTGTCGGCCAATTTCAAAAAGGCGTCGTATATGTCGTTTAAGTCATAGTCATTTTTGTCATATCCCATTTCTGACATACGATGTTGGATCACGTGACGACCTGAACGAGACGTCATGTTTAATTCATTACTTTGCATACCAATGTGTTCTGGTTTCATGATTTCATAGGTATTTTGTGCCTTTAAAATACCGTCTTGGTGGATACCAGATGAGTGGGCAAAGGCATTGGCACCTACAATCGCTTTGTTTTGTTGCACTGGCATATTACAAAGTTGACTGACTAATTTTGATGTCCGGAAAATTTCTTCCGATTTGATATTAGTTGAAACCCCAAAACGTTCTGCGCGGGTCCGCAATATCATGGCAACTTCTTCAAGAGCACAATTACCTGCGCGTTCTCCGATACCATTTACCGTACATTCAATTTGACGTGCCCCCGCTTGAACTGCCGCGACGGAGTTGGCGACTGCCAAGCCTAAGTCATTATGACAATGAACAGAGATCACTGCTTTGTCGATGTTAGGGGTTAATTCGCGAATACCACGGATGATTTCGGCAAACTCAGTCGGTTCGGTATAACCAACGGTATCTGGGATATTAATAGTTGTTGCACCGGCGTCAATAGCGCGTTCGATGATATATGCTAAGTCGGCAACCGGTGTACGGCCCGCATCTTCACAGGAAAACTCAACGTCGTCGGTATACGTTTTTGCTAACTTGATGGCTTTCACAGCCATGTCGGTTGCCTGGGCTAAGGTCTTCTGTAATTTGTGTTCTAAATGTATTGGGGAGGTAGCGATAAACGTATGAATACGACGTTTCTCCGCAGGCGCTAAGGCTTCACCACAGGCAATGATGTCTTTATCAACAGCACGAGCTAAACCACAAATTGTTGGGCCTTTAACTTCTCTGGCAATGGATTGCACGGCGTCAAAGTCACCCGGTGATGAAACTGGAAATCCGACCTCCATAACGTCCACACCAAGGCGGGCGATTGCATGGGCAATTTGCAGTTTTTCACGCTTACTTAAACTGGCTCGAAGGGCCTGTTCACCGTCGCGTAATGTGGTGTCAAAGATGACAACCTTATCTTGTTCTATTGTAGCCATGTTACTTCTCCTGTAGTTCGCCAAAGACGTTTTGATCTATACCCTATCTTTTGTGTATTGACTGTCGTTTATACACTTTGTCTAAAGCGGCGAGGATTCTACTTTCGGTATAAAAAAACCCCGCTGCTTAGGCGGGGTTTCATTGAATTTGTTTTTATCTCAAACAACAACAAACGACCCGCGCTTAGATAACAGCAGCAGGTTGAGTAGTAAAAAAGATGTTGTATTGAATAAATGTGTCATTTTTTTAAATAAATATTCTTTTCTATTGAGAACCTAATTTTTAACATTCATGAAATTGGAGTGCAAGCTCTAATTTTAAAATGCCCTAAAAACTTTCTTCTTTATTATACGTTCTAGTTATTTTTAGCAGAATTTCAGCTGAAAGTGTAAATAAATACGATTTATTTACACTTTGCTAACTTTTCAATGATGGATTGCATGCATTATACGAGCAATGGGCTAGGTAATAATGGCGCTAACGTCTATGATCTAGTTTGTTTAAATTTGGACAAAAAGGACGAGCTATATGCGATCCAGACATTGGAAAATAATAGTGAAAACATTATTCACCCAATCCTTATTCTTAACTCGACGCAATGTTAAGGCGCTTAATATTTTAATGCTTAGCGCGTTGAGTATTTCACTAATTGGATGTAACCAAGCTACTAATATGACGCAACAATCAACTACTGACTCGGTCGAACAATCATCGACGCCATTAACCCCACCGGTGGCGAAAAAAATCCCATATCCGATGACCCAACATGAACATACTCGGGTAGATGACTATTATTGGATGCGCGACGATAAGCGCGAAAACCCAGAAGTATTGGCGCACCTTGAGGCTGAAAACGCCTATGCCAAATCGCAAATGGCTCACACAGAAGCTTTTCAACAAATTTTATTTGATGAAATGATTGGCCGAATTGAAAAAGACGACTCGTCCGTTCCGTTTTTACAACAAGGTTATTGGTGGATAACGACTTATGAAGGCGAGTCCGAATATCCTATTTATAGTCGTAAAAAAGATGTCAAAGACGCCACAGTAGAAGTATTGCTTAATGTTAATGAGCTCGCTGAGGGGCATGATTATTTTAATATTGGTCGTTATTCCGTAAGTACCAATAACAACATTATGGCGTACTCGTCGGACACTGTCGGACGCCGTATTTATGATATCCAATTTAAAGACTTAGTGACTGGAAAGTTATACTCAGACAAATTAACGGGGTCGAATGGCTCACTCGTTTGGGCGAACGACAATCAACATCTCTTTTATATCAAAAGGCATCCACAAACCTTATTAGCGTATCAGGTATATCGCCACAAGATTGGTACAGAACAAAGCCAAGATGTTCTGATGTACGAAGAAAAAGACGAAACCTTTTATACCAGTATTTCGAAAAGTCGTGACGGTCGTTTTGTGCAAATTTACCACAGTGCCAATACAACGTTAGGCGTAAGTTTGCTCGATGCTAACAACCCTTTAGGTCAATTTGAATTACTGTATCCTCTGGTGGAGGGTCACGAATACGCGTTTGAAAACAAAGAAGATTGGTTTTACATATATACCAACGACAAGGCCAAAAACTTCAAAATAATGAAAGTAAAAGCAGAAGATAGTGGCGATAAAAGCAAGTGGCAGGAGGTTCTGGCGCATCGCGATGATGTCTTCATTGAAAATTTTATTCTGCTAAATGACTATTTGATTGTCGAAGAAAAAGAGCGTGGTTTGACGCAAATTAGAGTGATTGAGTCTGCGACGGGCAAGACGTCAATGTTGCCTTTTAATGATCCGGCGTATTACGCGACGTTTTCAGTTAATAGGCAAATGGACAGCCAAAAATTGCGGTTGGAATATAGTTCGATGACAACTCCGGATATGGTATTGGAATATGATTTAACCACACTTCAAGCAACAACCTTAAAACAAGATAAAATCATTGGCGACTTTGATTCCAATTGGTACGGCAGTGAGCGTGTTTTTGTTAAGGCCCGGGATGGAAAAGAAGTTCCAGTGTCTTTGGTTTATCGCAAAAATAAATTTAAAAAGGACGGTACCAATCCGCTTTATCAATATGCCTATGGTTCCTATGGCTCAACTATAGATCCGTATTTCTCCGCATCGCGAATTAGCTTGCTCGACCGAGGCGTAGTGTTTGCCATTGCCCATGTTAGAGGTGGTCAGATACTCGGCCGTGCTTGGTATGAAGATGGCAAAATGATGAATAAAATGAATACCTTTAATGACTTTATAGACGTGACAAAAGGATTAACCACCTTAGGTTACGCCGACAAAAACAAGGTTTACGCCGATGGCGGCAGTGCTGGTGGATTACTGATGGGCGCGATTGCCAACATGGCACCAGAGCTATATTTGGGGATTGGCGCGCAAGTCCCGTTTGTGGATGTCGTAACTACTATGTCTGACGCCACGATCCCATTAACTACGGGTGAATATGGCGAGTGGGGAGATCCGGCAGATAAAGCAGCTTATGAGTATATGCTGTCCTACTCTCCTTATGACCAAGTCGCTAAACAAGATTATCCGCACATGATAGTGACAACTGGTTTACATGACTCCCAGGTGCAATATTTTGAGCCAATGAAATGGGTAGCAAAATTAAGAGAATACAAAACAGACAATAACAAATTGTTGTTTGTCACTAACATGGAGGCGGGACACGGTGGTTCGTCAGGTCGTTTTCGAGCCTATAAAGAGCGAGCTTTGGAAACTGCGTTTTTCTTCGAGCTTGTTGGTATAACAAAATAGCTTAAATAAATGTGATTAGAGCGCAAATTGTATAGCGCCGCATCGGGTATAATTACTCGATGTGGTGTTTTTTTATTTACCCACAATTCAGTAAGGATTACCATAACGTCATCTCTTTCTTGATAAATGGTAGTTATGAATTTATCTCAGTTCGAACTTCAATTTGCCGACTTTATTCAACAGCAACAAATTCACGACGCTGCCCATGACCTAAATCATATAAAACGTGTGGTGCAATCAGCTAAACAAATTGCCTATGCTGAAAACGCTGATTTGAATGTTGTTGTTCCTGCGGCTTGGTTACACGATTGCGTGTCATTTCCTAAAAATCATCCAGATAACAAGCGTGCATCGGTATGTGCTGCAGATAAGGCCATTGAGTTTTTAACTTCGGTGAACTACGACAGCCAATATAATGAAGCGATTCATCACGCAATTTGTGCCCATAGTTACAGTGCTAAAATACCGACTGAAACTTTAGAGGCGCAAGTAGTACAGGACGCTGACAGGCTTGATGGATTAGGCGCCATAGGTGTAAGCCGGTGTATGCTGGTGGCGGGTAAGCTCGACAGTAAAATATACAGCAATGACGATCCGTTCTGTCAACAACGCGAACCCAATAGCAAAATAGCGGCGGTAGACCATTTTTATGAGAAACTATTTAAAACCGCTGAAACCATGAAAACAAATGCTGGTAAGACCGAAGCCGATAAAAGGGTGCGTTTTATGAAATTGTTTTTGTCCCAGTTAAGTAAAGAGATAGACGCCGAAAAGGTGTTGGAGAGTAATTTATGAAAGTTGTATTCGTTTTCTTGTTGTTAGTCGCTAGTTGTAATTTGTGGGCTTTGGGATTGACTAAAACAATTCAGCAAAGTGAGATCCAACAAAAGTTAGATCAAATGATGCCGCTGGAACGCACAAAGTACTTTGTTAAGGTGAAAATAAGCGACCCCAAAATCGCCTTGAAATCTGGCCAGGACGCGCTATATATTGAAGCGACGATCACCGCTTCTGGCCCTGGTGGTTTAGGCGGTTCAGGTTTGGTTGGAGTTACAGGTGATGTTGAATATCGCACCAAAGAAGGTGCGTTTTATTTACAAAACCCTAAGGTCGCAAAATTGGCGTTTAATGATGTGCCAACGGCTATACAACCTAAGATTAAAAAATCGGTAGAGAAGCTAGTCGCTAAAGCGTTAAAAAAATACCCAATTTATCAATTAGACGATACCGACATGAAACAAAAATTAGCTAAGTCGACCATCAAAAGCATTAAGGTTATTGACGAAGCTGTTGAAGTTGAACTGAGTCTGTTTTAACAAATAGAGGCACATATGTTAGAAATGAAATCCGCGTGTGAAAAATGCACTGGCTCACTGTTAGAACAAAAAAAAGCGTATATTTGCTCATACGAATGTACCTTTTGTGAAGACTGTACAGCGGCAATGGCGAACGTGTGCCCCAATTGTCAAGGAACACTGGTACTTAGACCAACAAGGGAAAATAAGCCGAATCAGATAAACGAATAAGTGCCATTCGTAAGCATTAGAAACTTAAATATTAAAAATTGAACAACAAGCAAGGAAGTATATGAAGTTAACTTGGTTAGAGCTGAAATTGCCACCCGTGTTATTAGTCATTATTTTGATGGTAGTTATGACACTTGTTAAAACATTGGATCTCAGTTTATTTGAATTTGCACGACAGACAGAAGTTGGCGGTATTTTAGCTGGGTTTGGACTTGTTGTAATTGCCGCAGGTGTGATGCAATTTGATCAAGCTAAAACCACAGTAAACCCAGTTAAGCCTAATGAAACAAGCCGAGTTGTATCGACCGGCATATACAGTATTACTCGTAATCCAATGTATCTTGGAATGTTGTTTGTATTGACGGGCTGGTGTGTTTATCTCGGCATTATTGCTAACCTAGCATTTTTGGTGGTATTTGTTCTGTATATGGTTCAGTTTCAAATTAAGCCAGAGGAAAAAATATTAAGGCAGATGTTTGGTGAGGAATATGACGAGTATGTAACTCGAGTTCGACGCTGGATATAACTTGTTAAAAGCTTCTTTAATAAGCCGCGACAGTGAATTTACTACTATCGCGGCAATCTCAAAAATCAAATAGCGACTTTTTAGCTATTCTCACCTGCGTAATTTGTCAGCCACACCGTTTGATATGGTGTTAACGTCACATCTTCTGTTGTGTCTTCAATGGTTTGTGCTGTTATTAAATCAACCCATGGATCTGTTGCGATTAAATTGATTTCACTTAATCTGAGAGTTTGTGGTTGATCGCTAATGTTACTGACACAAAAGATACTTTGTTTTCGGTCTAAGCTTTGTCGCCAAAAACCAAATAATTGTAATCCTAAGTGCAAAACAAACTGGGTGGCATTTGGGTGAAACGCCGGTTGTGCTGTTCTGATGTCGATAAGCTCTAACATCCGTGACAACACTTTAGAGTGTGCGTTTTTAGGTTGTTTCAATTGCTCGTTTAAGCTTGGTAAATCCCAACGATGTCGATTAATCGCACGATTATGATGAGTATTTTTTAACTTTTCATAGTCATTACGAGTACCCAGCATACTGTGGAGGTAAATCCCTGGGATCCCTTCTAAGCCAAACATGACGGCATGTGCACAGATGAAACGCTCCAATCCCCATTTATCTTCACCATTTACTGTGCCCTGCAATGCATCATATAAGGCAATGTTAATTTCATAGGCTTTTTGCTCACCATCTTCACTTGTCCGCCAACTGACGCGACCACCAAAGTTTTGCATTGTGCTAACGAGACTATTGAGCTCTTGATCGCTCAACAAGCCCTCTGCAGGCCTTAAACCGATCCCATCGTGCGATGCGATAAAGTTGAAATACGATGTGCCATTTTGTGCAGGTGGCATACTCATTAACCAACGTTTAAGGTACAAACAACTGCCGGTAATTAACGTATTGACCAGTAACGGCGGCAACGAGAAATTATAGATACAATGCGCTTCATTGGCGTTGCCAAAGTAAGTTAAGTTTTGGGTGTTAGGGATATTGGTTTCGGTAATGATCACGGCTTCTGGAACGGCATGTTCGATCAGGGTTCTCAATAACCTAATAATTTCATGGGTTTGCATTAAGTTTATTGAGTTTGAACCAACAATTTTCCATAAAAACGCCACGGCATCCATGCGGAAAATACATACGCCAGCATCGAGATACTGGCGAATAATGGAAACAAACGCGATCAAGACGTCGGGATTGCGGAAATCTAAATCGACCTGATCGTGACTAAAGGTACACCAAACATGTTTTGTGCCTTGTGCTGTTTCTGTTTCTCTAAGCAGAGGGCTGGTTCTAGGCCGAACTACAGCAGATAAGTCATCGTCTGGTTGGGCCGTAAAAAAGTAATCGCTACCTTTGCCCTCGCCTTTTATGAAGTTTTCAAACCACACACTACGACTAGAACAGTGGTTGATTACCAGATCGGACATTAGCTTTCGTTTGCCAGCGATAGCTGAGATATCAGACCAATCACCGAGTGATTCGTTAACACTCGAATAGTCTATGACGGAAAACCCATCGTCTGAACTATAAGGAAAAAACGGCAATATATGAACACTGTTAATACTTGAGCCAAAGTGTTTATCCATAAAGCCATCAAGGGTTTTTAATGGCTTTTCACCTAACTGAATGACACTGTCACCGTAGGTGATCAAGATCATGTCTTTTTCGTCCCAATGATTGGCAAAAGGAACCGGGGATTTTACCTCGGCACCTAATCGCATTTCGTCTAGCAATTGCTGGCGAAATTCTTGGATAGAACGGTCCAATGTAACATCGGCATAGATGAGCCCTAACTGATGTTCTAACTTTTGACTAAGCTCGGTAACAGCGTCGTTCATAGTGGCTCCTTTTTATACTGCGTTTGGTTGTGCTATCTTGGAAAACTCTTCAAAGTCTTCTTCAACAGCTTGCTTCAATTCTTCTAATACATTTGGCATGGCGCTCACGACACGATTCCAAGACGGAATAAATGGCGTTTCCATTGGGTTAGCGATAAAGCTCTCACCGGCTTCGATGATATTACGTGCGAACATCTCAACTGACTTTTCTTCGGTATGAGTGTCTAACGTTAAGCCGTTAATCATCGCGTCATTTCGATAGGTTTCTATATAGTCTAATGCAATTCTGAAGTAAGTCGCTTTAATGGTACGCATGTTTTCAGCATTGATAATATAACCTTGAGTCGCCAATTTTCTAAACAGTGCTTTGGAAATGTCTATCGACATTTTACTTAGACCACCATCGGTAGACTCAAGTGATAAGTCCTGATGTTTATGGTCGTAGTTATTTGCAATATCGACCTGACAAATGCGGTTTGATGCAAAGTTGCGGTGCATTTCAGATAACACCCCAATCTCTAAGCCCCAGTCACTTGGAATTCTTAAGTCAGTTAATACATCACGACGGAACGAAAATTCGCCAGATAATGAATATCGGAAACTGTCCATATATTCTAAATAATCATTGTCGCCTAATACCTTTTTGAGGGCTTTTAACAGCGGAGTAACGAGTAGTCGAGCGACTCGGCCATTGAGTTTTTTGTCAGCGACGCGGGCGTAATAGCCTTTACTAAATTCGTAGTTAAATTGTGGATTTGCCACTGGATAAATCAAACGAGCCAGTAGGCTGCGTTCATAGGTTAAAATATCGCAGTCATGCAGGGCGACCGATTCTGCTTTACCAGAGGCCAATACATAACCCATGCAATACCAAACATTTCGGCCTTTACCTAACTCCGTAGGTGCTAGATTTAATGCTTGTAATTTTTTGTCTAGTGCTTGCAATCTTGGACCATCATTCCATAGGATCCTGTGGTGTTGAGGCAAGGTAGAGAAGAAGTTGATTGCGTGTTTGTATTCGTCAAGGCTTGCACGGTCGAGGCCGATTACAATTTGAGAAAGATAAGGGACTTCAGCTATTTTACTGATGATATCGGGTAATGCTTTACCTTCTAATTCAGAAAAAAGTGAAGGTAAAATGAGACCTAGAGGCCGCTTTTTAGAGAACTCGGTAAGTTCTGACTCGAGATCTTCGATACTGCGATTTGTCAGGTTATGCAGTGTTGTAACTATACCGTTTTGATAAAAGTCAGCCATGTTATTGCTCCATTAGATTTGTAATTCTTGAGTTAATATTTGATCCAGACATTCGGCCCAGCCCTTGGGGCCCATCTTGGTACTCTGCCAAATGGCATCAGTGCGAAAGAGCTTTGGAAAATCGTGTTTGGATGTCTTGATCTGTACGGCTATGTCAGCGCTTTCTAACATGTCGTTGTCGTTAAAGCTGTCCCCCAAAGCAACAGACTTGAATTGAGTATTTGTATTTTGACGCGAAAATTCTTGAGTTAACCAACGCAGTGCTATGCCTTTATTCGACTGACCGCTAATGTGTAGAAATCGACCGCCCTGTAGCACGTTTGCACCGGCACTTTTCATGCGATTACTAAATAAGGTTTTTTGTTGTTCTGTGCCCAACCAATGTAAGGGTTCGCTGAATTGACGGTCATTGGCTTGGCTCGCATCGATTGTTGACAGCCCAGTCGCTAAGCTCAGTTCTTCATCCGACATTTTGGAGAAGCCTTTAAACGCACCGTCTAAGTCTTTGCTATTGGCAGTTATAAGCTCAAGCCAGTAATTACGTTCCCGGCTAAAGGCTTTTCGCCAATACCCATTTTTTAACTCACAATCTGCTGGTGGTTGGTCAAAAAATCCGTCGGGAATATAAATTGCCGCGCCGTTTTCGACGACAAAAGGAGTTTGCAGCGCTAATTCATTACGTAGTTGTTGTACTTCTGCAAAAGTCTTAGATGTATTTGGGATAACCGAAATATGGTGTTCTTGTAACTTCTCTAGCATTGGCAATGCAGCAGCATAACTGTAGCTGTGATGGTCAAGTAATGTGCCATCGAGGTCGGTGAATATGATTAATTGTCTGTACAACTTTATTGCTCCAGTCCGTTGGCGGACAAAATATTTCGATTGTGATCTAGCTCTAGTACGATATTAGAGATAAATGGCACGTGCTCTAAGCTGTGTTCAGTAAGGCGTTGATAGTGTTGGATAAAAGTTTCTACTTCGCTATCGGACATCACTGCAGTACCGGTTCCTTGCGTTTTTTCCGCAAGTTTATGTTCTTGTTCTTTTCGCCAATGGGAGACACATTCGAAAGAAGGTGCCTTTAACATCAGCCAATAATCCATAATTAAATAAAGGGGCGAATATTCTTTCTCAATCATTGAGTTACTGTATGTTCGCCAAGCCCCGGTGTTATCTAAATCGGTTTCCAATGTATTTGTTGGAGAGGCAAGTTCTTCCTCAGTCTGTGGGGGAACGCCCCAGCACCAGCCTTCAAAGATTACAATGTCAGGTGTCTCAGAAATCACCGGCCAGCTAGATTTTGGATGTGGATTGTCAGTGGCCTTATTAAATCGAGGCAGCGCAATGGGTAAGTTGTTTTGTCGTAATCCCATTAATACTTGGCGCATTAATTTTGTATTATGTGTACCAGGCACACCACGGGTTTTAAATAAGGGATGGATTGTCGTTGCAAGTTTATTGCGGTCGTCTTTATCTAGATAAAAGTCGTCAAGAGATAAAACAGCAACCGTTAATCCTGCAGATTGTCTAAGGTAATCGGCAATAAAGTCGGTCAAAGTTGACTTGCCCGAACCTTGGCAGCCATTAATACCGATAAACAGAGGTGCAGATTTCGTCGTGGATTTAAGTAAGACTTGTTTTGCTACTGGAATGAACCATTTTGGTGCAATGTCACAAAATGATCCACCGAGTTTATGTTTAGCGATAAAGTCTTTTATAAAACTATTTTCCATCTGTCCTCCGCCTTTATTGGCGTCTCTGCCTACTGATTTAGGGCTTTTCGTTAGATTCTGAGTATCTCAGTTGCCACAACAAATTAGTGAACTTAATAAATCTGATAGTGAACAAATCTTCAACAAACGTGCCAGTATCGGGTTAAATGCCATTTTCATTTTAAAAATACACGGTTTTTGACGCCTTTGCGCCGTATCTATAGGCCATTTAAGCTCAGCTGTTAAATGAGATTTATCACTTACAAGTACAGTGTTGTCGACGAATCGGCCGTGTTAGACTGACGCGAATTTGATTTCTTAATGAGAGGTTTTTGTGGCACTGCGTTTTAATCGACCCTTTGGTTCGCAAATTAAAGCGATTAGCTTTGATTTGGACGACACCCTTTATTACAACGACGAAGTGATTGTCCGTGCAGAACAGGCCCAATTTGACGCGGTTTGTGAACGGGTTCCCGCGGCTAAGGAAGTGGGCATTGACCCTTGGATAGCGTTAAAGTGGCAGCTGGCAATTGACGATCCTGAAATTCGTCACGATGTTACGCATTGGCGAAAAACCATGATTAGACAAGGTTTAGCTATGTTTGACTTATCCGGTCATGATATAGAAGCGCTGAATAGTCACATATTTGATGTGTTTTACACTGCGCGTTCTGATTTTGTGGTGCCGCAACAGACTTTTGATGTGCTAGCGAAACTGGCTGAGCGCTTTCCATTGATCGCCGCAACAAATGGTAATGCTGACATTGAACGCATTGGCCTTGCGCCTTATTTTGCGGCGTATTATCGAGCGGGGCAGCCTGGTATTCGAATGAAGCCTTATCCTGATATGTTAATTCAAGCGGCAGAGCAGCTGGATATTGCTCCACAACATATTCTGCACTTGGGTGATAACTCAGAGACAGATGTAGGTGCCGCGCTAAATGCGGGTTGTTCAAGTTTGTGGTTTAACCCTGAGCAAAAAATCAATCCTTTAAGCCATTTAGCCGATGGTGAATATTCAGACTTGGATGATTTGTTACAGCTGTTATAATACCTGTTTATAGATCCAGTTTTTCGATCTCTTTTTGCCATTAAAAGGTTATTTTTGTATGGACGTTTATATTCCGTCGGCCGATACAGGTTCGGCAGATACTCAGACTTTAAAGCTCAACGAACTCAATGAACGTCAATATGAAGCCGTGACTGCGGCACCGCAAAATATGCTGATCTTGGCAGGTGCGGGTTCGGGAAAGACCAAAGTATTGATTTCCCGTATTGGTTTTTTGATCCGCGCTCATCAAGTTTCGCCATTTTCAATTATGGCAGTAACGTTTACCAATAAAGCGGCGGCGGAGATGCGCCATCGTTTAGAGTCACTATTAGGCCAGGGAGCGGTGGGCTCTGCTTATGGTTCAAGTGGCATGTGGATAGGCACATTCCATGGTTTGGCGCATCGCTTTTTACGAACGCACTTTCGTGAAGCCAACTTACCTGAAAGCTTTCAAGTTTTGGATTCTGACGATCAGCATCGGTTAATTCGCCGTGTAATGAAAAGCCTAAATTTGGATGAAAAGCGCTATCCGCCAAAACAATGCATGTGGTACATCAATGGCAAAAAAGATGAAGGGCTACGACCAAAACATATCGAGTCGTTTGATCCAACGGAACAGGTCATGTTGCAGGTGTACAAAACGTATCAAGAAGCCTGTGACCGTGCTGGCTTAGTCGACTTTGCCGAAATACTGCTCCGCAGTCATGAGATATTGGCCACGCATAGCGATATTTTAAATCACTACCGCAAGCGATTCCGCCATATATTGGTGGACGAGTTTCAAGATACCAATAGCATTCAGTATGCCTGGATCAGATTGTTGTCTGGGAGTAACCCCGGTGCAATGGTAGATGATATTCCAGCAGCACATGTGATGATTGTTGGCGACGATGACCAATCAATCTATGGTTGGCGCGGGGCTCGTGTTGAAAATATTCACAATTTCCAAAAAGAATTCGAATCGGTAGAAATGATCCGGCTCGAACAGAACTATCGTTCTACCGCCAATATTCTAAAAGCGGCCAATGCAGTTATTGCTAATAATAGTGACAGACTTGGCAAAGACTTGTGGACGGAAGGGCGTGAAGGCGACCCGATTGGGCTTTATACCGCATTTAACGACTTAGACGAAGCTCGTTTTGTGGCGGGTAATATTAAAAAATGGCAGGAAGAAGGTGGTTCATTATCAGAAACCGCCATATTGTATCGTAACAATGCTCAGTCACGTGTGCTGGAAGAAGCCTTGTTACAAAGTGGCATTAAGTACCGAATTTACGGTGGTTTACGATTTTTTGAACGTCAAGAAATCAAAGATGCACTCGCCTATTTACGTATGGTATCTAACCGTGACGATGACGCTGCATTTGAACGTGTTATTAATACTCCGGCCCGTGGTATCGGTGAAAAATCACTGCAAACCATCCGTGATGCCGCACGTAGCCAAAATTTAACTATGTGGCAGGCCGCTGGCCGACTAATAGACGAAAAAGCCATGGCAGCAAGAGCAATGACGGCTGTGCGTGGATTTATGGATTTAGTACAAAACCTAGAAACTGGTGTTGCCGATTTACCGCTACATGAACAAGCTGACCAAGTCATTCAGTCGTCTGGTTTAAAAGCAATGTACCAAGCCGAAAAAGGCGAAAAAGGACAAACTCGAGTCGAAAACTTAGAGGAATTAGTCACCGCGTGTCGCCAATATGAACCTGACGAAAACATGCAGGAAATGCCTCTGTTAGCGGCATTTTTATCCCACGCATCATTAGAGTCTGGTGAATCTCAAGCTGACGCCTTTGAAGATGCGGTGCAGTTAATGACATTGCACAGTGCAAAAGGACTTGAATTCCCAATGGTGTTTTTGGTTGGCGTTGAAGAAGGTATGTTCCCGAGTCAACAAAGCTCGGATGCGCCGGAACGACTAGAAGAAGAACGTCGTTTAGCGTATGTCGGTATGACCCGTGCGATGGAAAAATTATTCATAACACACGCCGAATCTCGCCGGATGTATGGACAAGAGCATTATCACCGACCATCGCGATTTATTTCAGAGATCCCAAAAGAGTGTCTTTATGAAATCAAGCTAACTACCAGTCAGCCAAGACAGTCGAGTTACGGTCAAGGCGGCAGTGGCTCAGGAAATGCTAACAGCGGTTACAAACCGAGTTCTCAGTATGGTAGTTCGACGGGCTACGGATCTGGCCAATCAAAATCGAAAAGCAACTATGGTGCTTCTGCCAGCCACATAAAGTTTTCTGAAAGTGCCTTTGGTCTAGGCCAACGCGTGCAACATGCAAAATTTGGTGAAGGTACAGTGTTAAACTGTGAAGGAGATGGTGACAACTCCCGTATTCAGGTTAATTTTGATCAGTTTGGTGCTAAGTGGCTTGTGACAACTTACGCTAAATTAACAAAAATCTAACCTCGATGTACTTGCCAGGTATCCTATCGCAATTGCGGCTCAGTCAGCAGCGTGGGTTACTTTGGCTCGCAGGCGAGGCGGATTGGACTTTAAATTGGTTATCTCGTGAATTCAATGCAATTGATAGCGACAAACCCCTTGATATTGTGCGTTTTGGTTCGCGTGAAAATAACCAAAGTACCTTCCACCAAGTTCACGATATTCGAACTAAGCAGTATAAAAAGCAATTAGGCCAAGAATCGGACATCATAATGTTTGATGCCTTTGCTGGGTTTAATCCCGATGCTTTTGGGGCATTGGCGGGCACAGTACGACGAGGTGGTTTGGTTATTCTGGTGACGCCAAGTATTGAACACTGGCCTATGTTTGCAGATCCCGAATTGAACCGAGTTTGTGTTGAACCGTTTAAATTTGACCAAATCGAACATCATTTTATCCAGCGGTTGATTACCCTTTTGACTGCCGCACCTTCGGTAATTAAGATCTTTCAATCTGAGCATTCTATAGTCGACCAACTGGCGCCAGTACGGCTTCAAAGCATTGATGTAAAAACCGATATAAACGTAAAACAAGGTTTAGATTTTGGTTGTATTACTACCGATCAAACCAACGCTGTTACATCGATATTAGCGTTAGCAAACCAAAATCAAAAACGGGCGATGGTATTAACTGCCGACCGAGGCAGGGGTAAGTCCACAAGTTTGGCGATTGCCGCTTGGCAGTTAATTGAAGCAAAGTTAAGCACTTGTTCAACGCGTAAAACGGACTTAACAATTGTTATAACGTGTCCACTTGTTGATTCTGTATCGGGATTAATGTCGCACTTTTATCACTTAGCTTGCGCAAGCCAGTCAGCAGTTGAGCGCTCAGGAAATTCGATTTATTCGAACCGTCAGTCTCCTTATGAATGGCAAGTGATGTTTGTTGCACCTGATCAACTCGCCTTGTTATTACCTGACGCAAATTATGTTTTGATAGATGAAGCTGCCGCCATTCCAATTCAAATGCTGTCGCCTGTTTTTAATCATTACAGCTGTTGTATTTTGGCTTCTACCCAACATGGTTATGAAGGCACAGGGCGCGGGTTTGAATATAAACTTAAGCCAGCGCTGCACACCTATTTTGAGACTGTCGAATACATTGAACTCAGTCAGCCAATACGATGGTCAGCACATGACAACTTAGAGCCGATTGTAAACCGCCTGTTGGCATTAGACGTTGAGTTAGCGGATATTACGGCGATACATACTCGATTAACGCCACATGTACCGGCGACAACTGGATCTGAGGCTAATGCCCTAACCCAACTCAATATTTATCCTGTTGAACAAGCAGAACTCGCTAACAATATAACGTTAACTGATCAGATATTTGCGCTGTTAGTGCATGCCCATTATCGAACATCACCTAACGACTTAAGGCTACTGTTGGACAGTCCAAATACGACCGTTTGGCTTGCCGAGGACCAAGGCGTTGTCGTTGCTGCGGCACTCGTGGCTAAAGAAGGTGAAATTGAAGGGCAGCTTGCTGAGCAGATCTGTCAGGGTCGACGTCGGCCAAGAGGCCATTTATTCCCTCAATCCTTACTTAATCACGGAGGGTTTAAACACGCCGGTAATTACCACTACAGCCGAATTGTGCGTATTGCTGTGCACCCTAAACTGCAGAGCTTTGGCATTGGCAGTAAATTAGTCTCTACAATCGAAGCATATTCGATAGCAACAGGCGTAGATTTTTTGTGTACCAGTTTTGGGTTAACAGAGAGTTTATTGCGTTTTTGGAAAAATAATCGATTTGTTGCGGCGAGGTTAGGATTAAAGCCCGAAGCCTCAACGGGTGAGCTATCGTTAATGATGTGGAAATGTCTAACTTCGGCATCAAGTGCGTTTTACAACACAGTCAATCAACGTTTTGTTGCATCATTAACGACAGAGTTAAAATTTATAGATGAACGAAAAAAATGGTTAACCGAATCTTGGTTTACGGCATTATTTGAACTCGATATTACGCAGTCAAATAAGTGCCCAGAAATCCCCCATACGTTGACAAATCAGGACATGGTGGATTTAACCTACCTGACCCAGCATTTTCGATTACCAGATAACTGCCTATTGGCGTTGTATCGCCTGACGAAACAGTCAAAAGCAAATGACCTACTTTCTGCCTGGTTTAATGACGGACTCAGCCGAGCAGAGTTGCAATCTCAGTTTGGTTTATCGTCTGACAAACAATGGCAAAGCGCAGTCCGACAGGCAGTACAATATCGAATGAATTTAATGTAGCAAACATAATGAGAAAGCACCTAGCAACTTATTGATACGTATGTATTAGGTATTTTGATTAGTTTAATTTATTTATAAGTTAATTTTCTATACAGTTGAGACGCGAAAATAGTATTTAAAGGACTAATGATGTCAATTCGAAAGAGATTAAAAGCAATAAAATTCAGTGGGTTTGCTATAGCAAGTTTATTATTGTCAGCATTTTCTGCTTACCCCCAATCGGTGTCTGTGCCATCAGAAGTGTATGGTGAGCTGCCTGAAAAAAGCCTAATCGCTATATCGCCGAGCGCTAATCGCATGGCGTATCGCACAACATCAAAAGATCGCGATTTACTTGTGGCCGTTGACATGGTTGAAGGCAAGTTACTTCAAGCGGCGTCGATCGAAAATATCAACCCGAATAATATATATTTTGTTAGTGAAAATATTGTCATTTTTGTGGCGACTAAAAATGTACGAATTGGCGGCTATCGAGGCCGACATGACTCAAGTTGGGCTTATGCGTTTAATATTGAAACTGGCAAAATCCACGCATTATTAGAGCAAGATTACGGGATATATAAAGGCCAAACGCGCTTGGGCCGAATCTTAGGTATATCCAAAGATAAAAAATACGCTTTTATGCCAGCTTATGAAAATCCAGGTTCATATAATTTGTATCGTGTTAGTTTGGAAAAGCGTCGTAAACCTCGAATCCACCAAAAAGGATCAGGGGATACTGTAGATTTTTTTGTCGGAAACGATGGCGAGGTACTCGCACGTGAACGATATAACAATAAGTCTGACCTGCACCGCATAGAAGCCCGTCACGATGATGATTGGGTCGAAATTTATCGCGAAGTGACTGACATAAGAACCAAAGGTTTTAATGGTCTAACACCGGATAAAAAGAGCTTAGTTTTTAGAACGTATAACTCAGATGGCCGTCGTGCTTATTACACTATGTCTTTAAAAGACGGTGCAATTTCAGAACCTATATTTATCCATGACAAAATGGATGTAAGTGGATTGCTAACGGATCTTACTCGCACCGTATATGGCGTATCATACTCCGGTATGACGCCAGCTTACGAATTTTTTGATCCTAAATTAAATGCTCGAATAAAAGGCATAAATAAGGCATTGCCTAACAACTGGTTTTCCATTAGAGATTACACCCCAAGCTGGGACAATATTGTATTTTATATGGATGGTGAACTTAGTTCGGGCGATTATATCCTTTATTCAAAAGGAGAAATCTCAATGTTGGCTCAACGTCGTCCCAAGATCCCTCCGGAGGCTGTGCATGCTGTAGTAGAAACCGAATTTAAAGCCAGAGATGGAATTACCATTCCGACGTTGCTCACTATGCCTAATGGCAAAGAACCGACTAATTTACCGACCATAATAATGCCCCACGGTGGACCTAAATCCCACGATACAAAAGGGTTTAATTATTTTGCTCAATTTTTTGCGTCAAAAGGTTATTTGGTTGTGCAACCGCAATTTAGAGGTAGCACAGGTTTTGGATTAAATTTTATTCGAGCTGGCAACGGTGAATGGGGTCGAAAAATGCAAGATGATCTCACGGACTCAGTCACAACTCTGGCCAAAGAAGGGCTTGTTGATGATGAACGAGTTTGCATTGTCGGTTCTAGCTATGGCGGTTATGCCGCTTTAGCCGGTGCCACATTCACGCCAGATTTATACAAGTGTGTGGTTTCAATTAATGGCGTTTCAGATATTTCAGAAATGATGGAATCGGAACGTCGTGATTATGGGTCAGATCATTGGGTTATCTCCTATTGGGAAAAAGCGATTGCCAATGGCAAATTTGATGATGATCATTTAGACCAAATATCGCCAATTAATCATGTCAAAAATGTTAAAGCGCCAATTTTACTTATCCATGGCCAATTTGATGAAGTGGTCCCTGTAGAGCAATCGAGAGAGATGGCAGATGAATTGGAAGATGAAGATAAAGATGTCACTTTAATTGAGTTGAAGGGCGGTAATCATCATTTGAGCAAAGCAGAAAATAGAATGAAAGCGATAAAAGCAATTGAAACATTTGTGGAAAAACATATATAACTAACGCAGCGCTAAACAAAATGGTGATGACATGAGAAAGTTTAATATCGGTCCGGCATTTTTAGTGACCGCGGCATTTATAGGGCCAGGCACGGTCATTACCGCAACACTCGCGGGGGCCAATTATGGTTACGCCCTTGTTTGGGCGCTATTATTTTCAGTCATTGCCACCATCATTTTACAGGGCATGACGGCAAGGTTAGGCATTATCTCCCAACGAGGATTGGCCGAGAACATTGTGGCAACAATGCCAAACAAGTACTTTAAGTGGGCGGCCAGTGGTCTCATTTTAAGCGCAGTTGTTATTGGCAATGGCGCGTATCAAGGTGGTAATATTGCTGGGGCCAGTTTAGGGCTAGAAGGGTTATTTGGTAAGCTCGGAACAGACGTTTCTTTATGGCCTTGGGTTATTGGCATAGTTGCCTTCGGCCTGTTAATTACAGGCAGCTATCGATTAATTGAGTCAGCACTTATTGCTCTTGTTTTAGTGATGAGCACGGCGTTTGTGGTAACAGCGGTTTTAGTCGGTGTCGACATTGGTCAACTGTGGTCTGGACTAACGACCTGGCAAGTGCCTAGTGGCGCGATGTTAACCGTAATTGCACTTATCGGGACAACCGTTGTGCCGTACAATTTATTTTTACATACCGCGAGTGTTGCTAAAAAATGGCATAACCCCGATGACATTAAATTAGCCAATCGTGATCTTTATTTTTCGATACCTATTGGCGGCGTGTTAAGTATCGCCATTGTTTCCACCGCAGCCACGGCATTTTTTGGACATCAAATCAATATTCAATCCGCGGCGGATATCGCTCCAGCCTTAGAACCGGTTTTTGGTAGTAGTGCAAAATGGTTGTTATCAACTGGTTTATTTTGTGCCGGAGTCAGTTCTGCGGTAACCGCTCCTCTTGCTGCTGCATTTGCATTAACAGGGTTAACAGGTAAAGCGTTTGATATTTCAGACAAGCGATTTAAGTTGGTCTGGGCAACCATACTTATTATTGGCATTATTCCCGCGAGTTTGGGTTTTAAGCCGGTATCTATAATTGTGTTTGCTCAAATTGCCAATGGCGTCATGTTGCCTTTGATTGTGTTGTTTTTACTATGGATCATGAATAGTCAATTACTTGGTATTTATAAAAATAATCGACGTCAAAATATCTTGGGTGGCTTGGTATTACTGGTGTCACTGATGCTTTCAGCAAAATCGTTATTTGGCTAAGTGCATCTGTTAAGACGCTTGTAACCCAGTTTTAAGCTCAATGGCAAGCTATGGCGGGTTACTTTTTCATGTAATGTTGTCGTTCCTGCGGCGTAAATTTCTCAATGGCATAACGGAGCATCGTGCGTGGCATGGTCTTGTGGTATTTATCTAAAAATGCCACTTCGAGCGATTTATTGCGATTCCCGATTTCTCGCAACATCCACCCCACAGCTTTATGCATTAAGTCTTCTTTGTCATGTAACAATATTTCTGCAAGCGCCAGAGTGTCTGCGTAGTCGTCTTGTTTGATAAAATACAACGTCGTGATTATGGCAATTCGACGCTGCCAAAGGTTACAGGATTGAGCTAATTCATACAGTACTGCGGTGTCTTTGCCATGGAGCTGAGGGCCTAAAATCTTATAGGCTGAACTATCGACCAAATCCCAGTTATTCACTTTCTGAGAATGTTGAATATATAGATCTGCGATGGTTTGTTTATCTGTGTCGATTTTAGATTTTTGATAACGTTCGACTAATATAAACACCGCAACCATTCGGGTTTCGTGATATTCATGATTAAGTAATTCAAATACCTTTGGAATGGTCATAGATTTACATTGTTTGGCGACGGCACGTAATGTTGCGGTTCGGATCCCATAAAAATGATCGCCCTCTCCATATTGCCCCTTTTGCGTTTTAAAAAATCGTTGAGACGTATTGGCTATTTCTGGAGAAGCTAATTCGGCTAACCTATTAACTAGAGTTTGTGTGTCGCTGATAACCATTCTATTTTGCCCTTTATGTATTATTGATAAATACGTTACTTTTTAAGCCCAAACGTAGACTTCAATACCCTTCTAAGTTCGATATTAATCTAATAAGTTAAGTCGCTTAAGCGCTAAGCACAAATAGTAATAACGGTTATTTTGTTGAGCTTGATCAACACAGACAATTTATTATTGTTTTAAAGTAGCGCCAATCGTGAAAAACAATTGGGAACTTAGAGTGCAAAACGTGTCGACATCTCATCTACCATTGATGAACAAATACAATATGAATGGCCCACGCTATACCTCTTACCCAACAGCACTTGAGTTTCAGTACGACTTCTCTAACAAAAATTTTTGTCAAGCTGTGGCACAGAGCGAAACCGACAACTTATCGATTTATATCCACATTCCATTTTGCCATAAGCTTTGTTATTACTGTGGTTGCAATAAAGTAGTGACTCGTCATAAACATAAGGCAGATATATACCTAGATTATTTAGCCAAAGAAATCGAAAGCCGGGCAAGTTTATTTCAAGATCACAAAGTCGTGCAAATTCATTTCGGAGGCGGAACTCCCAGTTTTTTATCAAAAGCGCAATTTTCACGGATTATCGCACTTCTCAATACACAATTTGAGTTCGACCAAAAGTGGGAAATGAGCATTGAAATCGATCCGCGAGAAATCGAATTGGATTATTTAGACCATTTGTATTCCCTTGGATTTACTCGTTTGAGTTTTGGTGTTCAAGATACCAATCTGCAAGTACAAGAAGCCATTAATCGGGTGCAGGATTTAACATTTATTAAAAGTTTACTGCGTCGCGCAAGAGATCTTGGTTTTTGTTCAATTAATCTAGACGTGATATATGGGTTGCCGCATCAATCGCCTGTGTTATTTGAGAAAACATTAAATGATATTTTAGACTGTGATCCTGACCGAATCTCACTGTTTAGTTATGCTCATATGCCGTCTCGTTTCGCCGCTCAACGAAAGATCAAAGATGAATGGTTACCAACGCCAGACGTTAAAATGTCATTAATGTTGCGAGCATTGGATGTGTTTGTCGAAAAAGGATATATCGCAATAGGTATGGATCATTTTGCCAAACCAAATGACGATTTAGCACAGGCGCAACAATCTGGGCAATTGCATCGAAATTTTCAGGGATATACCACGTTAGGCAGCAGTGACTTACTAGGGCTTGGAGTGTCCTCGATAAGTTCAATAGGGAATAGTTTTAGCCAGAATTATAAGTCGTTAACAGACTATTATGCCTCTATTGATACATACAAAAATGCCGTTGAAAAAGGGTTGTGGCTAAGTCGAGATGACCAAATTCGAGGCGATGTGATTAAAACGTTAATGTGTAATTTTTTGGTTAATATTTCAGATATCGAAAAACGATGGCAAATTGATTTTAAAACCTACTTTGAAAACGAATTAAATGCACTCGATCCTATGATAAAAGACCATATGCTTCAGCTAGAAGAAAACCACATTCGAGTTACTCAAAGCGGAAAGTTATTTGTACGTACAATCTGTATGACGTTCGATAAGTACATGGCGGCTCAACTCAATCAACAACGTTTTTCCCGCATAATTTAACGGGTCAGAACCACCTTTATTTCGTTCTCGCTAGAGTTGCCCAACCTCTGGTTTTTGAAAGTGGTTCTGTCCCTTTAATTCTTTGATATAGCTAACGACTTTTTGTGTCCGACAAGGCACAATAGTCTTATTCTAATTTCTCAAAAGTGAACAACCGAGTGCTTGAGCAATTTATCCCGTATTTACCCGCATTTTTGGGCGGTGTTGTAGTCTTTGTATTGCTGATACTTTTGGTGACGAGCCGAATTAAAATGGCGCAACAACAAATGCATGCCGAACAATTACAGCGGCATTTGATAGAAAAAGACGCACAAATAGAGGCGATAAAAAGCGAACTGGCACAACAAACCAATTCAGTTTTAAACTTTCAGACGCAAACCAACCTAGCTCGGCAGGAAGTCGCTAAACTGCAAGCTGATAATCAAGGTTTACTAACGCGTATTTCTGAGCGCGATGAGCAATTGGTTATTGCCAATCAACAGCATAAAGAATCAGCGGTGCAATTGCACAGGATGCAAGGGATCCAACTTGAGTTGTCGAATGAACTGACCGAGTTGAGAACAAATTTAAGTGCTAAAGAAGATCAATTTGAACAGCAGAAAAAAGACATCGAAGCGCAAAAAGGCCAGCTCAAAATGGAATTTTCTAACCTGGCTAATCAGATCTTAGAAGAAAAAGGTAAATCCTTTAGTCTGTCGAATAAATCAGAACTTGATGCCATTCTCCGTCCGTTTAAAGAACAAGTCGAAGGCTTTCAAAAGCGGGTTAATGAAGTGCACTCCGAGTCCGTCAAAGGTCAGGCTAATTTGGCCTCTGAGTTGAAAAAAGTACTCGACGTTGGGGTGCAAATGTCTGACGAGGCAAATAACCTTGCAACAGCACTGAAAGGTGAGAAAAAGACGGCGGGTAACTGGGGAGAGATTCAACTTGAGCGCACCTTACAACTCGCGGGTTTAGTCAAAGGCGATCATTACGATAGTCAGGAAAAATTTGTCGACGCGGAAGGTCAACGTCGTTTGCCTGATTTTGTGATCAAATTGCCAGATAATAAACATATTGTTATCGACAGCAAAGTTTCCTTAGTCGCCTATGACCGCGCTATTTCCGCTAAAACCGATGCTGAAACTCAAGTGGCCCTTGATGAACATGTCGGCGCCGTTAAAAATCATATCGACGATTTAACTAAAAAAGATTATGCCAATTTAATCGGCATGCGCAGTCCGAGCTTTGTATTGATGTTTATGCCAATTGAACCCGCATACATAGAGGCGTTAAAGCACAACAAAGATATGTTTACTTACGGATACGAACGCAATGTCATCCTAGTATCACACACAACCTTGATGCCAATTTTAAAAACTGTTGCTAATTTGTGGCGGATAGAACAAGGCAACCAAGAAGCTCGTGAAATTAGTGAACGAGCCGGAGAGATATACAATCAAGTCTGTTTAGTTGCCGAACGTTTGCAAAAACTTGGCCGCACGCTGGATACCGTTGGCAAACAATACAATGATACGGTTAAGGGACTCGCTGGAAAACAAGGCCTAGCGGGCAAAGTGGAACGTTTTAGTCGTTTGTCGAATAAAGTCTCCAAATCGATGCCTAAGATTGAGCCAAGCCATATTGATGTCGAACATGAACGATTGGATTTGATCGCAGAACCCGTAAACAACCCTGATTTTTCATCAGCGCCTGAACCTGAAGATGAAAAACTGGCCGAACATACTACCGCCGTTTTAGAGGCGGACGACAATAAAGCAACAACGTCAAAATAATAATACTCATCAAAAGAACGGAAAAAAAAAGTGAGAACACCTGTAAAATTTAGACTGATTTATGTGGTCGTCGCTATTGTAAGTTATTGGCTTGGCAGTCAACTCATGCCTGACCATGTTATGGCGTTTACCGGCGATTGGTCGTTAATATTAGCCGATGGGGCGTGGCAAAAAGTGCTGGGAATATCAGCTTGGTACTTCGCTTTATTACCAATACTGTATTGGTTCTGGGTGATCCAAATAGGCAAGCAAGCTAAGTGGAAAATAATCGTTTCATTGTCGTTAAGCAGTTTGATTGCTCGGTATACTTATCCGGCAAATTTAGCGGAATATTTTGAATTTATAACTTGGCTACGTTATCCAATTATTGCTGTATTGTTGGTCATCGAACTTTACCTATTGGTCACGATTATAAAAGCATTGTGGCAGGCAAGAAGTTTGACTGGTGATCCACGGATCCATATGTTGAGCAAATATGATACAGACGAAGCGCGAAATTCCACGTCTAAAGCGTCTACTCAAATGGACTTGGCCGTGACTTTGGCGCATGAACCAGCAAGTTGGTATTATGCGATCCCACGATTTTCTCGACGTCATACTGCCGCCCTTGCCAATATTAAACTGAGATCAGCTAGTCGATGGTATTTTGCGCTAACTGTGATTGGAACATCGTTAGCAACCGTTGTAAGCTATTTGTGGTTATATGAATGGAGCGAACTGGTTGCTGCTTTTGTTGCAACATTTATCTTTTACCTGTTGGTCATGTTTGTCGCGAATTACCGTGTGAGCCGATATTACTCACTCTATGAATTTGACGATAAAGTGATTGTTAATAACTCGTGGTGGGGATTCTGCGTCATTAGCAAAGCCGATATTCAGTCGGTCGAAACAGGAAACTGGCACAAAGCTGATGACAAAGAGCAAGTTTATATTGGTGCACAGCCTGCTAATGTTAAGTTGTCATTTAGTACGCCACAACTTTACCTTAGTGGTATGGCGATGATAAAAGACGAGGTATCCACATTATATTTAAATGTTGATACACCGGAAGAACTCGCGATTGCACTTAGACAATTTGAACAAACACGATAGGTCACTTAAATGAAAAAATTACTTAGTATATTGGTATTGGCTAACGTTCTTATGATTAGCCCGACGTTTGCCCACGCTAAAATGTCTTATTCACCTGCACCGCTTGTTTCAATTGCCACTCAAGATGCGTTTTTTAATCAAATAAAACAACTTTGCGGTCAATCTTTTGTTGGCCAAGTAACGGTGGATAACGCCGGACCAAGTAGTTTTAGTGAAGAAAAATTGGTGATGCATGTTAGAAAATGCACTGACTCGGAACTGCAAATTCCATTTCATGTTGGCGAAGACGCATCACGTACTTGGATTATCACTAAAACGGGTTCTGGATTGTCGCTAAAGCATGATCATCGTCATGACGACGGTAGTCATGACAAGTCGACGATGTATGGTGGACATACGGTTGATGCTGGTTGGGATAATGTGCAATCGTTCCCTGCAGATCAGTACTCAAAAGAACTGTTTGTTGAACTTGGCATTCCACAATCGGTAGGCAATACATGGCAAATGTTTGTATACCCAGATAAATTTAGTTACCGATTGATCAGACAAGGGCGCGAGTTTCGAGTCGATTTTGATTTAACATCGCGAATCATTAATCCACCAGCTCCCTGGGGATATAGTGACAAAACCCATAATTAGCGCAGGACAAAAACGTGCAAAGTGATCTCTTTAAACTCAGACGTAAATTTATTGTTCGCATCGGTAAGATGCTTCATAAATACGGTACTCCGGTCTATCGCCTAGAAGCGCATTTGATGGAATTGGCCCATGCGCTTGAGTTGCGCTCCGCATTTATTGTTTCTCCCACCTCTATGACATTTGTGTTGTGGACAGAAGGACATGAGGACGAATATACCCATGCAGCGCGTGTGGCACCTGGTGATTTGGATATGGGCAGTTTGTCTCGCACCGATGAAGTTGTTGAGCAGGTATTAAATAAAACTCTGTCAATCGAAGAAGCTTCGTTACGCCTTGATGAAATCGACAATATGCCAAATCCCTATGGCAAGGTTGCTACTGGCATTTCTTATTGGATGGCCAGTGCCGCATTTTCAATGATCATGGTCAGTAGTGTTCGAGATGTGATCTGGGCAGGTTTATTGGGCATAGTGGTTTATGTGTTTGTCCTGTGGTCGGGTCGTTCCAAAGGCATCACTAATATGCTAGAGCCGTTGGTTGCTATGGTGTCTGCAATTTTAGCGTGTGCAATTTCCAGTTATGTCGATCCGAGTATTGATATACGTAAGGTCGTGTTGTCGTCGATTATTGTGTTTATACCAGGACTCGCATTAACCATAGGGCTCGCAGAGTTGTCAGAGCGCCATTTAGTGTCGGGCACAGCCAAGATCATGGATGCGATGATGATGCTCTTTAAACTGTATTTTGGTGCTTTTTTAGGTCTCGAAATTGGTTTTTGGTTATTTGGCGAAGTGCCATTCCAACCTCGAGCGGTATTACCTGCGTGGACGGCGTGGATTGCTATTGCGGCGTTAACCACTTCACTAATTATTGCATTTAGAACAAGACGCAGGCACATTCTTTGGTCATTTGCCGTTGGCTTTATTGCTTTTGGTACAAGTAACTTTGGGGCCTCATATTTCGACTATGCCATGGGCGCATTTTTAGGTGCTTTTGTTGTTGGGGTATATGGCAATATATTTACGCGAGTCGCTAAGGCACCTGCGGTTATTGTGGGTATGCCTGGCTTGATTGTTTTGGTCCCTGGGAGCAAAACGTTTATTGGCTTAAATGCTTATATTGCAGGTAGTGGTTTTGATTACGGTGACCATGCAATGCAGCAGTCGCTCGTTATCTTTATGTCGCTTGTGGCGGGATTAATCTTCGCTAACTCAGCATTGCCACCTCGAAAAAGTTTGTGATTTTTTGATGTCAGTCGCATTGTTTCTTTTTATAGAGTTTGGAAGATCCTGTAATTTAAAGTAATTATTCCAATACGAGTTAAAAATAAACCAACTGAACAATTATTGTTCGGTTGGTTTTTTTTTGTTCAAATTAAATTTGCACTTGTTTCACAAAGGGTATAGGTTATTTTTGTTGGATAAAAAATCAGCGATAAAATAATAAAAAATCAACAGGTGTCACAGTACAAATTGGACACGGACAAAATAATAATTAATAGATGAAATCAAATTTTCGGGGAATAAAAAAACGGTCTAGTGTTAAATACACAGTCGGTTTTTGTACTGGTTTGGGTTGTACAGTCTCCTCTTAAGTTTGACCATAATTGGGAGGATACTGAGTGACTGCTAAGCAATCTAGTTGGCTGTTGTCAGCTGCCGTATTTGCTAATAATGCTGTAGCCGAAGAAATGCCGCTTAACCTTACAAAAGGTGTGACTGAGATTAGTCGTAATGTTTACGACTTACACATGATCATTTTTTACATATGTTGCGTCATTGGTGCAGTGGTATTCGGGATCATGTTTTGGTCGATGTTATACCACCGCAAATCGAAAGGGGTTGCCCCCGCTAATTTCCACGAAAGCACAAAAGTTGAGATACTCTGGACGGCTATTCCGTTTGTTATTTTGATTGCGATGGCTTTTCCTGCTACTAAAACCTTAATCGCAATGGAAGACACTTCCAAAGCGGATTTAACGGTGCAAGTCACAGGTTCCCAGTGGAAATGGCATTACAAATATTTTGACCACGAGTTAGAATATTACAGCTTGTTAGCCACCACGAAAGACGAAATTTACGATAAACGTGAAAAATCCGTTAATTACCTCCTAGAAGTTGACCGCCCTCTTGTCATTCCTACTGGTCAAAAAGTTCGTTTCCTTATCACCTCTGACGACGTAATCCATTCTTGGTGGGTTCCTGAATTTGCTATCAAAAAAGATGCAAACCCAGGTTTCATCAATGAAGCGTGGACTCGTGTCGATGTCCCTGGCATTTATCGCGGCCAATGTGCTGAATTATGTGGTAAAGACCACGGGTTCATGCCGGTTGTGGTTATTGCTAAAGAGCCAGCTGAATTTGATAAGTGGGTTAGCGAGCAAGTTGAGATTGCTAAAAAAGCCAAAGAAGAAGAGCAAAAGTTGTTAGCGATGAATATGTCGTTTGACGAACTTATGGCTCATGGTGAAAAAGCCTACAACGCAAATTGTGCAGCATGTCACCAACCAAACGGTCAAGGTATCCCTGGAGTTTTCCCAGCGCTTAAAGGCAGTGCAATTGCCATAGGTGACCTTGGTGCTCATATCGATATTGTTGTTAACGGTAAGCCGGGCACAGCAATGCAAGGGTATGGCAAACAACTTGGTTTGAAAGACTTAGCGGCGATTATTACCTATGAGCGTAATGCTTGGGGTAATAGCACGGGAGACGCGGTTCAAGCGGCTGAAGTTATCAAATATATGTCTGGACAATAGGAGGCGTTACAATGAGTACTACTGAAAACAATGCAGTCGATTCGAATCATCATGCAGATGATCATCATCACGGCGCGCCTAAAGGCATAAAACGTTGGTTTCTAACAACCAATCACAAAGACATCGGTTCAATGTACCTGATCTTCTCACTGGTGATGTTTTTCATCGGCGGTGCGATGGCAATGGTTATTCGTGCAGAATTGTTTCAACCAGGTTTGCAAATAGTTGAACCAGACTTTTTTAACCAAATGACGACCGTTCACGGTTTGATTATGGTCTTTGGTGCGGTAATGCCGGCGTTTGTTGGCTTAGCGAACTGGATGGTTCCAATGATGATTGGTGCGCCTGATATGGCCCTACCACGCATGAATAACTGGAGCTTTTGGATTTTACCTTTTGCGTTTTTGATCTTGTTATCGTCATTGTTTATGGAAGGTGGCGGTCCTAACTTCGGTTGGACATTCTACGCGCCACTATCAACAACATTTAGTAATGACAGCACCGCGTTTTTTGTTTTCTCTGTTCATATCATGGGGATCTCGTCAATTATGGGGGCGATTAATGTCATCGTCACTATTGTTAACTTACGAGCGCCAGGTATGACTTACATGAAGATGCCGTTGTTTGTTTGGACATGGTTAATCACTGCGTTTCTATTGATTGCGGTTATGCCTGTACTTGCCGGTGCGGTCACTATGGTGTTAACTGATAAATACTTTGCTACGTCCTTCTTTGACGCAGCAGGGGGCGGCGATCCGGTTATGTTCCAGCATATATTCTGGTTCTTTGGACACCCTGAAGTTTACATCATGATCTTGCCTGCTTTTGGTATTGTGTCACAAATCGTACCGACGTTTAGCCGCAAAAAACTGTTTGGTTATTCATCAATGGTTTATGCCACCGCGTCAATCGCATTATTGTCGTTTGTCGTTTGGGCGCACCATATGTTTACCACAGGAATGCCACTCGCGGGCGAACTGTTCTTTATGTACTGTACCATGCTGATATCGGTGCCAACTGGGGTGAAAGTCTTTAACTGGGTTGCAACTATGTGGCGCGGCGCACTGACTTTTGAAGTCCCCATGATGTTCTCAATCGCCTTTATTGTCTTATTTACGATAGGTGGGTTTTCAGGACTTATGTTGGCCATTACCCCAGTGGATTTCCAATACCATGATACCTATTTTGTAGTTGCTCACTTCCACTATGTATTAGTGACAGGTGCGATATTCTCCATTATGGCAGGTGCGTATTATTGGTTGCCTAAGTGGACTGGGCATATGTTTGATATCGGTCTTGCTAAAGCGCATTTCTGGTTGTCACTTATCTCAGTGAACGTGTTGTTTTTCCCAATGCACTTTGTTGGACTAGCGGGTATGCCTCGTCGTATTCCTGACTACGCAACGCAATTTGCTGACTTTAACGCCATTATCAGTATTGGTGGATTTGCCTTCGGTTTATCTCAAATATTGTTTGTAGTGGTTGTTTATAAATGTATTAAAGGTGGCGATAAAGTGTCTGACCAAGTTTGGGAAGGGGCTGAAGGTTTAGAGTGGGAGGTTGCTTCACCTGCGCCTTATCATACATTCTCAACACCACCTGAGATTAAGTAGTCGAGTCGCGTAATGGAAAATAATTCGCCAAAAAATAACAATAAAATTGTTAAGAAATTAGTCTTAACAGTGGCATTGATGTTTGGATTTGGTTTTGCCTTAGTCCCGCTATATGACGTGTTTTGCGACATCACGGGCCTCAACGGTAAAACCAGTAATACGGCGGCTGTTACATCGGATTTTGTCGATACGTCGCGCACAATTACGGTGGAATTCATTGCTCGTACTCAAGGCAGCTTACCTTGGGACTTTCGTCCAGAAGTTAAACGGATAGAAGTTCACCCAGGTGAAATGCACGAACTTAATTTTATTGTAAAAAATAAGTCAGTAAACGACATGGTTGTGCAGGCTGTACCTTCGGTAAGTCCGGGTATAGCTGCAGCCTATTTCAACAAAATCGAGTGTTTTTGTTTTAATCGTCAACCGCTAGAAAAAGGTGAAACCGCAGATTTAGGTTTGCAGTTTTATATCGACAATGCGTTACCTGAAGAATATAAAATCGTAACCTTGTCCTATACCCTTTTTGATATCAGCGAAAAAATTGAGCATGACGAATTTGAACAATTGTTTGCTGGTGACACGTTAAGTGCACCATAGGGGACAAAAAAATGAGTGAAAAATACGAAAGTTATTATGTGCCAGAGCAGAGTCACTGGCCAATTGTTGGCGCAATCGGATTATTCTGTATTGCGTTTGGCGCAGGTGGTTATGTTAATGATGTAACTAAAGGCGTTTCAGGATACAGCGGTTACCTACTATTAGCTGGTATCGCAATAATTATATTCATGCTGGTGGGTTGGTTTAGAAACGTTATCGACGAGTCGATGAGCGGCATGTACAGCAAGCAAATGGACCGTTCATTTAAGCAAGGTATGAGCTGGTTTATATTTTCCGAAGTCATGTTCTTTGGTGCCTTTTTTGGTGCCTTGTTATACGCCCGAGTGTTCTCGGTTCCATGGTTAGGTGGAGCGAGTAATAACGTATCGACTCACGAAGTATTATGGCCTGCATTTGAAGCGATGTGGCCGCTAACAACAACCCCTTCAGGTGCGGTTACAGAGGCAATGGGCTGGAATGGCTTACCGCTAATCAATACCATTATTCTTTTAACGTCGTCAGTTACCTGTCATTTTGCGCACGTAGGTTTAGAACAAAATAAACGTAAACAGCTCAAAATTGCCCTAGGCGCGACGGTATTATTAGGATTTATTTTCTTAATTCTACAAGTTGAAGAGTACGTTCATGCATATCAAGAAATGGGATTGATGTTATCAAGTGGTATTTACGGTAATACCTTCTTCCTGTTAACTGGTTTTCACGGACTACACGTAACCTTAGGCACAATCATGTTATTGATTATGTTCTTAAGAATCGTGTTAAAAGATCACTTTACGCCGCAAAGCCATTTTGGTTTCCAGGCCGCAAGTTGGTACTGGCACTTTGTTGATGTGGTATGGGTACTGTTGTTCTTGTTTGTTTATATTCTATAAACATTAATAAGGTCTGGGGTTTGGTGTGATAACGCCAAACGCCAGACAACATAGCAATAAGACAATTAAGGCAACGGTGAATTTTAACCTTAGCCCAATAAAATAAGACATTGGTGGTCTGTTCGGATCTTGTTTTAACATACTGAACATGGCACGAAATAAATTAAAAATAATAAGTAGTAGTAGCGCTACTGCAATAATTTTTATCACCAATGGCATATGTTTTTCCCTATAGGTTGTAGTCGTAGTGTTAAAACGAATCAAGATATCTTTTTGGCCTGTGTTGGTCACTTTGACCGCTTTTATTCTGTTGTGCAAGTTGGGATTTTGGCAATTGCAGCGTGCGGATGAGAAGCGCGAGTGGTTGTTGTCGTTTGGCACGGAACAATTAGCAACTCAGGATGATTTATTTAATCCCGTTGACGCCAAGTCTAGCGAATTGTTGAATGGTCAAAATACAGTAATTACGGGCCAAGTCTTATCTCAGTATATGATGTTATTGGATAACCGAGTTCATCAAGGGCAGCCCGGCTATAAAGTTCTGGCACCTGTATTATCAAGTAAATATAACCAATCTATACTGGTTGATTTTGGTTGGCTAAAAGCACCAAATAACCGATCTGAACTTCCAACGTTCAATTTACCCTCAGAAGTTGAATTACATGGGGTGATTAAGTCGACACAGTTACAACAGTTTGTATTAGAAAATCCCCCTTTAACAGACCAATGGCCTCAGCGGATCCAATCAATTAATATGGTATTTGAACATGATTGGCAGCCCAAAATGGTGCCGTTAATTGTCTATGCAAATAATGAACAAGTTCAAGGTTTAGTTCAAACGTATAAGCCCGTTGTGATGATGCCTGAAAAACATCAAGCGTATGCGCTACAGTGGTTTCTGTTGGCCTTTGCCAGTTTAGTTATTTTTGTTTTCGCTAGCCGGGTCAAACCCGATTCACAGGATTCGAATTAGGAGAGTTGTAGTAATGAAAACCAAATCATTTTTCTCGATATTTTTAGTTATGGCGGGTGTCCCCTTGATACTCGCGTTTGTTGTCTTAAAAATGGGATGGTACACCCCCGGGGCGACAAATAAGGGGGAGTTTGTTGAATTTACAACAGAACTCGACCTGCATCACGATGTGCCGACCTGGTCAATTGTTTATCAGCCAACAGAAAGTTGCGACGCGGTTTGTGTGGAGCAATTTTATGGTCTAAATCAAACTTATATTGCGCTTGGTAAATTACAAAAAAGAGTCAATGCTTACGTGTTAGGTAGCGCCAAGTTGCCCTCAGAATACCCTATGTTAAAAACGCTAAAATTGACGAACAAAAATTTATCCTCGCAGTATCTATACATTGTGGACCCATTTGGTAAGGTGATTATGCAGTATGCCGGTGCAGCTGACAGGGAACATACGATAAATACCAGCAAAGATATTTTGGCCGACATCAAAAAGCTGCTGAATTATGCGCGAGTCGGTTAACGGTATTAAAAGAACAAAATAAGAAGAATAATAAAAGAGGTGTGCCATGCTTCGTTCATTGTACAAATTAGCTGTTGTTGCACTGTTTGTAACGTCTGTAGTGATAGTTTTAGGTGCGTATACACGTTTGACCCACGCCGGTTTAGGTTGCCCTGATTGGCCCGGTTGTTATGGATTTTTGTCAGTCCCTACTGCGGAAGTTGACATTACTAAAGCGGAGTTGGCGTTTCCAGAGCGTCCAGTCGAAGCGCATAAAGCGTGGAATGAGATGATCCATCGCTATTTTGCTGGCTCATTAGGGTTATTGATATTAGCTATCTTTGTTTTAAGCATCAAAGCCAAACAAATACTCCTGCTCCCCAGTATTCTACTCATTACAGTTACCCTGCAAGCCGTACTCGGCATGTTAACCGTTACTATGAACCTTATGCCTCTAATTGTAATGGGTCATCTGTTAGGCGGATTCACGACCTTCGCAATATTGTTTTTATTAACCATTCAATTACGACGAAAACTTTATCCGGCTTGGCTCGAAAACTCTAAGTTTTCATCTTCATCAAAGCTTCATCTAGCGATTAAATCAGCGGTGTTTGTTGTGGTTCTACAAATTGCGTTGGGCGGTTGGACAGCCGCCAACTATTCTGCTGTTGCTTGCTTAGATTTGCCTATTTGTGAAGATGGTTGGCAACAACGATTTGATTTAGGTCAGGCCCTATCCATACCAACAGGGCATGCCAATTATGAGTTTGGCGTTTTCCCTTATGAAGCGCGAATGAGTATCCATATTCTCCATCGTTTTGGTGCAATTGCCGTTACTTTGATGTGTTTAACGCTGATCTTTATGCTTCTAAAAAGAGATTTTCAAGCGAATAGAAAAGTGGCCCTTGGGATTTCGGGGCTTTTGCTATTGCAAATATTGCTAGGGATCTCTAATGTGGTTTTTCATCTGCCATTGGCCGTCGCAGTAATGCACAATTTTGTTGCTGTCTGCCTGTTGTTGAGTTTAATTGCCACTTGGTATTTATCGGGCTTTAAGTTACGTCGCCCGACGATAGAGCCACAAGAAAAGCCAGTAAGGTCAAGTCAAACCTTGGTGGAAGGAGCGTGAAATGATAGAACAACGTACACAGTCAAATCAACTGACTAGCTTAGTTGGGTTGGTCAAAGATTTATATGAAATCACCAAACCAAAAGTAGTCTTTATGTTAGTGATTACCGCTATCGTTGGAATGGTTTTAGCCCAACCGACATTGCCTTCACTTAGTTTATTATTTGTCGCGAGTTTAGGAATAGGTTTACTGTCTGCCGCAGCCGCTGCGATGAATCATATCGTTGACCAAAAAATCGATGCCAAGATGGCTCGAACATACAACAGACCTATTGCCAAAGGGCGTTTAACTAATCAACAAGCTATCGGATTTTCGTTATTTTTGGCGTTCAGTGGCTTTGTTTTATTGTATTTTGAAGTTAATCCACTAACAGCTTGGTTAACACTTGCCAGTTTATTTGGTTATGCGGTTGTCTATACTCTTATTCTAAAACGTCTCACACCTCAGAATATCGTCATTGGCGGTTTAGCCGGTGCGATGCCGCCGCTACTTGGTTGGTGTGCGATTACCGGAGAAATTCATCCACATGCGTTATTACTTGTAATGATCATTTTTACTTGGACACCACCGCACTTTTGGGCGTTAGCGATCCACCGAAAAGAAGATTACGCCCGGGTTAATATCCCAATGTTGCCCGTAACTCATGGCAACGAATTTACCAAAAATACCATCATGTTATACACCATTTTGCTGACCTTAGTTTGTATTCTACCGTATCTGGTGGGTATGACAGGTATCCTGTATTTGGTTGTAAGCTTAGGCTTAAACGTTGTCTTTTTACGTTATGCTTGGTTGTTAAAAACCACAGAAAATAAACAATTAGCGATGGAAACCTTTAAGTTTTCGATCTGGCATTTATTGGCGTTATTTGTGGTCTTGTTAGTCGACCACTTTATTTAGGCCCTCGAATGAACTTAAAACAAAATGTATTGCTTGTATTAGCGGCTCTAATCTCTGTTTGTGTTGGTGTGTTTGTATTTCAATCTACTTTCAAAATTGAGTTTTCGGAAACAACGTTTGTATACGACCCCCAACGCGTGATCCAACCTTTTGAGTTACAGGACGAAACGAATACCGTTTTCACTAACGATAACCTGAAAGGGTATTGGGATTTAGTCTTTTTAGGCTACTTGTCCTGTCCTGATGTATGTCCTATGACATTAGCTAAACTCAGTCGAATTTTACCAGAGCTTCAGAAAGTGTCAGACAAGCCCGTGCGAATTGTGTTCGTATCTGTTGATCCTAAACGGGACACACCAGAAAACATGGCTAAATACATTGACTACTTTGGTGGCAATATCAAAGGCGTTAGAGCGGAACATAAAAACCTATTCCCTTTCGTCAGAAACTTAGGTTTGATGTACTCAATACCGGATCAGGAAATCGAAGATGGCTATTTTGTTGACCACAGTGCGTCAATAATATTAGTGAACCCCGACGCACAAATAGAAGCTATTTTTAAGCCTGAAATTGTATTAAACCAAGTTCCTACTGTCGATACTCAAACTATGTTAGAAGACTTCAAAAAGTTGATGTAAGGCATTTTTAACTTAGTGAGACCGTACGTGGCTAATTCTATGATTAGCCACGCCATCCCAACTATATAACCACAAAACAGCCGAGATCCGCTTGGTATAAAAAAACTCAGTCTGTACCATCGAGGTTAATCCATAACTTGGACATCCAGTAGTATTTACCGGCGTGGCTGATGGAAGGCGCGGTACAATTGTATTTTACTCGGCCAAGTCCGATCACATCTGTTGCGGTGATCTCAAATGTTAAATCATCAATCCAAGTTGGTTTAACTGGATCGGAAAAACCTGAAACAAAACAGGCTAATTGACTTTGATAAAAGTCTTTTTTAGCCAGTTCAACAACAAATTTAGGCGGGTTGTTAATTGGCGTCGTATCTGTTGGGCTGTAGGATTTCACCGAAAAAGGCAGACTTAGCACTTTATTTTTCAACGTATTAGGATTGGCGTAAATACCTGCAGCGGGAAAGCGCGTTAAGGCTTGAAGGTCACTGTATTTATCAATCGCCCCTGAATGCTGGGCAAACCCGACCATACCTAATTCTTTTAAAGCGGTTTTCACGATGTCGTTATACTCGCCAAAAGGATAGGCAACCATATTGTGGGCTTGCCCAGTGTTTTTGGTGATGGCTTTTTCTGCCGCCGAGAGGTTTGCTTTGATTTCGTTTAGCGTTAATCCGGTTTGAACCAAATTTTCATGGGCTAACGTATGGTTTGCAATCTCTCCACCGGCCTTAGTTATTTCTCTGAGTTGTTGCCAGTCCATGTACAGCTTACTTGGCCCAACTTTATCTGGATTAACAAACACAGTGAACGGGTATTTACGTTTTTGTAATTCAGGCATAGCGTTGTCATAAACGCTAGTAAACCCATCGTCAAAGGTAATCGCGACCCAATTAGATGGGACATCTTGCTTATCTTGAATAGCGTTCACTAATTTGGATAGTGACACGACTTCGAGCTCGAGCTCTTCGAACAAAGTTAAGTGCTTAATAAAGTCTTCCGGTGAAAGACTCGTGGATGCTGGCGTGTTTTCACTGACATGATGGTATATTACAACCGTTGCGGCTTGGGCCGATGTCGAACTGACAGCAAAAACAAATATTGCTAAAAGCACAGTTAAAATAGTAGAAAGTAAATGATTCAAAATATTCAACACCTCTGGCGACCTCGCGGTCATGCTAATTTAAAAATATGGCAACTTGCCTGGCCTATGATTTTAGCAAACATTACGGTGCCGTTGTTAGGATTTGTTGATACGGCCGTAATAGGTCACTTAAACAGTAGCGATTTTTTATCTGGGACCGCTTTAGGTAGTTTAGTCGTAACTATTGCATTTTGGCTATTGGGTTTCCTAAGAATGTCGACCACTGCCCTAGCGTCTCAAGCTTGGGGACGACAAGATAGTGAAGGTTTAAGCCGTGTTTTATTACAGGGTTGTGTTCTCGCTATTTTATTAGCAGTGGTGATTTTGACGCTACAAAGTTGGTTGTTTCAAGCCATGTTACTGTTGGTCGACACTGGTGCGCACATGGAAGCGAGTCTGTATTACGCTCAACAGTATTTTGATATCCGAATTTGGATCGCCCCCGTAAGCTTACTTAACCTTGTATTTATGGGCTACCTGATAGGTATCGGTAAAACCAAACAAGTGCTTATTGCCGTCATCGTTTGTAACCTTGTCAATTTAATTGGGGATATTGTGTTTGTCCCTATACTTGGCTTGGAAGTGAGTGGCGTTGCACTTGCGTCAGTCATTGCCGAAACGTGTCAGTTTGTTCTGCTGATTAGCTATAACTTGTCAGTTCTAAAACGGCTTAAGCCTTTTGTTGCGGCAAGTTATGCAGGCATCGTAGGGCTTATCGCAATGAATCGAGTGCTGTTTATGCGAAGCGCGTTATTGCAGTTTTGCATTTCGTTTATGACTCTTTATGCCAGCCGATTTGGACCTAATGCGGTTGCGGTAAATGCGATTATGATGCAGTTTTTTCTGTTTTTATCGTTTGCCCTAGACGGCGTCGCTTTTGCTCTTGAGTCGCTTGTGGGTCAACAAGTTGGTGCTAAACAAGCGAAAAAAGTCCGATTATTCATCACCAAAGGGTTTCGGTTTGGGGCTAAGTTTGCCATTTTTTACAGCTTGGTTTATTTGATATTTGCTAATGACATTATTCAGTTAATGACCGACATTGAAGAGTTACATCAAGCGCTGAGTAGCTATTATTGGATAATCATTTTTATGCCCTTAGGCAGTTTTATGTGTTTTATTTTTGATGGCGTGTTTATTGGATTAGGCTGGGTTAGTTCAATGCGCAACAGTATGTTTATCGCTACAATAGTATTTGTTTGCGCAGTATCATTAAATCATTTACTAGGTGGTGAAAACCTAGGGTTGTGGCTAGCGTTTTGGTTGTTTTTGTTTGCCAGAGGAGCAAGTCAATTAACAATGTTGCAAAACAGCCAATATGTTATGGGTAAAGTTAACTCACAAGGATAAACCTAGAGTAGATATTGATTACCGAGTTTTTATATTGCTAATGCGCGATTTTAAAATTGCCGGAACTGTAAAAAAAGATTATTTGATATGTTTGTATTTTGCTTTGTTTTTAGCGGCGTTATGGCGAAAATAAGCGAGGCGGTTAAATAAAATACCTACATAGCCCTTTAATGCGATTAATACACCAACGACTAAGGTGGCAAAACTAACAACAGATATCCAAGTTGGTGCGTTGACCGAAAGATAGATACCAATCATCCCGGTAAAAAATAAAAAGATGCCAATCCCAAACCATTTTGCGCTGGCCTGCGGAGTCGATCCATATTTAAGGAGAAAATCTTGCAGTTTATCGTGAGTCACATTAGCTCTCGAAATGAAAAAGGGACAAACTTGAGTTTATGTCCGTCCCTTTGTCGCAATTTAGTAGTAAGAGTGTTCGCCAGCTTCATGTTCAGTGCTGTCTGCAACACCTGACACTTCACCTTCAAATTCTTTCAATAATTGTTTTTCGATGCCGTCTTTTAACGTAACGTCAATCATTGAACAACCATTACAACCACCACCGAATTGCAGAACAACCACACCTTCTTTAGTAATTTCAACGATTTGGCAGTTGCCACCGTGACCCGCTAAACTTGGGTTAACTTCAGTATCGATGAAGTACTGAAGGCGCTCTCTTAAAGTTGCGTTTTCAGAAACTTTACGCGCTTTAGCGTTTGGTGCTTTAAGCGTTAGCTGAGAGCCCATTTGGTCGGTAACAAAATCGATTTCTGCGTCTTCTAAAAACGGTTCGCTTTCTTTGTCTACCGCAGCTTCAAAGCCAGTATACGGAAGCACAATGTCGTCTTCCTCTAATGATTCTTCAGGGCAATATGACACACCGCATTCAGCGCTTTTTGTTCCAGGGTTAACAACAAAAATACGAATACGCGTTTTTGGTGTTTGTTTTTCTAACAGTTTTACGAAGTGTTCTTGGGCCGCTTCGGAGATAGAGATCATGAGAATATCCGACTAATTTACTAGGTTATTGGCAATTACGTGCATAATACTTGGTTAAAGATATGGGTGCAACATGTCGAATTTCAATAGTACTGACCCTCGGTGGTCGTAATTAACCTTGAATTTATCTAATTGGTATTGTGAATGGGCAATAGCTATGTTTAATGTGTTGTTAAGTTTGATAAAAGAGATTGATAAAATGAACCTTAGAGTTTTAGCAATAAGTTTAGTTTTTTTTCTTAGTTCTGGCCTGCATGCGGTGCCGCTAAGTTATTACCTCCCAGATGAGGATTATAATAAAAACATCCCAACACCAGAATCAGTTTTAGGTTATCAAGTTGGCGAGTGGCATGTAAGACATGATCAGCTAGTACAGTATTATCACGCATTAGCAAAGAGCAGTGACCGCGTAACATTAAATGTTATTGGGCAAAGTCACGAGCAAAGGCAGCTTTTGCAATTAGTGATCACAGCACCAAAGAATCAATCTAATATTTCTTCTATACAAAGTAACCACATTCAGCGGTTACAACAAAGAAACAAACCAAATCACGATGCGTTTCCACTGATTGTTAATCTTAATTACAGCGTGCACGGTGATGAATCGTCTGGCAGTAATGCGTCGATGTTAGTCGCCTACTATTTAGCGGCATCGAGTTCACCTGCCGTTGCGGAATATTTAGATCAAATGGTGGTATTACTCGACCCAAGTTTAAATCCGGATGGATTAAGCCGTTTTGCGCAATGGGCAAATCAACATAAAGGCATGAACTTAAATAGCGATCCGAACAATCGTGAGCATGTACAAGACTGGATCAGAGGACGGGTAAATCATTATTGGTTTGACTTAAATCGGGATTGGTTATTGCTACAACATCCAGAATCTCGCGCTCGTATCGCGCAGTATCATCAATGGCGACCAAACGTATTAACTGACCATCATGAAATGGGCACACACAGCACATTCTTTTTTCAACCTGGCATAGCGTCTCGTAAAAACCCATTTACACCTGAGCGCAACGTAGAACTCACTAAAGAATTAGCAACGTATCACGCCGCGGCATTTGACCAACAAGAGCAACTGTATTTTACCGAAGAAGCATTTGACGATTTTTATGCAGGTAAGGGCTCAACTTACCCCGACCTACACGGCACGATAGGGATTTTGTTTGAGCAAGGTTCGTCACGTGGCCATTTGCAGGAGTCGATAAACGGCGATGTTGCTTTCCCTGCAACAATTAAAAATCAAATTACTGCGTCGTTTTCTACGTTAAAAGGCAGTTTGGAAAACAAACAAGTATTACTCGATTACCAATGGCAATTTGAACAAGATGCCAAAAAAGTTGCTAAAAAAGCTGACATAGATGGTTTTATCGTTGGTGATATTGCTGACAAATCAAGAGTCGCCGACTTTGTGGCTTTGTTGCAGCAACACAATATACAAGCCTATGCGATAAACAAAGACGCTAAAATCGACAAACATCAATTTACAGCCGAAAACAGTGTGTACATTCCACTGCAACAACCACAAGCTCGGTTAATTCGCTCTATATTTTCTGAAGCCACCAGTTTTAACGATAATACATTCTACGACGTATCTAGTTGGAACTTGGCAATGGCCTTTAACCTTGAATACCGCGCTGTTAAGTCACAAAGAAGCTTAAACGTGTCAAATAACCTTTGGCAACGTAAAGTAACAAACAACAACACACTAGATGACGTTTACTCCTATGCCATCGATTGGCGTGATTCTAGTGCTGCGCCCGCAGTTTATGAATTGTTGTCTAAAAACATCAAGGTTCGTTCTGCGATGAAGCCGCTTTATATTTCGACAAAGCAAGGTGACCAGCAATTGGCGGCAGGTACAATGTTAATTCATGCCGGTTTGCAACAAGGCGATTGGCGCAAAACATTAGCTGCGGTAGCTGATAAGCATGGGATAGAGCTAATCCAAATCACCACCGGATTGTCGGCTAAGGGCATCGATTTGGGTAGTCGTTCAATGTTAAACGTTGAACTGCCTGAAGTCCTTGTCATTGGCGGCAACGGAATGAACTTATATGAAGTAGGTGAAACTTGGTATGCACTCGACCGCCACGTTGGTTTTTCGCCAACGATTATTGATAAGCGAAAAATAATAGCAACGGACTTGTCACGTTATACCCATATTATTTTAGCGGACGGCAGTTTCAGTAAAAGCGATGACAATTTAGCGAAACAACTAAAAGGTTGGGTACAAAGCGGTGGTGTGTTGTGGGGGCAAAAACGCGCTGCCTTGTGGTTGTCTCAACAAAAATTACTCAGTGCAGAACATATAAACGCAAAAGATATGCGCAAGCGCTTTAAAAGCGAAGGTTTAAGCTACAACGACAAAGAAGCATTGCAAGGTCGTCAACGTGTTGCAGGCGCTTATTTTGCTGCAGACATCGACCTAGGACATCCTTTGTCATTTGGTATCAGTAACGCAACTATGCCGTTGTTTAAAAATAGCATCGATTTATTACTCGAACCTGAAAAGCCTTTCACTGTTGTTGCTAAATATACTAAAGAGCCACTGATTTCAGGGTATGCCGATCAGGTCAATGTTGAAAAAATCGCAGAAGCGACGGCATTAGTCGCTCATCGTTTTGGCCGTGGTGTCGTCATTGGCATGACCGACAATCCGAACTTTAGAGCAATAAATTATGGTAGCCAACGTTTGTTGTTCAATGCGTTATTTATCGCGAAAGGTATTTCTTACTAATCCAGCGTTCTAATAGCACCAACCGCAGCATAAACTGCGGTTGCGTTCTGTTCTAAAAGTGCTTTAGCGGCATTGTCTAAAGTAGCGCCAGTAGTGACAACATCGTCTACCAATAAAATCGTTTTGCCGGTTAAATCTTCAGAACAACGAAATATATTGCGAACATTTTGTAAACGTTCACGACGCGACAGTTCACTTTGTGGCATCGAATATTTTACCCGTTTTAAAGAGCACAAAATGTTAACCGGCAAGTCAAACTTGATATGTTGGCAGATGACAAATGCCTGGTTAAAGCCACGACTTCGCAATCTATTTTTGTGTAATGGCAGTGGGCAGACAAAGTCAATCTGGGGCCAGATCAATTGTGATAACTGTTTGGTCAAAAGAGCTCCTATTGGTCGAGCGGCCCACAATCTGCGGCCAAATTTGAGTTGCAGTAAAACGTGATCTAAAGGCCAATCATATTTTCCAATTGCTGTGATCCCCGCTAGATTACTGCAGGTGAGCTCGCTGGTGGCTTTGGGATCGTGCTGTTTAATATCCCAGCCCAAAGGATAAGTTGGCATGTCTAGCACACAGGTTGCACACAATTGAGTAAATCGCTGAGGTTTCTCTAGTGGTAATTGACACAAAATACAGTCTGTTGGCATGTGCTTGATAAGAAAGCTTTGTATCCATTTTTTTGTCGCGTTAAAATCCATTTGTTTTTCAAGTTCCGTATTTTAATTTCTCAGACCCAATTGCCTAATGCCCTGAGTGATTTAATTCTTTAATAAGAGGGTTTTGCCATCACTAGTTTTACCTTATCTCAATCGCCAGTGATACTGATCCATGGCTGGGGAATGAATAATAATGTTTGGACGCAAACCATCGAGCAGTTGTCGTTACTCACTGAGCGACCAATTGTTGCCATTGAACTGCCAGGTTATGGTGATGAACCAAATACCGTAAATAACCACACTGTCGAAACCTTAAGTGATTGGTTAGCCGACCAAATCCAAGAACCAAGCACCATTATTGGTTGGTCGTTAGGCGGGTTAGTGGCAACGCAATTAGCCATTACCCAACCAGAAAAGATCCTCAATTTGGGTTTGGTGGCCAGTTCACCCAAATTTATGGCTGACGGCAACTGGGCGGGTATTCAACCAGCAGTTTTGGATCAGTTCGCAAACCAACTTGATAATGAACATAAAGCGGTTATAGAACGGTTTATGGCGATTCAAGCGATGGGCAGTGTTTCTGCAAAGCAAGATATAAAAAGAATTAAAACCGCTGTTTTGGCCAAACCAACTCCGACGAGTGATGTGCTAAAACAGGGGTTGGAGATATTAAAAAATGCTGATTTACGGCAAAAATTACATCTTATCCAGGTGCCAGTAGCTGTTTTATTAGGACGGTTAGATGCTTTAGTGCCAATAAAAATGACCAAACAACTTACTGAATTTACGCAAGCTTTTGATGTCACTGAACTAGATAAAGCTTCTCATGCGCCTTTTATTTCGCACCCTGAGGCCTTTAATTTATGGTGTTTAGACCTAATTAATCTAACGTAAGGACTTGCAATATTTTACTATTGGTTAATAATTGTACATGGTAGAGTTTTTTATTGGCCCGTATTACGTTTACAAAATAGCGTGTATTAATATGTGGTAATAAATTAGGGGGTAAGATGGACATTTCAAATGTGTCTTCTGCAGTGGTGTCTGGATTAAACGGATATAAAGCTGCAGAGCAAGGCATAGAACAAGCAAGCGTAAATATCAATCAGCTGCAAGCTGAGCGTGATGTCGTTGCACAAACTGATGTGGCAAATGACCAAAATGAAAATGCGCCGCGCGAAAATACACCACCACCTGTTTCACTTAATGCTGAAGCGGTAAACTTAGTGGTAAATGAACATTTAGCTAAAGCAAATGTAAATGTGATTAAAACTGCCGATGATGTTGTTGGCACTCTCATTGACACCAAAGTTTAGTAAAGCGAGATAGATACAACAATGTCTTTAAATATTGCACCGCCGTTACCTCACAATATTGTGAATGCAGCTGCTCCGACAACGGAGTCGCTTGCGCACGCGAATGCAATTAAAGAAGTTGTCCCAGCGCCAGTTCAAGCCGAAGCAATCGTCCCGCAAAAATCGCGCGAACAAGATGTTCGCCCTCCAGTGGTTGATAATCCAACTTACGATGGCATTAAGCAACTCGGCGGCTCGGTAATTCCAGACGATCCACTTGCTGAGGGCGAGTCAAACTCCCAACAGGGCGGTCAAGAATCGTCACAGGAGGGGTCGGCAGGAGAAACGGGTGATACAGTTGGAGACGAAAGCGCTGAGCAGAACACCAGTGAACAAACCGATGGCGACCAAGAGAAGAAAGCTGAAGAACGTGCTGAACAAGCTAAAAATGAAGCAGTTCGTCAAGAAGTACAGCAACTCGAACGTCGTGACGATGAAGTTCGCGCCCATGAACAGGCACACGCTTCCGTTGGCGGCGGACATGCTGGAACACCAAGTTATCAATATGAAACAGGTCCAAACGGTCAGAAGTATGCAGTAAGCGGCGAAGTGCCAATTGATGTATCTAAAGAGCCAACAGCACAAGAAACGATTCAAAAAATGCAAACCGTTAGAGCTGCCGCTCTGGCGCCGGCTGAACCATCAAGTCAAGATCGTAAAGTTGCGGCCGAAGCGAGCCAAAAAATTTCCGAAGCCAGAGCTGAGTTAATTCGTGAGACGAGTCAAGCGGCCTCTAGTTCAACCAGTGACGATGAAAAGGTTGAAGTTAATACAGAGTCGCCTATAGGTGAGGAGCCTCGTAAACGAGCCTTAGCGGATGAATATAACGCTGTTAAAAACGATAAGTCTTCTGAAATAGAAGCTCAACAAAGCCAAACATTAAAACTGGCAGAAGAACCAACTTCATCGAGATTTGAGTCGAGTCCTGTAGGCCAAGTGATCCAAAATCGATATTCACAATCGTATCAAACAGAAGTTACTTCTTTTAACGCAGTTGCGTAAAGCCCGACACTAAAATGCAGCAATGAGTCTTATTGTTCTTTGATGGTTGGTAATTGCAAAGCCTCATGATTATGCCGTAACCAATTTTTAGTTTCGTCACACTGCCCACAAATCTTTTTATTTAATGCCCAAAACTTTGCTGAATGATTCATATGTTTTAAATGGCAAAGCTCATGAATGACCACACAATCTATGACTTCAAGCGGTGCTGAAACCAGCAGCGGATTAAACCGTACTTCGCCACTTTGGTAACAACAACCCCAGCGGTTTTTATAGAACTTAAAACTCAATTTAGTTGGCGCTAGACCCGACCGTTCGATCCAGTAGTTTAAGCGTTGCGCAATTAAGGTTTCGGCTTCTTGTTTAAAAAAAGCCAATAATCGACGACGTATATAATTGGGATTTTTGAGACTTTGACTCGGGCCAATTAACGTTAATGTATGTGTTGTGGCGTCATGTACAATCGAGTTGTCCGATCCAACGTTAAATAACAAGTCATGCCAAATGCCACCATATAACAGTGCGGAACCGTTTTTGTAGGTCATTTTATTGCTAGGTAACTGAGCTTGTTTTTGCAAAACAGATTTAAGCCAAGAAGCACGGCCGACAACAAACTGCTCGATGTCCGATAAATGAATGTAGCTAGGGGCGTTGACTACAATTTGCCCGGACTTAACTTGTAAAGATACGGTTCGGCGTTTAGGGGAAAGCTTCAAAAGGTATTGCACTTCACCAAGTAAAGGCAGGTTGATGTTTTTAACGTGTGATTGTTTTGAAAGCGGCGCGAACGCCGCTGATATTAATGACTTCAACTTTATGAGCTAGCTCTCGTAAGGGCTAACAACTAGTCTTTTTTGGCTAGTTCTAGTGCCGCGTTTTCAAGTTGTGAAAATAAATCATCATAAGTAGACGCTTTAAAGCCCTTGCTTAGGATTTTGTATTTACCGTTAACAATGAAAGTAGGAACAGACGTTAATACGCGCGCTTGCGACAATTCAACTTGGTCTTTTTTCATTTTTTTCGACGCCGCTTTAACCGCAAAGCTATTAAACGCTTTATCAAATTGCTCGGCACTTACGCCATGGACTAAAAATAAGTTTTTAACGTCTTTTTCAGAAGTGAAAACCGCGCGTTGTTTGTGGATATAGTTAAAAATAGCGGTTGATACCTGTGGTACATTTAGCTTGTCTGACGCAACAAGTGCACGAGTCAATAACTCTTGGATATCAGGACCTGCGGCTCTTAAAAAGTCAACATGGCTCTTTTTAAATTCGATACCTTGAGCTTTAGAACTCTTTTTTAACTTAGCTGCCAACGGTTCAAATGATAAACAATGAGGGCAGTAGTATGAGAAAAACTCTTTGATTTCTGGAGTTTCTGTTTTCTCTTTAGCGATCACTTCAAAGTGAACGCCTTCTTTAAGTTCTACGGCCTGAATGCTAAATGCGAAAACAAACGTGGCTAACAGAGTGATGATCTTTTTCATGAATTATCCTAATTGAAATTACGATTTGGTATCGTGTTGACCCAAATTATGCCTGTAGAGAATATTTTTACAACCCAGTTTATTTGGAATGCGACTAATAACCTAACTTAAGCGGCGGTTCTCTTAGCGAATAAATTTGTTCTTTAATGGCTAAAACTTGCTGCTCCCAGTATTTGTCTGATGCAAACCAAGAAAAGTTCCTTGGAAATGCAGGATCAGACCAACGTTTTGCTAACCAAGCCATATAATTGACCATTCTACGTGCCCGCAAAGGTTCGATAAGCGACAATTCCGCTGTATTAAATTCGTTAAATTCTTCATACGCGGTAACAAGGGTATCGAGTTGCAGCATTTGTTGCTGCCGGTCACCATTTAACATCATCCACAGATCCTGAATGGCGGGACCATTTAAACAATCGTCTAAGTCTACTAAAATCGCGTCGTCTTGGTCGCCATGACTCTGCCACAAAATATTGCCCGCATGACAATCACCGTGCAATCTGATCACGTCATATTCAGCTGAGGACTGGTCTAGGCGCGTTAATGTTTCGTCAATTAACATGTCTAAGTCATGGAAAAAGGTATTTTTTAAATAGGACGGAATAAAGTCAGATTGCTGCAGTTCAGCGCGAGCTTCGGCAAATTCAGGGCGGAAATTAATGGTACTGCGGTTGTTAAACTTCTTAACACCGCTGGCCTTATGAAATCGCCCTAATAAGCGCCCTAACCACTCAAGCTGGTCAAGGTTATCATTCTCAAACATTCGTCCGCCGACGCTATTGTATAAACAAAATCGATAATTGTTATATTCAAAAAGTGTCTCGCCGTTAATCACTAACGGCGGAACAACAGGAATATCTTCGCTATCGAGATGCAAAGCAAATTGATGTTCATCAAGAATTTGCTCGTTGGTCCAACGTTCAGGTCGATAAAACTTTACGACATATTTTAGTTGGTCGTCAGCTCTAAATTGGTAAACCCTGTTTTCATAGCTATTTAACGCTAATAAACCCGATTCGGGATACACCCCGAGTGATTCGATAGCGTCCAATATCATGTCGGGGCCAAGTTCAGAAAAATTAAATGACGACATTAACGTCCCTTAAAGAAGCGGGACTCTTCATCTACAGTTAAGTCACCACTTGTTGAATGAAGAACAATTTTTATGTCCGTTATTGGCTTGTTTAACTCAAATGGATCAACAGCAATACTGATCGGCAGTCTGAGTACTTCGCCGGCTTTAACTTTAATTTGTTTGAGGCCAATAAAATCGAAATGATCTAACCCTTGGATTTCGATTAAATATTCGTTGTCTGTTTGGCTTTTATTAATAATCTGCAATGTATAAGTGTTTTCAATGAGACCTTCATCTGTTTCACGATACAAAGCGTTACGGTCTCGTTCGATGTTAAGTTCAAGCGGCACTCGCGACGAAATTTGCCAAATAAAGGCAGCAAACATGATAGAAATAACCACAAGGTAGCCATACAACTTACCGCGCAATATCTTAGTCGGTTTACCCTCTAAGCTATGTTCGGTGGTGTAACTTATTAATCCACGTGGATAATTCATTTTATCCATGGTTTCGTCGCAGGCGTCTATACAGGCACCGCAGTTTATACACTCGTATTGCAAGCCATTGCGTATGTCGATGCCTGTTGGGCACACTTGAACACATAGATTACAGTCAATACAGTCGCCTAAACCATTTTCTTCACGGTTAACTTTACGTGAACGAGGGCCACGTTTTTCACCGCGCTCAGTGTCGTAGGTAACTGTAAACGTATCTTTGTCAAACATCGACGACTGGAACCGTGAATATGGGCACATATGAATACACATAACTTCACGCATCCAACCGGCATTAGCATAAGTAGCGCCGGCAAAAAATAGGGTCCAACCAACAATCGCTGATGAGGCTTCAAACGTAAAAAAGTCGACAAATAATTGGTCGATAGGAACAAAATAACCGATGAACGTTAATGAGGTTAGCAACGAAACACCCCACCAGGAGGTATGCTTGAGCGTTTTTTTCCAGACTTTTGTCCAGCTCATTGGCATTTCGTCAAATCGTTTACGTTTATTAGCTGTCCCCTCGATTTTCTCTTCAAACCAAATAAACATAAAGGTCCACACAGTTTGTGGACATAAATAACCACACCAAACCCGACCATAAAATGTCGTCACAAAAAACAGCAAATAGGCAGAAATAATAAGAATAGAGGCAAATAAGGTAAGGTCTTGAGGCCACAGTGTTAGGCCAAAAATGTTAAATTCTTGATTTACGATGTCGAGTAAAATAGCCTGTCGGTCACCGTATTTTAACCAAGGTAATAATCCGAATAATCCTAACGATATAATACCTATTTTACGACGTATCAGTTGGTGCAGACCTTTTACGGCTCTTACATAAATACGACTTCGCAGATTATAAGTATGATTGTCAGATTGTTCAGGACGATGAACTTTAACGTCGGAAGGGATGTTTTTAATATCAATTTTTTGATTCATTGGACGATCCGTGGCTTGAGAGATTTGGCCATAAATAATAAAACCCCTTAACATTGTAACAATGTTAGGGAATTAACTAGCAACAATACACCCTAAAAAAGGGGACACAATTATGGTTGCAGTATTGTTCTGATTATAAAGCATAAAATGATATATTATTGGAAAAATTGTCGTTTCTTTGATCTGCTACATAACAAAATGACATTTAAACAAAGAAATCACATTTTTGGCGTATATTCTCATTTTAATTAGTAGGTATTAATATGAAATTTATTTTGTTTTTATTATTGATAGGGTCGTTACTCACTATCGATAGCCCATTTATAAACGATATCCGAGCGAAGCTTCTTGGATTTGTGAGTAATATTGCGTCGTCGGAATACGCAGAAAACAGAATTACCGATACCGTAAGTGCCGAAATCGTCAGTCATTTTAATACCCTAAATGACGCCGAGGAAGAGTTTTTGAAACCTTACCTTTTTACACCTGAAGGTTTGATGAAGTTTCACCGCAATTATTGTGAACACGATGCTTTTAATACTGAAATTTCAGATCAAAATCGTCGAAAAATTTGCAGCATTGTTGACCGACAATTGGATGCGATTGAAAATGAAGGATTGCGAAATAATTAAAAGTCGTCGTACGGTGCAAATGCCGTTGCGACCATAGTGTAGCCAACTTGTGCTAACTCGCCTTTCCATTCTTTAGTTGATAGTGTGCCAATTAGATAGATTGGGTCGTATAGCGCTTCAGCAGGCGCCCCTTTTTTAAAGGTGACATGGATAATTTGATTTGAGGGCGGCGGCGGAACGTGCGTGCATGCGCCAAAGTAAGGGACGAGTAGAAATTCAGTAACAGATGTTTCATCACCTTCTAATGGCACAACAAATCCAGGGATTTTAACTAACTTGCCGTCTAACTCCTTTACAACAGGGGCGTTAATCGTTTGTGGGCCTGCCATAGCTTGACCAATATGCTCAACGTTTGGTGCTTCGATCTGAAAATCGTTAGGCACCAAATTTTCCCATTCTAGTTCGACTGGTTGCTGTGCAAATAGGTGAGTTGAGATAACAAAACAAATTAGTAAAACGGCATTTTTAATCATACATTACTCAGAATACTGGAACTAAAAGAAGAATAACTGGCTGATTGGGCTTTGCCAAGTTGCTTGTTATCATCGCCATGTAATTTGCGTTTAACGACAATATAAATTTATGAGGAACATAATGACAATAGAACTAAATTGGCAAACTAAGTCCTTTAGCGAACTGTCGACTGACGAATTGTATGACCTGCTTAAACTCAGAATTGACGTGTTTGTTGTCGAGCAAACCTGTTATTACCCAGATTTAGATGACATTGATCGAATGCCAAACGTTTACCATCATTTTGCTTATGAAAAAGGCGAAATGGTTGGCTATTGCCGACTTATTGGGCCAGACATTGTTTATCCGAAAGAGTCTGCTATCGGGCGGGTTGTCGTCCACCAGAACCATAGAGGAAAAAGCTTAGGTGTTACGTTAATGAAAAGTGCGTTATCCGAAGTGAAACAACGATGGCCACAGTGCACTTGCCATATCTCTGCACAGCAGCACCTGCAGGCTTTTTACCAAAATTTGGGGTTTGTTCAAATCACCGAAATGTACCTGGAAGACGATATCCCGCATATTGGAATGCGACTGACATACTAACAATTCAAATTAAGTTTTCCTTTTTAGTGGCAATAAATGCGTGAGCGCCGATAATTAAACACATTAAAAAGCATAATTCATAGAAAACAGTAATTGGAGTAACTATACTAATTTAGGTATGATCGAAAATTAATCCATTAAATTAAGCTTTTATCTCAGGTTGGGCACGCCAATCACGGGACACCAACATTTTCAGGGACAACTAATATAATGAGTATGATTCGTAACGTCACATCTCTAATCGCACTGACGTTCTCTGTTTCGACGTTTGCATACGAAGAAACAGATGAAATTGAAAAGATTGAAGTAAAAGGTGAGATCCTACCAACAGTTGCATCCGACGCAGCTAATGCGGTTGATATTGTAAATATGCAACAGATAGAGCGTTTAGGCGCAACTCATCTGCAAGATATGTTACAACAAATGGGTAATGTAAATTTCTCTGCGGGTAGCTCTCGTGCCCGCTTTATACAAATTCGTGGTATTGGAGAACGCAGTCAGTTTGTCGACCCGGTCAACCCATCTGTTGGTATTGCAATCGATGGTATTGATTACTCTGGTGTTGGCGGTGCTGCGATGATGTTTGATGTTGAACAAATCGAAGTTTTTAAAGGGCCTCAAGGCACCAGCATTGGCGCCAATGCCATGGCCGGTTTTGTCAACATAAGCAGTGCAGAAACTGGCTTGGCTCACCCAACAAGACTTCGACTTGAAGCGGGTAATTACGGTTACACAAATCTTGGTTTTGCTACTGGCGGCGATATTAACGAAAGCAACGCTTATCGGGTTTCTATCAATAAAGTTGATGGTGATGGTTACATTAATAATACCCACCTAAACCGAGATGACACTAATGGTTTTGATGAGTTAGCAATTAGAGCAAATGTGAAATCGATTATAACGAACGATTGGATCATCGCATCTACGCTTCACAAATTTGATATCGACAACGGTTATGACACTTTTTCATTAGATAACAATCGCAATACCTTGTCGGACCAACCAGGCTTTGACCGTCAGGACACAACTTCTGTTGGTGTCATTAGTTATTATCGAGGTGCTGAGCAATTTAATAATAAAGTGGCGTTTAGCTCTTCTCATACAACCACGGAATATGGCTATGATGAAGATTGGGCGTATGACGGCATCCACCCAGATGGATACACCAGTACTGATGCGTATTTTCGTGATAAAGCGCAATATCAATTTGACGTTGCTTTCAGCTCAAAAGAAGACGACTTAGTTGTTGGTTTGTTTGGCCGAAGTATTACAGAAGAGCTAACTCGAGATTATGTTTACGCGGCTGGTATATTTGAAAGCGAAAATGAGGTCAATAATTTTGCTATCTATGGTGAAAAACGCTTTGAAGGTTCGGACACTATGGAGATCTCTACTGGATTGCGTTTCGAACGTTATAGCGGTGAGTATGTCGATAATGCAGGCACAGCCCATGATTTTGACGATAACATGTGGGGTGGTCATGTATCAGCGAGTAACAAATACAGTGATAACTTCTTAACCTATATTCGAATTAGTCGTGGTTTTAAATCTGGTGGTGTTAATGGTGAAGCATTAGGGCGCGTGGGTGACTTACAAAATGATTTGGACCGAGCAGAACTGAGTCAATATTCAACGTTTAGACCCGAAGTGCTTGAAAATATTGAGATGGGCATAAGAGCAAGCAATAACAAAAATACGTTAACAGCCAGCGCCAATATTTTTTATGCTACTCGTGACAATATCCAAATAAAACAATGGCTCACAAATCATGCTGACGTGCAAAACAATTCAGCCCAACCTATTTTCATTGGTTATATTTCTAATGCACCGCAAGGCGTTAATTACGGTTTAGAAACCAATGTTAAATACGAACCAAATTCGTTTATGTCTATTACGGCTGGATTGTCGTTATTAGAAACCGAAGTAGACAATATAAATCGTAAGTTCACGGATCCAGAAACATGGGAAGACAAAATCATTGTTATCCAAGATCGCGAACAAGCCCATGCCCCAAGCTATCAATTCCATTTAGGCGGTAACTTTAGAGTTACAGACCGTATTGAAGCAAGTGTTAGCCTTACTGGTAAAGACGAGTTTTACTACTCATTTAGCCATGACCAGAAATCTGAAGCAATGCAATTGGTTAATGCGAGTGTAATTTATATTGGCGACAACATGGACATCACTTTTTGGGCTCGAAACCTAACAGACGAAACGTACGGCGTACGTGGTTTCTATTTTGGCAATGACCCAAGAGACGGTTGGGCGAACAAACTTTATGAACAGTTTGGCGAACCATTTGTTTATGGCGTAAAAGTTGACTTCGTTTTCTAAGAAAATTGGATAAAACCCAACAATTTTAGGCAAGAGTTTAGACCCCAAAAGCAGTTTGAAAATTAAATCAAGAGAAGCACGAAATTGAAATTAAGCGTCGAAATAAGTAAGTACCCACTAAGCGAAGTTGATTATATAGCGGCTATCTCTGATTTTATCGCCAGGCTAAATCAGTACTCAGCAATTAACGTATCTACAAATTGCATGAGTACTCAAATTTTTGGTGACTATGACATAGTTATGAGCGCTTTAAATACCGAACTAAAACGAAGCTTCGAGCAGTTTGGAACAACCGTATTTGTCTGTAAGTTTATTCCAGGTGACTTGTCTAACACAGTTGGTAAGGGCTAATCGGAAAATGATTGATGGGGTTTTAGCTGGATTCGAAGCAATGTCGATATGGGAATACATTGCCGCTATTTTGAGCCTTGTATATGTCATATTAGCCATAAAACAAAATAGTTGGTGTTGGCCAGCGGCTTTTGTTAGTACGGCAATCTACACCCTACTCTTTTGGCATGGTGCCTTGCTAATGGAAAGCCTGCTAAACTTTTATTATATGTTGATGGCGGTTTTTGGTTTTCACCAGTGGCGCACTGTTGATAAATGTGCAGAAGAAAATGCGATTTTTGAAGATATCACCACCGTAAAACCAATTATATCGTGGCGTATGGCATCCCACATAAAATACATTGCTGTTATTTCGTTAATGGTATTGGTGGTTGGATTTATGCTCGACAACTTTACCCATGCAAACATGGCGTACTTAGATACTTTCACTACAGTATTTGCGCTATTTGCTACGTATTTACTAACCCAAAAAGTATTGGAGAATTGGCTCTATTGGGTTGTAATTGATATCGCATCCTTGTTTCTATATGTCACACAAGGCTACTACCCAACAGTCGTCCTATTTATGTTATATACCCTATTTGCCGCCCACGGCTATATAAGTTGGCGTAAGTTGTATATTGAAGAGCAAGAAACAGACGACAATGAATTATTAGACCATGCGTAATGGCATTGATCTAGTAGACACACCTCAGGTTAGGCATTTACCCCAGACTTTGCTTGACCAAATCGTTCGGTTAGATGCCGTGTTTGTAGGCACCCACAACACCTTAAAATGTTACTTTGATAATGGCCAAGTCTGGTATCTTAAAACTGCACGCACAAAACTAGCATCAGATTCATTGCAATATGAAGCTGATATTACCCAACATTTAAACTCGCAACCACATCAACATCTAAGCGTTCCAAAGGTCACTTGGCGTGATAATAACGGGATGTCATTAGCGACAGAAGAAATTGTTGGGGCGTTAATGAGCCGAGAGTTATTAATGACAATGTTACCGTTAGTTGTCGATGCGCTCATAGAAGCCCATACAACAAAGTTAGAGCAGGTAAGTCCCGCAACTTGGACAATGACGCAGTTAAAACAAGAAATAGACTCAGTATTAACGACAAGAAACGACCAATGGCAGTTAAAACAAAAATTTGAAGCCATTAAATGTCTGATGGATAACAATGAAAATATAACAGGGTGTTTCAAAGGGTTAGTTCATGGAGATCTAAATCTAGGCAATATCTTAATGACACCTGATCATACTAAGGTTGGCTTGTTAGATTGGGAATGTGCACAGTACAACGACGTCCGATGGGATCTCGCGAGTATCATTGTCGAATTTGAATTAAACGAACTACAGACTCAAAAGTTGCTGCTAAGTTATGTACAACAATTTAACTTAACGGCAATTTTCGATAAAAGCGGTAGCAATGAATTAGCGCCTAATGAATTTGTGCAAGGTGCACAGCATTGGATTGAGTTTTACCGACTAACTTGCCTTTGCTGGGCGTTAAAACACAACCACCCATTAAGGCTTTATCAATAGCAGTATCTGAAGAGACTAGATGCCGCCGAGTCGCTCAGCAATTTCTTTATATTTTTTAACGTCTTCTTGATTAAACAACGGGTTACCGCCGCCATCTTTTTCAGCTGCATTTAACAAGTGCTCGCGTTCTAATCGTAAAACTCTAACGTCTTTTACGCCAAGAAATTCAGCTACTTGATCTACTGTCATTAACGACATACCCCGTCTCCTACCCTTTTTATCATATGAATGTGGTGAGTTAATTAAAGCTTATTACGCCAAAATATCTAGTTAAATTTGCCAAATTCGCAATAAACGTAAATAGCATGGTTACACCAATGTAAACTAAAATAGGGTGATAAAACAATTGTTTATCTCTGATTTTTTAAATTTAAGATAACTGTATTGTTGTACGCAATAAAAAATTCATCTAATAAAATACCAAGTTAACCTCAATATTAGGTTGTCTATATATCGCGCAGCCCATTGCGGCGAGTCAGGTTTGGCTTATTATGATGACCTACAAACTGTTGTAAATTTGAACAGTTAGGGAACGTTTATCGATTTATGTTGGCAATTATCACCCTTATTCCATAAACTACTGCCCAGTTGCTCCCGTAGTGAAGTGGATATCACGCGACCCTCCGGAGGTTGAAGCGCAGGTTCGATTCCTGCCGGGAGCGCCAATTCTTATATACCCAAATAATACGCCAGCAAATATAAAGACAAATACTCTTAAAGTGGAAATTGACCATACGCTCTTTGGAATTGCAAAAAGTGTATTGTGAAAAAGTGAAAATTGGGTATCGTTTACTATAATCGTCATTAGCGATAAATTATTATTTAAACAATTGGTTGCGACTAACGGAGGGTAATAATGGAGCTACTTAATGAATATCCGGTATTAATTCTGCCGGCAATACTGCTATTTGTTGTCGTTGCGGGTTATTTAATTTCATTTCTTCCTATTGGACCTAACGAGTCCAAATAAAAAGATAATTTCAAAAAGGCCATCAGTAGATGGTCTTTTTGCTTCAAAAAGTTAAAACCGGTAGGGACAAACCTGCAGGGTCAGAGTCTGTAGGAACCCCACAAATTTATAGATCAAAAAATTGATGTGCTCCGCCAGTAACATGGAGCAGCTCAATTGCTTCTGCTAATTCCTTTTTTGTGATTGTTCCATATCTATCCGCTACTACTCTTAACCCTATGAAATGAAGTGACAATACCCTATTACTTTTCACACTATTAGCCTGATATTACCGATGTTTATTGTCTAATACTTTGGCCAAAATCACAGTACCACTATAACTTAACGAACCGTTAAATTATTAATTACCTTCCTGTAATCGATATCGCATACCTAAAACAAAAATACGTAAAGATAGTTAAGTAGAAACCTACGTTACTATTTATATCGATTTATTTATCGTTCTTAAATTTTGTAAATGCGACTGGCCTGACTCCAAAAAATGCAAATAGTTGTTATAAGCTTTTTTATTGGGAGAGAGGTTTATAAACATGCAGGTTTACCTTGTTATTGGGCGACCTAAAACTAATAAAACGACAGGTCTTAACCATGAGATTAATCATTTCGATTGTATTCATTTTCTTTCTCAACCAAAGCCTATTGGCAGAACCTTTGCTCAGATCTCAAATTGATCGCCTACATCAGTATGCGGGGCATTGGGTCAGCAGCGATAATATTGAAACCGATAGCTTTGGGGCCTTTCCTGCAATAAAGATGAAAAATATTTCAACAATGAATAATCAGTCGATGCAAGTAGAAGTACTTCAATATCAAAACGGCCATTACAAAACCTTATTAACTGAATTGATTGGTTACGATACTAAGAGTGACCAAATCATTGCATTAGGGCAAAACCGAGAAGGGGTTATTTTCAAAGGAAAAGGGCTTTTTTCATCGGATAAAAAATGGACGATGCGAGACGTCGATATGCTTGGTAACTTTTATTTGCAAGTCGATTTTGAGTTTCAAAGCCCCAGCAATATATTAGTAGAGGGGTTTGACGTTACAGGTAAAAGCCTTTGGAAAACCCGCTATATCAAGTCTAACCCTAAAGATAAAAATATTGGGATCCAACTAGTCTCGGTACATCAGGAAATGCTGAATGACCCTGCAGGAACGCTGAGAGAGCTAGGTCGTATGGGTTATAGCTACATAGAAACCTTCGTTTATGACAATGGAACATTTTATGGCATGTCGCCAACCGAGTTTAGACAGGAAGTTAGGTTACACGGAATGCAATTTTTGGGGTCCATGACATTTCATGATCTGCCTGCCTCTGACAATTGGGAAAGCGCCTTAAAATGGTGGGCGAAGACGATAGACGACCATGTAGAAGCGGGCGTACATTATCTGACAACGTCCAATAATCAACTCAAAGGTGTAACGACTAAATTAGAACTGCAGCGTTATAGCGATTATTATAATGCGATTGGGAAGTTATGCCGTGAAAAGGGCATTACCTTTGCCTTTCATAATCACGCTGACGAATTTGGCGATGTCGAGGGCACTCGGATCTATGACTATTTTTTAGAACACACCAACCCTGCATATGTGTATTTTCAAGCTGATATTTATTGGATGAAAGTCGCTGGGGTAGAGCCTGTGAATTATTTTAAAAAATACCCAAACCGATTTTTAAGTTGGCACATTAAAGATTATAAAGAGCTCGGGGCAAGTGGCAATATTGATTGGATGGAGATATTTCATCACGCTGAATTTAACGTGCCAAAGTATATGGTTGCCGAAGTTGAAGAGTACACCTACCCGCCTTTATATAGCGTTCAGTTGGCATGGGAATATTTATACTATAAGATCTTAAATTAAATTTTCGATTTTATCGTAACACCCAAAAAGGCACGGATCTGCTTATGAAACTTGTTCCCTTCATAATATCCACAGTTCTATTTATTGCGGCATATAAAAAATACACCGTTGAACCTCACTCTAAAGTCATATGGATCGTTGTTGCATTAGCACTTATATTTTTAGTGAGTGCATTCCGATCCAAACGCTCCAAATTGCGTCATGGGGATGCTAGTTCTAGTTGGTTTGATTCTGACGGTGGCAGCTCAGGAGGAGATGGCGGCGGTGGTGGCGGTGGCGATTAACAGAAACGTTATGTTAGCCGTATTATGCAATAGTACTAACACCTAACTTATCGTTAACAATGAGTTAGGTGTTTCTATTTTGTAAAAATCCATTTTTTGTCGCTATTTGTGAGCAGCGTTCTATTATTATCCATATGTTATCGAGCAACACGTGTACCGTTTATTTGTGCGGCGGGACTTTATTTAGAATGAACTCCATTAAACTGGGGATGTAAGCGTAACCCTCGATACCCTCAATTGCCTGTCGGGCGTGGGTGATAGCTTGGTGCTCATATTCATTAATGGATGTGTGGTCTAATTTAAAAACGCATTTAATTTCTGCTATTTCATTTGCTGGTATAACCAAAGTATATAATTCACACGGCGTGAATTTTGTTTTGTTTTTACTCATTGTCGATCCTAAAGGTAATGAATGAAGATTTAGGTTATCAACAAATTACGAATGCATTTTATTTGCGGGTGTCTCTATTGAATTGATGAAATTCGCTAAATGCTGCTAATAGCGGTCTCTCTCTAAGAGCAATATTCTAGAATATGATATCTATATTTTGTAATGGATCTTGCTTGAGTTTAATTTTTTACAAGCTATTATCTAGTAAGACATTAGAGGAAATAATGTACAGAAAACGTACCATAGACATTTTTAAGAGTAACGTACTCACCTTCCCAATATAAGCCGAACGTACTAGATACGTTCGGCCGCTTTTCCTATTCCCAAATTAAAATTATCAGTCCGGTTGGAGATATCGCCGTGCTCAATTCTATCTATAGGTTTTGCAAAACCTTAATTTGCCCATTTAACCCTATTTTTTATAACTCTAGCTATCGGATTTTAATGGATCCGATGGCGTTGCATTCATTGCTTAGTCGCTTAGAGGCAAGTAACAAAAAGTCGTCTCGACTAGAACGTCGAGTTAGGATTGGTAGTCATCTTGTATTGCAAAATGTAGCAACCAAAGAGCAAGTGCATTTACAAATAGTTAAAGATAAAAATACCGATCCGATGATGAAGGATCTCTTATATACATCGGTTTTAGGATGTGAGTTATTAGGCCTGCGTCGTGGTGAAGTTGTGGTAGTTAAAACTTCGAATGGCGTAGCCAAATGGAAAATTATTACGATAAATAACGAGGGCTAACTTTGCGAAGCTAATATATTTACCAAAGTTCAAACCGTATTTATAAATACTGGCGTTAGAGCTCTTCGGAGCTCTTTTTACTTAAAACTAAAAGACATTTATTATGGAAAATCAACCTGACATTATTATATCTGAAGCTGATTTAGCGAAAATTGAAGACCAGCTTGAACGCAGCAAATTACCAAAAGAGTTCGTTTTGGCTTTAGAAGATGAACTGGCTAGGGCAAATATATTAAAGAGTGAAGCGATGCCCGGTGATGTCGTTATGCTTGCAAGCCAGGTTACTTTTAAGGTCGTTGCAACAGAGCGTACATTTACCAAGACTTTATGTTTACCAGTCGACATGGAAAGATACCAAGACGCTATTTCATTATTTGCCCCTCTTGGGTCAGCTATACTTGGTTTAAGTACAGGCCAAAAAATCACTTGGAACATACAAGACAGACCGCAAGTGGTAGAGATAGTTAACGTAAGAAAAAGCACACCACTTAATTTATCAATGTAATGGAGTATTTGATGACATATATTCAACAAACGATATCTGATTTAATGCGCAGTAGCCCGGCGCAAACTGAATTTTACCAAGCTGTTGAAGAGGTGCTTAACTCGTTAGCGCCTCTTTTAGAAAAACATACTCACTACCAACAGCAAGCGATTATTCAACGTATTGTTGAACCTGAACGTCAGATTATGTTTCGGGTACCTTGGGTTGATGACGACGGTCAAATACACGTTAATAAGGGATATCGAATTGAGTTTAATTCATCATTAGGCCCATACAAAGGAGGGTTGAGGTTTCATCCTTCCGTCAATGCGGGGATCATCAAATTTTTAGGATTCGAGCAAATTTTTAAAAATGCTTTAACGGGTCTGCCTTTAGGCGGGGGCAAAGGCGGTGCAAACTTTGATCCCAAAGGTCGCAGTGATGGTGAAATTATGCGTTTCTGCCAATCATTTATAACAGAGCTTTTTCGCCATATCGGACCGACAACGGATGTACCTGCGGGCGATATTGGCGTTGGTGCGCGAGAAATAGGCTATATGTTTGGTCAATACAAACGATTAACCGGAAATTACGACGGCGTATTTACAGGCAAAAGTCTACTTTGGGGTGGGTCACTTGCTCGTAAAGAGGCGACAGGTTATGGCACTGTATATTTTGCTGAATGCATGCTTAAAGAACGTAAAGATAGCCTAAATGGCAAACGCTGTTTAGTGTCTGGAGCTGGCAATGTCGCTATATATACAATGGAAAAGCTCTATCAGCTGGGAGCAACACCAATCACCTGCAGTGATTCATCGGGGACAATTTATCATGACCGCGGCATTGATCTAAAGTTAGTAAAACAACTTAAAGAAAAACAACGAGTGAGCCTAGCTCATTATGCAGAAAGTTACCCAGAAGCTATCTACACAGAGGCCGTACATTATCCTGAAGACGGCCACGCGGTTTGGCGTTATAGAGCCGATGCGGCATTTCCGTGCGCCACTCAAAACGAGTTAACCTTGATGGATGCAAAGGCTTTATTAACAAACGATTGCAAATTGGTGAGTGAAGGGGCAAATATGCCTTCAACTAAAGCGGCTGTTGATGCATTTATTGACGCTAAAATTGCTTATGGGCCGAGTAAAGCTGCCAATGCCGGCGGTGTAGCAACAAGCCAATTAGAAATGGCTCAAAATGCGAGTATGCAAAAATGGACATTTGAACAGGTAGATGAGCAGCTAAAGCAAATAATGCAAAACATTTTTATTAGCTCAAGTCATGCAGCGAAAGAATTTGGTCATGAGGGAAATTTAGTATTAGGCGCTAATATTGCGGGATTCCGACGTGTTGCCGATGCCATGATAGAACAAGGCGTTGTCTAAATAAGCGTTAGTTAAGGTAAGTCGCAATTAAACAATAAACATAAAACATAGGCGCTGTTGCCAATGTGTATGGCCACAATTTTCTAATTGCCTTAACGACGCTTTGCTCGTTATCCATATGCCGTTTTATTATGTATTAAAGAACGGTGACTTGCTCTGTGTTTCTTCTAATTGCGTGGTAAATTTGATGTTTACTCGTTTTAGCGAAACAGATAAAATGGCCTTGTTAGGCATTATTTAATGGATTAAATTAAGATAGGTTCAAGGATTATGAAAAAAGATCACGCTTGCCCTAAGTGCAAAACTAAAGTTAGTTGGTTTCAACTCTATTGGTCATTTTCAGAACACTTTCAATGCTCTAAGTGCTCAGCTGAACTTTCAATACAAGATAAGTTAAATAGAAAAGCAGTGATATTTGGCACAATGTTAATTATTCATATAAGTGGCTATTTCTGGATTGTCGGTGATTCATTCTTTTCTACCATCCCATTTATTTTGTGCGTAATCATCTCTTGTTATATCTATCGTTATACGACTACCGTTGTTCTCACAACTGCACCTGAAAAAAATCAAAAACATTTTTAAAATTTTTTGATGAGTAATCATCAGATTCAGTCACCGGTGCGTAGCAGATCCCTTCACCGATGGGTAGAAAGTCGAGTGTGAGATAAAGTGTGTTTTTTTAGCAAATTTACGCTCTTATCAGTAACCTTTCCGTGCCTTTTTGCCACGCTTATAGTAATGTTAAATCTCGTTAGTAAGGATGCAAACAGCCTGTCAAAAGATTAGTGTAAGTAAGAAAATGCAATTTTTTCAACAACTTCCTAATTACCCCTTACTAATTCAGCGACATCATTCATTTAATAAATAGCTAATTGCTGGGTATAGAAAGGTTATGTCATGCAAAATAAATACAAAATTTTGACAATTTTGCTCTTCATGGTAGGCGCACTCCCTCAAGGTGTTAGCGCGCCAAAATCAGAATTTGAGCGTTTTAAGGCACAATTTACAACGTTCGCAGAAAATGAGAAAAAGGAATTTGCTGACTACAAACTCAATCTTAGGAAAGAGTTAGCGCAGTATAAAGCTCAAGTTACGGGAGTTTGGGGGTATGCCGATGTGTCCAGTGGCTCAAGGCTAGTTGTTTATTCTCAAGACATGAATGAGAAGGTTCTCATTGATTACGCCGCCGATGAAATTTTTTATTCCAGCATCAAACCGTCTAATTTAAAGCAAGCCGAAACCTTATTAAATAATACGCTTAATGCATCAATTGCTGATTTGAAAAACGGCATGTCGCTCAGCTCAAAAAAAATTAAAAAATACGATCCGAGTAAAGGATTAACAGTAGCGGATTCGCTTGGTATTAGCCAAAGTGAATTAAAGGCATTAGTGAAATCGGTTGCCAAGCGTTCCATTCCCGTGAAAGAAGTTGAGCGCGTTGAAGAAAATATTAAGGCACTCGTTAAGGCCAAAAAGAAAGTCGAAGCCTATATCCAAACGTTGCCCGTGGAGAAGCAACTACCAGAGCGTATGTTTCTTAATACCTTTGATGTTGAAACCAGTAATGCGCTTAAACATCAACAGCAAGTCAGTGTGGCGCCAGAGAAAAAACAACCCGCGACACGGAAAATAAAATTCAGTAGTACGCAGTGGAAAAAAACTACACCGTATCGACGTTATGTTAGTTCGCAGGCCAACAAATACAACCTATCACCAGCGCTCCTGTATGCCATTATGGAAACAGAGTCTAGCTTTAATCCTATGGCCCAATCCCCCATCCCTGCCTTTGGTTTAATGCAGGTGGTGCCAACAAGCGCGGGCATAGACGTAAATGACTATTTGAATAAATCAAAAACACCGCCGCATCAAAAAACATTATTAGTCCCTGAAACCAATGTTGAATTTGGTTCGACGTATATGAATTTATTGGTTAATCGTTACTTTTCGCCAGTAAAAAATGAAACCAGTAAAACTTATGTCGCAATTGCGGCTTACAATACGGGCCCAGGCAATGTTGCCTATGTTTTTAACGATAAAAGCAGTAAAAAACTTAAACCAGCTTATAAAGCAATCAATCAACTTGCACCGCAGGAGGTTTACAACAAGCTTCGTGCAAATGCGCACCCTGAAACTCAAGGGTATATTCAAAAAGTACTTAAAGCTAAAAAGTACTACGAACAGTTTATTTAGAAAGCTCAATTAAGGACAGTTAAGTGAAGATGAAGATAGCGATTACACAATGGTTATTTGGATTGGTGTTATTAGGATTGGCTCCGAATGTTGAAGCCCTGCCTATGGTGGATTTTAGCAAGTCCAATTCTAAGTGTAAAAAAGACTGCTCGATGAAACTGACGATAGGTAAATATCGACAAAGTTACAGTGACAAATCCAAATTGGAGCTAAAGGCTCTGTATAACGGCGTTGCGTGGGCCATTGTGTCTGATTACATTCGGGTTTCTAAAGGAAAAGACAATAAAAAGCAGTACTTTATTCATAGCTCAAAAGGTCGCAAACGTGCGTCGTTGTCGTCCATTTGTGACGGCCAAGAACGAGACATAACCCCTCAGGGCGAACTTGTTTGCCTGTCGGCAACTCAGCTCCTCATTGATGGCCGTCACTTTGGTAAAAAAGAAACGTATTTTGAATTACCAGCCGAGCGTAAAGTTGGATCGGTTTCTCATAATTATTCTGGAGAAATGGCTGTTAGTTTTGTCAGTGAAGATGATTTTGAATTGTATGTATCTGATCTCCCCCGAGTCAAATCACATCAGCCATGGTTATCTGCAAAAACGGCGTTGCATGAGCGCAGTGATTATTCTCAGATCATTGACGCTAAAGTGGTTCCAAATATTGGTTATGTTGCCGCAGTGTACGAGTGGGTTAACGCCTATAACAAAGGGTTAGTCATCTACTATTTTGATGACAAAGGCCTTGTATCGAGAGGGAATGAACATTCCTCTGAAGTTGAAAACATAGGCTTTGAACCCACAATCAAAGTCACTGGTAATAAGATCACTGTAACCACCCGAAATACGTCGGAACGAAAGTTGGACACTTTTGAGTATTCTAAAAGCGATTTACAAACGATGGAATACAATCAACACGACTTTGCATCGGGCAGTGTAGTTGATTTTATGGCTGGGGGCGGGCTTCAATATGCTAATTGGTCAGTAAATCAAAGTGTTGTCGTTAATGACGTAGAAAAAGCTACCACTGAATATGACATGAATACTAATATTCTCAAATCTTTCTTTGTTCAAGGTCGCTGGGGAAAATCACAGTTAGCCGTCACGTTATTACAAAACGAAGCAGAAGATCAGCTGGATAACTTAACCGACAACCAATTAATTCGAGCCGCCGTGAATAAATATATTATTCAATTTGATTATCATGGCTTGTTTAATGGCGCGAGCACATTGCGATTAGGTTATTCAACAATGGATGCCGGCGGTACAGCAAGCTATATGCAAAACGTTACAAATATGTCACATGCATTTACCAGTAAACGAGAGACATATGATGCCTTAATTATTGCCGAAAAAGGTTTGTTCTTGGGCATGTATTATCACCAGTTTGATTCACCAAGTGTTGTTGGCTTTGGTTCCCACAATGGCGCTTATCTAGGTTCGGCATTTGATGAAGCTTTTAGCATGAGTTCACTTGGATTTAAATTGGGTTTTGACGAAGCCGCCTATGGTTATCGATATGAAACAAACTATAGCCGTTTTTATCTCAATGTAACGGGCTTTATTGGCCTATCAAATCTGACTGTTGGTCGAGATGCTGTTACTGAAGTTACAGGCGAAACTAAAGCTGACATCATCGGGCTAAATCCTATTGAGTTGGGAGTATCGGGTGAATTGGGGTATATATGGCAGCATCGTTTTCGGGCATTAAAGGGGTTTGGTGCATCTTTTCAAGCCGGTTATAAAGTTGACTACTATCATGTTCAATCCAATTGGGATGACGAAGATGATTTCCCTGATGATGGATATTTCATTAATTACGACAGAGACGACATCATACATGGTCCGTATGCCCGACTAAACGTTATTTTCTAAGGATAGTGTAAGCCCTTATTTTGAAAAATAAGGGCTTAGCTTAAATCTCAAGTCCATGGCAAACATTAAATATCTCGCATCTACTTTTAAAGTAATTAGTCTAAAAATTACCAAATCATAACTCCGACAAAATATACCTAACCCAATAAATAAAGGCGATTCGGGATTTTCTGTTTGTTAGATTACAAACCACAACGCCGAAAACCTTTTAATTTTGACCGATATTATTATACAGGTTAAATCCATGTCTCTTTATACTGGATTAAGTTTAGTAATCTATATGTGTATTGAGAATATGGCAAAAACCAGCAATAAAGTCAGAATGGGTATGGTCGGTGGTGGCCAAGGTGCTTTTATTGGCAACATCCATCGTATGGCCGCGTTCTTAGACGGTAAGATAGAATTAGTTGCTGGTGCGTTTAGCTCTAATCATGACAACTGTTTATTAACCGGACACATGTTAGGGATTGAACCAACACGCTGTTACGCCTCCTATCAGCAGATGTTTGAAGCTGAAGCCAAATTACCCGCTGAGCAGCGGATCCAATTTGTATCGGTCGTGACACCTAACCATCTTCACTTTCCAGTCTCAAAATGCGCGTTAGAACACGGGTTCCATGTTTTGTCTGACAAACCGGCAACAATGGACCTACACCAAGTCCTTGAACTTGAAAAAATCGTTACTGCACAGCAAAAGCTATATGGGCTTACGCATACCTATACCGGTTATCCAATGGTTAAAGAAGCCTGTGAGCAGGTTGCTGCGGGTGCGCTCGGTGATGTTGTTAAGATTATTGTTGAATACAGTCAAGGCTGGTTAGCGGAAACAACGGATGAAGAAAACAAACAGGCAAGTTGGCGACTCGATCCTAAACGTGCAGGTGCCAGTTGTTGCATGGGCGACATAGGCGTTCATGCGGCTAATTTGGCTGAGTATGTTAGTGGACTCAAAATAACCGAGCTTTGCGCGGACTTAACCTCTGTCGTTGCTGGACGCGTGCTCGATGACGATGGCACTGTGTTATTGAAATTTAATAACGGTGCCAAAGGCGTACTAATTGCGAGCCAAATATCGGTTGGCGAAGAAAACAATCTATCAATCAGAGTTTACGGGACAAAAGCCTCATTTGAATGGCGTCAAGAAGAGCCAAACTCGTTGATCAAAAAATACAATAATCAGCCGAGGGAAATTATTCGAGCGGGCGTCGGCACGCTGGCCGCGAATACTAACGCGTATTTACGGACACCGGCTGGTCATCCTGAAGGGTACATCGAAGCGTTTGCTAATATTTATTTGCAGTTTATCAATCAAATTATCGCACTAGAACAACAATCGGATTCAGACATTAGTGAACTTGCGCCTGATATTGAACAGGCAATTCGTGGCATGGCATTTATCGAAAACGTCGTCGAGGCGAGTAAACAACAAACTAAATGGCAACCCTTTAAGCTCACCGTTAACAGTGAAGGACAAATATAATGAAACAGATCAAAGGGCCAGGTATTTTTCTTGCTCAATTTGCCAGTGACGACATACCTTTTAGTAATCTAGATGATATCTGTAAATGGGCGGCTGGACTTGGTTTTAAAGCCATTCAAATACCTTCATGGGATGCCCGTTTTTTTGATCTTAAACAGGCCGCTCAGGACACTTCGTACTGTGACGAAATACTGAAAAAAGTGGCAAGTTATGGACTCTCAATCAGTGAGTTATCAACCCATTTACAAGGTCAGTTAGTGGCGGTTCACCCAGCTTATAACGAGATGTTTGATGGCTTCGCACCTGAACACGTCAAAAATAATCCAGTCGCTCGTCAAGAGTGGGCTGTTGAGCAGATGATGTGGGCAGCAACCGCCAGTAAACAGCTTGGCCTAAACGCGCACGCCACTTTTTCTGGCGCGTTATTGTGGCACACGTTTTATCCGTGGCCGCAACGCCCCGCCGGTCTTGTCGAACAAGGCTTTGCCGAACTTGCGAAACGTTGGTTACCGATACTTGATGCCTTTGACGCCGCAGGTGTTGATGTCTGTTACGAGTTACACCCAGGTGAAGACTTACACGATGGAGTGACATTTGAGCGCTTTTTGAAGGCGGTTAATGATCACCCACGAGCCAATATTCTTTATGACCCATCACATTTTATATTGCAGCAACTCGACTATCTGGCATTTATCGATATTTACCACGAACGAATAAAAGCATTCCACGTTAAAGATGCTGAATTTAACGCAACAGGACGCGCTGGTGTTTATGGTGGTTATGAATCTTGGGTCGATAGGCCTGGACGTTTTCGGTCATTAGGTGATGGTCAGATAGATTTTAATGCCATATTTAGCAAGCTGACAGCCTATGGTTATGAAGGTTGGGCAGTGATGGAATGGGAATGTTGTATTAAACATCCTTTAGATGGAGCAGCGGAGGGCGCTAAATTTATCGAACAACATATTATAAGACCGACAGATAAGGCATTTGACGATTTTGCTGGGGGAGCAGCAGACGTTGAATTTAATAATAAGGTACTTGGCCTCAGCTAATTCAAGTAGTTCAATCAACAGATAAAAATAACAAAAAAGAGAACATTATGAATAATATCGTCGACAAGGATAAGATTTTTAGGCTCTGCTGTATTGCCCTTATTGTGACTGCAATGACCTTTGCAATTCGCGCGGGGATCTTGGGAGAACTCGGAGTTGAATTTGGGCTCAACGGCCGTGAGTTGGGGTGGATAAATGCCATGGCATTTTTGGGTTTTCCTATAGCGACTATGTTTGGCGGTATTTTGTATAACGCACTTGGTGCTAAAAAGCTGATCGTTTTGGCATTTACCTGTCACTTGTTTGGCATTATTTTTACCCTAACCGCTGGTGGATTTTGGGGCCTGCTTATTTCAACGTTTTTAATTGGCTTTGCTAATGGCTCGGTCGAGGCGGGTTGTAATCCACTAATCGCGGATCTGCATTCAAGCAATAAAACAACAATGCTGAATCGTTTTCATGTGTGGTTCCCAGGGGGCATATTGATTGGTGCATTAGCATCACAATTTATGGCGTCTATTGGGTTAACGTGGCAATGGCAAGTTGCACTAATTCTAATTCCTACGCTTATTTACGGAACTATGTTGCTAAAAAGCACCTTCCCAATTTTTGACAAAGTACAGAACTCAACAATAAATAACATGCGCAGTCTAATTTCGCCGTTATACCTTTTACTGTTGTTATGTTTTAGTTTGACGGCAACAACCGAACTTGGCACACAACAATGGATTGAACGAATTTTAGGTGAAAGCGGTGCTTCGCCAATGCTTATCCTAGCGTTAATTACAGGTCTAATGGCGGTTGGTCGTTATTATGCGGGGCCATTGGTTCACCGCTTAAGCCCTGTTGGCACCTTGTTTGTATCGTCGGTAATCGCACTTAGCGGAATTTATATGATGAGCCAAGTCAGCGGCCCAATGATATATCTAGCGGCGATATTATTTGCCGTCGGCGTGACATATTTTTGGCCCACTATGCTGGGTTGTGTTGTGGAATATACGCCAAAAACAGGTGCGTTAGGGTTATCTTTAGCCGGTGGTGTAGGCATGTTTTCGGTCAGTATGTGGAATCCGGTTATTGGCCAATGGATTGACGACGCGAAAAAGACTGCAGAAATGTCAAATGTCGCGCCAGACCAAGTTGGATTGGTTGCCGGGCAAGAAGTACTCTCAAACTTAACGGTATTCCCTAGTGTCTTAATCGTTGTATTTGCGGTGTTATTTGTCATTGTGAGAAGACAAACAAACGGTCAACAAAAACAATCAGAACAATCTACTGACACAGATTCAATAGTAGAAAAGTCGGAAGGTGAACATGGAACCATCTAATAACGAATTAACCGAACCAACGCGCCGTGACTTTCTGCGTAAGTTAGGTCTAGTAGTTGGTTCGAGTGCAGCCTTTACGCTTGTCAGTGGGGTGAAGTTAAATCAGGCATTTGCCTACGAAATGACACCAAACAGTGCCCACCGTAAAGGCAAAACCTTTACGCAGTCACAAATGGCGACGTTGGCAAAAATTGCCAGAACCGTTTTGCCAAAAACAGATACACCAAGTGCTGAAGATGTTGATTGTCATGGGTTTATCGATCATCAATTAGCGGTTTGTTACAACAAACATGACCGACGTTTGGCAATAGAAATAGTGGATGATATTGAAAGTGCAGCCATCAATGCTTTTTCAACGTCCTTTGCGCAGTTAATTGACAGTCAACGTCATGAATTATTAACTAAATTAGAACGACTTGACGGTTTTAACCACGATCAAAAGTCCAAATTTCAGCTAATTAAACACCTTATCGTGTTCGGCTTTTTCACGTCAGAAGTTGGCGCGACACAGGCGCTACGATATCTGCCCGTACCGGGTGGGTTTACCGGTTCAATCCCTTATAAAAAGGGCGATAAAGCATGGGGTTCACATGCCTTTTATTAGTCTCAAATGGCAGTGGAGTAAAATATGAACGATAAAATGTATATAGAACAAACCGATACTGTCTTTGATGCCATTGTTGTTGGTTCTGGAATTACCGGTGGCTGGGCAGCTAAAGAATTTTGTGAACGCGGATTAAATACGTTAATGATTGAGCGCGGGCGAGTGGTAAAACACCGCGAAGACTATCCTGGTGAAGGTAAAGGCCCGTGGGAGTTTCCAAATAGAAGCAAGGTCGATAATTTGTTAGTGGAACAAGATTTCCATCAACAAAAAAAATGTTATGCGTTTCACGATAGCACTAAGCATTTTTTTGGTAACGACCGAGAATTGCCTTATTCGACCAAAGAAGGTACCGACTTCACCTGGATTAGAGCCAATCAACTCGGTGGTAAGTCCCTTTTGTGGCATCGACAAAGCTACCGACTATGTGAAGACGATTTTTTAGCGAATAAACGTGATGGCGTAGGCAATGACTGGCCAATACGCTATGACGATTTGAAAGATGAATACAGCTACGTTGAAAAGTTTGTGGGTATAAGTGGTCAGGCAGAAGGGTTAGTAAATTTACCCGACAGCGAATTTTTACCGCCGTTTGAAATGACCTCACCGGAAAAAATGTTCAAACGGTTTGTTGATAAAAATTACACCGAACGACACGTGATTATGGGCCGTTGCGCCCATTTAACTAAACCGACACAACTGCATATCGAGCAAGGCCGAGTGCAATGCCAAGCTCGAAATGAATGCCAAAAAGGCTGTTCATTTGGCGCTTATTTTTCTACCCAAAGCTCAACTCTGCCTGCGGCGGCGAAAACAAACAATCTGCATATCGCGCCAAATAGTGTGGTTCATAGTCTAATTTATGACGACAAAACCAATAAAGTGCTTGGTGTTAAAGTCATCGATAACGATAATTTAACCACCCGTGAATACTTTGCAAAAGTGGTCTTTTTGTGTGCGAGTACGTTGGGCAGTACTCAAATTATGCTCAATAGTAAGTCTAAGAAATTCCCTAATGGTATTGCAAACTCGTCAGGCGTATTGGGACATTATCTAATGGACCATAATTACAATGCGAGTGCCGATGGCAGGGTTGAAGGGTATGAGGACGAATTTTATCAGGGACGTCGTCCAACGGGGTGTTACATTCCTAATTTTCGTTATAAACCGAGCCTTTATGGCGAAGGGTTTAAACGTGGTTACGCATTTGGTATGGGTGCATATCGCACCGATTGGCGTGGTAAAGGTGGCAGTGACGGAATTGGTGCCGACTATAAGTCTAAGCTAACTGAACCTGGAGAATGGCGACTAGGGCTTTATGCCCAGGGTGAAATGTTACCTAGATTTGAGAACCAAGTGGCATTGCACCCAACTAAAACTGATAAATGGGGTATTCCGCAATTGGACATCAATTGCCAATGGTCAGATAACGAAAAACTGATGATGGAAGATGCCGCACAAGTTGGTGCCGACATGCTTAGAAAAGCAGGTGTTTTGGATGTTAAAAGTCGCACGACCTATGATCATAACGCGCCGGGGTTAGCGATTCATGAAGTGGGTACAGCACGTATGGGACGCGATCCAAAAGATTCAATTTTAAATGGCTTTAACCAAACCCACGACATTGATAATTTATTTGTCTCAGACGGTGCAGCGTTTTGTTCTTCTGCGGTAGTAAACCCATCGTTAACCTTTATGGCAATGACGGTCAGGGCAGTTAAATATTGCGTGAATGAGATGAATAACAAACGGATATAAAATCGTTTTGTGCTAATAAAAATCGTCGCCGATCAGTTTGTATTCGCGGCGATTCAATATCTCAGTCATTAGCCATCAGCTTGAATTAAAATAGGCTCGGCGATGGCATTAAATAAGCTTGGTTTATCAATTTGTGTGGCTTCAAGTGTTTGTCTAATATTTGGCTGCAAAAGGTGTTGAAACATCGCAACATCTTGATTGTATGGATCTAACCAAGCGTTTAATGTGTCATCTTGAGGTAACATTAATGGGCTTGCTTTGCTGTGAATTTCATTTAATTTAGGGTGCGGCGGTAAGGTGATCACGCTACAACCGGTGACGATTTCTCCAGTCTGTTTATTATAATAATCTCGATACAATCCCCCAAACGCTATAGCGCCGTCTTTGGCGGTCAAATCATAATAGTGTTTAGGGACTTTTTGTCTACCGTGTTGCACAAACTCGGTCTCACCAAAGCCTTTAGCTACGATAACACAACGTGACTCTCGAAATGGCGCATATCCGGCGCTTCGGGGGACATTCAACTTGTCGTATCGAGTATTAAAGGATGTGTATTTTGACGGTTTGAATCCATTATCTGAACGTTCCAGAAGCAACCACCAGGTCGCGGGACGAAGAAATCGAGCGCCGGGTTTTTCTACGATAATTTGTACTTCAGAAGCCGCTCGCACGAAACGGTTTGGTTGAATTGGCGTTTGATCTAAATTCACCCCTAAATCGAGTGCTAATTGGCGTACCCAGGGATCGTCAGTTACGTTTAATCTGCCACACATTATTTATCTCCCAAGGTTGGATATCGTAATTAGCCAAATGGCAAACATAAAAAACGGCGCACTTGTCATGACAAGGCGCCGTTAGCATTATGCGTTTGTCGTTACTTAGCTCTATAGCTTACTTTATAAAAGATACTATAAAATACAGGAACGGCAATCATTGTTAATATCGTAGCAAATGCTAATCCACCCATGATGGTCACCGACATGTCAGCAAAAAAGGCATCTGATAATAACGGTGCCATACCTAAAATGGTGGTAATGGCGGCTAATGCGACAGGCCGTAAACGACTAGCACTGGCGGTAATAATCGCGACTTTGGCTTCGAGTCCTTCTTGGATCTGCAGGTCGATTTCTTCAATAAGAACAATGGCATTTTTAATTAACATACCAAACAGACTTAAAAAACCGAGCAGCGACATAAACCCAAATGGCATGTCTGTGGCCAACAAACCACTGACCACACCTACTGCAGCCATTGGCACAATTAACCAAATGATCAAAGGTTGACGTACTCGACCAAACAGTAAAACCGAAATTAAAAACATCGCCAAGAACCCAGCCGGCAAGCCTGAACCAAGTGCTTTTTGAGCGTCTTTTGACGACTCATATTCTCCGCCCCATTCCAGTTTGTAACCATCGGGTAATGAAATCGCTTCGATTTGCGGTTTCATGCGGGCAAATGCCTGGCCAGCGGTTTCGTCAAATCCAGGGTCAGCATTAACCGTTATTGTGCGTAAGCGGTTACGGCGATGAATTTGTGTTTCTTCGTTTACCAGCTCTAGTCCATTGGAGACTTGTAAAAACGGCACATGGTGACGTTGGGACGAACTCCAAACTTGGCTGTTTTTAATTGAATCAAGTTCTGAATCAGACGCCATCGCCATTTTGGCTTTTATCGAATAGCTATAGTCACCATCTTGCAATTTACCTAATTCAAGTCCAGTGCTAGCGTATTGAATCGCTTGGCTAAAGTCAGAACGGGTAATGCCCGTCATACCAGCATTAAACGCATCGTAATGGGTATTGATAGCCAGCCCTTTTTCTCGCCAGTTGTGACGAATATCTCGAACTTTTTCGTCGTTGATTAAGATGGTTTTGGCTTGTTCTGCTAAGTCACGCAGTACTTCAGTGTCTGGACCAGAAAAACGTGCCGCAAGTTTGGCGCCGCCACCGGGACCAAATTGCATACGTTCACTATAAAAGTTGGCATCTAAGTCCAGCTGCGGAAGTTGTTTTACTAATGTTTTAATTAACGAGTCTATTTTGTCTCGGTCAGTGGCTTTAATTAAAAAGTAGCCATAACTCTCGTTTGGCTGTTGTGGCGCATAAGTCAGGGTAAAGCGGTCCGCACCACGGCCAATAAAGGTCGTTACGGTATCAACATCTTTATGTTCTAAAATGACCGACTCAGCTTGAGTCATAATTTCAGTTGTATGACGAATATCACGATCCTGTGGACCCCAATAATGGATATAAAACAATGGTGCATTAGAACTTGGGAAAAAGCCTTGTTTTACTGACCCAAAGCCCATATAAGCCACAACGGTTATCGCTAATAACGCAGCAACCGTTATCCATCTAAATTTAAGCGCGGTGTGCAGCAAAGCCAAATAACCGCGATATAACACGCCTTTGTTTGTTTCGCCCGCTGTGTCGTTACCAACTTGGTAAAAATATTTACCAAATAAAGGCACAACCGTTGTTGCTAATACCCAGCTAAGCAACAAAGAAACTAAGACGACGGCAAATAATGAGTACAAAAATTCACCTGTTGCATCGTCTGACAAACCAATACCAGAAAACGCTGCGATACCAATAATTGTCGCCCCTAGTAAAGGCCACTGTGTTCGTTTAACAATAAAGCTGGCTGCTTCTGTGGCCGATTTGCCCTGCTTCATTCTTAACATCATGCCTTCAGCCACAACTATCGCATTGTCGACCAGCATACCCATGGCAATTACCATAGCGCCAAGTGAAATTCGTTGTAGCTGCAAACCCATTAACCACATGATCAACACAGTACCCATTACTGTTACTAACAATACTGCGCCAACAACAACACCTGAACGCCAACCCATAAAGATACAAAGAGTAAGTGTTACCACAACAACCGACAAAATTAGGTTATCGATAAACCCCTTAACAGATTGGTCAACAAGTGCCGCTTGGTCGTAAATTGGGGTTAACGTAATACCTGCTGGTAACGTCGTGATTATCTGCTCAACTTTGTCGGTCACGCTATGCCCGACGTTAACGATATTGACATCGTTTAACGCAGAAATGGCTAATGTGATGGCTTCATGGCCTTGATAGCGAACTAAAACAGGTTGAATATCAACGGGTTCTATTTTGAGTTCAGCGACGTCACGAATTTTTATCGAACGTGAACTACCAGGGACAACTAACGACAAGTTATAAATTTCGTCAATTTTATCTAGGGCATTATCCACCAGTATACGAACTTTTTTCTCGCCAACTTGGGCACGACCGCCATTAAAAGGTTTTAGGTTTTCGGCTAATAACTGAGCCAGATCGGGGAACGAAATGCCCAATCCGGCGATTTGATAAGGATTAATGTAGGCAACAAGCTGTTCTTGTTGTACTCCGCTAACCTGCACTTTAGCAACGCCTTCGGTAACCAATAACTCACGGCGAATAATACGAGCAAACTCACGTAATTCTTGAGGTGAAAATTCAGGAGCACTTAAGGCGTAATACATGCCATACACATCACCAAAGTCGTCGTAAACGCTTGGTGTTTGTGCGCCAATTGGCAAATTTTTACCAGCGTCACGTAGACGTTTTCGGAGTTCGTCCCAAATTTGAGGCAATACATTTGAATCGTAATGCGACTCTACTTCAACTGTAATTTCTGAAACACCGGGTTTAGAAATCGACATAATGCGACGCAGTTGCGGCATCTGCTGAATAGCGATCTCTAGTGGTTCAGTAATTTCCCGTTCAACTTTAACCGCGCTGGCCCCAGGAAACTGAGTAACAACTTGTACTTGTTTAATGGTAAATGCGGGGTCTTCTAGTCGACCGATATTGTTAAGGGCGATTAAACCGCCAATGATAAATACGATTACCATCAACCAAATGTTGACTGGGTTTTTAATGGAATAACGAGCGATATCCATTATTACAGCTCCGCATTGTAAGGTTTAACAACAAGGCCTTCGCGCATCTTCGTAGTACCAGCAGCAACCACTTCATCGCCTGCGTTTAGTGTGCTTTTCACTAGTGCTTGCTGGTTTTTAACAAACAAGACCTCGACTTCAGTCGCTACAACTTCACGGGTTTTTGGATCAAATTTCCATACGTGGAACCCTTCGCTATTATTGCCAACGAGTGCCGTAACAGGAATTAATAAACCATCGCCATAACGTTGATAACCTAGTTTTAGTAAGACTTTGGCTCGTGCCCCAGGTGTCAGGCTAGGATCGGTCGTTGCCGCAGCAAAAACGACTTTGTATGTTTGAGTAATCGGATCTGCTTGCGTGGCATGTTCAACATATTCTAATTGATACATTTTTTCTGGTGCTGAAATGATGCTTGCGGCGGCTTCAATCTCTGCGCCTTGTTTGTAGCCAGTTAATAAACGTTCAGGGACATTAATATTAAAATAAAATCGTGACACATCCTGCAATTTAGCAATGATGTCCCCCGCTTTTACAAAGTTATTGTTGTCCACAAGACGTTGTGAAATTTGTGCATCAAATGGCGCTTTAACCGAGGTATAACTTAAATCTTTCTGCGCGCGATTTATTGCAATTTGAGCAAGTTCGTAATTTGTTTTTGCATTATCGAGTTGGCTTTGGGCTGCAAGGCCTTTTTCAAATGTGGCGGTGGCACGATCTAAATCTCGCTTCGCCTGTTCTAAACGGGTTTTAGCTTCATTAAGGCGTTGAGTGAATTCAGTTGGATCGACTTGAGCAAGTAAGTCACCTTTTTTAACGATAGAACCCGTGCGCAAATTTACGTCCTGCAATCGACCGGCGACTTCAAAACTCACGTCGATAGTTTTAACCGCTGAAACTTCTGCTGGAAATTCAAATTCAGAAAAGTTTGGCATATCTGTAGCAGCTGACAATTTAACAGTTGGTTCGATGATGGCAGTTTCAGTTTGCACCTCTTCTTCTGCGCAACCTGCAATAAAAATAGACGCCAAAAATGCCCCTAGCAGAATGGTTGGTTTTTTCAATTTAGATGTAGTGAACGTATTGTTAGAGATCATGTTTAATTCCGAATAAAATAAAAATATGGTTATTCGCCGCCAGAGGACAACGATGGAGTTAATTTGTTAGGTCCATAGTCAGACGTCGCTGATTGCTCATCGATTGGCATAAATTTACGCCACCAAGTCGTCGCGGGTTGTTTGCTGGTTTTAGCGTTGTTGATCAAAAGTGCTTCGCCAAAAATAGGAGTTGCTAATCGAACGTCATTGTCACTTGCCAATTGGAAAATAGATTCTAAAGGGGCAAACCAATCATGTAGAGATAGGTCAAAAGTACCGTTGTGAATCGGGATCATTACTTTACCGTTCAAATCAATATGCGCCTGTAAACTCTGTTCTGGCATCATATGAATCTCTGACCAAAGCTTGTTGTAAGCGCCAGTTTCGATAAGCGTGACGTCAAACGGTCCGAATTTTTCTCCGATAGTTTTAAAGCCAGAGAAGTAACCTGAGTCACCACTAAAAAACACTTTGTTTTCCCAGCCTTGAATAACCCAACTTGCCCACAATGTTTCGTCGCGGTCGGTTAATGTTCGGCCAGAAAAGTGCTGTGAAGGTGTGGCGACAACATTGACGCCTTTGACATTAGTTTGTTGCCACCAATCAAGTTCGATAATTTTTTGACTATCCACGCCCCAATCAGTTAAGTGCTGGCCTACTTTAAGGGGCGTAATAAAGCGGTCTACTTTTGAAGCGAGTTGTTTAATGGCGTTTTTATCTAGGTGGTCGTAATGATCATGGCTGATAACGACAGCGGTAATATGCGGCAAATCGTCAATTGAAATTGGTGCTTGATGAAAACGTTTAGGCCCCATCCATTGGACCGGGAAGGCGCGTTCGCTAAAGACGGGATCAAATAAAATAAATTCACCATCAATGCGAAGTAAAACCGAAGAATGACCTAGTTTAAAAACAGCGTCTTCGTGGCTTGATGTGAGCATTTCCGTTGTTAATTTGGCCATCGGAATAGCCTCTTTTGGGGTTGCGTACTTTCGGTCGTCGTTCCAGAAAGCTTTAGCAATTTGCCAAAGTTGACCCAAATCAGATGAGTATTTAATTTCACTATTTTCAAAAGTTTTAGTGGGTTCGGTTGCACATCCAGTTAACAAAATCGCCATAATGACTGCCCCTAATAATTTAATCATAACATCTCTTCACAAAGTACACTGCACGGTGTAGTTTAAGTGAATGAATTGAAAAGTAAACTGATTAGTGTAAAAATGTTGGCCGCTAAGTTTGGCGTCTGGGAATTGAGGATTTGTGATGACTGATATAAAAAAAACTCGAAGCGAATTAAAGCGCGAAGCTATCGTGACAAGTGCAATGCAGGCATTTCAACAATTTGGTGTGAACAATACCAGTATGGATAAGATCGCTGAAATGGCGGAAGTGTCAAAACGTACTGTGTATAACCATTTCCCCAGCAAAGAAGTTTTGGTCACTGGACTTATTCAAGAAATTTGGCAGAAAAACATCGCAATATTTGATTTTAACTACCAGCCGGATAAACCGCTCGACGAGCAATTATTAATCTTAATTAAGAATGAATTAAGTATTATGTGCTGCCCTGAAATATCAGAACTAATCCGTGTTTCCATGGGCTATTGGCTGTTTAATCCAGAAGCGTTACAGGAAAATATGGCGCAGTTTTTTCAACAAGAAACCGCAATGAAGCGTTGGCTAAAGGCTGCTCAAGCGGATAAAAGACTTAAATTAACTGATGTGAATTTTATTAATGAGCAGATCATTAGCCTGCTTAAAGGGCAAGCATTTTGGCCGCAGTTTATGCGAATGAAGCCAGAATTGAATGCTGAACAAATTGACCAATTAGCGAAAACAACAGTTGGTATGATCCTCGGTTATTATCAAATATAAACGAATTGAAATTGCCATTGAGTTAGAGGTTGATTGTTGGTCTGAAACGTATGATTATAAGGCAGTTAACTTAATTTATAGCCAATATTGGCTGTAAACTCTTTGGATAAAGCGCGATAAATATGACAAACAGTCTAACAATATTTTCCGCAGAGGTTATCGACGACCTCATCCACTTCCGCCGTAATAAAGCCATCAGTTTTGATGTCTTGGTCAAGCAGGTTTTATTCACTGGCGTTCAGGCATTAGGTCTATGTACCCTATTATCTTTGGTCTTAGGTGCCATCATTATTGCCGAAGGGTATCCTTTGTTGACCTCGATTGGTCAAACAGAGTGGATCTACAAAATACTTATCTTTGCCATGGTTCGTGATCTTGGTCCATTTATCGTTTGTCTCATTATTTTAGCCCGCTCAGGAACTGCCATTTGCACTGAGTTAGGCAATATGCGGGTTAATCGGGAAATTGACGCGTTAATTTGCATGGGCGTCGCGCCAATCTCCTATCTTGTTACGCCCCGCGTTATCGGAATGATTTTATCTTTGGTTATTCTGATGAGCTATTTTTTGATGACTGGTATATTTGGTGGCTTTCTCATAAGTAACTTATTTCAAAACATCCCCTTGGTGGAGTTTGTAACTCGGTTAATGGACCAACTCGAAGCGCTTGATTTATTTATGATGGTGCTCAAGGTTGTGATGTCTGGGTTTTTCATCAGCGTAATCAGTAGTTTTCAAGGTCTCAGCGTCCAACGGGCAATTACCGAGGTTCCACAGCGAAATATTAAAGCGGTGGGTGGTTCAGTTATCGCGGTTGTGATGGTCAATGCCATCGGTTCCGGGCTTTACATGATTTTGGTGAATATGTAATGAACGTGAATATGCAAAACGTCAGTCACAATCGAGGTGACGTAAAACTGCTGCGTAATGTTAGTTTTAATGTCGAAAGTGGGGAGTCAATTGTGATATCCGCACCGTCGGGTAACGGAAAATCGCTGTTGTTTTCAATTTTATGCGGATTAATTCAACCAGATAAAGGTCGAGTTTTGGTCGATGAGCAAGCAATATACTCAATGAACCAGCAACAAAATCAACATTTTAGAAAGTGCTTTTCCACAATATTTCAACGTCCAGCACTGATTTCTAATTTGTCTTTGTTAGAAAACTTTTTGTTACCACTCAATTTGCATTATCCTTACTTAAGTAGAGAGGATAAGCTGGCTAAAATAAATCATCTAACTGAACTGGTCGGTATAACCAAGTTTTTGTCTCAACGAATGGATGCTCTATCGGTTGGACAGGCAGCATTAGCGGGCTTTGTAAGAGGAATGTTACTCGAACCTAAATGTTTAATTTGGGATGCCCCCTTAGTAGAGATAGACCAACGCTACGAAGATGTGGTCAAATCATTATTAAGCGATTTAAAACGGGCAGGTTCAACAATCATATTATTGTCAAATAATGATGAGCTTATTGTAGAATTTGCAACACGACACTTTATATTATCGGAAGGTATTTTAAGGCAACACGATGTTAAATAACGCTAATCGTACTAACCGTATCGTATTTGCCTTTGTGACGGCAGGTTTGGCCTTTCTTATTGCGTTCACTGTGATCATTTTGATTAATACTAAAGCATTGGTAGATAAGGTTTATTACCGAACGATTTTAAACGACGCTAAAGGGTTAAGCGCAAAACCGCCCATTTATTTCAAAGGGCTCGAAATTGGTCGAATTTCAGATTTCAGTTTAAATGAAGAGACCAACGATATCGAAGTCGACTTTTACGTATTTATTGATTACCAGCCTAAAATAATTCAACACGCGGTTTTATCAGGCAATCAAAACGTATTTTTGAACAATGCGACCGAATTTGAATTGCTCATGCCCAACAAGTTGGCTGGGTATCGCTATGATCCCTTATTTGCAGGGTCTATGGTGCCATACATTGATAGTGATGTGGGCCGTATGTTTGTTAAAAAAGGCATTATCTCTAAGCCAGGAAACAGCGTGGACTCAATCATCTCAAGCGTCAATACCTTGCTCACCAACCTACAAAAATCAGATAATCCAGAAGACGGTTCGTTGTTTAAAATACTCGATCGAGTTGCGTCGATGAGTGACCATTTACTGATCTTAAGTCAGCAACTTAGCAGCAGTTCTGTGGTGAATGAAACGGAATTGCTGATCGCAAACGCGAATCAAATTTTAGCTAATGTCCCTTTAACGCAAACTAAGATTGATGGATTATTAAGTGAAGCCGAAGCTTTAATAACTGAACTGCAATCGGTGTCTGCTCAATATCAAGATCCGATCGGATTAGTGGAGCAAACCACAGGTGGGCAGCTACCAGAGATAATGACTAACGTAAACGAAAGCCTTAATTTAGTGAAGGGTATGATAGATGAAGTCTACGCTGAACGAATGCAATTGGCTGTGACTGTAAATACCCTATTAAAAGTACTTAACCGGATGGACAAAACGCTGCAGGGCGTAAACAACAATCCATTACTTAAAGGCGGAATAGAAAAAAACAAACCACCAAAAGGAATAGAGATGAATGATTAATTCGATCAAATCTTTGATATTTTTAGGATCACTTATCTCAGTTGTTTTAGGTTTAACGTCTTGTTCGAGCGTAGATAAACAACAATACGAAGTGACGACATTGCAGTCGGTAGGCAATGCGTTATTAACGTTAGCTGACGACAAACGTCAGTTAGGTCAATATAAAGAAGCGCTGGTTTATTATCAAGAATCAGAAAAATACGCATTAAAACGAAACGACAAATACGGTTTTGGTTTATCACAATTAAAACGTGCAGCAGTGTATTTAAAATTGAACGAGGTCGAGAAAGCCAAAGAATTAATGGACGCTGTGGCTCAAATCGAGCAATTTGAGCCTGTTGGTTTGAAAAATTCATTATTGTATGTAAAAGCCCAATATCAGCAGTATTTAGGCAATACCGATATCGCCCTTGAACATTTGTCCACGTTGCAAAAAGCTTTTAAAAACGAACCTGAAAAACGTATTTTTTACCAGTTTGTTAGTTGGGTGTACGATAATTCGAGTGTTCCTGTTACTACCATCGCCACAGGCTACAATGTCCTTGCCGAACTAAAAAGCGAAGGTCGACTTTACAATATCGAAATATTTTCTTATGCGGTATTTCAGTACGGGAAATACTTAACGGCTCAAAATAACGAGTTGGCTGAGCCTATTCTAATAGACGCAATAGGGCATTTTTCGATGTTAGAGCAAAGCAATAAAATAGCGGATTGTTATTTGTTGTTATCGGACTTTTTTGCACAACAAAACCTACCTGAAAAATCACAGTATTATCAACAACAAGCTAAGCGCATTACCGAATTGAAAGTCATCTAAAACTAAAAATCTTGTTGGTTGTGGTGATGAATACGTATGAAATCAAGTTTATGGCGCAATCACATATTGTTCCACCCCTTCCCCCTGCATACACTAAACGCACGTAAAAGATTAATTTAATGGACGTGTAATTTGAAACTGGTCACAAAGAAACTAGGGTTAATGGTATCGATTACTACATTGGTTTTAACAACATTGGCTCTGACAACTATCGTGTCTTGTTCAAAACAGGCTGTAACAAATACTGATCTATCACAGGACGATTTGTATATTCGTGGCGCGTTTAACGGTTGGGGAACTGAAAACCCTCTGGTAAAACAGCCATCGGGCAAATACCGCAGTACTATATCTGTTGGCCTTGGTATTCACGCGTTTAAAGTGGCGTCAAATGACTGGTCACTTCAAATGTTATTGGCATCCGATCATGTCATTGATTTAGAGCACGATCAAAACACTGCATTTCCGTTGGCTAAAAAAAACGTCGACTACAACAGCCAAATCCTCACTCCACAACCAGCACAATTTGATATTGTCGTAGATACGTCTGTTAAGCCCGTTAATCTTATTATTGAAAATGTTTTGTTCAAAGCAACAAGTATTGAACAGCCTCACGGTGACAAGGGTATAACTCAATTGCAGTATGAGGATGTTTTAGGACAGGAGCAGCGCGCTACATTTTCAGTGGCTAAGACGACGGGTCAATTAAAAACCTATGTACATGCCACCACGCAGTTATTACGTGACCCCGTACCACAACACTCAACATACAGCGAATCATCAAATCTGCCTTATGTGCGCAGCGGCAATATCGCGTTTGATGCTCTGTTTGCGCTTTCTATGGATGAGATGAAATTAAACTCGGTTGCCAATATCAAAGATGGAAACTACAACCTAGGTAAGGCCATTGCATGTCCCTGTTTTGAAACAGGAGAAAAATGGAATTACGTCTGGACTCGCGATTTATCTTACGCGGCACAGTTAGGTTTGGGCTTTTTTGACCCCAAACGCGTAGTTAATTCACTGCTCTTTAAAACATCGCCATTTAGAGAAGAAGTTTCAGTGACCGGAAGTGAATTGATGACTGATGCCGGAACCCAAATATTACAAGATACTGGCAGTGGCGGCAGCTGGCCAATCAGCACGGACAGAGTGACATGGGCATTTGGTGCCGAGTCGGTCCTTGCCAATATCGCAGATAATGAACGCTCGCGGTTTGCTAGGAAAGCATTAGATGCGTTAATCAATACTATCGAATTAGACCGCATCGCCATCTTTAATTCTACCGTAGGATTGTACCAAGGCGAGCAGTCATTCCTCGATTGGCGTGAACAGAGTTATGCCCAGTGGATAGTTGATGATTTATCTTCAATGGCAACTTCAATGTCGCTTTCAACTAATGTCGCCCATTATCAGGCCTTAACGTTGGCTGCTAAGTTGGCCTCGGAAACGAACAACAGTAAAGTCGCCACCCGTTACCAACAGTGGGCTGATGAACTAAAACAACATATTAATGATTTTTTCTGGTTGCCAGAACAGGGGTTGTACTCAAGCTTGTCGAGTGGCCATCATTACCCAGTCGCAATGCAAAAATACGACTGGCTTGGTCAGTCTTTGGCGATAATTACTGGTATTGCAGACCAGACAAAAACGGAAATGATACTTAAGCGATACCCTCACAGTAAGATGGGGGCTCCGGTTATATTTCCACAACAACCTGGTATTCAAATTTATCATAATCGTGCAATTTGGCCTTTTGTCACGGCCTTTGGTTTGCAAGCGGCTAAACGAGGCAACAACGCGGCGGTTGCTACGAACGCAATTGAATCTATTATTCGAGGCGCGGCGTTAAACTTATCCAATATGGAAAATTTAGAGTGGTTGTCTGGCCAATCAATTTGGCTAGATAGAGAGCAGCCACAACAATCGGGACCCGCAATTAACTCCAAGCGTCAACTATGGTCAGTAGCCGGATACATCAACATGGTGGTTAGCGGAATTTTTGGTGTCGATAGTGCTTCAGATGGGTTAAGTGCAAAAAGTACCTTAAAAATTGATCCGTATTTACCGACTGACGTCGCCCTACATTATTTTTCAGGCCAAACAGAAGTGGTATTGCATCAACTTAATTGGTTAGGGAAGTCAATTACACTAACGCTCAACTTACCATCGAGTTACAGCGCTAAACAGGTCTTACGCGCAGGCACTATTAAGCTCAATAACCAAGTGCTAAAAACAAATACCCTTGAGGCAGCTATGTTGTTAGAAAACAACGAGATAACGGTTGATCTTGTTGAACAAAGTACGGACAACAAAATGACATTAGTGACGGGTTTACCATCGAACGATAACGTTCAACATTTTGCTCCGGTTGAACCTAACTTAACTTTGGCGGCAATAGATAGCGGTATTGAGCTTCATATAGACGATGTTAACACTGCAACCGTGACATTTAATGTCTATAAAAATGGTTTATTAGTGGCTGAAAATTTAACTCAGTCTACATGGCAAGATAGTCCGCTGAGCGATCAAGAAAACGCCTGCTACAACGTTAGTGCCCAATTTAAGCAATCTGGGACTGTATCGCATTTGAGTAAAACGGTTTGTGCTGGGCAAGCTACGCAAGTGGATGTTGATTCGAACACCGTTGTTAGCAACATTAAAATTACCCCAACAGCCTTTGGCAATACACTACAAAATTGGGGCTCAGCAACCGACAAGTTTGAGTTATCTTGGCAACAAGCGACGCCGGGTAAGGTCGCTTTACAATTTAGATATCGCAATTTGAATCACTCTATTAATACCGGTATAACCGCGGGAGTGAAGGCCGCTAATATTCGACTAGGCGATATGCATGTTGCTGAGAAGATTGTACAAATGCCGCATACTAAACCGGATGCTGGGATTGGTTTGTCGACACCCATATACCTCGACCTAAAAGCCGGACAATATACCTTGTCGTTAACCGATTTTTATAACATGAGCTATCTAACAACAAACGAGACGTATTCATCTGCTGGTGGCGTTGATGGACAACTTAACCAATTTGATCTCTACGGCATTGTAATAACGCCGCTTGATTAAAGTTCTGCGGTTAAATCAATATTCTCGTTAATGCACTGTAAAGTTAGTCGTTATCGAGAATTTTGAGTGTTGTGCTTAGGTATTTGGCCACTGGATTAATTATGTCTTTGTCCGACCAATAAACGTCGTGTGAAAATGGATTCCAGCTTCGAAGTAAGCCCCCGATATCCACTTCAATATCTTCGTCCACCACCTTATTGTAGGCCTCATTAATGACTTTAATGGGGTAACCTAAGACATCGTCCTTATCAAAATAATTAAACCAGCGCGCGTTTTGTTTGAGCGTTGAAGATAAGACATTGCCCGGGAATGCTATCGGCTGTGGATCGCTTTCAGCAAATGAAAACAACGGTATATTACAACCGAGAGTAAACATACCGGCTAACGTCTTGCCATTTTGAAACGGGCTGGCTGCCGGGTCAGGGTGGTGTTGTTTGTCCCACAAGTAATTCGACATAATGTGACAGCCAAGAGAGTGGGCAACAACAATTAGTGGCGTATTGTCTGGTACATTGATATCAAGTTTGGACTTAACAACCGAATGAATTTGTTGGTAAGTTGAATTCGTTTGATTTGGCTTTTTTTGGTAGGCCGCGGCGTCGCCTAGTGCTGACAAAATAAATTTACGAACGGGTTTGTAATCTAAGTCTGCCACCGCATTTGCTCTTTGATAGAACTGATCTTGAATTGGTTGTGTAATATACCCCCAATGGATAGGGACAAATTTTATGGCCTGAGGTGACACATCAGGCGAGATTTGGTCACAAACGTCATCGATAAATTGGTCTGCAAAGTCGGGGTGAATATCACCCATGCCATGAATAATTGCAACAACGAGTTTGGTTTCCATTTTTAATTCTTATTACCGAGTAATACATGTTTACCAGTGTATATTTTTATTATAAAAACTAAAACATCCTTAAGTTTGGCGACAGCAATGAGCTCGTTGTTCGTCTTTAACGGTCTGAACAGTGAGAAAATGGGGCAAACGTTGGTGACCTGTGTAAACTATATGATGCTGTTATACCAGACTAAGAAAAAATGATCCCACGTAAATTCAAATTGTTACTAAGCCTATTAAACACTCGACTAAAAAAGAACAAGGTTCTTAGTGGTTTTAAGATTTTTTATCCATTCAAAATAGCTTCTACGATACAGAATACTGGCCTGTTATTGCTGGTTTTTTCTAGCAATGTTTTTGCGGTTTCGTTTTTGTCTTTCGACCCTAGATCGATGGCGCTAGGAGGTGCGGGAGTTGCAAGTTCGCCTATTTACAACGCAACCTTGTTTAACCCTGCTTTATTGGTCACCTCTGGCAAATCCAATGTGTTTTTTTCGGTGCCTTATTTAGGCGCGAGAATATTAGACCGTGATGGGTTTATTAACGCCGTCGATGAATACCAAAAAAATAATGCGCAATTGGCATTTGATACTCAACTGCAACTCGCCAAAACACGTTTTAACCAAGGTACATTAGTTTCAAATGACATTCGAGTTGTAGCCGGTGCCGCGGCACAATGGCAAAACGACCTAAATAACCTGTCTAATAAACCTCTAAGAGTTAGTGCTTCCTACCAGTTATCAGCGGGTAAAACTGGTCATGCAACAGCTTGGGGCGCACATTACCGTCGTTATTATGTTGTTGGTGCCCAAATTAATTTTAATCAGGATGACCAGCAACAAATCAGTAAAGCAATTCGAATTTTAAACATAATGGCCGATATTGCCGACAACGTCGAAGATACAATCGCTTTAGCAAATGAACTTGATTTGAGCACTCTTGAAGCGCTTATTAATACGTCGATCGATTCAGGAGAACTAACTTCAAAACTTGAAGACTATTTTTACTTACCTGGAATGCAGCAACTTATCGAAGAAGCCATTGATACCGGTAGATTGGCGACAGATCTTAAAGAATACTTACGATTAAATGACTTAGAAGCCGCTTTGAAGGATCCAGATGCAATCAATAACCCGCCACAGCTAAATCAATATATTCGTTATAAACCAAGTAATAAATTGCAGTCGACTATTGCTGTGCAAGGCGCATTTATTAGTGAGTCGAGTATTGGTTTTGCGACCGCCTTTGCTAATTTTCAGGGGGTCACAGTGGGCATAAATTTAAAACAGTTACAGCTAACGACAATTGACTTTGAAACAGATATTGCAGATGTCAGTGCTGGCGAAGTGACATCAAAAGGAAACCAAACCGAATATAATAAATTCAACGCCGATATTGGAGTGAGTTACCATTTTAATTCCACAACAAAAATGGGTCTGGTGGTCAAAAATGTCTTACCTTATGACTTTTTAACGGCGCTTGATAACACCATTAAATATCGACCCCTTGCAAGATTCGGCGTGTCGTATCAGGGAACGTTCTTTCATCTAGTTGGGGATGTAGACTTAACATCAAATGATCCCATTGGATTTGACCCAAACAAACAATATGCCAGTTTGGGTATCGAATTACCGATGACAGGTTACGGTGCACTGCGTTTTGGCGTTCGAAAGAACTTAGTTAATGGGGCGACATTGCCCTCTATTGGGTTAGGTTTTTCGACTAATCAGCTTAATGTCGATATTGCTGTGGCAAAGTCTGAAAAAAACGACGAACTCGGTGCTGCATTACAAATTGGGTTAACATTTTAGTGGTCTTGAATGTTTCCCAACACGCTATTTTATTTACACCTAAGCTGACTTCTGAATTTTACCAACAAAGTCAAAAACTTTAATTTTTAAAGTGACTAACGTTCATTAAAGCCTTTGCCAGACATTATTTTAGCGACACATTTATTGATCCGAGATGTGCGTGTTTTGGATTGTTTCGCCCCTGTAAAATGCAAAATATAACCTCGTTTTCGGCCCGGTGTTAAGTTTTCAAAAGCGACTTCTAATTCCGGTGATTGTTGAAAAACTTGGAGCAATTCAGTGGGGTATATCAATTCATTTTTTTCTTTGAAATCGACTTTCAAACCTGCACGTTCTACATCAATGGCATTTTTTATGTAGTCATCGAGAGTGGTTTTAAGGGTTTTAATATCTTGCTTGTTGTTAAACCTCATCCATTTTGCCGATTGTGAATTAGGCCCAGGTTTTTGCAGTAAATTTTGTGTGTCTTTGAGTAAAACACCTTTTAAGAATCCAATGGCACAATAATCTTTGAGGCAATAAATTAACGCAACATTACTGTTGTTGTGGGTGTAACATAAGTTTCCCCACTTTACGTCTTCTTCTAAGTCGTGGTTCAGCAAAATCTCACGCAGCAATTTACGCTCTTCATGCCATTCTGATTTTTCTAAAATGGCTACTACATTTGGGGGTAATTCCGATGGTAATTCCGATGGTAATTCCGATGGTAATTCCGATGGTAATTCCGATGGTAAATCCGACGTCATAATTAACCGCACCCTATAGTTTGTTATATAAGAAAATATCTAAAAAATTGAATAAAGCTGACCAAAATAAGCAGCAAACCGAGATAAAAAATATTTTCTAACATCGACTTATTACTCTTCGCTTCATTGTCTTTGGCTTTGATGAACAGCTTTCCTTTAGCGAACAATGTGACAATAAGACCACTGAATAGCAAAATAAAAGCGTCTGTTAGAGGGCCAAAATTGAGGAATTCCTGATCTAAAAATTCGAAATTCATTGATGTTTCCTGTTAATTGATTAGTGACAAATGGTGTTGGAAAACAGGTTGATCACAGATCCCCCTTGTTTTATCTCGGTAAAATGGCCCACAGACTTAAATCTTAAAAATAGGGCTAACTAATCTAAGTGTGCAAAAGCGAACGATACCTTAAAATTAGGTAAGTAAGCACTGCCAATATCCAACGTCTATCCATGTATCAAATTTACGTCCAACTTGCTTAAAATGAGCCACTTTTTCCATTCCAAATTTTTCGTGTAACGCTATGCTTGCGTCATTTGGCAATGCTATTCCACAAACTACTGCATGTATCCCTTGTTCGGTCAGTTGCGATAATAGCTGGTTGTAAAGCTGGGTTCCCCATCCTTTTGAAGTCGCGGTTGGTGACAGATATACCGTCGCTTCAACGGAGTAACGATATGCACACCGACCCTTCCATTTGCTCGCATAACAGTAGCCAATGATTTGGTTTTCATCTATTGCCACAAACCATGGGAGTCCATTCGTTTTACATTCGTCAATTCTGGCGACCATATCTTGTGATGTTACCAGGTGTTCTTCAAACGTGACCGTCGTATTTGAGACGTAATGATTGTAAATTTCTGCTACGAATTGTGCATCTGACGTGTTAATTGGTCTTATCATAGCGCTGACACTTTTGTTCATTATTACAGAATTACTAAGATGCCATTTTAGATATTTTTTGCAATGCCTATCTATTGTGTAGATATGCGCACATACTCAATAGGTTATTCATTGGTTTAGGTTATTAACTGGATTCATTGCTAACAAGAGTCCTGAGGTTAAATGTTTGACCTTGGGTTGATGACGTTACAACAATTGGAAAATATCATGAGCAAAGGTCAAGACAGTAAAAAGAATGCTAAAAAGAAACCGCTTTTAACAGCCAAAGAAAAAAAGGCGGCTAAAGCGTCTAAAAAGAATAACAAGAGTAGCGGTATTGTTATTTAAATATTGTCAGGTTATCGAATTGAAGTCGGTGACCTGATAATTTATTACTCATTCAACTTCCCCTCTCCTCTAAACAAACCTTGAGCTTATCGTATATAACCGCCGAAAATATCCATATTTCCAGTAAGAATTTAGCACCGTCAAAAGGTAGTGAACCTCTTGTTATTAAAATCATTAGTGGATAAAAATATCTTCGATAATTAGTAATTTTCAAACTTTCTGCCATTCTTAAAACCATCATGATAGTTTTAGCAGATCTAAAGGGATGAACTAACAAAATGGCGAACGTGCAAAGGTTGTTAAAATGAATTTTTTTTCAAGAAATCCAAAACAAGTAGATACACCGACTCCTCAACAATTACATGATATTAAGTCACGGCAAATTTTAGAGGGATTAAAAGCGTCAATTGCGTTTATTGAGTTTACTCCAAATGGCGAGATCTTAGATGCGAACGACAATTTCCTTAACGTCATCGGCTATTCACTGGACGAGATAAAAGGACAACATCATAGAATATTTTGTGACGAGGCGTATACACGAACGAGTGATTACTCAACCTTTTGGAGTCAGTTGGCGTCGGGGAAATCATTAAGTGATAGGTTTTTACGATTTACTAGAGACAATGAACCCATTTGGTTGGAAGCAACCTATAACCCAATCAAAGATGATTTTGGCAACGTTATATCTGTGGTGAAAATGGCCACTGACGTAACCCAACACGTCAACAAAGCAAATGTACAGGATGGAATTTTAACCGCACTTGATAGGTCAATGGCGACAATATCTTTTAATCTAGATGGCTCAATTGTCGACGCGAACGATAATTTTTTAAAGACGGTTGGCTATCGGCTTGAGGATGTTAGAGGTAAGTCGCATGCGATGTTCTGTCAAAGCGAATTTGTTAATAGTCATGAATACCAGCAGTTTTGGGATACCTTAAATCGAGGTGAGTATATCCATGGTTTATTTGAACGTAAAACGGCTAATGGCAATGTTATTTGGCTAGAAGCCAGTTATAACCCAATAGTTGATAGCGCTGGTAATCTGATCAGAATCGTCAAATTTGCATCAGACGTTACTAGTCGGATCACAAATGTAATGAATGCATCTGCTTCTGTGCAGGCTACTGTAATGCAAACGGAAGCGGTTTCTCAACAAGCAAAATTGTTACTGCAGGACAGTGTTGGGATCATGGATGAAATTGTCGAAAACGTGAATGTTTTGTTTAACAATATTGGCGAGCTAGGCAGTCAATCAACTCAAATCAGTGACATAGTAAACACAATATCATCCATCGCCGACCAAACTAATTTACTGGCGCTAAATGCGGCAATTGAAGCAGCTCGAGCGGGTGAACAAGGCCGAGGTTTTGCGGTGGTCGCCGATGAAGTTAGGCAATTAGCAGCCCGTACTAGCAAGTCGACAACTGAAATCACCAATGTTGTAAAAGAAAACCAAGCGATTTCACAAGCCTTGTCGGAGAGTATTATGGCAACTCAAGAAAAGGCCAATTTGGGCACCGAATTAATTACCCAGGTCGACGGAGTGTTTAAAGAGATAAATCAAGGAATGGTAGGGGTTAGTTCTGCCGTGGAGCAGCTTTCATAAAAAATTATGCAGCGCTTGTTGCCATAAATCGGCCGCTATCGATGGAAAATAGCGGCTTATTTAATTTAGTTCAATGATGATTTTAACTGTGAATTTGCATCAAGCGCTTTATATTCACCAACTTTAAATGCCTTAATCATGGCAATAAAAATAATCTGTAAATAGATACTCTGTAGTACCAAAGAATAGCTTTTTAGATCAAAGCCAGCCAATAGCAAAGACAGCGTAAGGTAATATGATGCAACGACCCAAATAAATACATTAACGTTGATGATCAATTTTTTTGCGCTGAGCCTTTCGTGTTCATTGGCAATGGTCGACAACCCTCGATTGTTCATGCCGCTATAAACTGTGAAGCCCATCACAGAATTTAAAAAGACCAAACCTAAAATATTCCACATGCCACCAAATCCGTCAAATGGGTTCAAAGTGAAATATGCGGTCGCGCCTATAAACGTTAATTGACCAATAGCCAATAATATAATGACCATTGGCGACATAAAGTCCCGCCATGTTAATGGTGACAACGACGCGCTGCGCAGGCTTGAGACGCTTTGTCTAATATGTTTAAGGAACGACCTATTTAATAAAGCTAATGTAATGACAGGTAATATGGCGAGGAAAAATAAGACAATCGCACCGGCTTGGTTGTCCCAATTTAACAACTCTTTCTGCTCTACATAACTACTCAGCACAACATAGGTCGAAAACAAGGCGATAACTACAGATAAGACTAAATAGATAGTTAAACTCGCTTTTGCAAACTTGATGTCTCGTGCAGATATTTCGGTGCTTTTTGATTGGTGTTCAAGGGCAAAATTCGACAGTATTGTTACAAACGTTCTGTAAATATTTGTTGGAATTAATACCGTGGTAATCAAAACTTGTAGAAAGATGGTCGCGTAAAACGCGATTTGTAGGGTGCTTAATTCTGCGATTTCTGGCGTCATCATGTTAGTTAGCCTCTGTTTGCTGTGTCATTACCTGGTTAAATGCAATCCGAATTTCAGAGTCGGTCGCACCAGACTGTTTAAGAGTTTGAACAACGTCGGTGAGCTGTTCATTCAACCAATTGTTTAAATTAAATGTGCAATGTTGTTTTGCTTCTGGATGCACAAAAGTCCCTCTGTACCCCTTTGACTCAATAACATTGTCACGTTCTAAAAGCTTATAAGCCTTAGCAACGGTTTTATTATTCACGTCCAATTCATTGGCGAGCTGTCGAATAGAAGGTAATGGTGCACCCGCAAGTAGCTCGTCGTTGGTAATTGCTTTTTTGATCTGATTAATTAACTGACTAAACAAGGGTTCACTACTGTTTAAATCAACAACTATCATAAATCCTCCGTTAGTGTGTACTTGCGTATTGGCTTCTTGTACCAATGTTTGTTGTACCTTTGCATCGTTGTAACCTTACATCTATTTTAGCCTTGTACCATTGTACCCGTGGGTCAAGTGGTACAATAGAGTTGAAAGATAGCAGTTGGATGAAAAACATGCAACGTTTTTGTTTTCCGTAATGATTAAACAAAATTGGATGTCATTGTTATTTTTCTACATGCGCTAATTTTCCATTTTTAAACATAGAGATTGCACTTCAACGTCAGAAAACTAAGATACGTTATTAGAAATATTTAGTGTTCAATACACAGTGAACAAGTGAGGAAGCAGTATGGGGTCGGATACAAAAGGGTTAGGAACAATGCGGTCGAAAACAAAACGTCAACATTTTGGTTTTTTGTTAAATATGCTGGCATTGGGCTTTTTCTTCCCTGGTATTTTTATCACTATGTTTGAATTTGATATGGAAATGATGGTCTTGCTGAGTAATTCTGAATTAACAGCACCCTTGGTTGGCAAGGAATTGTCGATTATGGCGACCGTAGATACTCTTTGGCAGGAGCAGCGCTTTTTTGTAGCGATACTCATATTTGCCTTTTCGGTATGTATCCCACTGATCAAATTGGTGATGGTAACGATTGCCTATTTTATTCATGAACAGCAACTAAGAGCGAAGCTTCTGAATGTTGTTAATGCAATTGGTAAGTGGTCGATGGCCGATGTGTTTGTGGTTGCAATATTTTTAGCCGTATTATCAACCAACCATGCAGAAACGTCGACGGTGAAAGAGTTTTCGGTATTTGGCTTTCAACTTGCCGTGGAGATCAGCAGTCAAACCATCTCGCAACTGGGCAACGGTTTCTATTTCTTCACAACCTATTGCCTGTTATCTATTGCCGGTACGCAGTTAATGTCAGCATCTAAAGTGACCGAACCGGTCCTAAAAAGGTAACCCGATAACTTTTTCGGAAGGATTTGTAAACAAATTGAGGGTGGGCTTAAAAAATCAATATTTCATCAAATATGAGGGTTTTGTGCCTAGGGGTCATTACAGAATTTAGTTTAAAGGCAGAGTAAATAAACAAGTAAGTAAGCTTTTTCCTACGATTCATTTTTTTGATTAACCCTGTATTATCCACTTCAATGTCAAAATTGCTAAAGGCGAGTAGGTAGAGTTAATGTGGTTGAATGAAGAACAGGTGAGCGATTCTGCAATACGACATTATCGGGCAAAGTTGACAAGCACCAGCCCAAATTATGTCGTTATTGATAACTTGTTTGACGAAGCCAAACTTAATGACGTGATGGACGTCTTAAGCCAACCAACTCATTGGCAAACTCAAACACACTCCTATTCTGAACTGTATGTTGATCAATCTAAATGGCATGAAGTCAGTGACGAAGAGCGGTTTGTGCAACGAGATTCATGGCAACGTCCAACTTTAAAAAATACCAGTTTACGGGCAAGCCCCGCTCAGGATTTTTTGGCGTTTCTGCGTTCTCAAACGTTTTTGTCTTTGTTATCGAGAGTATTTAATGTTGATTTAACAGACATCAATGTTGGCGATCCCGAGCTTAATACCAATTTTTTCCGCTTAGGCTCAGCCGATTTTGTCTCCTTACATGCGGACGATTCTCCGGGCCGGGAAGTCTGTTTGTTGCTTTATTTAAATAAAACGTGGAATTTAAATGCTGGTGGCGAGTTAGTCTTTCTAGGTAAAGACGATAAGGCAGTTACGATTGCGCCTCTGTATAATCGGTGTGTGCTATTCGATCCCGCCTCGGAAGGCTCAGAACACTGGGTGAATAAGCTAAACGCTGAACATGCCGCAGGTTATCGTTATAACGTCACGAGTTGGTATTGGTCAGAGTAATAATTTTTTTGTTTTTAAAAGTGTCGTTAACACAACCGCGTTTAACGGCTTTGAAAAAAAATTATAAGGGTATGGTTTAAATAATGTTGAGTGAATTAAAAAGGGAAAATGTATGTTTTCCCTTTTTGATTTTAGTCGGCCAGTTGAGCCCACTTTATTTAAAGTGACTAACAGTCAAGTATTGATCATTTGTTAATAAAGTCAGTTGCTGGCTCACCATTTGGTTGACGCATGTCGCCTCTGTACAATATTAAGGTATCAGCTGGTGTGATAGATAATAATGTGAGAATCGCTTGTTAGTGTATTTTTTTAGTTAGAGGTATTATTGTAAAGCAATTGGGGAGTTACTTTTCTACGCTAACTTGTTAACATTAGCCGAGCATTTTCTTTCTTGCAGAACCTTAAACCTATGCGCTTTGACTACCGAATTGTTTTTATAATCACCGCCCTTTTATTTACTTTATCAATTAGTTTAACGGTTCTTAATTATACAGAGTCTATGGAGTCGACGCGCAAGCAGTTAAAAAATAGCTCTTTGCCTTTAACGGTAGACAATATTTACACAAAAATTCAAAAGCAAATCATAGAACCCAATCTAATCGCCTCCGTAATGTCTAATGACACGTTCATGAAGGATTGGCTGGCACATGAAGAAAGTGATGTGAGTCAAATTACTCAGTATCTCGGCACGATAAAAAATAAATATAATATGTTCACTGCGTTTTTGGTTTCTGAAAAGAGCCACAACTATTACACGGCTAATGGTTTTCTTGAAAAAATAGATATTAACAATGAACACAATGATTGGTACTTTTCCTTCAGAGATAAGGCTGAACAAAGCGAAGTTAATATTGATTATAATAAGCACATGGGTGAAGCATTGATCATGTTTATCAATCATAAAATTTATGATGATAATAACAACATGCTAGGGGCAACTGGAATAGGCCTAAAAACATCTTACATCAATGAAATGCTTAAGTTTTTTAGAGAGCGTTTTAATTTTAGTGTTTATTTTATAAATACTTCTGGTCAGGTATTTATCGCAGAGCAAGAGGTAAATAGTTTAACTCACCTAAATCAGCATGAAGAATTAAGCCGATTAATACCAGATATCACCAAACCAGATAAGCAGTTATTTGAATACACTATGAACGGCGAAGCGTATTTGTTAACTAAAAAATATGTCCCAGAATTAGATCTTTATGTTGTGGTAGAAGCTAAAGTAGATAATTTTACTCAGTCGGTTCAAGAAGCATTCTATTTTAATATTATTGTATCGGTTCTAATAACCTTATTGATCACTATTATTGTCGTGTTATATGTGAGAAAAATTCACGGCAAATTGAATGAACTTGCTAGCAATGACAGTTTGACCGACCTACCCAATAGAAGGACCTTTTACAGCAGGTTGGAGCACTTTATTGTAATGAAAAAGCGCCGCCAACAAGAATTAGCTGTGGTGTTTTTTGACATAGATGATTTTAAAAAGGTAAACGACGTGGAAGGTCATGACGTCGGTGATGGTGTTTTAATTAAAATTGCCGATATCTTAAAGACAACCATTCGAACAAGTGATTTTATCGCTCGTTGGGGCGGCGAAGAATTTATTATTTTGTTAATCGACACTAAGTCAGAAGATGCCCTCAAGATCGCTGAGCAGGTCAGACAAAATATTGAAAACAATGCAGAATTAAAACACCAAGCTCAAAAGACTGTGACAGTCAGTTTAGGGGTAACAGAAGTTCGTGACAATGACGACGCGGACTCCTTGTTTAAACGAGTTGATGACGCTTTATATCAAGCCAAGCGCACAGGTAAAAATCGTGTTGTTGTTGCTAAATAAGTCTAAATTTACAGAACATATTTCCTGACTTAGTTAGCATCTATTTGTTGAAGCAGAAGCAAACCGACTTAATAAAATCTTGGCAATGGAAGGCGAGGTGTAAGGTTGCAACACAGGACGAATATAAAACTCAAGGGTTTGCCACTGAATCGCAAACCTTTTTGGATACCGGTTTAAAACAAGTCTAATAGCTAACCGACGATTTCTTTTACTCTGCCTACGTCACCACTTTCCAAACGAACTTTAATGCCATGGGGATGAAATGGCGAATTAGTTAAAATGTCTTTTACCACCCCTTCAGTCAGACGACCAGAGCGTTGATCTTTTTTCAGCACGATTTTCACATCAGAACCTATTTCTATATCCGAACGATTTTGTCCATCCATTACGTATTTCCCAGTTTATGCATAGTAATAATTTTTTAAATTATGTCACAGTTTGGCGTCTTAGTGCAGGGATAACAAAATAGGTATTTGCCCCGCATTATCGTTTGCCAAATACAGCGTTAGTGGCGAGTTGCAACAAAACGAGAGAAAGTAAAAGTGGCGTTCGGAAATTACGGGGTAAAAATCGACTTATGCTATATGGAAAAATTGTTATTGTTAACAAAATCTAGTTATCTACTTGTTTTCTATAATAAAAATTATTAATTGGATAAATGAAGCAAGTATATAATTGTTGGCTATACTTTTAAAACCGGCCATACCGGGAAACCAATTAAATATTGGAAAACGAGTTATTTAATAAGGCTAATAGTCAAACTAAAACAAACGAATGTCATTTAAAAGGACTGCTGTAACTCGTTGGTTTATTTGGTGATTATTCCATTAGGTACTTGAAAGTGGAGTAGTACATTAGCGGTAAATTGTAGTGTTAAATTTTAAGGAAAAACAATGACATTAAAGTACAAAATATACAGTATTATTCTCGTAGCTTTGTTGGTAGCGGGCTGTGGCTCGGTAATGAAGCAAGTAGGGCAGTTGACTGCGAATCTTTTAACTTCAAAAACTTCCGATTTATCAGTTGTATCTATTTCCGCTGGGTTTGTTCGGAATATGTATTCAGCAGATGTAAAAACATTTGAAGTTGAATATCTCGGAGAAAATTGGCGCGAAGGGGCAAATCTAGTTTCGGTAAGTTTTCTGAAACGTGATGGTGTTGGTATGTATACTATAGACGGTAAAGTGTTTATAGATGGCACAGAAATACCTCATACCGCGAATGGCTTTTATGGTAAATGGATAGATAAAAATGATATCTCCCCTAAAACGATTCGAATAGAAACGGTATCTGGTCAGGTTGCAGAATTCTCGATAACACCACCACCTTTGATCGAAATTGTGTCGGTCAATGGTAAAAAATCTGGAATGGAAATTGATCTAAATTCAGATTTACGATTAAAAATGAAAAGCCCGCAACATGATAAAAATACTGAATTTTCTGTGTCGCTAGTAACGAAAGTGATGGGTATTAACTCATTTATTGAGTCGGGAATTTTTAAATACAAAGATGACATTACGCTACCTGCAGAAATTTGGAAGAATCCAATTACGCCAGTGCCAGCTACGTCTGGTGCGAATTGGCTTAAAGTTGAACGATTTGATACCAACTTAAAAGTGATAAAGGGTGTGGGCGCTAGTCAAATTATTGGTGCGTCGATTGATGTTGTTCCTGTTTCAATTAAAGGTGAAGTGGAAACCGCATTTACCGGGGTTGTTAAGGACAATGGGATTAATATTGAAGAAACAATCGCCATAAAAAATGGCGAAATGAAAGTAAAAATGAATAAGCCAAATGCGTTTTATGGCCGACCAATGAGTTCTGGAAAAACATTTGCGTTAGCATCGTTTACAGTGCGAGCTACAAAACTTAAACAATCAAAAACGGATTCGTCGAGCAGTACATTAGGTGGCGTAAAAACAACTACGACTACAACGAGTACTCGAACTTTTCCAACCTTACCGGACGCTTTTTGGGATAGTTATATTGATGGTTTATACGTAGATTTGGAAAAAGTCTTAAAAAGCCAATACAACATTAAACTTATTCCTGTAGAGAACGTATTGCGAGCACCTTCTTATCAAAAATTAGAAGCCGTCACCGATGAAAACACCATTGTTGAAGTGGAAAAATCGTATAAAGGGACTAAAAACCTTATTCCAACATCATTTTCCTCTATCGTTGGCAATATATCATCTACATTTGCATCTGACCGAGTTGATGCTCACCTAATCAGAGAGTTAGGTGTTGATGGTTTGATTTCGGTAACGATTGACCTGGCAATGCCTTGGAATACTTTTACTTTGTCACCAGTGATGAGTATTCAAATTTCAGGCGCACCAAATGGCTATAAAGCTGGGCCAACTATCTTCCACCAAGGTACTATTTCAGGTACTGGTATGCCTTTAGATGAGGCGAAAATGAATGCGGCCACTATGATGGATATTTTACCTGAAGTGACGCGTCAAAAAGAGTTGATGGAAGCTTTGAGACAAAGCTTTAAGATGATGGAGAAGAAAGAGAACGAGTTGGGTTATGACGCTATTTGGGCATTAAAATAACCCAGAGAACCGCATAAAGTTACATTTTAAAGGCAGACAACGAGTCTGCCTTTTTATTTTGTAAAACATAAACTAAGCCTGCGAATCCAAGCTGTGGGGTCAGAGTCGATGAAACGTCGTTTATGAACAGCCAGTCGTCTCAAATTATATCTGGCATGCACTATTGGATTTTGTTATCAATGAAGTAAGGCGTGCCATGCGTCAGGAATCGACGATTAAACTATCAGGAAGTAAAAATGGAAGTAAATGTATTTGATAGAACAGAAACCGCAAATAAACGAATAAGCGGTTCAACGTATAACTTTGTGATTGGGCTTACATTAATCTGGGGATTTGCTGTTAATTGGTGGATGGTTTTAAATATTCCAGTTGAGTCAATTAGTAGTATTAATCCTATTTTCTTCTATATCGGTTACTTTGCTTCTTGCTTCTTTGGTGTTTATCTATTTAGCAAATCCCTTAGTGCTCTGGTGAGCTTCATTGGGTACAACTTTGTTGTTGTTCCTTTTGGGCTAATTATTAATTTAGTGGTAAGCCAGTATAATCCTGACATTGTGCTCGAAGCCATAAGAGTTACAGGAATGGTAACTTTTGTCATGATGGTTTTAGGGTCTATGTATCCGGCCTTTTTTAATAAAATTGCCGGTGGCCTCACCATCGCACTTTTTTGCGTCATTGTGGTTGAGCTTATTGAAATTTTTGTATTTAACACGCATCACGGTATTTTAGATTGGGTTGTTGCTGTTATTTTTTGTGGCTATATCGGATATGACTGGGCAAGAGCTAACGCGATTCCAAAAACCTATGACAACGCTGTAGATAGTGCGGCTGCTCTTTATATGGATATTATTAATCTGTTTCTACGCATATTAAGAATTCTTGGTAGAAAATAGGTAACTCTGAATCCGTAGTACAGGACGGTGAATAGATTTTTCTAAATTGTTGTTCTTATTCGTTAGTGCTTTATTCTTTGGTTGAGTGGTTATATTTAAAGGTCGGTGTTAAAAGTAAAAATACAGATAACACCGAGTAACAGTGAACGAATTTAATCGCTAACCACCAAATTTAAATCGTAATCCGGCGTTTACCGTAAATCCATCATTTCTTGACCAGATGTCGGTTGTCCATCGGCCACTGGCTGCTTGTTCAAGTAATAACAATGAGTCGTCGCGAGTTTGGCGAATGTTTAATAAGTTTTCGGCATTAACAAACCAGCTTACTCGACCAACGGTAATTTGCCCTAAAAGCCCTAAATGCCAATAGGGTTTACTTTTGGTGCGGTAAGGGTTGTTTTCAAGATGTTGTGTGCCGGTATAATAAGCTTCAAATCCCAACAAATGACTGCCATGTTCCTCCATCATAACCACAAATCCAGCGGAGTGTTTTGGTGTTAACGTTAGTGGTTGACGGCTAAGACCGGAATCATCTTCTTTAGTAGCATCGGTATATAAATAACTGCCTGTAAATTTGATGTCGCGCCAGCGGTAGCGTAGCAATAGTTCGGCCCCTCTGATTTCAGTTTCGCCTGCAGAGTTGATAATGCGGACTTGTTTTTCTGCATACATGTCAGCATTTTCAATTGCTTCTAATTCCGTAACGTTATCGATGTCGGAAGCAAATAATGTCATGCTGCCTTCTATACTGCCCAACACATAGCTGAAATCGATGGATGCAGTTGATGCTCGCTCTTCGTCAAGGCTACCTAATGGCGCAAGACGAGATAAACCCACCTCATCGATGTCCTCAATAAATGGACTTGGTGCAAAAAATCCTTGCCCGTATGCCGCTCTAACTGTCCAGTTATCAGGATTGTACAATATTGAAACACGAGGGCTTATCTGGGTTCCATATTCGCTATGCCAATCGGCGCGAGCGCTCAGCGACATTGATATATCGTCGCTCGCTTCGTAGTCCACTTGCGAAAACAACCCTGGTACTTGATAAGAGTAATTAAATTCTGAGAATGTATTTGAGTCAAATCTTTCAGTTTGAAGTGCCAAGCCAACTAACCATGCGGTTTGATCAGAATACCCAGATAAGCTCGACTCGATCAGATAACTTTCATGACTATCATCTTCAAGGATAGCGCCGTACTCGTGCTGATGCTCTTGATTCATCGCAGAGCCACGCATATTTAAGTTTAGCTCATCACCTATCGGTTGGTCGTAAATGAAGCCTATGTCGGTTCTAAGCGTGTCTTGGGTCAATGGGAAAGCACTGTCGTCAGGGAGATGTGCGTCATCTAAAGTTCCAGCCGTTCTTTGCTCAGTCATTGCGCCAAATGTCACGTATAGATTTGCGCCGCTGTCGTTTTGCCAATAGAAACGGGGTCGGACACTGCCTCTTTGGTAACCCGCCATGTCAATCCAACCATCGTTATCTAAATCTTGTTCTTGTTGGTTATGAATACCTGCAGTGACAGAACCACTTAACGCATCTGTTAAAGGTGATGCAAAATAAGACGTAACATCTTGGCCGTCTTTGGAGGTTAGGTTTACCAGCACCTCCCCTTCATAGTTATCCGAAGGCGTCCGTGAAATGAGATTTATGACACCCCCAAGCGCAGAACCGCCATAAAGTGACGAAGCAGACCCTTTGATTATTTCAACATTTGCAAGATCGGTTGGTGGGATCTGCAGGAGGCCAATTGACGCGGTTTGGCCACCGTACAAAGGCAAACCATCGCTTAACAATTGAGTATAACGCCCATATAGGCCCTGCAGTCTAATATTGGCGCTGCCTAACGCTGGCGAGGTTGTTTGTACTCTGACACCACCGGTTTCAGCAACTAACATAGAGATATTACCGGGACGCATTAACGCTTTTTCCTGAATTTCTTCACCATTAATTATTTCGGTTCGTGTGGCTGATTCAGTAACAATACGACCTAAACGAGAAGCTCTTACTTGGATCCGTTCAATGCTACTTTCACTATGTTGATGTTCTCCATGTTCTCCATGTTCTTCATGTTTTTCGTGATGTTCATCACTATGCTCTTTGCCGTGTTCACTTTCATTTGCGTAAACAAACGCCGGAATTAACAGCATTGCTACTGTTGATTTTATATATTTTTTTAACATTTTTGCCTCGGGCAATGCTGGCAATAACCCAGCACTATGGTATTAATTCAATTAAAAATGACTTGTTGTAAAAAACTGGGAGCAAAACTCGCTCGTTATGAGGTAAAAATGGGAGGGCGATAAAGTAAACTTGCCACAGAATTAGGCCGCTCAAATTGCTGTAGGTAAGTCATTTCATCAGATAAGTACGGCTTAGTAGAAATGTGTTCTGTACTAAAATAAGCCACGGATGAACAAGCATTGGCAATACAGATACAGTCCAGATCACAGCATTCGACATCACAGCAATCCGCTGGGTTATCGACATCGGAAGCAGGTAAATCGTTTGAGGTTATGACTGTTAGGTTGTTAGATAGCGAGTGCGAGTCTTCGTTTGTTTCACAAAATTGAGCAGCATTGTAGGTGAGCGCCTGTCCCGCAAAGGAAACAAGCATCATCGCTAGCACTAGTATTCTTGAAACCGCTTTATGCATAAAAACCCCAAACACAATATGCACAACAGTTTAAAAGTTTCATTATGGTAAGTGAATAGTCACAGCTAAGTTTATTTCTCATCAGCGCATTATCAATGTACAAAAACCGCTATTCAAACCAAACAGAAAAACGTCATTCTAAAACCACAGAAAAAAACCGTCATTCCCCTAGCTTGTAATATGAGTCAGCCTAAGCGATATTAGGGATCTCCAACCAAGTGCAGAGGAAGTTCATAATTCGCCCTGCAGGCTGCGCCTTTCTTTGCCTTGCAGGCGGCTATTTCGACTTCGTCGACCATACTTTTTTCAACAGCCAAAAAAGTAGGCAAAAAGGCCGCTTTCGACCAAATCCCTAATCCTTATTTAAGATTTATATTATCGTCGAAGACGGAATGTACGTACATCCCTATACACATTCCTTGCAACGGCGTCCCTGCCGTTCACTTCGAGATATAAATCTCAACTAAGGGGGATTTAGACGAAGGAATAAGTCGCCTGAACTTTTGGTGTGAAAACATTTTTTTAGAAATACCGTCTTTCAATTAAACAGAAAAAAACGTCATTCCAAAAGAGCATTAGCGATATTTGGAACCTCCAACCAAGTGCAGAGGAAGTTCATAATTCGCCCTAAATTGGCTCACAATAACCAGAACAAAAAACGTCATTCCAAAAGAGCCACAGCGATATTTGGAACCTCCAACCAAGTGCTGAGGAAGTTCATAATTTGCCCTAAATTAGCTCATAATAACCAGAACAAAAAACGTCATTCCCTAGCTAGTAAAATGAGTCGAGCCACAGCGATATTTGGAACCTCCAACCAAGTGCAGAGGAAGTTCATAATTCGCATTGCAGGCTGCGCCTTTCTTTGCCCTGCAGGCAGCTATTTCGACTGCGTCGACCTTACTTTTTGCAACAGCCCAAAAAGTAGGCAAAAAGGCCGCTTTCGGCCAAATCCCTAATCCTTATTTGATATTTATATTATCGTCGAAGACGGGATGAAAGTATGTCCATATACAACCATCCCTTGCAACGGCGTCCCTGCCGTTCACTTCGAGATATAAATCT
>NZ_JAHKQH010000038.1 GCF_018861025.1 Psychrosphaera sp. B3R10 | reverse complement strand
GGTTTTATTTAAAACAACGTCTTATTACACCTAAAGTTCAGGCGACTTTTTCCTTCGTCTAAATCCCCCTTAGTTGAGATTTATATCTCGAAGTGAACGGCAGGGACGCCGTTGCAAGGAATGTGCATAGGGATGTGCGTACATTCCGTCTTCGACGATAATATAAATATCAAATAAGGATTAGGGATTTAGCCGAAAGCGGTCTTTTTGCCTACATGATCTTAGAAACAAAGAGCGGCTGTTGAAAAAAGTATGGTCGACGTAGTCGAAATAGTCGCCTGCAAGGCACAAGCCCCGCGCCAGTAAGGTCGACGCAGTCGAAATAGCCGCCTGCAAGGCAAAGAAAGGCGCAGCCTGCAAAGCGAATTATGGCATTCCTCTGCACTCGGTTGGAGATCCCTAATATCGCTTAGGCTGCCTAACTTTACAAGCTACGGGGATGACGTTTTTTTGTTCTGGTTATTGTGAGCCTATGCTTATTTTTTTCTTTTACTGGCGTGGATCATCTGTCTAAGTGGAAACTCTTGGTGTTCGGTTCGTGCAGAGTCCATATAATTTTCAAGTCGTTTAGCAATTTGCGGATTCGCACTTGCGACATTTGTCGTCTCGCCAATATCTTTGCTTAGGTCGTATAACTCCGGTGTTTTATTTAGCTTTCGAAGCAACTTCCAATTGCCAGCACGAACCGCCTGAATTGGGCCTTTACGCTCATTAAATTCCCAGTATAGATAGTCATGCTCTTGCTGTTGTTTGGTATTTCCTAAGAGTGAAGGAACAAATGAAATTCCATCGTTTGCCGGACATTGTGCAACACCCGCCAATTGACAAAAAGTTGGCATAATGTCCCAGAACGCCGATATATGATGACTTTCAGTATTAGGTGCAATCGTTTCCGGCCAAGAGGCTATCATAGGCACTCTTATTCCGCCTTCATATAAGTCACGTTTTTTACCTTTTAAGTCACCATTACTATTAAACCAGTTGTTTCCAGAATCAGGGCCGTTATCTGAGGTAAATATGACTAAGGTATTTTTGTCCAAACCTTTGCGTTTAAGTAACTCGACTATTTTTCCTACGTCTCTATCCATCCGAGTGATCATGCCAGCATAAGAAACATTACCTTCGGCATCGTGTTTATAATGCCCTTTCGTATTCATCTTGCGTTTAGGCCAACCTAGGTCGCGATATTCTAATTGAGAGTCTTCAGGTACAGTTAGTGGCGCATGAGGAATAGTGTAGGCTAAATACAAGAAAAACGGCTTATCTGGTTTGGCATTGCCTACATAAGATAACGCTTCTTGAGTAAACAAGTCGTGCGTATATTGCCCTTGGTTTTCCTCAGGAATATTCGCTGAAAAATAATATGGCGTATTGTTTTTCCAAAGTTTATTCCAATAATAATAGTGCGCATCACGATGGTACTTATAGCCAAAAAAGTAATCAAATCCCTGCTGATTAGGCATCGCTGGGTCAATTTCATAATCACTAACATCGGTACTTTCACTCAGACCCCATTTACCAATCGCAGCAGTACTATATCCGGCCGTTTTCAGCATCTCAGCAATGGTCAGGTCTTCCTTTTTAAGGCTTACCGCTTTACCCGAAGCAGTCCATTTGGGATTGCCACGAATTGGACTGTGCCCAGTGTGTAAGCCTGTAACTAAGCTAGCTCGCGACGGCCCACACACGGTAGAACCTGCATAATGCTGAGTAAATTTAATGCCCTGTTTCGCGAGGCTGTCTATATAGGGCGTTTTGAGTTTTGTTTGACCAAATGCACCAACATCACCGTATCCCATATCGTCCGCAAGAATGTAAACAATATTAGGTTGTTGTTGAGTAGGTTTTTGTAGAGTAGGTAATCCCTGTGTAGACTTTTGCTCTTTAGACTCGGCAATACCAACATTACTGCATATTGCTAGAGGCAGAACACAACTCATGATAAATAGTCGTAAACGTGCTGAACGGGTTTTATGGATTGCAGTTTGTTTGAATGTCATTTCGGTATTGTGCCTTTTTAAATTTTTAAAATGTACACACAAAACATTTATGTACAAGTTATGGCGTAGATGCAGACGAATATTTAGCGAATCGCCCGGCTATCCAATGATTAAGCGGCTTTAGCTAATTAGAGCGGTTGCTGTTTTAAGAAAAATCGTAGTACAAAACAACTTGGTTTATCACACTTTTGAGCGTCACAAATCAAGTTTGGTTTAGGCCATTTCTGGCCCTACTTTGTCTTGTAATTGTGCTGCAACGAATTGTTGCAGCATGCTTTTACTAAAAGCAGTTAAAACAACTTTGTACTACAGTGCAGTCACTTTAACACCGTTAATTGTCGGACTTTGGTTGTTATGTTTAGACAGTTTAAACTCTAGAGTTACCCGATAACCCGCTGGTAAACCAGATACATCCAACGCGGCAGGTGTACTCTCAACTACTCGGGTAAACCCTTTTTTTGCTTTGTAAGTCTCTTTAACTTTAGTGAAAGGTGTCCATTGATCCACCTTACCGTCATTGTCGGTATCCACACCAGCACGAACGTTTACGCCATCAATCCAAGGGCCATCACTGATAAAGTCAGTGCCAGAACGTTGAACTAACAAGTAAAACTTACCTTCGGCAAAACCAACGGTTGGGTCTGGATGAAATCCTTCACCGACTTCGCCGTCCCACACAAACTCTTTAGTAATATCGTCGGTACGCCAGCGTCCTACACGCATGCTTTTATTTTCATCATGAGGGTCGTAATCGCAGAACAGATAATAATGGCCACCCACTTTAATCATTGTGTAGTCACCAAAAGCGTCCTGTGGCCCTTCGTGCTCTTCATAAGTATATGGCGTTGGATCACGGCCAAACTCTAGTTGATTAGGATGCGGTTTATAAGGCAAGATACGACCTGTTGCCGTTGTTCTTTGGTCGATTGGCGCCACATATTCATGAGGTTCAAAGCCATTGATCCCGTCTGGGCTATCTGCATGGCCAGCCAACGGTGAATCCCACGCGTGTTTGCTTGGATCTACTGGGCTCCAGTCTTCATAGATTAAATGAAATAAGCCGTCATCATCACGAAATATCGACATGTCAGAACCATGTGTTGGGTCTTCAAAAACCTTACCTACAACTTTGCCTTGTTTGCCATCGGTTAAATCTTCATCGATGATCAAATGTGGATCTTCATCATTTGGCTTGTCGAAATAAATGTAGAACTTACCGTCCATGTATTCAGCAGAGGTCACCCAACGGTTATCGTGATTTGAAATTGGGCCGTAATGCACCCAGTTTTTCATGTCCGTTGTGTGCCATGCATGATAGCCGGTTTTAGGCTGTTTTTTATGTCTAGATAACAACCAATAATTACCCTCACTCACAGGGATTAGAACCGGTGCATCTTTAGCAAATTTTGGCGTAATTTTACCGGCCGCCTGCCAATTGTCCCAAACAGGTACTTGGCTAATTTCAATTTGATCTAAACGAGTTTTAGTAGAAGACTTATAAACCACTGTTGATAACGTACCCGATTCGCCCACTAACGACGCTTTCCCGTCTTTAATTTCAACGTTTTCACTGCTTACAATTGAAGAAGCCCAATCTACATTGGACTGGCCTACTGATGCAGTCTCCATTACTGCACAGCCCCCCAAATTGGCTAAAACCGCTAGTGCCAATAAATGTTTTTTCATTGTCCTTACCTTTTTCATAATAGTTTTAATAGGCGTCTGCTCTTTAAAGAGCAGACTTATTTTTATTTTTATTTTTATTGTTATTGTTATTGTTATTGTTATTTTTTGACATTTCTTGATTTAAGTGGCCAATCATCAGTTCGAAATGGCGTGACGGGTAACCCAATTTTGTCATATAAATTAACAACCGGATTATCTTCCCAAGCATATCTCACAGCGACGGGTTCATTAATCTCGTTGCTATAAACTTCAACCGTATTTTTGCCGGTAATTTTTGCCGTGGCCCGGACAAAACGTTGGTCTTTTCCTGCAATGTAAAAACCAAGCACTTCATTTTTATCAAGTGCATAAAGCTTTCTTTTTACATTTTTGAAGGTTAGTAAAAATTTATTTCCTTTAATTCGACTCGATTTATACATAGGGCTGTCGGCCATCATCGGATAACCATAAATTTTGGCTAACGGATGACGTACTAAACGATTTGCAACATCTTGCTTATTGCCAGGGTGAATATTTCGCGCTTCGCCGACATCATAAATTACAGCTTCACCTGTATTTGGAAGGCTTAGTGTCATCGTTTGCGCTTCACGCAACTCAGCCCAGTCACTGTATTTTGAAGGTGTATCTTTTTCTGGTCTAAAATCGGCTAATTGCGCCCAATAGAATGGGAAATCGCCCTGACCCCAACGCTCACGCCACGAATTAATCAGCAGCGGGAATAGAGAACGGTATTGATAACCGCGAGCGCCATTAGCCTCACCTTGATACCAAATAACGCCACGGATACCGTAGCCAATAAACGGGTTTACTACACCATTAAATATATTGGCAGGTCGTTTACCGCCCGTTAATACATTAGCTGGGTTTTTCAGTTTTTTACCTTTTGGTTTACCTGCTTTTACCCAATCTTGAAATTCAGCAAGGTCTTTGTTGAATTTATCTTCATCAAAGTTTTCCGCTACCTTGTCCCAATGCGCTAGTAGTTCTTCATATTCATTATTCTTCTCAAGCGCATCTCGTGGGATCCATGCTTCGATTGGCGTTCCGCCCCATGAATTCTTAATTAACCCAATAGGTACATTTAGCGTTTGATGTAATCGACGACCATAAAGGTAACAAATTGCAGAAAAATCTCGTACATTCTGAGGAGTTGTCTTGTACCACTGTGTTTCCACGTCAAATTGTGGTTTATCAATACCCACTCTCGGTACGCTTAACAGACGTATATCTGGGAAATTGGCAGAGGCTAATTCAATTTCAGAGTGATTAATGTGCTGAACACGCCACTCCATATTCGATTGGCCTGAACATAACCACACTTCACCAACCAATACATCACTTATCTCAAGTACAGTATAATCACCTTCGATGGAAAGCTTATAAGGTCCACCAGCAGGCAATGGCGCTAATTTAACGCGCCAATCGCCTTTGCTATCGGCTTTCACTTTGTAATTTTGGTTTGCTATTGATACATGGACCTTGGCTCCAGGAGTTGCCTTACCCCAAATTGGGTTATGTTGTTTTTGCTGCAAAACCATACGATCAGCAAAAATATGCGGCACCGTTATTTTACTTAGTGCGGTGCTAGAAAATAATATAAGTGTCCAAAATAACAAATGTCGTTTCATTGCATTAACTCTCTTATCCCTGTTTAGTGTTTTTATTAACACGATTTTCTACTTTAAAGAACCATAAATGTTTTATTAAATATAAAACAACATACTCAACAAAAACCGTAAATATTTTTCCCCTCGCCGTTTCCGCTCATATTTCAACCAAACATTGTACGGTTTTTAGTTCCTATCTTGTTGTTACATCAGATCTATCCAAATTAAGTGGGGATTTTTCGTATAAAAAGTGCTCGCCTATACATTTGCGCAGGGATGCGATGTTATCGAAAGAGTCACTTATTTATGACGAAACACACTTTGTTGACCGATCTAGGTGCATAAAAATTTGCACTTAAAAAATAAAAGACACTTAACAGTGTGCTTATAAAAATAATAAAAACAATCAATAGGATGAGTAACAATGATAAAAAAAACCAAGAGAAAGCTGATTAACGCGGCAGTTGCGATGGCATTAATGCCAGCATTCGCGAACGCCGCCGATGCAGAGATCACGGTTGATCCAAGTAGTGTGCAGCAAAGCGTTAAATTTGCAGCCGATGTTAAACTGACTTTGAAAGGCGTCGCTGATGGTAATACGAGCTTAGTATTAGACCGTTTTATCGAACTCGGTATGGATATGCTCAGAGTACCAATCTATATGACTCGCGATATTAACGATGTATTTTACGATAAAGTCTATGACGTCGCTGATCAGGCTGAAGATAAGGGCATGACAATATTTGCTAGTGTCGCAAATGGAGATGGTGACTTAAATAACAATTTGCATCATGCAGACAAATTCGACAGCTCTTTTATTTGTAATTGTGCTTATAACGTATACAGCCTGAACTTAACAAAATATGCGGCTTATCTCGACGACTATGTCGAGAACATGGCGCTTAATGACGCCAAAGTCGACATTTTAGGGCCATACAATGAAGACGCAGCCGACAATAGTGACTACCGCAAAATATGGGATCAAATGACCAACAGTGACTTCTCTCGAATTGGAGTTGAATCATGGGCGTTAGATGTTGCGCCTACAACTTACGCGGACGTTTCAAATCGTATTGATATCGCCGGTGCGCATTTTTATGATGATGGTCAATTTGCCCGTTCTACCCACGACAGTCTCTGGTCAAACTTCACAAGTGCGACTGGCACAACACCTGGATGGTTTACCGAGTCGACAAGGCTCAGCGTTGGTGGTAACTCAACCATGCAAAACGTCGTTGCCGGATTAGAACATATCATTCCAGCAATTAGAGGTGGAGTTGAACGAGTTGTAGTTTATCAGACGGCAAACCGCCTAGTTTGGTATAACGGTGGTAAAGTGGCCTATAAATTCAGTGCCTTTAAGCAGTTTATCAATAACTCAACCGGGAACGTTGTAGCATCATCAGCGGATACAGCCGATATTCGAACAGTCAGCTTTAAAGATGGTAACAATGTAAGTATCAATATTACTAACCCTGACAGTGTTACTAAAAGCGTAATAATTAATTTGGATAGTAACTATAAAACCGATGGTTTAATCACTCGTACCGTATGGGAAACAGGGTCAGAAGGGGTAGCAAACAGTTATACATTAAATAACAATGCCCAATGGACAGTTACCGTACCAGCAGAGTCTTACGTTCATCTGCAAGTGCCAGTTAAAGTAAACTGATGTCGTAGCATTAATTAGAAGCCTATTGTTTGAATCACAGTGGATTAATCAATAGCAAACGAACTTTAAAGCAAAAAAAGAGGCGCTAATATTAGCGCCTCTTTTTATTATTTGCCTGAGCCCTCAAAAAAACGAATTCGACTTTTAATACGGAAAACAAACCTAAATTTACAACTTATTTCATGGCCTAAATCGTCCATACTGTTCGTTTTCTATCATTAAAAATAAAATTTTTAGCTGACAACTATTTGTAATAAGACATGAGACTGCCAAAGTGGTTCTAATCCAAGTCATTATTTGATGAAACGTCTAACCAGCAGCAACATTAGAAAGGCCCAAGTTCCAGAGAAGCTGCCGCCGCTACTTTTTTGTTCTGTTAGCGGTGCTTCAACTTCCTCGCTTACAGTTTCTTCGGTTTCTTCTGTTTCTTCTGTTTCTTCTGTTTCTTCGACTTGAGTACCACTGCGGGTTGCATCAAATGGAAATTCGTCTAATTCGTCCAATACGGAATCGTTGTCGTCATCTTCATCAATAAAATCGGCAATGCCGTCTTGGTCAAAGTCTGGCAAGTCACTATCTTGCGGTAGACCAATATGGCTACATTCTTCGATAGTTGACGCAGATAAGGCAACCACAGGCACACTTAATTGCAGATAAGAATTTGCCGGCACAGTCATCGTCCAACAACTTGAATCATCAAAGGCAATATCCGTAAGACCAGCTTCGACATCGTTTGTCCACAACATCTGTGAACCGCTTCCTAGCGCGGCAAAGTTCCCCTTTAATTTAACCGAGGTAATTTTAGGCGTTGATTCGCCATTTGTGATATTTACTTTCAGAACACCGGACTCATAAAAACTGACCGTTTTAACGGCATAATCATCCGAGGTTGAATCCACTACATTTCCAATGGCATTTTTAGTGAATTGCTTAACACCACTAAAACGATAAGCTCGTGCACCACCGTTGTACCAAACAAACCGATTAGCCGCTTGATAGAAGATCACCCGCTCAGCACCACCACGAATAGACGGGATAATATGCTCTAAACCCGTGCGAAGGTTAGTCATATCATTGTTAGAGGCCTCAAAACGAGTGGCTTCGGTGAACCATACTTCCTTGCCGTTTGCCGCTTCGGTTAATGCAGCCCACTGGCTGTCATGAATAGCGACTTTATTGGCCGAATCATCATAAAAATGTGAGCCAACAACATCAACTAGATCAAGTAACTTTGGTGTATCAATAATCGAATTTCCAAGGCCCCAGAGCTCCGGTCCAATGCGTTTAAAGTCACTATTGCGCATGTGTTGCCAGATTTGCTGATAATCGCTTACCGCACCTCTGTCTTCGTTAAATGGCCCGACAAACGTGACTTTAGCATCGTGCAATGCCATTTGATCAAGAAACGCATCCATATACTCTGCATAGGCCGCTAAATTGATATTATAAAATGTTTTAGGGCAATTACTTTGACAGATCAATTTGTCAGAAAACTTATGCGCCCCGTGTAGCCAGTTATTTTTATCACCATCGCCATTTGCAACACTAACAAACAAAATGAGTCCTTTATCTTCGGCAATGTCAGATACCTTAAACACTTTGTCATAGAATGGGTCAGTGACATCACGAATGGGAAAAAATGGCAAACGAACCATATCCATTCCCATTTCAATAAATCTATCCATAACTTTCGACGTGTTCCCCTCGGCAACATTTTTTATGGTTAATTTAATGTCCGCACCAAATTTAACTTGCTGTTTTTGTTGTTCTGGAAATATCTCCAAATGAGTATCAGCCGCATATCCGTAAGCACTTACTAACGCACTCATCATTAAGTTTATTGTTATTATTTTTATTGCTTTCATAATTCCTCTGTTGAGCTTTACCCAGTATCACATTGCTTTGTTGTTGAAACTGCAATTTAGTTAATATGAAACAAGGTATGAACGAGAAAGACGTAATTTTTGGTGGGTTTAGCCAACGGTATAATATGAGTGAGTGACGGTTGAGTGGCTCTGGTCTTGGATATTAATGACGTTATTTAGCCTGATTGTGTTAAGCACTTTATTCAGTCCGCGGGATGTGCGATTGAATTCGAGCCAAAGATCGGGTTAAAACTCAACACTCATAGAGAGGGAATAATCACTACCACTGTTGATATAATTGATCAGGCGCTCTTCATAGACAGAGTAGGAACGTACTGGCTCGTTAGTCAGGTTTAAGATGTCAAATGACACATTGATATTGCCATATTTGTAACTCATTCCAAAATCAAATTGATCTCTTGCTGCAACCATAACGACGTCGCCTAGCAACCCGATGCGGGACTGCAAAAAACTGTCTCGATGGAATAGGCTTAAATTAAAATTTATATTATCTAAATCGTAAAACAATGCCGCAACGTAAGAGTCTGCAGCCCCTTCAATTGCCGGAATCGCCGTATTACTTTGCTCATGTAAATGCTCAGTGGTTTCAACATCTGTATATCTAAAACGACCTCCGAGCCCCTGCAATAGTCCAGGTAACATATGAAATTTACTGACGACATTGAGCTCCCAACCGCTGACGGTTTCATCCGCAATATTTGTAGGAGAAATAATAAGATATTCTCCAAACTGCGAATCATGTAGGGTTCTATACTCTGCCTTACTCGACAAATAATTGGAGAAGTCTTTGTAAAAGTAAGCTATTTCAAATACCGAATAGGCATCCCAGTAATAGTTCCAGTTGATATCAATGTTGTTCGACAAGGTAGGCTCTAAGTATGCATCACCTTGAAATGCGATACTTGCTCCGACCCTTGAAATATAATTGCCAAGTGTAATTGATAAGTCACTTAGGGTTGGTCTTGTCATCGTTTTGGACAACCCTAAACTCACGACATTTTGCTCAGATAGAGCCAGTTTTACATTAAACGATGGTAAAACCTCTGAATAGCTATGAGTTTCGCTGATGTCACTAGCAGAACTAAAACTCATAATTAAGTTTGTCGGATCCCCTTCAATTGTTTCAATGCTTCTAATGGCCTGCTGATTTCCTTCTGACAAAACCTTTGTATTGGCAAATCGAACCCCAAGATTACCGCTCCAGTCTCCCATTGCAGATTCGCCTTGGAATTTGACACTGACATAACCTTCTATTAACTGCTCTTCCACCTGCCAAGATTTGCTAGGGTAATGCACTGGTTCTACACCACCTGCTTGTTTTAGTGCCCAAATCGAATCTGCTAAAGGGTGATCTTTGTCAATGATTTCCGTTTGAATATGTTCATCCGACCATAGGTAATCAACGTACTCTTGAGCGTCAAATGAATACCAATCTGTGGGGTTGCCGCCATCAATGAAATCTGACGCATTAAAAGGGCTAAAAATTTCGTCCGGTATGTCAAACACATAACCCGCAAACTCCCAACCATTTGGAGAACGAAAGCCATCTCTTTGCTTGGTTCTGGCCGATTGGTATATTCCCATATCAAACTGTTTAAACCATTTAAAGTCTGGAAACCAATGTAAGTCTAAACGAGTCTGAAAAATTTCATCTTTAACATTTTCACCATTAAATATAGTGCCATGGCTTCGAATATCTTCGATACCAAATTCACGGTCATAACTTAGCTCGGCATAATTAGCACCGGGGATAAATTGATAAACCGGATTCGCAAATGGCACGCCGGCGATAATAAATTGCTGTTTACCACCATTGTTATTTTCGGCAGCTGAGTAAGATGTATCTAACGTTAACTCTATCGCATCGGACAACAAATGTTGAAGGTTCAACCCCATTTGGATAGTAGAGGTTGGTCGGTTTCGATTGAGCTCAACAAAGTCGGTTGCAAAGTCCCCATCTTCTCTATATCGATAACCTAGCAACGTATTGTGATTATCTACTTGAACACTTTGAAACGACTCGCCTAACGTTGACTCAACACCAATTGGATTTACATGAGTCCAATTACCTGAAGACTTTATATGAGAATCGACTTCATATTTTGAATACAATAAGTCTGCCGTCAAAAGGGTTTTATCGGTAATGCTCGCCTGTAAAACGACATTTCCTCCAATACGCGATTCCTTACCTTCATCTATACGAAAATCATAATTCCTCGGCACGTAAACACGAGAATAGTCATCATTCTGCCCTTCTAAGTAAGACAAATCGACAGGGATCCAACCGTCTGTGTTGACCGACTCTAACCGATAATCTTTTTCGTGGTATTGAATGGAGATTAGCGCACCGTAGTCACCATTGTTATAACTAAATAACTGGGATATTTCAGGAAAGTACTCACCGGAAAGTTCACTGTAACCTAGTTTTACCGCTGACTTAGAATACGTTCCTAAGTGAGAACCGGGCATGGGACTGACTAAGTTAATCGTGGCGCCAATACTTCCGGCTATTAAGTCGGTTGACGGAGATTTATATACATTGACCCGTTCGATAACATCTGAGGAAAGCACATCAAAACTAAACTCACGTCCTTGATTTTCCGTCGCGATAACACGGCCATTATAAAGGACGTTATTAAATTCTGCTCCAAACCCCCGTACAGAAACATGGGTTCCACCACCGTAAATTTTATCGGTTGATATGCTGGGCACATTTCGCACGACGTCTGCGGCATTGCTTTTGGCGATTTGATTAATCTGAGACTGGCTAATTTGCTCTGTTTGAGAATCAGAAAACCGTTTAAAATTGGCCGACTTGTCCATCGCGAACATTTTACCTTCAACGACGATAACTTCTATTTCCTCAACTACCGGTGAAATCTCAACTTCACCTTTGAGTACCACTGGCGCTTTTTCCTCAACGACTACAGGTTGAATCTTAGTGATCTGGATGACACCACTAGGCCGCACGGTTCCTTTTAGAGGGGTGTCTTTCAGTAATTGTTGTAATGCTTGTGATGCGCTGAATTCGCCCTGGAGGCCGTCGACGTAAAGTGAGCTTGCTAAATGATAAGGGTAAATTAATGCGCGATTCGTTTGTTTCGCAAAGCTATTTAAGGCATCGACTAAATTTGAAGCGGGAATATTAATAGATGATTTAGGTTGAACGTCTTCAGCAACGCTAACTTGGCTGTATAGAACAGCGCAGACTAGAAAAATAGCTTGGGTTTGAATTGAAAAAGTCAAAATAAATCTGAACTACACATTGATCAAAGCAGTTGCACACAATATCCCAAAAGCCAAAAAAAAAGAAGTCACGACTAACATAAATATTAGGGTGACTTCCATTCTTCGGTAATGGCGTATTAGTCGGCCGCCATGATCTCTATTTGTTGATATCCAACTTTTGCAACCCTGATTGGGAAGTTAGACTCCAATGAAGCGAAAATAGAATCAATATCGTCAGTTTGGAAACTACCAGCAACTTTGATTGATTTTAATTCACTGTCCACGATCTTAATCTTATAACCGGTTAGGTTGCGGATTTCATCGACGGCATATTCAAGCGTTTCACCAGAAAAGACTAACATACCGTCGCGCCATGCTTGCATACGAGACATGTCGGCAATATCAACATTAAGTGCGTCTTTAACAGCGCTTAATGACTGAGCAATCTCTGCGACTGTATTTACTACAACTCGTTTACCGGCTGTTAATAATCCCAGTTCAACCAAATTTGGTTCAATATTTTCAATCAAATCTGACGATTGTGGGTTACCTGTTGAAGCAACTGCGACTGTACCTTCGGTGACTAACACGTCTAACGATTGTTCTTTTACTTTTACAGTAAATGCTGTACCAACCGCTTCAACACGACCTTGAGCACCATATACTCGAAACGGGATCTGCTTGTCATGAGCAACGTCAAAGTGTGCTTGACCACGTACCAATTGGATATCTCGCGTGCTTTCATCAAAGCTGACATTAACTTTACTATTAGAATTTAACGTAATAACCGAACCGTCGGCCAAGGTAAAGTTACGCTGTTGACCTAAAGCAGATATAAAAGTGCCATTAGTGTCTGCATATGGGTGCTGCTCAGTTGGGGTTTGAGTTGTCATAAAGACTATCATCATGACCCCAACAAAACTCGCCAATGCGCCACCCATTACAGGCCAAGCAAACAACTTGTCAAACCAAGAAGTTTTTTCTACCACAGGACTAGACGCTGTCTGGTGCGCCGTATGCTCCAATGGAACCATTAGATCAGTTAGCGACGTATCAGACATAAATTGATTTAGCTTAATTAACGTGCCGCGGTGTGCTTTACTACGCGCCATCCAGTCAGTTAAGTCAGCCAACAATTTTGCGCTTGGTTTTTCATCGCGATCCAACGCGACCAACCATTCGGCGGCTTCCTGCTCAATCACATTTTGATCAGGAAATTCAACGATTTTCTTAACCATTATTCATTTCCTCGAACTTGCTTTAATGGACTTTTTCGATCTCTAATCGGAGTATCGACGTCCTGTTTTCTAATATACTCACTGCAATAAACCAATGCCATACTCAAATGTTTTTCAACACTGCTGAGTGAAATCTGCAATCGATCAGCGATTTCTTGGTGCTTCAAGCCATGCACCCTTTTTAATAAATACACCAACCGCCCCTTTTCAGGTAAATTTGATATTGCTTCACAATGAATTCCTAATGACTCCATGGCGACATTTTCAGCCTCCGCACTATGTGCTTCATCTTCATTAATGTGATCCATGCAATCTTGTATATAACTTGTCCGTTTATGCGACTTATGGTTTAACTCATTAATCGCTAAGTTCTTAGCAATAGTAAATAAAAACGCTTTTGGGTGTTCCAGCTCTTCTGTGCGTTCACTTTCCGCTTTAGCTGCTTTGATATACACCTCTTGAACAACATCCTCAATATCTTGTTCACTGTGCAAAAATCGTTTTAGATAATTGCGCAGAAACAGGTTGTTCTCGATAAATACGCTGGTTAGTTTTGTCCAACCACTTTCTCTACTGCTGCTTCTCGTCAAAACAGACACTCCCCCAAGTTTCCAAACCTAATGAAATAGCGTTTGGAGATACCCGTTAGGTACTATTAAAAACAAAGTCCGATATCAAAAGCCGTAAATTTAGGCTACTTTTTATCATTGAATTTTATTATTTTTTCGGACTTACCCTGTTGCGCATTCAAAAAACTGATTTCTAGCTTATCTAGTTGCCAATTTTTAGCACTGCTAAATTGATAACATACGCACCATAAAAAAACCGTAAAAATAATTTAATTTTTTTTACGGTTTTTTCATTTTGTTTTGTCTTCTTGCGCGGCATCCAAGTCTTTTCTTGTTTAAAATCAGAACATTAAATGATTAAAAAATTTCAAAAAAAAAGCAAAGTATTTACAACTTTGCCTTTAAAAGGTTGGGAAAGGTTAAAAACCGTGTTTACGAATATACTCACCCACTTGTTGTAGTGAAGCGATATCTTGTTTATCAAATTCGCCATTTGGACGAGGTGCAAGGTTTAACAATAAGTTACCATTATTGTGTTCTTTGGCTACTTTTAGTTTATCTAAAATCGCGTTAACGCCTGGGTGTTTTCCATCGTGTTTTTTGGTGTATCCCCAGCCTGCAATATGGGCACAAATTTCAATATGCTTGCCAGATTCCAACATTTGTTTTGTGACTTCTGGACGGTTTTGCAACCAATGAATTTCCGGCGCATAAAAATCTTCTGTTCCTAAGTAACCCGTTTTGTATGAAATCAGCGTTTGTGGCTGCAACTTACGGATTAAGTCATAGGTTTCTTCCATTCTAAACAGTTCAGTTTGACCGCTTTTTGGAACCGCGTGACCGTCTAACCAAATGTTTGCAATTGTGCCGTAATTTGTTAATAACTCGCGAAGTTGTTCGTGCATGTATTCAATGTAAATATTGAGGTCATGCTCTTTACCATATTTATAGTATTGCTCCTGCGGGTCATAAAGTGGACGAGCATGCCCACCCCATTTATCATTATTTGCCGCATGAGGGTGACGCCAGTCACGGCCATGGGAAAAATACAAACTCAGTCCAAGACCTTTTTTATCACAAGCTGTTGCTAGTTCTTCAACTAAGTCGCGTCTAGCTGGAGAGTTAACGCTGTTAAAGTCAGTCGTTTTGGTATTCCATAAGCAGAAACTATCGTGATGACGCGTTGTGATATTGATATATTTCATTTCCGCCTGCAACGCCAAGTCAGTAATGAAATCGGCGTCAAATTTCTCAGCGGTAAAACGGTCTTTCAATTTTTGGTATTCAAGTACTGGAATTTTCTCTTTAATTTGAACCCACTCACCGCGACCTAATAAAGAATACAATCCGTAATGAATAAACATGCCAAATTTAGCGGCTTTAAACCATTCTAAATTCGCTTGCTTAGGATCGTTGCTAAAGGTGTTGCTAAACCCGTTTAAATAACCCGGAGTCGACGTTGGATTTACATTAGATGAGCAAGAAAACAAGGGCGCTGCCAATAATGATCCGGCGCCATAGCCCATATATTTAATTAACTGTCGTCTATCCATTTGATTGTTTCCTCAATTCTTGTTGCTTTTACAACTATTCTTAATCAATTAATCTAGAAATAAAGTGCGCTTTAAGCGCACTTTAGAAACGATTATTATTTGGTAATCGGTCTGATCCTGAACGAGTATTGGTAGTCGCCCCACAGTATTTGGTAGTCAAACAATGGCGTAGAGCGCCACGAATCGGTGCCACCCACACCGCGTTGACGGTGATCGATATTAACAAATACGTAATCCGATTTTACTAAATCACTTGGATGTTGACGTAGTGGCTTCATTTTTTTATACCAAAACTCACTGATGTCATAATGCGACGCATTAAAGCCCATCGTATAGTCGGATACAAACTCAACCCCTTCACCTTTGTCATTAAATAAAGCGACATGACGCACGTCTGTTCTATGACCACTTTCCTGCGGACGAACATATGGTGTGAATAGCTCATCAACTGTTGCTTCATACAAACCAACGTAAGCTGCTTCTTTTCTATCCCAATAGTTTTCTATCGGACCACGGCCGTACCACTGAACTTTGTCCATCGATTTATCAAATGTGAACTTCATACCAAGACGAGGCATCTCTGGGTGTTTTTTATGCTCAGCTGCATAAAACCAGTTATTTACCTGAATTTCACCTGAAGGTGACACAGTGTAAGTGACCTTTTGACGAGACTCGACCGCTGGAATTGATTGTTCTAACTCAACGATGACATCTTGTCCTGACATTTTATAAGTAAAGCTGTTGTTGAAGATCCCTTCAGCAGCTTTGTGCCATACAAGACTTTCTTTCGGCATCCCATCACCAAAGTCGTTGTCTGTAGGCGCACGCCAGAAGTCCGGAGTCGAGCTTTGTAAAAACTGTTCTTTGCCATGGTAAATAAGTGAACTGATGCTGCCATTATTTTTATCAAATGATACAGCAAACGTGTCACCGGTTACGGTGAGTACTTTTTCGTTCACACTGACTTTAAGAGCGTCATTAGTGACGTCTAATTTAGGCGTAATTTTTGGCGTTTTAGCAAATGCTAATTGCTCTGACGCTAATAACGTTCCAGCTGGTAAAATGCCTTCTGGTTTCGTATTAACAATTTCTAAATTAACAAAGTACTCAGCACCTTTTTTCAGATCATAATCAAAATCAAGGTCGACTTTTTCAGATTTGAACGGTTTAGCGTCTAGATCAAAGCCATCGTCTTGAGCGACAACAACTCCGTTTTCTAATAACTGCCAGCGTAAAGTACGGTTCGACAAATCACGGAAATAGTTTTTATTGAAGACTTTTATTTCTTCATCTTCCATATCGTGCCAATCGATATCGATGTTTTGGTATACTTTTTTAACTTCAAAATAATAAGGGTATGGCGTGCGATCAGCGTAAACCATGCCGTTAGCAGAGAAGCTGGCATCATTGCGAGTTCCTTCAGGTTCAATGTCACCACCGTAACCCCAGAACGCTTGCCCTTTTTCGTCTTTTAATGCCCAAGTTTGGTCAACCCAATCCCAAATAAATCCACCTTGTAACGAATCATGAGAATAAAACAAGTCCCAATATTCTTTAAGGTTACCGCCAGAGTTCCCCATCAAATGTTCATACTCAATTAGGATCAGAGGGCGTTGGTCAGTTGTTACCGTATTTTTAATGTAGTATTCAACACGCGGAACGCTTGCATACATTTGGCCATAAGCATCGGTATGACGACGTTGTTGCGCTTGTTCAACAATAACAGGTCTTGTGCCTTTAGATTTTAACCAATCGTATCCAGCTTCAATGTTTCGGCCATCGCCAGTTTCATTACCGGTAGAAAACATCACTACAGACGCGTGGTTTTTGCTACGTTCATACATGTTTTCAACACGATAAAGGTAAGCGCCCGTCCATTCTGGTTTATTTACGATGTGTTTTTTAGGATTGTAAGGCGCCTGGTTAGACGCCCCTAGCCCGTGAGACTCAATGTTTGCTTCATCTAAGATATACATGCCATATTCATCAGCAAGGTGATACAAATATGGGTCACTTGGATAATGAGAATTACGAATCGCGTTAACGTTCGCACGTTTCATCATTTCAATGTCTTTACGCATCGACTCACGAGAAATAACATGACCACTAACCGGATCGTGTTCGTGACGATTGACACCTTTAAATTTAATTGGCTTACCATTTACTAAGATAGTGCCATTTTTTAATTCACTGCGTCTAAAACCAACGCGAGCTTCTACAAACTCGATTTCCATTCCTTTGTCATCAAGTAACGTTAAGTTTAGCGTATATAGATTTGGAAGTTCTGCACTCCATTGCTTTGCTTTCTTAACAACTTTAGAGAAGGTTACTTCTGAAGTTTGATTTGCCGCAATTGGGTTTACATCAAGCACTTTCTTAATAACACTATCGTTATCATCGTCTAACAATTCAACTTTTACTTTATAGGCCGATTTTGCAGATGTGGCGTTATTTTTAATTTTTGCACTGAAATTAAAGACACCGTGTTTGTAGTCGTCGGTTAATGTCGAATCAACAAAATAATCTTTAATATGGGTTTTAGGTGTCGAATATACGAACACGTCGCGCTCAATCCCGCTTACACGCCACATGTCTTGGCATTCAAAATATGTCGCGTCAGAAAAACGGTGCACTTCTAGAGCAACGGTATTTTTACCGACTTTTGTATAAGGAGTAATATCGAAGTCAGAACCCGTTTTTGTATCTTCAGCGTAACCGACTTTTTTACCGTTAACCCAGATATAATAAGCAGAGTTAACCCCGGCTAAATGGATATACTGTTGACGATCGCCCCACGAAGCAGGAATGGTAAACTCTTTACGATAAGAACCTACTGGCGTAGAAGCATCAGGTGTCGCAGGTGGTGTCACCTTAGGAACCGTACACGGATGATTTAAGTAATTGGCAATGCCAAATCGTTTATTCTCAGAGTTCATTTGCCAGTTAGCCGGCACTGGGAAGTCAATCCAACCCGAGTCATCAAAGTCCACTTGATAGAAATCTTTTGGACGCTCATCACGAAGATTAACCCAGTTAAATTTCCATTGGCCATTTAACAACTGATAGTTATCAGCCTGATAAGGAGTCGTTAGATTAATGTCGTTTTTATCTGTATAAGCATAAAAACTCGACCGTACAGGTTCCTTGTTTACCTGAAAAACTTCAGGGTCCAACCACTCAGGGCTTTTAGCGCAGGCGATATTGACCGTAAATAACAAGAAAACACCAGTCGTCAATTTCGATAATTTTACGTTGTTCATAGTCTTATTTATTTTTTTAACTTGGTGACATATAAACAAAGCCTATTAAGAAAAACCGCAAAAATAGTTACAAAAACTTACGTTTATCCATTTAGTTCACTGAATTTAGACGCGTTTTGATGATGTTTGTGGGATCACGCTGTGTCTAATTTATTTACGGAATTCAGGGAGATTACATGTTATTAATACTTCAAATAAGTCAGAGGTAATTAATGACGTACTCTTGCAAAAAATTTATTTCGGTGGCGATATTGGCCACAATTTTACCAACATTAAGCATGGCCAACGACAAGGTAATCGTTGATGTCGACTTATCTAAAGTCATTGGTAGTCAAAACCCTTTGTATTATGGCGGAAACAATATTTACCCTAAAGGGGGCCAAGGATTATTAACAGCCCAAGGCGAATATGATCCAATTGAAATGGAAGCGATCGAGAAACTCGGTATTCAATCTTATCGTTTTCCAGGCGGTTCAGAAGCAAATCTATATAAATGGAAACGAGCCATAGGGCCTTTAAAAGACCGAATAGATAATGTAAGTGGCAATAACCGAGGAAGTCGAACCAATGAATTTGGCTCTGATGAATTTGGTCGAATGTTAGAAAAAACCCCATTTAAACATGGCGTGATCATGGTCGCCTGGGGATACGAAACCCCACAAGACGCAGCAGACTGGGTGGAATACATGAATGCCGAAGTTGGTGCCAATCCAAATGGTGGCAAAGATTGGGCAGCTGAACGTGCTAAAAATGGTCACCCTAAGCCCTATGGCATAAAATATTGGGAAATAGGCAACGAAGTTTACGGGAACTGGGAATTAAACTGGGGGTCTTATCCATACGAATTGGACGCTAAACGCGGTGCAGCCAATGTGCAAAAAGACACTGCGTCAGGCACCAATGGCATGTTGCCTTTTGGTGATGCCAAACGCTATATTTATGGTGGGACTAAGTACTTTAAGCAACAAAGAGCCGCTGCGCAATCCACCTGGAAAGGGCCAAAAATCAAAACAAATGGTAAACCTAATCAAAACCTTTTTGTAAAATTTGCCCCCGTAAGTTTATCTAATCCAGATCAGCCTTTTGTGCTGACAATCAATGGATATAAATGGCAACGTGTTGATAATTTCACCCAGTCGACAGCGTCCGATAAACATTTTGTATTGGAACCGAGATCTGGAAAAATCACCTTTGGTAATGGCCAACAAGGACGTATCCCCGACGCAGATCAATACGTTGTTTTAGATTACCTTTCTGGCAGACAACCCGGTTTTATTGATTACTATCAAAAGATGAAAGACGTCGACCCAACAATTCAGATCCTATCTTGTTTTGAAAAAGAATCATTTGTCGCGCAAATGGCAAAAGCAAACTTGCCTTTTGATGGGCTAACCAAACACTACTACCCAAATATGTTAAAAAGAGGTGGTCATCAAAAGTTTATGCCTTCTTTATTATCCGGTATTGATATCAGCCACAAAATTGATGAAATGATGTCTTGGTATAAAAAGTACCCTAACCCCGCGTTATCTATAGAGGACCAGAAAATTTGGCTAACCGAATACGACACAAAAAACCACATTAACCAAATCGCAATAATGCATACGGTTATTAATAACCATAGTAATGACGTTGCCGCTATGTTGGGACATTCTTTATTTTTGAATAATGATACGCCAATGGTCACTGACGACGGTATTATTCGTCCTCACGCTCTGCCAATCGAAGTATTTTCCAAACATATGTTCGACAATTTTGTTGAAGTGTCGGTTACAGGTAAGCCGAATCATTATGAACAACGCTCATTTCCGGCAATTTTAGCCTCTGCTAGTTTTGACAAAGATAAAAACAACTTTGCCGTAGTGTTAACAAATACCTCTGAGACAAAAACAACGACGGCTCAAATAAATATAAAAGATGTCGATATCGCACCTGGAACTAAAGCAGAGGTCTGGGCGTTACAATCCAATACAGGTAAAATTATTGACGACAATACTAAGGCATCACCAAACGCTGTAAGTCTCTCACATATTAGGGACATGCCAAACATCGGTACAAGCCTATCGGTTCCTGTTGCACCAGGTGCGACTATTATTGTGAAATGGTTAAATAAAAAATCGCATTAAAAAAAATTTAATTGAAAGTTTCTAGTGGTTTTTAACCATAAATGTCCTCAAGCTTTGTATTTTGATAGATTAGGAATGCGTAGAAAAACGACTAGAACTTTCTTTTAATTGGAGTTTTTAATGATTATCGAACAGCGTAAACTTACGTAAAAGACTAAACCTTGGTTTTCCCCTGTTTTCCCTTCGATTAAAATCAAAGCCCACACACAAACTTTTTATCTGTAAAAATACATTAAAATTGTTTTTTTATAGATTATTTTTACGGTTTTATCAGTTGAGCTTGTTTTTATTCATGCTTCGATAACAATAATAAAATATAGGATATTGTATGATGAACAAATTCAAACTTCTCGCAATAAGTTGTTTTATCACGATACCACTTACAGGGTGTGGTTCGGATGATGAAACAAAAGTGTTTCAACCAGAAGGTGCAGTCGATTATTCAGCTCCGGAAATTTCAATTACTGGCGGTGATGAAATTGAAGTTACCATTTTTGATACTTATACCGACGCAGGCGCAACTGCAGTCGACAATGTTGACGGCGATGTTACCAGCGCAATCACCTCAGTAAGTACCGTTGATACCTCAGTTGTTGGTGTTTACACCGTAACGTATACCGTTAGCGATTCAGTCGGTAACGAGGCCGTTGCAGTCAGAACCGTAACCGTTCCAGACACAGTTTTGCCAATTCTTACCTTAAATGGTACCGACATGACAATTGGTCAAGATACAAACTATACGGATGAAGGCGCGACCGCGACAGACAATGTTGATGGCGACATAAGCTCTGCAATCACAGTGGTAAATACAGTTGATACAAGTACTGTAGGCGTCTATACAGTGACTTATAACGTAACAGACGCTGCTGGCAATGTAGCAACAGAAATTACAAGAACCGTTACCGTTGAGGAAGCTGTTCCGGACGATATCGCTCCAGTAATTGCGATTGCAGAAGCTGACGTTACAATACACCAAGGTACGACGTTTACTGATTCAGGTGTAACAGCAACAGACAATGTTGATGAAGAAGCCGCAATTACAAGTGCTATTGTGACTACAGGTACGGTAGATACTAACGTTATTGGCGTTTATACCTTAACTTATAATGTTACCGATGTGGCCGGCAATGAAGCTGACGAAGTTAAAAAAACCGTGCGCGTTATCCCAGTTATTGACGGTGTTGATATCGTAGCTGACGTATTCCCAAAACAAGAAGCGCAACACGTTGATTTTGGTAGCTCGATTGATGGTGTTGTAGGTCAAATGTTTGCAACGGGCCAAGGTATAAAACTTGTTACCCACATGGTAAACAAGATGCGCATGGAGTTTATTCGTATCCCAGTGCACGCTACTCTTCCTCTAACAGATCCAGTGTATGAGCAAATTAAAGAAGTTGCGGTTTATGCCAAAGAACAAGGCATGAGCATTATGGCTGTTGTATCTCAAAAAACCGGCGCTTGGTCTGAAATTAATACGTCACTTGAAGGCGAAGCAAAATATACTGCAATTGCAAAATGCGGTGATACTTGCCCAGACAACATTTATGGTTTGGACTTAAATGACTATGCAACTTACTTAGATACCCTGTTAACCGATTTAGAAACAGCCGGGGCAAAAGTTGATTATTTAGCACCGTTTAGTCAAGACGACGTAAGTGCTTCTGATTATCAAGCCTTATGGACTGCAATGTCTAGTGATGATGACGGTACGCTTAAGCGTGTTGGACCTGAATCAGGTTATATAACTGACGCAGACGAGATATACACTGCGCTTGCTGCTGAGTTAGATGTTGCCGCGGCAAACTTTGATGACGAAGATACACTAACTTCTAGAGAACAAAGTGCACATTGGGACGCTATGTATACAGCGGCTACAAACGACAGTGCGCCACTTTGGTTTACTGAATCTTCTAAATGGATTGATGGTGGCGCCAATGCTAACGAAAAGCTCGTATCTGGTATAGGCAGCCTTCTAGCGGCAATTAATGCTGGTGTAGAGCGAATTATATTTGAACGCCATGCCGCAATATTTGGTTGGTTTAATGGTGGTAATACTGATGCAAAATTCCACGCCATGAATAATTTCTCTTTAAGTACAGCTGGTAATGTTGTGGACTCTGAAGTTTATAGCCAAGATATCAGAGGCACGAGCTTTAGAGATGGTGACACTTTATATGTAATGTTCACCAATGTTAGTGGTGAATCCCAACATGTAGCGGTGCGTTTACAGGACGGTGAAACAACAACTGTCACCGATGTAGCAGCGACTGATGACGTATTTACAATTCAAACGTTTGGCGTCGGTGGCACCAATAAAACTCCGGCTAACATTTCGGTTAATGATGATAAAAACATCATTCAAGCGACAATATTATCTGGACAGTATGTCCGCTTTACAATTCCACTAACGCCTAGCACAGACGGTTAGTGGTTCGTTGATTAAGATGAAAGTGAATACACTTAAACTTAATGCCAACAATTAAAGCAACAAACATGAAAGGCCATTTACACCGAGTGTAGGTGGCCTTTGTATATATACCTAATTAAAACTGTACCGTTCTATACCGCTGTCGATATAATTCAAGTGGTTAATCGACACCGTGTTACACGCTGATATAAAACAACTTTAATGCATTATGTAAATAACAAAGCTTTTTGATGAATTATTTACGGGTTTTTAATTTTGATTTGTTTATATATAGAACGACAAGAGTGACGTTACAAATTACTGCGTTGCACTTTCAGTTAATCCAAAATAATAAATTGCGACATTAGCCAATTAAATAAAAATACTAGTGAGCAAAATAACAACGGAGTCAACAATGAAAAAGCCTTGGAAAACTTTACCAACGATAGTGGCCGTTTCGGTTCTGGCAGCGATTTATCCAGCCTATGGTCAAGCAGCTGAACAACAAGACGCAGAAGCTGAAGTTGAAGTTGCTAAAAAGTCGAAAAAAGCCAAAAAACTTGAGGACGAAATTGAGGTCATCGAAGTCACAGGACTTAGATCGAGCTTATTAAGAGCAAGCGAATTAAAACGAAGTGCAAACAGTGTAATTGATGTTATCAGCGCCGAAGACGTAGGTAACTTCCCCGATGAAAACGTTGTTGAATCATTACAACGTGTAACGGGTGTTCAGGTCCTGTTTGGCGAAAATGGTAGTGCTGGTGCTTTCCAGGTACGTGGTGTAAGCCAAAACCGCATCGAACTTAACGGCCGAAGTGTTGCCGGTGGTGAAGGTACTGCCCCTTCTCGAGACGTTAACCTTGCTGATTTTCCATCTGAACTTATTGACTCATTAGAAGTAATCAAATCACCAACAGCCGCGTTAACAGAAGGCTCGTTGGGTGCGACAATCAACTTAAAAACGAAGCGCCCTCTTAGCGTTAAAAATAGCTTTTTAAACGTTAATGCTAAAGCCAAATATGGTGATGAAGTTGACGAAGTTTATCCAAATATAAATATTATCGGAACACATAGCTGGCGCGACACTAGTTTCGGTGACTTTGGTATGCTTATTAATTTAACGCATAATGACAACCACAGTGGTGGTGATGTTGTTGGGCTTGCCAGTTGGGGAAACAATTGCCCAATGTACAGTACTGACAACAATGGTTTAACAACCAACCAACAAGGTCTATGTGGTGAGGATGACGCGACAGTATACCGCCCTAATAGCTATGTACTGATTGACCGTAATAATCAAAATAGAAAAAATGCGATTGCAGCGACGTTTCAATGGGCACCAAACGATAGCTCATCTTATACATTAGATATCGTTCACAACGATACATTGAGCCACGGTACATCAGACGTATTCCAAATTACTTCTCAAACAAACTGGATATTACCAGCAGAAGAACTTGGCGAAGACGGTACCTTATATGCGTTCAGCAATGTTGAAACAGGTACAGCAGTAACACGTACAGATAATATGGGCCGAGTTATCGACACCGTTTATCCAGTAACCGCATTTGACAGCTCAATTGGTAATTTAAACCGAAGTACAGCCCAAGCGAACCACAACACCACGACTCAAACTACAATTGCTTTAAAAGGTAAATGGGATTTTGATACGTTAGGTATCCAAGCTGAAGTTGCACACTCGAAGTCAGATCACGAACGTCATTATATCGCCGTTGGTTACAATGGTTATTATGGTAACCCTACGACTCAAAATGATCACCGTTTACGCGTTGATGACCCAAGCTTAATAGGTACCGACATGGCAACCGCTATTCGTCAAACTGGTACTGACTTGAGTGTTGATTTAACGGACCCTAGAACGGTTGGTATTTCTTTAGCAAATGGTATGGATCCGAATGACTTACGCTCATGGCGTGTTACTAACTTCCGTGATGATGGCTGGATACGTGAACCTACCACATCTGCTGCAAAAATCGATTTTGACTATTTTGTTGACTATGGCGTACTTGAGTCAATTGAATTTGGTGGCCGTTTTGCCCGTGACGTAATGGAAAACGCAAGTCGTTTCCGCTTCGTTTGTAACCCACGTTGGGCTTACAACGCAGATGGACCACATGCGAACAGTTATGATGAAACAATTCATGATGCGTGTGAAGAGCCAATCTCTGCGGTTGAATTAGCAGAACGTTATCCTGGCATTAACGGAACACATGACGGTTTTTATAGTGAAGCCGGTAATGTGCCAACTTGGACCGTTTTCGACCTAGACATGTATCGTGATAATCGTAGTTTATGGAATGAAATTTCTGGCTTTAACGACAAAGGTTACGAAGAAAGCCCAGGTGAAAACTATACGATGACAGAAGACACCACTGCGTTATACGTAATGGGTAATTTCAACGGTGATGTATCTAGCTCAGTCACATTCCGCGGTAATATCGGTGTACGTGCAGTAAGAACAAAGGTAAGTTCTGAAACTTACAATGCCCTTGATGCCGAAGGTAATCCAGCAAAAGTAGAGTTGGAAAATACCTACGACAACTATCTACCTAGCATGAATATCGCCTTCGCACATGAAGATTATGGTTTAGTGCGCTTAGCCGCCGCAAGAACCATGGTTAGACCTGCGTTAGGAAAACTATTACCAGTAGCACAGTTAAACAACTTCCAAGGTTGTGCGGTTTTTGACCCACAAGACCCGTTTGGAGTTTATAACTATGGTGTTCCAAACCCGAATCTAACTCAAGCTGAACAAGAGCTTCAAATTGCGCAGCAATATGCAATACAAAACAACTACAACGGTACCGTTGACAGTTGTCCAGGTATCCGCTCTGGTAGCACTAACATTGGTAATATCGAACTAACAGCACAAACGTCTGATAATGTAGATTTAAGCTTTGAGCGTTATTGGGGCAAAGGCAACATGGCGAGCTTAGCGTTCTTCTATCGCAACGTACAAGCTGACTTAGTTACAAAACGTGGTATTTTAGCGGTTCCTGCAACACCAGGAAGTGAAGTTATTGGCCAAGATGGTAATGGCGGCTACTTGTTAGGTGAAGACTTATCAACACAACCTGGTTTTGAATTATGGCGTATACGCAGTGCGTTTAATGGTGAAGGTACAACACGTAAAGGTATCGAGTTAGGTTATACTCAGTGGTTAGACTTTTTACCAGGTGCGTGGAGTGGTTTAGGCTTCTCTTTAAACTACACATATACTGAAGGAACTCGTCCAGCGCCGACATTTATCGACTCTGCAACTGAAGAAGAGCTTGATTTATCGACCATGCAGGGCATTCCAGTCAACCTTGTTGGCCAAGAAATTCCAACTGACTTTGTCGGTCAACGTGATATTTTTGACCAGCTAGCTGCACTAGGTGACGATGGCCCACTTCCAAATGGATTTGAGTTATTAGACCATACGGTTCTGCTACCGATTTCAAACATGTCGGAGCACTCAGGAAACATATCAATATTTTACGACAAAGGCCCATTAAATATGCGTTTAGCGGGTAACTATCGTAGTGAATATTACAATGCCGGTGAACTAAATTGGCCTAAGTACTTTGATGATGTAGTCCGTGCTGACTTCTCGTCATCTTATAAGATTACAAAAAATCTTAAGGTTCAATTTAACATCAACAATCTACTTAAGACTGTTTCACATAGCTACAATATCGATCCGCAACTTACGAATCGTTCGAGCTACAGTGACCGCACATTTACGCTTGGTATGAGTTACCGCTTCCAGTAAGCATTAATAATAAGGCAAGCATTTAATGCTTGCCTTTTTTTTGTTTAATCGAGACTGTGTTTGTTAATTCTCTATACCTTTCACTCGTAATCTAGAAGCAAATGACCTCCTCTTAGGTTCCTTATATAGATGACGAAAGGTACCAACAAGTTACTTCAACTTTACTGTTGTTACGTTGAATATTGACAAGCTAGCTCATTCTTAATAAAGAGTTAGAAATGACTATTTCAAAAATAAAAACACCACTATATAAAGCGCTGACCATCGGCCTTTTTTTAGGTTTCAGCGGTTTTTCTACTGCCGATGACAAACAAGATTTCCAACAAGCTTTTACCAATTTTTCTAATTTTGCCAAAGCTGGCGACCTGCAAGCGAGTTTGCCCCACGGTAAAAAAGTTTATGAGCTTAGTAAGGTTTTGTACGACGCGCAAAGCCCGAGTCGCATTGCTGCTGCAGAAAACTACGCTTTTGTCCTCAAACAACTTGGCAAAGACAAAGACGCAGAAAACGTTTATATCGACTTAATTCAGCTTAAAGAAAATAAATTTGGTAAACACGCTAAAGAGCTTATTTTACCGTTATCTGATGTTGCAGGTTTGGCGTTAGATAAAGAAAAAACGGCTGACTATCAAACTCGTTATGAAAAGCTATACCTGCGACACAATAGTACTCAATTTGTACCACAGCTATTATCAAAAGGTTTACCATCAGCGCCATTGGCAGAAAAAGTACGAGAGAAAATGAGCCAAAGTTTTGGCTCTGAAATAAAAATCGTGGAGTCACCACACTGGACTCTTGTTGCTGTAGGCAAGTCTAAAAAATTCGCTAAAAACGCCTCTAAAATTTTAGAAAACAGCTATGAGTCGCTGCTTAGCTTTAGCATTGCGATTGATATGGCTCCTGCAAAACTTGAGGAAAAAATGACGGCGGTTTATTTTGAATCACCAAAGCAACAGCAACTGTTTATGCAAAAATCTCGCTGGGCAAGAAACAAGATTGCCATTTTGGTTTTGAAGCAAAATGGTAAGAACTTTCCTGGTACGGCAATAGCGCGCAATGGAACTCGACTAGCAGGCTTTATTACCGGTTTAGAGAAACGGGTTAAAGGTAAACCTACATGGGCTTATCGAGGCTTATATAGCAGTTTCCAGTTCGGCAAGGGAAACCAAGAATATGGTCCACATACCAATAACTACAATCGACAACAGGTGAAAAAAATCGAAACTATTTTGAGCCGAGAAGATGCACCTAATGTTCACAAAATCGTGTCGTATACTGGCTCAAGTTTACCTTGGTTGGAAAAATCTCAATTGGAAACCTATTATCCGTTTTTAATCCGTTATTTATATCAATATTATCCTAACCAACTCGCCGCGTATTTAACTGAAATTTCGTCGAAAAATTCAAAGTCGTCTGGCCCTTCATTAAGAGCCACATTTGAAGACGCTTTTGGTGATATTTCGGCTCATGAGGCACCATTTAAGCAGTACTTACAAACGCTCGTTAATGAACTTTAACCACATCAATTTCTTTAACGATTAGACATAAAGCTCGGAATATAGGACCACTTAGTCTTTTATTCCGAGTTTATGCCATTTCCAATATCACCTAAGTTTCACCGCTTGCTTCGCGTTAATCTAGCGCGGAGTCTAATGAGCGCCCAGCAATCCTAAATGCCTTAATTTTAATCACGATAATTAGCATATATCTGCCATTTTTTTATGGTTTCGACGTCGCAAGTTTGTTTACTAATTGTCCAAAATCGAACTCAAAACAAGTGCACTTCATATCGCCTGCACTGAATAAAAAAACAAAAACAAAAACAAAAACAAAAAAGGCTACTACATGAACCTATTACAAAAACTAACAGGGATGCTTTTGATATTATTTTTAATATCCTGCGGCGGAGAAGATTCATCAACAAAACAAAATGAACAAAACAATACCGAGACCGGAGGATCTAATACCGGTGGCGGCTCAGAGAATGGCGGCACAAGCGAAACCAAAAGGATTTTGGTGGATGTCACCAATATCAATCAAACCATTTCTATGATGGGAGGTGACATGGAGCGCAGTCATAGAAACTTCGGACAAGTCGACAATCAACAAGAAGTTATTCGTTGGGTCGCAAAAGACATAAAATTTGATACGTGGCGTGTCGCTTACGATAAACACCAAGAAATGACTGAGGGCGTTAAAGATTTTTCAATTTACGATAATGCCGTCAAAGCAATGCAATTGATAAAATTGGAAAACCCCAATATAAAGTTTTTTGCCACACTGGAGTCAGATTACCACGGCTATAGCCAGGGGAATCGGAATAATCTACCAACTTGGATTTACGATTATGCCTACCTAGATTCAGAAAATACCGGAAGCCGTTCATTTGACGCTGTGAAGTATGGCCTTTTTCTCGCCGATTATGTTGAATATATGTCGCAATCTGGCGTGCCAGTAAGCTATATAGCAACATCAAAAGAATATGTAGGGGTGATTACCGTTGATCGTGCAAAAGTGGCGATAGAGACGTTGCAGGATGCCTTAACCGCTAGAAATATTGCCATGCCACTCATAATCGATGCTGGTACTTGGTCGTTAAGCAATGGCATTAAACTCATTGGTAACTACCAAGCAAAAGGTATTAACCAATATGTTGCAGGGTACAGTTCACATAATTACTGGTCAGGGGAAACAAAAAGTTGGGGTGATTTTATACAAGCCGCCAACGACGCTGGAAAATTTGCCTATAACGAAGAATCAGGTCATGGCGGTGGTGGACAGACAATATATGAATCTGATTTTAACTATGCACTAGGCACCTATGCGGCAAAAACCGAGATGTATAGCGCGGGCCTGCAAGGCGAAGCCATTTTTGAATTATGGCCTCGTGGTTATAATGAGATCCAAACGAACAAATATTTTGCAAAACCGATCTTTTTTAACAAAGGCACCGACGGCCGAAGAATGCGCTCTTATTACCTGATGAAACATTTTGCAAACAATGCTGTCGACAGTAAGTATGTTTCTACGTTAACCACCAACCTTGATTCCTTAAGCACGATGGCGTTTATAAAAGGTGATAGTTTGGCCCTATGGGTTATCAACAACCAAAACGACGCTCAAGACGAAGTTGAATTTGTTATTGACCAACTCAATTTGAAAACAGGTATGACGGTTCAACACAGGGTTTGGCAAGAATCTACAGCGATTGAAGGCCTAGCATCGACAATCGAGCTACAACAAGACGGTAAATTCACGGCAGATATCGACCTGAACAGCCTCAACCTATTTATCATTAAGCCGCAATACCCTCTTACTCAGTTTGTCAAAACTGACGACAGTGAATTTACTGAGATGAATAACCAAGCGGTCGCTGTTATTGAAGCGGGGGATTCCGTTGAGTTTGAACCCAAATCGACTGCAACGGGCACATGGCATTGGAATGGTCCAAATATCTTCAGCGCCGATCAAGCTCATATTCAACTGTCTAATATTACGCCTGAGATGGCGGGTTATTATCAGGCAACTTTTAGTGACAGCGATGGCAATACTAGCGCAATCACTACTGAATTGGCTGTAGATTGTAAAGTCGATCCTGAACTCAGTTTTGAGTATCAAATAAACCAAGAAAGCCGGGTCGACAGCCAAACAAGCATCTATTTAAATACAGGGGATAAACTGAATATAACTCCACTTTCTCAAACATCGGGGGACTGGCATTGGACAGGACCGGGTTACATTGATGCAACACAGGATTACTTAGCAATTGCAACGGCGAAATTAAAACACGCTGGGCAATATACCGCTCACTTCACGAGCGACGCTGGGTGCCGTGCCAAACTAGAGTTTGATGTGAATATAGCCTGTAGTGACACGCCAACAATTGAACCTAAAATGTTCATTGCAGGAAAGTGGCAATCGACCTACGAACTTGAATATAGAAACGGTGATACCTTTCAAATTGGCCCAACGTCACCAGATGTTGGTCGTTGGCAGTGGACTGGTCCTAATGACTTTAAAGCCATAGAAGTTCGTCAATTGTCATTCGCTGATGCAAGTGAAGCACAGCAAGGACAATACACGGCGACGTTAACTACGCCATTAGGATGCAGTAGCAGCGCAGTTTTTGAAACAAAGCTTGTTGAAGGAGAATGCACGCCATCGACTGTAACGCCTTATATAAGGGTAAACGAAGGGACTTGGCAAAAAGTCACCTCGGTAACGGTCAAAGTAGGCGATACGATTGATTTAGGGCCACAACCCCACAGTGGCACTTGGTCTTGGTCTGGACCAAAAGGGTTTAGTAGCTCAGAACGCCAGATCCAAATATCAAATCTACAGTTAGACCAAGCAGGGACTTATACGGCGACCTATACGCCCGCAAACGGTTGCCCTGGCACAGCCGAATTTGTAATAGAAATATCCCAATAACGGGTCAAAGGCAACATTAACCAATGTGTTCGTGTTGCCGCCTCCCCACTGTCTAATTTACCAATGATTTACAAACACACTTCCTGAACAATCAATGCTCGACGCAAATTAGTCAACGCAGAACCTGCAAAAAAAACCTTTATAACAACCTTTATAACAACGTTTATAAAAACGGACCTTATGCCAATTCAGTAAAACCGTGGAAACTTTCAAGTCGTTTAAGATCCAATAGTAAACCTAGCTTGACGACAGTTTTAGGACATACTTTTGATGCTGGCGAGATATCGCGTTTGATTAAAATGAATAGACGTTAACAAATATGAGTTCAAGGTTAGGGGCAAGACACTGCTTCTAAGTTACAGTGCCTAGTTTTGTCAATAACGCGCACGCACTATACGTACACCAAATAGGCACAATATCAGCAAGCCAGTTAATGATCCGCCGGAGCTGTTGTCGGTATCAGGTAAAGATTCAACTTTGTCATTCACAACGAAGCTGACATTGGCGTCAATTGATTCATAAGTAAGATCAGTAAAAAATACACCAGACAACTCACCGTCGTTACCAAGCAAAGATAATGTAACCTTTCCTGTGCTATGGGCATAAAATTTCAGTGTCGCCAGCAGGGTATTTTGCTCATTAACTCGCTCAGGGCTGATAACTAAGTTATCTACCGTAGCGTATTCTTCAATACGAGAAAATCTCGGTTCGGTCAACTCATCCCCAGTAAATTCAAGTTGCTGCAATGCAGCGTCGTTATAATCAAATGCAAATGAAGAAATGGATTTATGTTCAGTATTTTCTAAAATAACATTTACTAAAAAGTAATCTCCGACCTGTATATCATCCGATAATACATCCAATGTTACGCTAGCTTGGGCAGCAGGTATTAAGCTCATGCAGATTATGATAAAGCGACAACAAGCCTGCTTTAGACGGCTACCTACGAGTGTTGTATGTGTCATGAAGACAACCTTTTTTTTAATTTTAAAAGCGCCGCCATTATGTATTCTCACCTAGCGACAACTTTTTAATTATTGTTGTAAGAAAATTGCGTAGAGTTGGCTGTAATCCCGCTTTGTGATCTTGCCATCAACATCGAGATCAGCACTTAGCAGGTAGTTTTTGTCGGTATTACTCAGGCCATAAACCGCTCTAAAAGATTCAAGATCCGCAGCATTAACAACACCGTCTAGATTCACATCCCCCTCACCTTGGCCATACCCGCCGGATTGAACCACAAGCAAAGGCACGTCGTTAACATAAATAGTGGCGGCACGTTCAACATTCGACATATTTTCAATCGCGTTAAATGTAATGGTTGTTGATGCATCGCCACTTTGTTGATCTACTGTTAGCCAGTTAGGGAGTTGAGTAATGACCCACGGTTGATTGGCCGTGACATCTAAGTTAAACGACTGCTCTGTTGCCGTGATTTCGTTTTGATTTAACGACAGATTAATTGTCGCATTACCACCAATTCTGAACTTATAGATGACTAAACTCGAAGGAGCGACATTTACTGAAAAAGAATTACTTGAGGTTTTTGTTATACCACTAACAACGCCCATTTTAGGTGTGTCCTCGCTCCAGGTTTGAGCGACTATTGTATTACTGGTAATAACTTTATCATTAAGCGTAATTGGCAAGTTGGTAAACGCATTTGTTGTAGACGCATTAATCACATAAGCGGTGATATATTCATCGTCAGAAAACGCCATCACTTTAATGTCAGACAATTCTTGCGGTGTTGTGTGAGCGATATAATGTTTGTTATACACACCATCAATAAACGCTTTTATTAACCAATAACCACGGAGGCGATTGCCCTTTTGTCCTTTGGTAAAATAAACGGCGCGCGTTTCTTTGGTGATCCCTCTTGACCAAATTTCAAAGAACAACTCGCCCCGTAATCCAGCCCGATATGATTCTGTTTTACCCGTATAGATATTGATGACTCCACCTATCGTAGGTTCTTCGCCCCACAAAGGCCCGCCACCAGCGGCATTGGATTCTTCATTATATACCGGTTTATTAATCGCAGACGCGGCAGTAATTAAATCCAACCAATTCGCTTCTGTCGGCTTGTCATAAGTGTGTGCCGAAAAGCCAGAGTAATTTGCCTGATAGCCATTATTGCTGACATCCACCACAAAATTTTTGGCTTGTTTTACCCCCCACGCCGCAGGGCCATTAAATTCAGGAACCGGTACACCTTTGTAGGCTTCCGTTGCTAACAGCTGTTTCAACTGATTAATCGTGTTGTATTCATTCCGTGCCGGCATTACCTGCATCCATTCTTTAGATACCGATATAATGTCAATTTTAACGCCACTTTCATGCATAAGTTTTAAGTAGTCGGCGAGAAAGCCCGCATATTTGTCGGCTTTAAAAAGTGTTGAATTATAGCTCCCACCGTTATAACCATTCCCAGTATAAATCCAGTCCGGCATATTGTTATTTTTGCCGTAACCGTCATAGTCGGTTTTTAATGTCGCCCAAAATTTTACGTCTGGATTCACCGCTTTAATTTTTTGCATCACTTCAATTTGTTTGCTGTAAAAACCAAAATTGGGAGCGCCTTCAATCAATTCTTGTTTTTTATCAAACACCACCCTCATATAAGGCATCACCATGTCTGAAAAATACCAATCGATGATTTCGTCTGGGTTGCTAGCTTGTAACAAAAAATTTGCCGAGCGTTCCATGTCTCCACCGACAATATCAATTTTTTGCTTTAACTCACCCGCATGCAATTCAATAGCTGATTGCGCATGCAGACTATAAAAACTTAGCGCGCCAATTAAAATAACGGCAATGTTAGAAAGTCCCTTTTTTAAAACGCCTTGCTTGATATTCATAATTATAAATTCGCTTTTGAAGTTGCCACTGAAAGTTTTGTTATCAAAACTATTTTAATTGAGTCGCTCTACCAATAATTTCGAGTGGTCGTTTATCCACGGTTAGATATAAAGTAAACAAGTCTGTCGCGCCAAACCCTCAAAAATTAATCAAATTGAAGGAACTAATATTTAAGAAAATTAATAGTAAAAGAAAGCACTTATACCAATCACTGAACTGGATCAGGTGTTGCTTGATATTTATATGTTCTGGAATGACAGTTTTAGATTACAAATCAAAGTTATGTGATCACTTAGCTAAAAGATAGAAAAAATACGGAAGAATATTGGCGTTGAAAAACAAAGCCCAACAGGAAGTTGGGCGATATTAAAGCTTGTCATCAGCCCGAAATAATTAGCGCTTTTAGGTTAGGTGCACTATTTCCTTTACTCACTAATTTAATGGTATTAATGCCACTATTCACCTTAACGATTACCTGGGCTTTTTCCCATTTGTAATGCCAACTGCCCGTATTTGAAAAACGAACTAAGGTTACAATTTCATCATTGATGTAAAGATCCATATTTCGTTGTTTTTTGGGGTCATTTAAAGCGTATAAGAACCTCAAGTCATAGTGACCAGTTTCACCAACATTTTTTAACTTCCATGTTACTGAGCCTTCTCTTCCTTTAAAGTCCACATGTTGAGCTGTTTTGAGCGCCCCCACAACATCTGCGTTATTTGCCAACAGTTTAAATTGACCGGGAGCAACGGTAGCAATTTCGCCATTGTCGCTCTTAGGTCCCTTTGCATCGTCAGTTAACTTGCAACCTGTAGCAAAGATAACAATCATGGTTATTACAAAAACTTTAACCAATTTCGACATCAACCTGAGCTTGTGAGCCAAAGACTTGTAATTTAAAGGCTTACTCAAAACAACGTTTGAGTAGTCTGCAAAATCCATTTATTCGTCATCCTTTGCCGTAATACTTAGTGACTTAATATTAGGGCCACTGCTACCCGTTGTTTTTAATTCAATGTAATTAGCTCCGGCACCAAGTGGTGCGTCAACCGTGACTGTTGCCCACTTGCCTTGCCATTTCCCTGTTTTAGGAAATTTCAGCTTCGCAATCTTTTTACCATTTACGATAAGTAACATCTCGCGGTCGCTTTCTTTATCATTTGATGCGTATTCGATGGCCAATTCATTCATACCGTATTCGCCGTCGTTTTCCTGATACCAAGTAATAGAACCTTCACTGGCTTGAAAATCAACGTGAGTAGCACGTTTTGCAGCTCCTTTAAGTAATGCATCTTTAGCAGGCATCGCACGTGAATTTTCGACTTGTGCGCTGGAGCCCGTTTTTCCCCAATACAAACCTGAACCATCTGCAAACGCTTCTTTCATCGTAAATAATGCTTTACCGTCAATATAAACAACCGCTTGAACTAACGTGTTTGGTTTTACTTTAAATGCGCCTGAATATTTTTGACTGCGCTTTGACGGTATAGAACCGTCAGTTGTGTAAAACACGTCAATGCTAACTTTAGCCGCCTTGCCTTTGATATTTAGTGTGGCCACATCAATGTTAATTAAGTCTGATGAATATAACTGCTTATCTCCGATAATCGCGGCACTGATCATAGACACATTAGTTGCACCGTTATCAATATCAATAAACGCTCGAGTCGCTCCCATAAAAGCTTTACGATTATCTACGCCGACATTTTTTGACGTATCAACTGGATCACCGTTTTCTAGTGAACGGATCTCGGCGTCTCCCACTAAATGGAAGTAAACCTTGTTTTCGCCATATGGATAGAAGGTTCCTTTTTCATCTAGCAGTTCAGCGGTGATTATTGCGCTGCCTGTTTCAGGTTGAACAAAGCGGTCTTCAAGTGTTAGTTGTAAACGGCTTGGGGCGTTTGCTGTAACCTGCTGAGTGCTTGCTTTGACTTGACCATCAACTAAACAATTAGCGCTTAGTGTGCCTTCTTGCCAAGGTACCATCCACTCGGCTTGCATTTCGTCCCATTTAGTTCCTAACGAATCACGACCTAACGATTTTCCGTTAATAAATAGCTCAACTTCTTCACAGTTAGAATAAGCCCAAACAGGGATCTTCGTTGCTGCTGCCATTCGCGGATGAGTCCAATGCGGTAATAAATGTACAAAAGGTTCGTCGGTCCATTGGCTCTTGTAGAAATAGAACAGATCTTTTTCAAATCCGGCTACGTCTAACGCGCCACCCATAAATAAACGGAACGGCCAGCCACCGTGGACATAACCCGCTTCACCATAATAGTCAAAACCAGTCCAACGGAAATGTCCGCTAAACCAAGGTAAATCGCGCATTAACTCCCAGTTTTTACGGGCTGATATTCTTACCGTTGCGTTGTCATATGACGAATTAAAATGCTGCTTTGGGTTTCTCCATGTACTTGGATCTGCCCATTCGTAAGTGAAGATTTCTTCCTCGGCTAAATCAGGTAACGGGAAAATGCCTTGTCGTTTCGAATGATTGCCGTCTCGTAACCACGTTTGAGAGCGGTAATATCCGCGTGTTTGCCAAGTGTGTGGTGCTTCAGTCGCAATAAAAGGTAGATCCGGTCGTGAATTTTCGAAAAATTGTGTTTTTTCACTGCCGCCGTTTACTCCAAACACGTCCATTTTACTTGACGCACTGTGGCCTGAAGTCACAGGGCGAGTTGGATCGAGTTTGTGCATTTCGTTTACTAATTTCTCAGCAATTTCATCGCCTCGAGTTTCATTACCTACGCTGTAAAGGATAATCGATGGGTGGTTTCTGTTACGACTAACCCATTCTGTTAGATCTGTTTTCCAATCGTCTTTAAACGCCTGCTGACCATAGTCAAACGGTGCCTTTTTACTCCAGCCATCGAACACTTCATCCATGACCAAGATGCCCATTTCATCACACAATTCATAAAAAATTGGTGGATATGGATTGTGGGCTGTACGGATTGCATTGACGCCCATTTCTTTAAATAATGCTAACTTCCAACGCAACAATGGCTTAGTCCAAGCGCCACCTACCGGGCCACCTTCCCAATGCTCACTCACGCCTTTAAGTTTGGTCACCTTGTCGTTTAACCAAAACCCGGTTTTTGTATCCCATTTAATCGTGCGAATACCAAATCGAGTATCCACCGTGTCATAAACTTTATCGGAGCTACGAATGGTTGTACTCAAGGTATAAAGATTAGGCGTTTCTGTGTCCCATAACTTTGGTTTATATAAAGTTAACTGTGACGTTGTTGAACAGTTTTCTGAAGTACAAGCTGGTAATGGATTATTCTCAACTAATACTGGCTTGCCCGTTTGGTCGACAATTTTAGACTCAACATACAAAGATTCATTTCGGGTATTAGCGTATTCCAGTTTTACCGTCGCTTGTGCTGACTTATCTTTGTTTAACGACGTGGTGACATAGACACCATTATTTTGAACATAAGATTGAGCATCCATTACTGTTAGGGAGACAGGTGCATAGATACCTGCTGGGTGATACCAACGAGCAGAAGGCTCTTTCAAGTTGTCAACGCGCACGGCAATATGGTTAGTGCCCGCTGTTAAATATTGACCAATGTCGTATTGAAACGAAATATAGCCATAGGCTTTTTTACCAAGATAGTGACCGTTTATCCAAACTTCACTGTTCATGTAAACGCCTTCGAAATCAATCACAACACGCTTATCTAACCAGGATTTACTGACGTCGAATGATTGACGATACCAACCTAAACCACCGTCAAAATAACCGCCTTTGTCACCTTGTTGGCCGTCAATACTGATCCCTTTATTAAATGCCCAGTCGTGTGGCACATTTACTGTCTTCCAATCCCTATCGTCAAACGTTGGTGATGTTGCAGCGTCACTGCCGGATAAAGAAAATTTCCAGTTTTGGTTTAAATCAATATGTAAACGTGCTGCATTAATGTGTGAAGAAATAATCGCTAAAACAAATAATACGAAGCGATATTTAGTAAATAAATTCATTATGGAAGACCCTTTTAATAACTACCCATATTAGACAAAAGTCGACGCTAAAAAACGTAAAATTTGTTAAACAAAAATAAAGATAAGCTATTTAGTGAATACCAAATAGTGTTAAAAAAGGGACTTTATAGTGTCTAATAAGACACAAAAATACAGTAATGGGGCGTATTATGAAATGTTATTGATTGTTAAAAATAGAGTGACACTGAATAATTCAGTACCACTCTTTAAGCGTAGAGGTAATGAGTGCAGAAATAAACCTGACCTATATTATCATCACGATATGAACCTAACTGCTCTGCTGTTTAATTTTAGCTAACAGGGTCAACATCTCTGTTACCTTTGCTGGATATTTATCGTAAACATTATTTGATTCTGAAGGATCAGAGTCCAAATTATATAATTGCACCTGCGGCATATCTGTATATTGACTCAACTTCCCTTTATTAAACCCACCTGAATGTGGCGCATCGATTAACTTCCAAGCCCCTAGACGGATTGAAAACGTGCCATCTACCGAATGTGTAATGGTTGTTTGTCTAGGAGGTATGTTGGCATTTTGCTGCGTCAACACAGGCAATATGTTAACACTATCTTCACCGGCGTTTGCTGGTAACGTTGTATTTGTAATCGCTGCGGCCGTCGCCATCAAATCAGTCAGAGATATCAGTTCATCAGACACTTGATTGCTAGGGATTTTATTAGGCCATTTGGCAATAAATGGAACACGATGGCCACCTTCATAAATGTCGCCCTTATGGCCGCGGTAATTTAAATTAGCACGGTGTCCATGTTCGTCGATGTCACGCTGATACCAATGTGAAGCGTTGTCGCTGGTGAATATAATAAGTGTATTCTTAGTTAAACCCGCTTTTTCCGTTGCTCTTACGATTTGGCCCACAACACTATCGACTTGGACCATGAAGTCACCATAAGCGCCGGCTTGGCTTTTTCCTTTAAATTCAGCGGTTGGTAACCATGGTTGGTGCGGTGCAGGTAACGGCAAATATAGAAAAAATGGCTTTTTGCTATTTTTTTGTTCAACAATATAGTCTTCTGCTCGTTTAACTATGTTTGGTAACACCTCGATATGCTTAAAGTCTTTAGCGATTTCGCCGCCACGCCAAAACTCTTCACCACCACCAACACCGCGCGGAAGGCCATGTTTGCCGGTTTTTAATGTTGCAGGCTGAACCAACTTGTCGTTTTCAAAATAAACATAAGGGTCCATGTCTAATGACGCAGGGATCCCGTAGTAATAATCAAAGCCGTTATCAATTGGCCCAGGTGTTAATGGTTTACTATAATCTGTTTTTTTACCACTGCCCAAACCAATATGCCATTTACCGATACCAGCCGTGTTATAGCCGCTCGATTTTAATACCGATGCTACGGTTTCACGACCATCTTCAATTAAGGCTGTTCCATAACCAAATAAAACCCCTTTTTTAAGACGACTGCGCCAAGAATAGCGACCGGTTAATACACTATACCGAGTTGGTGTACAAACCGACGAAGGAGAATGCGCGTCGGTAAACCTAATCCCTTGCGCTGCCAGTTCATCCAAATTTGGCGTTGGGATCTTTGACTGCGGGTTATAACTTGAGACATCTCCAACTCCGGCGTCATCCGCGAGGATATATATGATATTCGGAAATTCCGCCTTATCGGGATCTTCCTGAGTATTTGTTTCTTGAGTGTTTGAACAGGACGCTAAAAATGCGATCCCAAATAACATAGATAAACTTCTTAATGATTTCATATCAATTGATTTCCAACCGTCATTTGAACATTTTGCATCGAATGAACTAAAGTGAGGCTTACAGCGCTCCACTACAAATTGTATTTTTAAATATAAAATACAGGTTATGAGATCATTGATTTAATGTCAACAAATTTAAGTTTACTGCTAGGAATTGAATATGTCAGTCAGTGGATGTTTGATGAAAATAAAGTGGTATGTGACCTGTGTCAGGCGCTGTTTTGAATAATTATGAGACGGTAAAATTATAAGCATGCCGAGGCTGTCGGCATGCTTATACAGTCTATCAATTTTGAATGATATCGAATCGATGAATGAAAGGTAATTGCTTTTTAGCTTTACCAATTTCAACACCCCATTGAGGCAAGCCACCTTTATTACTGTCGGTAAATGCCTCAGGTCGATAACCACCGGCAGCCCATGGATAACCGATGACGTCGGAGACACGAGTGAAATTAATACCATCTTCAGCAAACATTATTGAATGCTGGATATTGGCAGGCGCTCGATCTCCTATCATTGCCGCAACACCATTACCTTGTGGCCAAACAAAGACTTCATGATTGCCAGGGATGACTGGCGTATTTGAAACCTTGATATATGGGCCTTGTGGTTTATCCGCTATGGCTAACCCCATTTGTGTTTCTTTTGGGCTTTTCCCTAACTGACGGCCTTTATAATACAGCCAATATTTTCCATCTTTAACGAGTAGGCTTGCATCGTCAATCAAATGACTATCGAAATCACTCTTGGTGTCGCTATTTTTTAAGATTGGTTGATTGGAAACACGCTCCCAAGGACCATATGGCGAGTCGGATACCGCCAAGCCAATCTTTGAATCAGGACTAAATGGGCGTTTATAAGGTTTAGACGTACCGGTATAAAAAAGCCAGTACTTACCTTCTGCAACAAGGATATTGGGCGTGAATACGCTTTCACCTTCCCAGCTTCCTTTTTTCCCTTTTGCTAATGCTTCGCCCTGCTCAACCCAATTATGACCATCAAGGGACGTAGCGTACCAAACGGTTGCATCATATCCAGTGGAAATCTTTCCCTTTGAATACCAAACGTAGTAAATGTTATCAACCTTGATAACATCACTTGGATCACGTCGCATTACCCCAGCTTCAACGCCAATTCCAGTTAACGCTGAGTGTGTGACTGTTACCTTTTGTGGCAGAGCAACATCCGTTGTACTGCAAGCTTGTAATGCCAAAGCGCCTACTAATGTGACTGAAGCTATCGCTGCTGATAGTAATTTCATTATTAAATATCTCGCTTTTCTTTAACCAACTGGTTTCCAAGGTTCACCAAACTGTGGTTTGTTCGGGTTACTTCTCAAAAACTCTGCGTCTTGATCTTTGTACCACTGATGTAATACTTTACGAAGCTCTTCAACCTTTTCGGGATAATTCTTCGCCAAATCACGGTTTTCGCCAATATCTTCGGCTAAGTTAAATAGTTGCACTTGGCCATCCTCAAAGCGCTCCAATAATTTCCACTTTCCTAAACGAACAGCAGCTCCAGGGAAACCACCTTGGTTTGAGTAATGCGGGTAATGGAAAAATAACGGTCTGTTTTCAAGGCCATTTTCCAATGCCAAAATAGGTTTTAAGCTTTCACCGTCCGACTTTGGAAGCTTGTCTTCATCGATACCTAACATTGCGTAAATCGTTGCCGAGATATCCATCATCGTAACTGGAACGTTACTGGTTTTACCGTTAGATGCACTGCCTGGGACTCGAATTACAAATGGGACTCGTATACCGCCTTCATATAACCAACCTTTTCCGCCATTTAGTGGCAAGTTAGATGTTGGTCTACCTTCAGATGTAGACAAGCCACCATTGTCTGAAAGTAAGATGACAATCGTGTCGTCCTGTAAATTCTGTTTGTCTAGTTCGTTAACGATACGTCCAATATTCTCATCGACTTTTTCAACCATAGAGGCGTATGTTGGATGTGTTTGAGACACGCGATTTAATCTGGCTTTTTTATTAGGCCAAATTTGTTCGATTTCTGCAAATTCAGATTTTGGATCAGTGCCAGCAAATTTGGCTTCATATTTTTCAACCAAGTCTTTAGGCGCTGCTAATTTAGTATGAACCGAATAATACGACATCAACATAAAAAATGGCTTGTCGGTCTGCGCGTAATTACCGAGTAGGTTAATTGCTTCTGATGTTAAACGATCTGTTAGATATTCACCTTTTGGTCCGCTTTCTAAACGCGGGTTTATATATGGTGAAAAATATCCGCCCATTGGGCTACCAGCAACATGACCGCCAACATTAACGTCAAATCCATAATACTCAGGCCACTCTTGCTCTGTTTGTCCTAAATGCCACTTGCCAAGAAATGCTGTATCGTAACCTTCTTTATTTAACACATTGGCAATGGTGTCATGGTTTTCCGGTAGACTTTCATTAAATGGTGCAGGTTTAAATTTGCCTTCTCTAATTTTATTTTTCTTAAGTCTATTTCGAAAGAAGTCAGTTGTTCCCATTCTAGTGGGGTGCAAACCCGTTATCAAAGCCGCTCGGGTTGGACTGCAAATCGGGCTCGCAGCGTAACCATCGGTAAACTTCATACCTTCAGCGGCTAATTTATCCATATTTGGCGTTGAATAATTAGTTTTTGGGTTGTATGTAGCAACATCTGCCCAGCCGAGATCATCAACTAAAATTATCAATACGTTAGGCTTTTTAACTGGTTCAGGCTCTGAAAGGGATGTGCAACCCATCATAAAGGTGGTGGCACAGGCCAAGATACTTAGACTAAGTTTTAATTTCATTTTATTTTCCTTTTTTAATCGGCTTTAACCAAATCGCTTGACCACCGCCTGGCGCTAAGTGCATTTTTAACACATCACTTTGAGTTACTTCACGCGTAATAACTTCATAAGCCTCACGATTAGTTATGTAATGGGTATTGGGCGCATCTGCATAAATTTTGGCTAAATAAGTTTGATTTGGTTTTAAAAAGTTTAATTTAAGTGGCAAGGTTCCACCGGCTTCATTAATCGCCGCACCAATAAACCACTCTTCACCCGTTCTTCTTGCAGTAACTATGTGCTCATTAATATCACTTGATAACACCATTGATTCGTCCCAAGTAGCAGGCATGTTTTCTAAAAATTCAAACAAGTCCTTTTTTCCTAAATACTCTTCAGGGGCATCTGGAAAGATGATCAATCCGGAAAAAATAATTAAAGAACGCGCTACTTCACTTGCAACTGTGGAATAAACCTCTTCTCTAACATAATCTCGGCTTTGTTTTAGGCCATCTAGCTTAAAGAAACCATTGGACATATCTAACGGTCCAGCAAGTGCATTTATATGTGCCATCTCAACAAAACCTGAGGGTTTATAAGTATACAAACCATCCGTTTGTGCATGAACTGCTTCTCTGGTTACCCAGTTTGGCCATGTTCGTCTCATACCACTTGGAATTACCGGGCTATCGTGAAAATTGATTAATAATTTATGCTTGGCAGCAAGTTCAACAATTTTGAGGGTTTTAATTACCTTATCTTTTCCACCCAGCTTCATAAAGCCATATTTAACGCCTGCGGCTCCCCAACTTGCCCATGTTTCAAATAGCTCATCCAAATCATGATTTACACTTGCCTTATCATTGAGATACAAAATAAAGCCAATGCCTTTCTCATTCGCTTGGTTGATCAGTGCTTTGATATTTAATCCATCAATTTCAGTAAACGGGTCAGACTTGGCGTTATGTTCTGGCCCATACCAATTGGCGTCGATCATCACATATTGCATGTTATTGTTTGAGGCAAAATCAATCATTCGTCTTAGTGATTCATTATCTAAGGCATATGTGTGATCTTCATATTGCTCACCACGTACACGCCAGTCCCAAAAAGATTTACCCGTTTTGATCCAAGACGTATCTTCAATTTGGTTTGGTGGCGACAGACTTATCAACACTTGTGACGTAAGTAGGCTTCCTACAGTTTTACCAAGCTGCAATACGCGCCATGACGTGGTCGATGATGTATCACTAGCTACCAGAGGGGCGCTCGCAACAACAACTTTTGCGGAATCAGATACTGTTTTAAGCTTAATCATACCAGTATCGACACGACCAGCCTCTTGAAACGCTATTGCTGGCATTTGGCTGCTAGTAAACGCAATAGGGATTGCCAAATTCTCATTACTGCTACGCAAAAGACTCGCGGTTTGTTTCGTAGGCTTCATGCCATTATTACTCCATGCCTTTGCGTCATGGGCTAAAGTAAATTCTGTTACTTCTTTAAACGTTTTAGTTGTTGATTGGGCTTTGGCTTGTAACACATGTCTTAAAGCTACGGCATCGTTGAAAACCCTAACCTCTAGGTGACTGATTACACTTTGAGTTTGTTTATCGATAAGTTTAAATCGAGCTTCGTTGTATCGACTTTTTAGGTCTTCAAACTGGCCCCAAGTTAATGCCGCTGTTTCATCGACAGAACGTTCAGAAAGCAACACTAGATCGTGTTCAGTTGCGACAGTACCAGGTGAGACCAAATCTATATCCGACGGTAAGACAACTGATTTATCGTCGAAAAACACACTGAACTGCGGTGATGTTGTTGACTCCCACGACAAGTTAAGTGTAATAAGACCATCAGGCGATGTTAACGTATGTTGTTCCGTTTTAAATAGATTATCACTACTTTTACAAGCAAATAATACAAACGTTACACCAGTTGCGACAATCAACTTTGAAATGAATTTTGATTTACCAAGAAATAACAAAGCTGTTTACCCCTTTATCTGTTTAACTTGAAAAATATAAAACAATGCAAGGACCTAAAAACCATAAAAATTTATACAACATTGAAAGAAAAATAACAGGATAAATTAAGTGGATTAAGTTAGATGCCATCCCAGAAAATAGAATAGCTAAAAGCTAGCAGAGTGCAGAGGAAGTTATAAAATCAGCAACACTGACCCTACTGGTCTTAATTCGCTTTAAATTAGCGCATAAGTTCAGAACAAAAAAACGTACTCTGCATATTGAAGGAGATCTCAAATATCGCTTCGCGATTTTGAGATGACGAGTTTTTCTTGCAGTAAACGTCATTCCATAGCTTGTAATATTAGTCCAGCAACAGCGATATTTGGAACCTCAAACCAAATGAAGAGGAAGTTCTAAATTCGCTTTAAATTAGCTCATGATTTCAGGACAAAAAACGTCATTCCAAAAGAGCCACAGCGATATTTGGAACCTCCAACCGAGTGCAGAGGAATAGCATGTTTCACCTTGCAGCCAGCTCATAAGTTCAGAATAAAAAACGTCATTCCAAAAGAGCCTTAGCGATATTTGGAACCTCCATCCGAGTGCAGAGGAAGTTCTAAATTCGCTTTAAATTAGCTCATACCATTTCATTTTAAATTG
>NZ_JAHKQH010000023.1:60761-349752 GCF_018861025.1 Psychrosphaera sp. B3R10 | reverse complement strand
TCAGGGTCAGAGTCGCTGATATTTATTAAATTCTCTGCATCCGGTTGGAGATTCTGAATATCGCTTTGGCTGACTCATATTACAAGCTGAGGGAATGACGTTTTTTGTTCTGAAATTATGAGTTATTGCACCTATATTTCAGGCGACATTTCCCTTCGTCTAAATCCCCTTAGTTGAGATTTATATCTCGAAGTGAACCGCGGGGACGCCGTTGCAAGGAATGTATTCATGGACGAATTTACATTCCGTCTTCGACGATAATATAAATATCAAATAAGGATTAGGGATTTGGTCGAAAGCGGCCTTTTTGCCTACTTTTTGGGTTGTTGCAAAAAGTAAGGTCGACGCAGTCGAAATAGCCGCCTGCAGGGCAAAGAAAGGCGCAGCCTGCAAAGCGAATTATGAACTTCCTCTGCACTTGGTTGGAGGTTCTGAATATCGCTTAGGCTCGACTAATTTTACAAGCTAGGGAATGACGTTTTATAGAAAGGATCGTCATTCCAAAATCGCCCCGGCGATATTTGGAATCTCCAACAATCGACTCTGAAAGTAAAAATGTTTTGGTGCGCTATACATTGGTGTTACTAGCAACATTCAAGCATTCTTTTGTGTGAACTATGAAATTCCTCTGCACTTGGTTGGAGGTTCCTAATATCGCTTAGGCTCGACTAATTTTACAAGCTAGGAATGACGTTTTTTGTTCTGATTATTTTGAGCCAATTGAAGGCGGATTATGAAATTCCTCTGCACTCGGTTGGAGGTTCCTAATATCGCTTAGGCTCTTTTGGAATGACGTTTTTTGTTCTGAAGTTATGAGTTAATTGAAGGCGGATTATGAACTTCCTCTGCACTTGGTTGGAGGTTCCTAATATCGCTTAGGCTCGACTAATTTTACAAGCTTGGGGATGACGTTTTTTTGTTCTGAAGTTATGAGTTATTGCACCTAAAGTTCAGGCTGCATTTCCCTTCGTCTAAATTCCCCTTAGTTGAGATTTATAACTCGAAGTGAACGGCAGGGACGCCGTTGCAAGGAATGTATTCATGGACGAATTTACATTCCGTCTTCGACGATATTATAAATATCAAATAAGGATTAGGGATTTGGCCGAAAGCGGCTCTTTTGGTTACTTTTCTAGCTGTTGAGAAAAGTGACTCGCCTTTAGGCGAAATAGCCGCCCGCAGGGCAAAGCAAGGCGCAGCCTGCAAAGCGAATTATGAAATTCCTCTGCACTCGGTTGGAGGTTCTGAATATCGCTTAGGCTCGACTAATTTTACAAGCTAGGGATGACGTTTTATAGAAAGAATCGTCATTCCAAAATCGCCCCAGCGATATTTGGAATCTCCAACAATCGACTCTGAAAGTAAAAATATTTTGATGCGCTATACACTGGTGTTACTAGCAACATTCAAGCATTCTTTTGTGTGAACTATGACATTCCTCTGCACTTGGTTGGAGGTTCCTAATATCGCTTAAGCTCGACTAATTTTACAAGCTAGGGATGACGTTTCCTGTTCTGAAATTATGAGGTAATTAAAAGCGACTATTCAACGTTCGTCGCTGGAATTTTATTGGCAATAAATTCTCGAATTTCAGATTCAAGCTCTTCAACGATATTATCATTATTGAAGCGTTTTTTCTGGCGAACACCATTTAAGTAAAACCCGCTGCGTTTGTTTGCACCGGCAAGACCTAAATCGGAAACCAGAGCCTCACCTGGACCATTTACAACACAACCGATAACTGACACGGTCACAGGTTCAATTACGTCTTCTAGTCGCTCTTCAAGTTGATTCATGGTGGTTACCACATCAAACTCTTGGCGAGAGCAACTCGGGCACGCTATAAAGTTAATGCCTCGTGCTCGAATACCTAACGACTTTAATATATCGAAACCCACTTTGATTTCTTCAACTGGATCAGCCGCTAGAGAGATCCGTAACGTATCGCCAATGCCTTCTGCTAACAACATTCCGAGTCCAACCGCTGATTTAACCGCACCTGAACGGAAGCCACCAGCTTCAGTAATACCAAGATGCAAAGGTTGGTCTATTTTTTGTGCAAGCAAACGATATGCACCAACGGCCAAATGAACGTCCGACGCTTTAACACTTACTTTGAAGTTGTGAAAATCGTGACGTTGTAATATTTCTACATGACGCATTGCCGATTCAACAAGTGCTTCGGGAGTTGGCTCTTTGTATTTTTCTTGAATATCTTTTTCTAATGATCCGCCATTAACACCGATCCGTATAGGGATGTTCTTTTCTTTGGCAACGTCGATTACCGCTTTAATACGCTCTTCATTACCGATATTACCTGGATTAATACGCAAACAATCGACACCGTATTCGGCAACTTTAAGTGCAATTCGATAATCAAAATGAATATCTGCAACCAAAGGGATGGTCACACGTTGTTTAATTTCTTTAAATGCTTCTGCAGCTTCCATCGTTGGAACAGATACACGGACAATGTCTGCCCCGGCATTTTGTATCGCTTCAATTTGAGCAACCGTAGCATCAACATCCAAAGTATTGGTATTTGTCATTGATTGCACAGCTATTGGTGCATCACCACCCACCGGTACATTACCAACCATAACCTGAGTGGATTTACGTCGCTTAATCGGGTTTTCGCCAAACATCGGGATCTCTTATTCTGTAAATTTAATTATTTGCTAATTCTGCTGCGTCTAACTCAAAACGAGCGACACGATTACGTGGGTAACGATTGGTATCAAACTTTTTGCCGTCGACCCAAATAGTCACACCAACTGGGTTACCAAGTAAAACGCTAAACGGTCCCTGTGCATTTAATGTCATTCTATAGCCAGCAGGTTTATTCCCTACCGCAATGCGCTCTTCGTTAATATCATATACTTCCACCCAGCATTCGTTTTCGAACAACATTTCCACTTTCATGAAACCTTCTTCGTCAACTTCGCCAACATCTGCCAAAAGCGCGGTTTGAGCAGCGGTTAATTCCATTGGCGCTGCTGCGTCTGTATTTTCTTGCGATGATTCATTAGCTGCTACAGTTGTTAAGTCATCAGCTGGTGTTGCTTCTATTGCAGGTTCAATTTCATCATCTTGTATAGCATCGGTTTGCGCTGCATTAGTATTAAACGAATTGACTAAATCTGCGTCATTTGACTCGTCCATTGATGACGCAATATTATCGACTTGTTCAACTTCCTGAGCAACCACCACTGCGTTGTTTTCATTACCACCGGCCAACGGCGCAATGTCGGTATTGTTTGAGTCTTGATACCACCAAAGAATTAGCGCGAATACCAATACACTTAATATTATCCAACTAACCAATTTTAAACGGCGTTCAAAAGCCTGTTTTTTGGTTCTTTTAGAAAAAGACTGCATTTCTTGTTTAGACATTTCTGGCATTTCAAATGCCGCAGTTGTTTTAATTGCGGTGAGTACTTCTGACTCTGCTACGCCAACTTTTTTTGCATAAGAACGGATATAACCGCGAATAAATGTCTCTGGTAAATTCTTTGGAACTCGATCTTTTTCTATAGCTTCCAATACGTTGACTGGTACACGGATTTGCTCTGCCAAATCAGCAAGTTCAATGCCTAGCTTTTCTCGCGCTGCACTTAATATTGTTCCTGCACTAAGGTTTGTCGCTGGTACTTCTGGTTCATTTGTTTGTTGTTCTGTCATTTCTTATATCGCTCCGCGTCAACCTTTAGCAGCTTTGTCCCTGCCATTACTACCCCGTCTTGGGTCAAATTATTCCAAACCAACAATTGAGAAAGCGCAACGTTCAAGTGATCAGCGATTTCAGACAATGATTGTTTGTCCTTTGTTATGTAATACACGTCAGGGTTGGCCAAATAGAGTTTTTGACCGGCCTTTAGATTACTTTCTGACGTTAGCTTATTCCAGCGTTTTAAGGCTTCAATTTTGATATTAAATTTTGTCGATATCGTATACAGATATTCATTTTTTCCAACGGTATGCTGCGGTATCGTTATACTCGGTGTTTGCACCTCTATTACCGATAACCCATTAGATTCTTCACCTAACTTTGATACGTTCTCAACCTTAGCCAAGTAATCTACAGGGTCTAAGTTAAACAGTTTCATGCCTTTTTTCAGCCAACCATCACTAGGTAAGTTGTTCCACTTCATTAGGGCTGATAGCTTAATATTGTGCTGACTTGCAAACTGTGACAATAACATGTCTTCAGTCACAACGATATATGGATTAGGATCCGCAATATAAAGGCGTTGCCCCAACTCTAGTGTCTCATTTTTTAATTCATTCCACGCCACAATTTTCAGCATTTGAACGTTAAATTTAACTGACAGTTGATACAAGTTGTCACCTTCTTGAACCTGGTACATTGGTGGTTCAATGGTACGTTCTTGTAATTTTAAAAATTGTTTTTGATTCGCAGTTGCGGCGCGGTCATTCACAACCTCCCCTGGCGCAACCTCTTCCACTAACATGGTTTCATTCGGAAGTGGGCCGACTTTTCTAAACGCTGCGGTAGATTGGGTTTGACTCGGCATCGTTATCGATTCCGTATCCGTTAGTGGCTTCGAAAACATTTCCAGCTTTTGTTTTAATTCTGCGGCTAGCGCTACACTTGAGGTTAACTCAACATTGGTATTCTGCAATGCCCCCGCACCAATTAGTCCGGTTTGAGAAAGTCGTGTATCAAACCGATTTTTAGTTGTGCGATTTTGAGGCTTTTTAATGATTTTAATTTGCGGTTGACCATTGCCAGCGGTCGCTTGATATTTTTGACGAAGCACTTCAAATTCTGAATTTTTCACTTGTCCTGTCGTAAAATATAAGGTTTCACGGGATTTGGGAAAAGCGTCTCTTAGTTTATTGGAATATTTATTCGCCTGAGAAATTCGTCCACGGCGCGTTTCCAATATATATCCGAGTAATAAAGCCCGCGAACTCGCTTCTGTTAATCGCATATAACGACCAAAAAAATCGAGGGCGGAAACAAGATCCCCTGACGCATATTTTAAACCCGCAAGCGACAAGACATTATTGGCCCGGCTAGGGTTATGTTTATATGAGGTTTCGTAATACTTTTCAGCTTTAACTAATTGGTCATTAGTTAGGGCACAGATTGCCATGTTTTCATAACTTTCTGCGGCTCTAGTATATTTTGATATATCTATCGCGCGCTTGAAAAACTTCTCAGCTTTATCAACATCTCCGGTGTTACATAAAAATGTACCGTAGTTGTTTAGCGTATCGGGGTTGTTTGGTTCTAAATCCACAGCTTCTTTGTAATATTCTTCCGCGATTAGCATTTCGCCAACCAACTGGTAATAATAACCAAGGCTGTAATTTATGTCGGCTCGGTCAGGCGAAAATTGATACGCTTTTTCAAGGTTAAATTTCGCCTGCTCAAATTTGCCGTTTTCGAGATAACTCAAACCAAGGATAAGTCTGGTTTTGGCTGCATCGTCTTTATTAAACTCTAAACTCCGAACTTTTTTCTTAGAATCGATAAAAGTTCGTTCCGTAACACAGCTTATCAGCATAAAACAGCTGAGCAATACGATAACAATTCGTCCCATAACCGCTTATTCTTATTTTTAATGAAAACTGAGGGTTAAGCCATTTTGACTGATATCGCCTCACCTTTCACCTGTTTTTTTAACATTCGCTTAGTCCGGTCAACTACGTCACCGGCTAATTGACCACAAGCCGCGTCAATATCATCGCCACGAGTACGACGGACGATACAAGTATAACCTTCTTCCTGCATGACTTTAGCGAATCTATCCACTCGAGAATTAGATGATTTTCCGTATGGCGCGCCTGGGAATGGATTCCATGGAATTAAGTTTATTTTAGACGGTGTTCCACGTAATGTTTTAGCTAATTCACGGGCATGATCCATTGAATCGTTAATGCCATCTAACATAACGTATTCAATCGTAATATCTTGGTTAGCTGTAGAACCATCAATATAACGACGACAAGCCGCTAGAAACGACTCGATATTATATTTTTTGTTTACCGGAACTAAGACGTCACGTAGTTCGTCGTTTGGTGCATGTAAAGAAATGGCGAGAGCCACATCAATTTTTTCTTTTAATAAGTCCAAAGCCGGCACAACACCTGATGTGCTAAGCGTGACACGACGTTTAGATAAACCAAAAGCGAAATCATCCATCATTAGTTCCATCGCTGGAACAACGTTATTTACATTTAATAACGGCTCACCCATGCCCATCATAACAACGTTTGTTACTGCACGATTGGTTGATAAACCATCCCAACCAATGTCTTGCACCACACGCCAAACTTGGCCAATAATTTCTCCGACCTTCAAATTACGATTAAAGCCTTGAGCCCCTGTCGAACAAAATGGACACTCTAATGCACAACCAACTTGAGAGGAAACACACAAAGTAGCGCGATTTCCATCTGGGATCCAAACCGCTTCGACTTCTTGGCCATCATCTAGCACCAATGCGTATTTAATTGTTCCATCGCTAGACACTTGGCGTACGCTAATTTCAGGTGATTTTATTACACACTTTTCTTTTAATTTGGTTCTTAAGACTTTTGAAAAATTAGTCATTTCATCAAAATCGGTTTTCCCCATTTGATAAATCCACTTCACCGCTTGGTCAGCACGAAAACCTTTTTCACCAAATTCATCCGCAAAAAACTTGCGCATGCCTTTGCGATCAAAGTCCATCAAATTTATTTTTGGAGTAGCCGGAGTGGTCGTTTCTGTCGTCATAAGAACCTCTTTGTAACTTATATCGTTGTTCTTTATTAGCAGTCTTTGCTAAAAGAAATGGATGCGTTATTACACGCGTACTAATTTTTCTAATCACTCTATGTTATCCACATTCACAAACGTTTCCAGTTGGAATGTTTAAGAGTGATTAGAAAAACAAAAAGGACTTAGTATTCCTAAGTCCTTTTAACGTATTGTTTATTTAGCAGTACTTACTTAACCATATTTCAAGTTAAGCAAAAAGTTAAATTAACGAGTACGTGCACAAATTTCGTCAGCAGAGAAGAAGTATGCAATTTCACGAGCTGCTGATTCAGGCGCATCAGAACCGTGACAAGCATTTTCATCAATTGAAGCTGCGTAATCAGCACGTAAAGTACCAGCTAGTGCTTCAGCAGGGTTTGTAGCACCCATGATTTCACGATTTTTCAATACTGCATTTTCGCCTTCTAACACTTGAACCATAACTGGACCAGAAGTCATGAAAGAAACCAAAGCACCAAAGAAAGGACGTTCGCTATGCTCAGCGTAGAAACCTTCAGCTTGCTCTTGAGAAAGGTGAACCATTTTAGACGCTACGATACGTAGACCTGCAGATTCAAAACGGTTATAAATAGCGCCGATTACATTTTTTGCAACTGCGTCAGGTTTGATGATAGAAAAAGTACGTTCTAAAGCCATGTTAAACTCCGTAAGTTTTAAATATAAAATTCGTTTAAACCGGTTCTAGTATCCGATTTTGGGCGCGCATTATACGTTAACAAATTGAAAAAGCATATGGTGAGTTACACAAAGCGCAAAAATTAATCAAACTAATTTAGTGCTGGCTCAAATCGACTTCGACTTCTATACTGATCCAGCAATATAAGCGCCTAAAATTTATGGTTTTTTGATGGGATTTTAATGTCACAACCTCTTTTTATCACTGATTTGTTACAACAACTCAAATCTGAATATGTTGAAGTCATCGACGATGCAACCTCATTTTACTCTAAATTTAGCGAGTTACAGGGCTTCTTTCTGCGTGAAAAAGAAAAGCTTGAGGAGGTTAATAACCAACTTAAAACAATTTTGGGCTACAAACAAAAAAATGGTAATTACCCAAAGATAAAAGACCAAGCCGACGTTGAAGTCTACTTATCTGAATTAAACCAAATCAAGAAAAAAGCCGATGAGAACATAGCTCAATTGTGGCCAAAAATTCAAAAAGGCTTTGAACAACGTAGAACAATACTCGACAAATTGGCCGGAGCATTAGTTGACGCAGCAGTTAAAGAACGAGACGCAGGTAAGTTTTTAACTACTATCGTGCTCCGCGCACCACTCTCTGGTGATCCAAGCCGTTGCCCAAACAATGAAAAAAATCGACCTCTTTATACGTCAGCATTAACGATACAACTTGTATCGCAACTTGCTCAGAAAGAACTGCTAGACAACAAATTTATTCAATTAAATTTACCCAATTGGTCCCAGAGCGATGAACAAGTAACAACATCAGACGATGATGATGACGAAGCACTAGAAGGTTATAAAGCCAATGTTTTAATGCCTATTGTTAAAGCCTGTTTATTGCAAAGCATCGGGAGTTACAGCCCAGAAGCTGAGGCATTGTATGAAGGTAATCGATACCGGCAGGTTGATGAAAAAACGCGAAAAAGCCAAGCTAAAGCCATTTATGAAAATACTCTAACATACCTTAAATGGGGATTAGGGAAACCGAATCGCAACGAATTTGACGACGACTCTTTATTTGAAAAAGCACTGCAACGACATCAAATTATGGAAGAGATTTTGGTTAATTATTCAAACCCTGCGCACTTGTTGGGTAATCTCATTCGTGTGCCAATGATTTATGCGTCTTTTATTTTATCGACCAAACCTAAATTTGACTTCCCAACCATGTTTAAAGCCTACGACGTACTTAGTAGCGCCATTGACAAAAAAGTAGTGCGTAAAGATGTTGCCAATATATTGAAAAAAATGGTTGGACGTTTTCCATTAGGTTGCGGCCTATATTTCATATCCAAAGAAACCAATTTGCCAGAACGCGGAGTTGTTACGACGCTTAACCCGTCAGCGCCCAATAATGCAATAGTTAAGCAATTAACCAAGCGGCAGGTACAATTTGACGACATTACCCAAGTAGAAGTGACACCAGCGTACAATATACTGTACGAAGCAGCGAGATCCAGCTCAGATTTTGGACCTGCTTATTTCAAAAAACAATTTCCAGACGGACTGTATTGGAACCCTGGACCTTTATGGGAACGAGATATTGATCATGCAAAATTTTGGCGGCGGGATAATAAAGTCAGAAAAAACTAATATTCAGTAACGACTGTGGGCTAACAATCTAGCCCATATCCACTTTGCCCCGCATTTGCTTTAGACCACTTCGCTTAGTCTTACTATCCATTCGCCTTTTTTGCGATGCGCGGGTAGGTTTTGTTGCTCGACGCGCCTTTGCAACAACAGACACACTCTTAATCAATTCCACTAACCGTTCTAACGCGTCATCTCGGTTTTGCTCTTGAGTCCGATATTGCTGCGCTTTTAGAACAATAACGCCTTCTTTTGTTAAGCGTTTGTCTTTTAGCGCTAACAAGCGCTCTTTATAGAAGTCTGGTAAAGAGGAGGCTGCGACATCAAATCGAAGGTGAATTGCCGAGGAAACTTTATTTACGTTTTGCCCGCCAGCGCCTTGAGCACGGATCGCATTTAACTCAATCTCATCAAGGGACAAACTGACATTGTTAGAAATGACTAACATCTTATTATTTAAAAAACTCGTTTTCTTGTTGGGCCAACATGTTTTCAATGCGATCGAGATCGGCTTCTGACATTGCTGACGCTAACGGTGATTCTGGAATAGATTTTTCTTCGTTGGCCCACTCACCTAAATCAATAAGCTGGCATCGTTTACAACAAAAAGGACGAAATTCTGATTCGGGCCCCCACACAACGTCTTTTACGCAGGTTGGACATTTAACTACGGTTGTCATAATTCACTCTTATTAACTAACATTTTGCTAATTCGAAATGAATTGTATCATTCACAGCCGTTTTAACCGAACTTTTATCAGGTTGCATAAAACTGATTGAAAATCGTCTATGACTGCCACTAACCGTTGGAAAAACCCCTAGGGACAAGTCGTAGCGTATACGCAATAAACTCACGTTATCGCCGCTGGAATCTTGATAAAATCCATTTACAGCACTTTTTTGCTCAAAACTATAGGACTCACGAATAAACATAAGTGAAAAGTCCAGCGCTTGTTTTAGTGGCAACAAGATATTAAGCCATTCTTGGACATTATTATCACGTTCTTGTTTTGTTTGTAGACGCCAATAGTGAAGTTGCGGTAATTCAAAATCACATGCGCCACCAGCAATAGAAAAACGTTGGCGTAAGCTGGCTAAAAATTTATCTTCTTTGAGTTGCTGACATGCTTTAGTCATATTGACGACGTCATTTTGCAATCGAATCGCCTCTGCTAACTTTTCCTGTAACGATTCATTTTGAACCTCAGGATGCGCCGCCCACTTAACCATACTTTTTTCTAATAAATCCAAATAATGAGTCAAGGTACTGCGAACGTCATTTCGTTCAAGTAGCTCAATGCAGTCAAAAATATTGCGGAAAAAGGAAAGTAGGTTGGGATAATTATTGGTGGATTGAAATGAATCGAGTTGCTGGAACAAGAGTTCGAGTCGCAAAAGCACTCGGACTTTTTCATTTAATGGGTGTTCGAATACAACAAAGTTCATTTTATTCTTATTATTGTTTGATAATATTTACTAGTACTTTCTAGTAGTTTAAACACATATCGCAGAAAAATTATACACTTTTATCTAAATTTACCGATTTTACGATGTTAAATTATTAAATTTTTTGCCCAAATATGTGCGGCTTTAACCTGCTCATTTAACATGAGTAAACTGCCTGAATTGTCGATGATAAAGTCAGCTTTATTTTTTCTCTCATGCCGTGACAGCTGGCTGTTAATAATGGCTTCTATTTGCGATGGTTCAACGCCATCCCTGTCACTCGCTCGACGCATTTGTACTGACTCATCAACATCAACAACAATAACCTTATCAACATATTTCTCAAGTCCATTTTCAAACAACAAGGGCGCAGATAACAGGACATAGTCTGAGGTAGCCGCGTCTAATTGTGCCAACAATTCAGCTCTAATAGCTGGGTGCATAATTGCATTTAGGGCTAACTTTTGAGCATTATCAGAAAAAATTTGTTGGCGTAACATCGCTCGATTTAGTGAGCCATCCGCCAGAATAATGCCTTTCCCAAACTGCTTAACAATAAGGTCTAATACTGGAGAGCCTACTTTAACAATATCTCTGGCGACGATGTCCGCATCGACCACATCAATACCAAGTTGCTGAAAAATGTTTGTTGCAGCCGTTTTGCCGCTGCCGATCCCGCCAGTTATTCCTATAATTAGCTTTTTCGGCTGGCTCATACAAAAACTCTTAAATACCATGCAAGGATACCATCACCCCACAACATGGTTATCCAACCAGCTATCGCGATATATGGTCCAAAAGGGATATGGGTCGTACGATCAGCCTTTGAAAATGCCATCATAGAAAGACCGATAACAGCCCCGACAGCGGACGATAGTAATATGACCATTGGCAACTGAATAACGCCAACAACACCACCAACAACCGCCATTAGCTTAAAGTCGCCATAACCCATGCCATCTTTTCCTGTGACTAACTTAAAGCCCCAAAAGACAACCCACAAAAACATATACCCAGAGGCCGCGCCAATAATTGCGTCTTTAGGAGATAGAAACACGCCCCAAATTGAGCTAATAATTACTAACCAAAGCGCAGGTTGGGTAATTTGATCTGGCAATAACATGTGATCAATATCGATAAAAATGAGGGCAACAAACAACCAAGTCAAAAGGATTAATACTGGCGCTTGAGGTGAAAACCCAACTACCATGACCACAGTTAATGACGCAATTGCAGTCAACAACTCTATTGCAGGGTACCTTAGGGAAATCGGCGTATTGCAGTTTCCACACTTTCCTTTCAATAATAAATAGCTAATGACTGGAATATTCTGCCATGGCTTAACTTTGTGTTTACATTTTGGACAGTGGGATTCCGGGACAGCTAAATTAAACGGCGTCGCTTCCTTTGCTTTCGTTTTTTTCAATTCATCGGCGAGTAATTCGCGGCAATCACAGTCCCATTCATTTTGCATCATCACCGGCAGTCGATAAATAACGACATTTAAAAAGCTGCCAACGAGAAGAGAGAGGACAAAAGTGAAACCATATAAAAACAGCGGAAAAGTTTCTAAAGCATCTAAAATTTGATCAAACATATATTTCTTATCAATTATTTTTGTAACGGTACAAAGGCCAAAGTCTAAGCAATTAACTCAGTGTAACAACCAGACTAAACCGCATTACCCATTTGGAATATAGGCAAATACATTACCACGATGAGACCACCTATTACGGTACCTAAAAAGACCATAATAAAGGGCTCGATAAGGGCAGTAATACCGTCAACAGCGTCGTCGACTTCTTGCTCATAAACATTGGCTACCCGCTCTAGCATAGTATCTAGGGCACCTGATTCTTCACCAATGGATACCATTTGCGTAACCATATCGGGAAACAAATTAGTGGCTCGCATCGATACGTGCATCAAGTTACCAGCGGATACGTCGGCTTTAATTTCCTGGATGGCTTTTTTATAAACAGCATTACCAGAGGCACCTGCCGCAGAGTTTAATGCTTCATGTAATGGGACACCGGCAGCAAAGGTGGTTGATAAGGTTCGAGCGTAACGTGCTATCGCCCCTTTGTTGACAATATTGCCAACTATCGGTGCTTTTAATAACAAGGCATCCATTGAAGCTGCAAATTTTGCATTGGTTCGTAGCGCCCGTTTGAATAAAAATACCGCAATGATGATCCCCGCAACCACGACAGCCCAATAATCTTGCGCTACTTCAGACGCGGCAATCGCGGTCATTGTTGGACCAGGCAAGTCAGCACCAAAACTTTTAAAGATGTCTTCAAAACTTGGAATTACCACAACGAGGAGAATACCGACAACAATAAACGAGATACTTAATATTGCGATTGGGTAGGTCATCGCTTTTTTAATTTTAGATTTCAAAGCTTCTGATTTTTCTTTATATAAAGCAATTCGGTCGAATATACCGTCTAATGCCCCGGATTTTTCACCCGATTCAACTAAGTCACAATACAAGTCGTCAAAATATTTAGGCTGGGTCCGCAATGCATCTGCAACACTAGAACCGGCCTGCACTTGACCAAGTACATCCTGAACCAGCTTAGACATACTTTGTTTATCGGCACCTTTAGCAATCATATCTAAAGACTGAACCAAAGGTACACCGGCGGTTAACATTGTGGCGACTTGTCGAGTAAATACGGCAATGTCTTTTGCATCAATTGGTTTACCACCTGAACCAAATAAAGGCTGTGGTTTTTTACGGACTTTGGTTGGGGTTATGCCTTGTTTTTTTAGATTCCCCTTGGCTTCACTGGCGCTAGCAGCATAGATTTCACCTTTGATTTTACCACCTCGGCGGTTCAAACCTTGGTAGGTAAAAACGATCTGCTTTCTGATTACTTTGTTATTTGTCGCCATTTACTTGCCTTAACCAATTACTGTTGAGTTACCCGGTTTACTTCCGCCAAACTTGTAATGCCATTTGCTGCTTTTAATAAACCAGATTGCCGCAAATTGTTGATACCTTCAAGTTTGGCTTGATTTGCAATATCTAACGAATTTCCACCGGACATAATTATGGTTTTCATTTGCTCAGACAGTTTCATTACTTCGTAAATACCGACCCGACCTTTGTAGCCTTGGGTGCATTCATTACATCCAACCGGCTTAAATAAGGTCATATCTTTAATTTGTTCAGGTTCAAAACCAATTTTTAACAATTCACTTTCTGGTAGCTCTATTTCCGGCTCTTTACAACGATTACAAAGCTTACGTGCTAATCGCTGGGCAATTATAAGTGATACTGAACTCGCAATGTTATAGGACGGAACCCCCATATTAGACAAACGTGTTAGCGTTTCGGGAGCAGAATTAGTATGCAGTGTGGATAAGACCAAGTGACCCGTTTGAGCCGCCTTAATTGAAATCTCGGCAGTTTCTAAATCTCGAATCTCACCGACCATTACGATATCGGGATCTTGACGTAAAAAGGCTCGTAATGCCGTCGCAAAATCTAAACCAGCCTTTGGATTCATTTGCACTTGGTTCACACCTGTCAAATTAATTTCAACCGGATCTTCCGCTGTTGAAATATTTCGTTCAGGGGTATTGAGAATATTGAGTCCGGTATACAAAGATACGGTTTTACCAGAACCCGTTGGCCCAGTAACTAAAATCATGCCCTGTGGTTGTGCTAAAGCTTCTAAATAGAGTTGTTTTTGCTCTTCCTCATAACCAAGTACATCGATACCTAACATTGCGCTAGACGCATCGAGGATACGCATAACCACTTTTTCGCCCCACAAAGTAGGAAGTGTGCTGACACGAAAATCGATGGATTTTTTGGCGGATACCTTTAGCTTAATTCGACCGTCTTGAGGTTTGCGTTTTTCAGCAATGTCCAAATTAGAAATAACTTTTATACGGGCCGATAAACGACTGGATAATGCGGAAGGTGGACGGGCAACTTCAGACAAAATACCGTCAATACGAAAGCGGATACGGTATTCTTTTTCATAGGGTTCGAAATGTAAATCCGACGCCCCTTTACGAATGGCGTCCAATAATATTTTATTGATATAAACAACGATTGGCGCATCGTCTTTTCCATCATTGCCATCGTCTTGTTCAGTTTCAACCGACTCTGTTTCTAAGTCAGCCAACTCCAACATATCCGATTCATTAACGCCAAGCCCTTCTTCTAAAGACGAAAATACTTGGTGAATAACTTCATTTAACGCTATTGGATCACAAACCACAAACTCAGTTTGCAGTCCGGTATTAAATTCAAAGTCTTCCTGTGCCGCAATATCAGACGGGTCTGCGGTCGCTAAATAGAGGGTTCGACCATTTTTAACTAAAGGTAATACTTGGTGTTTGGATACGAGTTTTTCGTTTTTGAGCTCATCAGGAATTTGCGAAACATCGTAATAGGCTATATCAATGCGCGGCACACCAAAGCGTTGGGATGCAAATAACATTAGGTTTTCAGGCGTGATCACCCCTTCTTTAACCAGTGCTTCCGCAGTTGATTGATAGGCGGATATACTCGTTTTCAGTTTCTCGACGGCTTCATCGGAAATTAACTGATGTGCTAAGAGTTGTCGAATTAAGGCACCGTTAAACGAATGTTGCATAAAACTGAGATTTCTTCCTGAATTAGTATCATTTAATTATGTCGAGGAAATCGCTTTGTCGCAACGTTTAACTAATGTTATGACAAAAAAAGAAAGGAAATATTCACTTTTTTAGCTGAAAGTTAAGATAGCGAAAATACTTTGACAAAAATATAAATCAATTTTGAAAAAACCATAAAAAAACGGGGACTTAAAGTCCCCGTTTAATAATAAATAGTAACCTACCTATTTATTATGATAATTAGTCTTCACTATCATCTTCTTCAGATGCTGTAACTGTGAAACCTTTTGGTGTAGGTAACTTAGTTACGTCACTTGATAATACTGTCCAAGTTACGGCACCGTTTGTTGCACTAACTGTAGCTTCAAATGTCAAAGATTCAGCTTGAAAGTCTTTAGGTGCCGTGTCGCTGTTATAAAGCATTACGATTTGTAGTGCATTTTCACCACCACCAGTAAGCGTGGCTGACGTAAAATCAGAACCCGATACAGAAGTTGTAGCAGTATAGTCAGCACCAGATGGGTCAACAAAACCAATATCTGCTAATTCTGCAAATGAACTTGGGTTTTGGCCATTCAATGCTACGTATTCTTCAACGGCATTTTTAATTGGACGCAATGCTGATGTAGATGAAGTTGTGGCTTCCGTACGTAAAACGTAAGTCTGGTATTGCGGAACCGCAACCGATGCCAGAATACCGATAATTGCAATTACAATCATCAGTTCAATTAGAGTAAAACCCTTTTGTTGGCGGTTTTTCATTTTATTACTCCTAGTAAGTTGTCATGAAGTTATTGTCTTTAACCTACAGCCATTGTGACTCTTTTACTTCAAATTACAAGCTACGAATTTGTTTCATATCAAATTTTACGCATCCGTACTGCAATCTAAAGGTCCAATAGTGTGATCTAATTATTAGCAATTTTCTCAAAATTACAAAAAACGTTAAAAGCTTGTTAGTGCCATAACTTGATTTACAAGATGCGTACTCATAAGAAATACAAGACTTAATCAAATCGCATCGACAAATCTATCGCATCCACATGCTTAGTTAAGCCACCAATTGAGATATAGTCAATATTTAACTGCGCATATGCTTTAAATTTTTCACCATCCATGTTACCAGACGCCTCAAGTTTAACTTTTCCATTGCTTAATTTTCTTGCTTGCGCTGTCATTTCAACAGTGAAATTATCCAACATGACGATGTCCGCCCCCGCATCCATTGCCAATTGAAGCTCATCTAATGACTCCACTTCCACTTCCACTTTAGCTGATGGATTGAGTTGTTTAGCGGTAGTCACTGCGGCATCAATAGATCCAGCGGCAAAAATATGATTTTCTTTAATTAAATACGCATCAAATAAACCAATTCGGTGATTCTGCCCACCACCACAGGTAACCGCGTATTTTTGCGCTAACCGTAAACCAGGGATGGTTTTACGCGTATCCAAAATTTTAGTTGTGCTTTGCATCGCGGCAATTTCATTAACGTAATGTTGGGTAGACGTTGCGGTCGCAGATAACATTTGCAAAAAATTTAACGCTGTACGCTCTGCTGTCAATATTTCACGGGCTGGGCCTGAGAATGTGAATAAGGTTTGATTGGCAACTACGTTGTCACCGTCTTTGACTTGCCACTCAATAGTCGTATTTTTAGCAATTTGGGAAAAGGTTTCATTCACCCATTCAACCCCGCAAACAACCGCATTTTGACGCGTAATCACTTTACCTGTGGCCAGTTGTTCCGATGGAATTAATTGTGCGGTAATATCTAAATCGGCAGACAGACCATTTAGGTCTTCTTGCAGCGCAGCGGTAACTTGAGCAGGAATGTGTTGCTGATACATAGTTTGAAAATTCTCTTTTATTGTATTTGCTTAAGGGTCAATCGTCCCTCTCTTTGCGTAAACTCAACTTGTTTTAATGCGTTCATGCCAAGTAATAACTCGTCGCCCTGCATACCAGGTACAATCGTCGCGCGCATATTGCCAAACTGCAACTTGCCGATAGTTAAGTTATCAATCGTAGTCATATACGCCTTAGCTGTGCCATTGGCAGTATTAACCGATACAGGCTGACCATATTTAAGGCCAATTGCATCAGCAACCCCTTTCGGTACTGCGACATTTGTCGCGCCAGTATCGAGTAAAAAGGTCACTGGGTAGTTATTTAACAGGCCATTTACAACATAATGACCCATTCGGTTTTGGTCTAAAACTAAAGTAGCCATTTGACCGTTAATATAGCTCTCGGGGTTTTGATTTGGATTTACGCGCTCTGATAATTTGCCATCAAAAAACTGATAACCTAAGACGAGAAACAATCCCCAGAAGATAAATGCAAACGTTTTGCCTATTTTAACGGGTTGCGACATGGCTTATTTTTTCTTCTTAGTTTTCTTCTTAGCCGACTTAGCTAACGCTTTGGCGACTTTTTTCTTATGCGGCTTTTTCTTTTTAGCCGGAACTGCAGATTCTTTGTATTTAGGTTCGATGCCTGCAATTTTTCTATGCTTAAACGTTTGTTCTGTATAACGTTCAATTTTTTTCATGATCAGCATGTCGTGTGCAGCAATAAAACTGACGGCATAGCCTTTTGCTCCAGCGCGAGCCGTGCGGCCAATTCGGTGAACATAGACATCCGCTGTTCGCGGTAAATCAAAGTTAAAGACGTGAGTCACATCGATAATATCAAGACCACGCGCTGCAACATCGGTTGCGACCAATACAGGGGATTTACCCGACTTTAATTTATCTATTGCTTTGAGACGCTTGTCCTGGGGCATCTCACCTTGCAAGTACGCTGCGTAAATACCCATAGCTTGCAACTGATTTACAACAAGCTCTAACCGTTCTTTGGTTTTAACAAATACGATTGACTTTTTAACATCTTCTAACGCTAAATAGTGCCCCAGCATGGCAAATTTGTGTTCATCGCTGTCGGCTAAGTGGGTCCATTCAACAATTTTACTGACTTCACTTCTTGGTGCATCCGCTTCAACAAATACCGCTTCGGCCAAAACATGATTACCAAACTCTATTATACCGCGGCCTTCTAATGTGGCAGAAAACAACATGGCCTGACGACGATTTCGAGATTCTTCTGCAATACGTAACATAAAGCTACGGAACCCCATGTCGAGCATGCGATCGGCTTCATCTAGTATTAAGACTTCAACATCTTCACAGTGGAAAGTTTCAGCATCCATATACTCAAGCAGACGACCTGGTGTTGAAATTAAAATATCGTTATTTTTTTCAAGAATATCTTTATGACTGCCGTAATTAATACCGCCGGTGATGACACCTACACGTAAATCAGTATGTTGGCTTAACGTTTTAGCAAAATCATAGGTTTGATAAGCAAGTTCTCTGGTAGGCGCAAGTACCATAACACGGGCAAAACCAGGGTTTCTGCGAGGAGAGTCTAATAAATACTGGATTGCTGGGATCAAAAACGCGGCAGTTTTACCGGTTCCTGTCGGTGCACTTGCTAACACATCGTGACCATCCAACGCCTCAGGTATTGCGGCTTGTTGTACTCGTGTTGGTTTGGCGTAACCAAGGGACTGAATACCTAAAAGTAAACGGCGGTCTAAATCGAACTCATCAAATGTCATGCAAATTCCGGCTGGAGCTATATCAAATCTTAAGGTCTGATATTATAGCGGAAAATATCGTCAAGCGGATACCTTAGAATTGGCAAAACCACACTTTCAGTTTAAACAATTTTCAATTTGGCACGATAAGTGTGCAATGAAGGTTAATACCGACGGCATTTTACTAGGTGCCTGGGCAAATATTGACGACGATAAACGCATTCTCGATGTTGGGACGGGGAGCGGTTTAATTGCTCTTATGTTAGCTCAACGCAGCACTGACCTTGGGGCTTCAATTACCGCCATTGAGTTAGACGACGACGCAGTACAACAAGCACAACAAAACTTTGAACACAGCGATTGGTATGAACGGCTAACCTGTTTAAAAAGCGACTTTAGCTTATGGGCCACACCGGAAAAATTTGACCATATTGTTTCCAATCCGCCTTATTTTAGTCACGACCTACAAAATAAGGACAACAAACGAACGCAGGCGCGTCATCAAATTACCCTCACCTTTGACCAGTTGTTAAAACGTAGCGCTGAACTCACTACTGAGAAAGGCAAATTGAGCCTAGTATTACCTGTTGCAGAAATGCAGGAATTGCTCGACATAGCTCCGACTTATCAGTGGCAGCTAAATCGGCAATGCGATATCAAACATAATGGACAAGGCAAGGTGATCCGGCAACTAGTTGAATTAAGAAAATCGGCAACGAGTATAATCAACACACTAAATTCAACACTCGTTATTCGTCAACTTGATGGCAATTATTCAAAACCGTACAAAGATTTATGTCGTGATTTTTACCTTAAATTTTAGTTTTACTAACAAATGACTCGATTATTTATAGGTAACAAAAAAGGGCCTAAAGGCCCCTTAATAAAACACTTAAACAATATTTTGAAATACTATTGTTTAAAGCTATAGGTCATGAACCCGCCGAAGTTACTACCTGAAGTTGCTTCAGCACCACTATAATTAGCAAGAGTATATTCTACCGATGTAAATCTAAAACCCCAACTAAGCTGTTCGTTTTGCTTAAAGCCTAACTCAGCAACAAACGCCGTTGCACCGTCAAATTCATAGGATTCTGAACCTGAACCGTCCATTTCTAAAGAAAATTCAACACCTGTGTGGAAAGACACACCAGCACCAAGTGTCACTTTTTCGTTTAATTGCACATATGGCAATACTGTGAATTCAAATCGGTCAAACGTGATATCAGCATTATCAGCAGTTGCCGAATCAAATTTGTATGCACCACTTAGTTTCACGCCAATAGGCTTAGAAAAACCAAACGATTCTGAGTCTATGGCGATATCTACACCACCACCCATTGTAAAACCGCCACCGGCTGAAACATCAGAAGAAGAGCCATCTTCATATTCCAACGTTCCCATATCATCGCCGCCAAACGCATATCCAAATACCATGAATGGTTTTGCATTAAACTTTTTCTCTGTAGCAGTGTCGTCACTGTTAGCTTGAGTTGTAAAAGACGCACCTGAAACAGCTAATGCCAGGGCCAAACCTAATTTTGTCAATGTTGTCATTATAATTCTCCGTGTGTACAAAATTTCCACGCGGAATTCTATCCATCTATCGCATTATTGCAACTTGTTATTTCGTGCTTATGTCGTTTCTGGCATCATCAGTCCCATAAATTATTCGCATTACAAAAAGCAACCCGTTTGTCTTCTTGTCATAATTTGGTGTAACCCATAAATGAAAAAATTAACGATTATATTACTGTTCATCCTTATTCAAACATTCAACATTATCGCCCAAGAATTAACCCTTGAACGAATTTATTCTGACCCATCATTAGCTGGCAAAACACCAAGTAAATTAACGGTCTCCCCTGATGGTAAACGTGCCACCTATATCCAACCGCGAGCTGATGACTATAATCGTTATGATCTATGGGAATACAATGTCGCAACAGGCAAGCGTTCAATGTTGGTCGATTCCGAATCTTTGTTCTCGGGGCCTGAGTCCTTATCTGATGAAGAGAAAGCACGACGTGAACGCCAACGTATTTATGGTAAGGGGATTTTAGAATATACCTGGTCAGCCGACGGCAGCGCTTTGCTATTCCCACTAAATGGCGATGTTTTTTATTATCAGCTAGGTAAAGCTAAAGCAGAGAAGCTTACGAATGGTGATGGATTTGTCACCGACGTAAAGTTTTCACCTAAAGGCAATTTTGTATCTTATGTTAAAAACCAAAATCTCTACATTATTAACCTGAAAACCAAACAAACCAAAGCACTCACCACAAGTGGTAAAGACACCATTAAATTTGCCATGGCGGAGTTTGTTGCTCAAGAAGAAATGAAACGAATGACAGGTTACTGGTGGGCACCGGATGAATCTGAAATTGCGTTAACTAAAGTCGATACATCACCGGTTAAGGTTGCAACACGTAACGAGATTTACGCCGATTCGATTAAATTATTTGACCAACGATATCCGTTTGCCGGAACCCCAAACGTAAAAATCGAACTGGGTTTACTGAAGATCACACAAAGCGAATCGCAGATCCGCTGGATTGACTTAGGTCAAGAACAAGATATTTATATCACTCGCGGTAAATGGTTACCTAACTCAGCTACATTTAGTTACCAGTGGCAAAACCGCAGTCAACATGAGTTACAGTTGCGTTTTGTTAACGCTAAAACATTGTCTCAAAAGACTGTAGTGACTGAAACTTCTGATACTTGGATTAACCTTCACGAATCATTATATTATTTTGATGACAGTTTTGTTTGGGCTTCAGAACGTGACGGATTCCAACATTTGTATCACATCGATCTAAAAGGTAACGTAAAAGCGCAGTTAACTAAGGGTGATTGGATCGTCGATAAACTAGTTGCTGTAGACAAAGCCAACGGCGATGTCTATTTCACGGGACGAAAAGATACTCCTATCGAACGCCACTTATATGTTGTTAACTTAAACAAACCACAGCAGATAAAAAAAGTATCCCAGCGAAGTGGTTTACATGACGTAACATTCTCTGAAGACGCTTCGGTTTACTTAGACTCATTTTCAACCACGACACAACCGCCTCAAGTGAGCCTACACCAGGCAAACGGAAAGCAATTAACCTGGATGGAACAAAATAAGCTCGACGCTTCACATCCACTTACACCTTATTTGAATGACTGGATTAAACCTCGTTTTGGTACGATAACCGCTGAGGATGGGCAAACACTTCATTACCGCATATTTGAGCCTAAAGGTTTTACTGGCAAGCGCCCTGTAATTAATTATGTGTACGGCGGTCCACACGCACAATTGGTGACTGATAGTTGGAGTAAACGAAATTATATCCTCCAGCATTTAGTGCAAAAAGGGTACGTGGTTTTTCAACTGGATAACCGCGGGTCTTATAACCGAGGCAAAAAATTTGAAGATCCAATCTACCAACATCTTGGTGAAGTTGAATTAACAGACCAGTTAACCGGTGTAGAATACTTAAAAACCCTCGACTATGTTGACCCAAATCGCATTGGTGTTTACGGCCACAGTTATGGCGGGTATATGACAATAATGAGCATGTTTAAAGCCGGTGATGTATTTAAAGTAGGTGTTTCAGGTGCGCCAGTAACCGACTGGACACTATATGATACTCATTACACAGAACGTTATGCAGGACATCCCGGTAAAGATGGCAAAGACTATGATGTTAGCAATGTCTTTAAATATGCCGAGGGTCTAAAAGGCGATTTACTGATTTATCATGGAATGGCCGACGACAACGTATTGTTTACGCATGCGACAAAGCTGTTTAAACATTTACAAGATTTAGGTAAGCCTTTTGATGTAATGACCTACCCAGGGAGCAAACATAGCATTCGAGGTAAAAAAACAGGCCTTCATTTAGCCAAAACTATCGTTCGATATTTTGATAAAAACCTTTGATGGCATGATGTTGTGGCGGTAAACATCCGCCACATGTTAAAAGATTGGCGTAGCAAAGTCGGATTTGATTTGTATGCGCTGCTCTCTCTAAAGACGTTAATTTTTATTACTCCTTTTTAGAAGTAATTCACTTCTTGTAACTCAGCTTTCCCCGAAAACTGATCTTTAAACTGTCCTTCACAACCAAACAAAGTCGCTAAAATAAAATTTTACGTCACTAAGGACAGTGTTATGCAAAATTTTATACTTGTATGTTGCTTTGCAGTTTTAGTTTTATTTCCGGTTTATATCTGGGCAAAACCAAAACCCGTAGACTTAATGTTAGCCAAAGTTGCTGATATCAAAAATCTATTTGCTCAGCATCAAGGTTATTGGTTAAGCGAAAAGTACGACGGGATCAGAGCGTATTGGAATGGAACAACGCTCCTTACACGCAGAGGAAACCAAATCCATTGCCCACCATGGTTTATCGAGAACTTGCCAAAAACAGCCTTAGACGGCGAATTATGGATATCCAGAGGACAGTTTGAACAAGTTTCTTCCACTGTTAGAAAAAAACACGCTGACGAATCCGAATGGCAACATGTGCGGTTTATGGTATTTGATGTACCTGAATCACATCTACCTTTTGAATTTCGACAAAACCAGTTAGCTCATTTATTGGCGGACATCAATTTACCCTGGGTGCGGCAAGTTAAACAACTAAAAGTGGAAACCGAAACGGAAGTGCAAACTATATTCAAACAAATTGTCGCTGGTGGCGGTGAAGGTGTCATGCTTAATGTTGCAAACAGCTATTACTATCACGGCCGAACAGACCGCCTATTAAAATTAAAGCCGTATCTAGACGAAGAAGCAACCGTATTAAAACACGTAGAGGGTAAGGGCAAGTATGCAGGGATGTTAGGCGCAATCGTTGTCAAAAATAAAACTGGCCACGTTTTTAAGATAGGCTCGGGGTTTTCAGACAAAGAGCGAGCGGAACCGCCTGAAATAGGGACTCAAGTCACTTATCGGTACTCTGGATATACCAATAGTGGCAAACCTCGATTTGCGACCTTTGTTCGTAAGTTTACATTTTAGTTTCAAAACACTTGATAAACAGGCAACAAAAAGGCCTCAATAATGTGAGGCCTTCAATTTAAATATAGTATTTAAAGTCATAATGTTATGCATTAAAAACGCACTAACAGTTTAATGCATAAAGATGCTTTAAATTACCAAATTTTTACACGTTCTTCTTCGGTAAGGTAATGTCCATCACCTTCTTTAACGTCAAACGCTTTATAAAACTCAGGCATGTTTTGAACAATACCATTTACTCTATAACGACTCGGTGAATGTGGGTCAGTTACTAGACGTTCGCTTAATGCTTCATCGCGATATAGACGACGCCATACTTGACCCCAACCTAAGAATACACGTTGCTCGCCAGTAAAGCCGTCTAACACAGGTGATTTTTTGCCATTTAGAGATAACTGGTACGCTTTATATGCGATAGTTAAACCACCTAAGTCGCCAATGTTTTCGCCTAAAGTTAAATCGCCATTTACAAACTCACCTTCAAACACTTCAAATGCACTGTATTGTGCAGAGAACTTTTCACCGCGCTTTTTAAATTGCGCTTGGTCGGATTCTGTCCACCAGTTTCTTAAGTTGCCATCGCCATCGTACTTAGCACCTTGGTCATCAAAACCATGGCCAATTTCATGCCCGATTACAGCACCAATACCGCCATAGTTAACAGCATCTTCAGCATCTAAGTTGAAGAAAGGTGGTTGTAAAATGGCCGCAGGGAAGACAATCTCGTTCATTACAGGATTGTAATAGGCATTAACGGTTTGTGGCGTCATGTGCCATTCGCTACGATCGATAGGCTTACCTAGCTTTTCAATATTACGAGTTAATTGCCATTGATTGAAACGCATGTAGTTGCCGACCAAATCACCAGCTTTAATTTCTAATGCAGAGTAATCAGTCCATTTATCTGGGTAACCAATCTTAGGGGTAAATTTAGATAGCTTCTCTAATGCAGAAACCTTAGTTTCTTCACTCATCCACTCTAAATCTTTTATGCCAACTTCAAAGCCTTTAATCACGTTTTGAACTAATTGTTCCATGCGCCTTTTAGCTTCTGGTTTAAAGTGTTCTTTAACGTATAAACGACCCAAAAGTTCGCCAAGTACAGTATCTACACCAGAAACTGCCTTTTTCCAACGTGGACGTTGCTCTTCGATACCTTTAAGTTTTGTACCATAAAACTCAAAACTACGGTCTGCGAAGTCTTTTGATAAATAGTCAGAATATTCGCCAAGTAGTTTCATCTTGAAATATTCTTTCCAAGTTCCAACTTCAACCTTAGTAAACATTTCACCAAACGCTTTCATGTATGTATTTTGAGAAGCGATAACTTCTTTTACATCAGCCAATTTGGTTTCTTTAGCATAGGCCGCCCATGGGAATGTCCCCATGTAAGACGCAAATTCTTCAGTGCTATATTTATTGTAACGTTTGTTTGCATCTCGAGATTCAACACGTGACCATTGTTTAGCGGCTAAATCAGTTTCTAATGCCATAATGCGGCTAGCTGCGCCTTTAGGATCGGCTATGCCCGCCATTTTTAACATGTCAGTTAAATAAGTGACATACGCAATACGATTGTCTTCAGATTTTTTATCATCTTTAGAATAATAATCACGGTCAGGAAGACCTAAGCCTGATTGGAATAGGTATACAGCATATTGATCAGATTTTTTAGCGTCGTTGTTTACGTAAAAACCAAGAGGGCCAGTTACACCCAAACCATATAATTTTCCCATCATAGCGGCTAAATCAGTATGGTTGGATAAGCCGTCAATTTCAGCCATTAATGCATTTAATGGCTGCATTCCTAACTTCTCTGACTGTGCTTCATCCATATATGAATTATAAAAATCGCCCAGTTTCTGCTCATCAGAACCCACTTTAGCGTTTTTAGCTTTAGAAGCTTTCTCTATAATCGCTTTTAAATTTTCTTGGGCGTCATCATAAAGCTTTGTAAATGAACCGTAGTTTGACTTATCCGCAGGGATCTTTGTTTCTTGAAGCCATTTACCGTTTGTGTAGATATAAAAATCTTCAGTTGGGGATGCAGAGTCATCGATATTTTTAAGGTCAATGCCCGAAACGAGTTGTTTTTCAGCAACTTGCTCGGCTTGAACTTGACTATTTGTTTCACTTTTAGGAGAGCATGCTGTCAATGACAGTGCCCCCACAGCAAGTGCAACGCTCGCAGCGATTACATTAAGTTTTTTCATTGTGTTGTTCCGGAATTGTAGGCTAAAACCTGTTTTTATTTTTATACTGAATTATGTGATTGAATATAGCGCAATTCAAAATTTCAATATTCGCAATCAGATTAATGATTAACACAGTGTTGTCAATGGATGTAACAAAACCTTACAAATAAGAATGTCTAATTTGACCATTTATTAACCACCCTAGCCTTCATTGAGCTTTAAGGATGAAAGCAGAGTTAAAAAGATACAAAAAAGCCTTACAAAAGTAAGGCTTTTTTCATAAAGACTTTTAACTAAAAGTTACTTTAAGTGCTTTTCTAAGAACTTTTCTATTTTAGTATAGAGCTCTAAGCGGTTTTCTTCTTTTCTGAAGCCATGACCTTCATTCTTCTTCATGATCCATTCATCGTCACTAAGCTCGATTCCACGGTCTTCAAGAGCATCACGCAAGTCAGTCGCATGTTTTTTAACAACACGTGGATCTCTCGCCCCTTGGACAATCATTAAAGGCGCTTTGATTTTATCAACATGCGCAAGTGGTGACATACGTTTCATTAATGCTTCGTCATCAGGATCACCAATTCGAGTTTTCATTAGCTCTTTTTGTGGTTCCCAATGCTTTGGCATTGATTCAAATAATAACGCTACGTCTGTTACACCAACATAGTTGATCCCACATTTATAAACATCAGGCGTGAAGGTTAATCCTGCCATCGTTGCATAGCCACCATAACTGGCACCATAAATACAAACTTTATCTGGATCAGCAATGCCCTCTTTAACAAGATAATTTACCGCATCTGTAAGGTCATTTTGCATTTCTGCCCCCCACTTACCGCCATAGCCGGCTTTTTGAAATGCTAAACCATAACCGCCTGAACCACGGAAATTAACTTGTACCGTTGCATAACCGCGACTGGCAAAAAATTGGTGCTCAGGATTAAAACCCCAAAAGTCTCGAATACCATAAGGACCGCCATGTGGATTAACAATCAGTGGTACTTTACCTTTGGCCCCTTTAGGTATTGTTAAATAACCGTGAATTGTTAAGCCATCACGACTCGTGAATTTAATCGGTTTCATTGATGACATTTTTTCTGGATCTAACCACTGCATAGTTGGAACCAATGGTTTTAGGCTGTTGTTTCCTTTATTAAATAAATAATAAACACCAGGATCGTTGTCATTGGATACATAAACAATATTCAGTTTTTCATCTTCAGACATGCTAGTAATTGCAACACGTTTACCCTTGAATGCACCTTCTAAAGACGTCATTAAAGTTGCAAAATCTTTATCGAAATAAGCCACTTCTGGGTACTCGTAAAAATAACTCACACCTAACAGCTTTTTCTGCTTACGCGACATCATTAAGCCTGCAACGTCAACTTCGTCGTGAGCAAAAATCAGTTCACCTAATTTATCTTTGACTGGATCGTAGGTATATAGAGCGCCCTTATCTCGGCCAACATTAGACGAAACGTACATTGTCTTATTGTCGAACGCAAAACCTAGCGGCGTGATATTTTCATCATCAACGTTAAACTCTTTGATTACTCGAAACTCTTCTTCGTTGGCTTCTTTGTATAAGAACTTTCCTGTGAGGCCCTTAATCGAATACGCACCGCGAACTGCACCATTATGGTCTAAGATCCAACTTTGCACATCACCTGGGTTTCGAGCAATCATATCCATCTTGCCGTTACGCTCACCACGTTCGCTCCATTTACTATCTAGTGGAACTTTGTATAAATCTGGGGATACTACGCGACGACCATTATATTGGACAATTATGTGGTCTGGATCGTCTGGCAAGGTATGCACAGTTGCAGCAGAACGAATCCCTGACGAATCAACGATTGCACCGACCAACTTAACGACTTTTGGTTTTCTTTTTGTCGTGTTAATTGTGTAAATACTAAACGCTTCATTACCATCGCTATCTAACGTAAAAACAATATCTTGATCATTAGCCCAAAAGAAGCTGCCCACATCTTGCTCTTTGAAACCAGTGATTGGCTTAACTTTAGTAAGATTGTTGGTTTCCATAATTACAATATTTCGGCGCGTGTTCACTGGTGATAAAACAGCGACATATTTACCATTAGGGGATAGTTGAAGTCCTGAGAATTCTGGGTTTTTGAAAAAATCTTCAACGGGGATCTGATCTGATTTGGCAATAGATTGCCCTGATAAAAGGAGTAGAAACATTACTCCAATATTCAATAAAAATTTCATAGTGTTTATTCCAACTGTTATTTTTTAGTTTTTAGTTTTTAGTTTTTAGTTTTTAGTTTTTTCGAAAGGGCAATAATGTTGAATTTTAGAATAGTAGAACTACAGCGATTATTAAAGGGTAACGTAAATTTCTATGTGCCCTCAGGCCGCCAATTAAGTCCATCATGTAAATAATTTGATACTGAGAACACTAAATCCCTACAATTAAAGTAGTTGAAAATTATAGAATTACGCGATCTATTTAGCGTTTGAAGTGTTGATATCCACTTCTGAAACGTTGAAATAATGCCTCTAATCGCTCACCCAATTCCACCTCTTCATTTTCCTTAAACAGTGCAATAGCAACTTCAACCGTACTTAGATGATGATCATGGTAGGCCTCACGCAATTGATAATCACCTCGTGAGGCGTCATTTAATTGTAAAACAGGCAGATGTTGCAAATAAGGTGATTTGATAAACATCTTTTTAGCCTGACGCCATGTGCCATCCAAAAATACAAATAATGGCCGTCGACCTTTTCTCGCCTCTAGATTCGGCAATTCAGACAGTTGTCGGCTTGTTTCAACATTATCGTGAGGGAAGATAATCACGGGAAACCATTTAGGATCGTCTAATAATTCAATTAACTTAGGATCGCATTCTGTACGCTCCCAACGAAACGCGAAGTTATCGGTGACCAGATCACAAATGAGTTGCCCTGTATTTGACGGTTTAAAATACTCAGCATGATACATCAACATGCAAACGCCTATTTCACCCGGAATCGGTTCGCTACCGCAAATGCATTTTGACTCACCCAGCAAACAGGCTGAGCAACGTTTTAACGAAGCCCCGCGGGCTTTAAATTCGCGTGTCGACAACTTTAATTGTGCGGTTCTTAACACTTGGACTGAATTAATGTGCTCAACCCCATTACACATTGGTTTCAACATTATTTATCGGCTTCCGCGTTTCTGCGTTTGGCTTCTAATGTCGCCTTTTCATACAAGCTCTGTGTCTCAACTAAAATACTATCCGCCGATTCTGGAGAGGCAAGCAACCACTTCGATGGCAAGACCTTACTATTCATTGTTGGGAATAATTTAACCTTATCGTCGCCTTTATCATTGATATAAGACAATGATGCAATAGCCAGAACAAGTACAGTTGAAACGCCAGCAATACGTTGCAGGCTCATGTTGCTCGCTAGATAAAAACTGCCGCCTAAAAATATCATTAATAGGGCATAATCGATGAGCTCAGCACCAATATAAATACTAACGTTGTCACCCCAGTTAAATAAAAGAACTGAGCCAATAGCAGCGAGAACCAACCAGCAAATAGCAAGCAGATAGCAAAAGGTCACAATAGTGAAAAACTTGACGTCCTTTTTAAATACACGCGCTGCAATGGATACCAACAAGGGAAATATAAACAACGCTAGCACGCTGAAAATGGCGGTAACGGTGAGTTTGCTCCAAATAACTTCTTGGTAGGTTTCGTAATATTTGTCGACCAACAAAATCAAAAAGTAAATCGCAATGGCTAACAAAGACCAATACCAATGATTGGCTGCTCGTGCTATGTCTTCTATTACGTTAATCTTTTTAGCGGGCGCAACAGAATGTAATGGTAATAAAACTCGAATAAATACTTTGCCAAAAACAAAAACATCCCCTGACGTTACCATTTCGACAGGTTTAAGTTGTTTATTATGTTTATCTTTTATGCCATTTACCGAGCCACTGTCGACTAACAGTAAACTGCCGTCTTCGGATAGTTTGAGTTCCGCGTGATACGGGCACACATGCTCTTCTTGTAATACCAGATCGTTGTCATATGCTCGACCAATGCGAATAGTTTCACCTTGGACTTTATGTAACGCCAGAACCTTGTTGTTTCGGGTAACAACTTCAATCATTAATTCCATGAAATACTCTCAACAAATTTAGTGAAAAAGGACTGCGCTGTAGTTTCACTAACACCCTGCAGTACATAACGACCCACTAACGTTTGGTCATTTTTATCGAGTAATAAAGAATGGAATCTTACGTCATACAAGCCTGGGTATTTTCGATAAGCCCTAACACAGCTAATGCCCTTAGACGTTGTTTTAAGTGTGTTATTAATAAGTGCTTCTTGGCAATAAAAATCGGTCACATCATCTTGGCCAGCGTTATTTCGGCTGTATTGTCGATTCAATGTTTGCGTAAATAAAGTAGCTAATTGCAACTCATTTAACTTATCAGAGTGGATCCAACTGAATCCCATTTGCGCATGACCCGTCGTCATATCACTGCTTAAATAAATCCGTTCGTTTAAAGCACAATTTGTCGAGGCTGCCGTATACAATTCTTTTTCTTTATCTTGATTTGAGTCACCCCAACAAGGCATAAAGTCGCTGAGTTCATTTGGGACTTTTGCCTGCCCTAAACTGTACAATGGCCATTCAGATTGAATTAAATCTTGGAACAATGCACTTTGGTTCTCTGTAAGCTGCTTGGTGATCCGTTCGACAAAAAACGCCTCTTCCTTTTTGACGTCTAACGTCTCTAATGCCTGCTCTCTTAAATTGAAAAGTCTGTCCACTGGTACAAGAAAACCAATTTGATTACCTGCTGACGCAACGTTAATGCCGACTACATTACCAAATTCATCAACCGTAGGTCCGCCTGACATACCAGAGTTTATTGACCCCGTAAAATGGATCCGCTTATAGAAACTTTTTGATTTAATACCATTGTATGTGCCCGGAACCACTATCATGCCTAAGTCATGCGGATTACCAAGTGAATAGATTTCCTGTCCTTTTGTTGGCGGCTCAGAAGCAAGCGGAAAATGAACAGGCCAAGGCTGTTTCGCGTCTAAAATAGCAAGATCATTAATAACATCGATATCGACGACATCAACAATATGGGTCTGCTCGTTGTTGTCCAATAACTCCAGCCGATATTGCTCTGGGGATTGAATAAAATTAGAGATAACGTGGTAATTAGTCACGATATGGCCACTTTCAGAGATAAAAAAGCCAGTACCAATCGATGATTTCTGACCAGATTCAATATTGATACATTTAATCTGCACAAGCGCTGGACTGTAATTTGAAAAGAGTGCTTCAGCTTCGTTTGCTTTGGTTTGAAAACTAAAGATAAAACTGAACAAAACCAGACAACTAACAACAAGATGTCGAAATAACTGCATTAATGAAGGTTCCTAGAAAACAAAAAAGCCGCAATATGCGGCCTTTAAAATATGGTTAGCCAGAAGCTAACTTAGAAAATCCTGATGCGTTAGTAAAGAACTACTTTTTCTTTTTCGCTTTAGGATTAGGAAGGTCAGTAATTGACCCTTCATACATCTCAGCAGCTAAGCCGATAGATTCATTTAGCGTAGGGTGAGCATGTACAGTTAACGCGATGTCTTCTGCGTCTGCGCCCATTTCAATTGCTAAACCAATTTCACCTAGCATTTCACCCGCATTGATACCAACAATCGCGCCACCTAAGATGCGGTGAGAGTCTTTATCAAAGATAAGCTTAGTGAAACCTTCTGTTCTTGCAGAAGCAATCGCACGACCTGAAGCCGCCCAAGGGAATTTAGCTGATTCGTAGTTCAAACCTTGCTCTTTCGCTTCTTTTTCAGTTACGCCAACCCAAGCCATTTCTGGATCGGTATACGCAATAGAAGGAATTGCTTGAGGTTCAAAGAAATGTTTCTTACCAGAAATAACTTCTGCTGCAACATGTGCTTCATGAACGGCTTTGTGAGCAAGCATAGGTTGACCTACAACGTCACCAATCGCAAAGATGTGATTTACGTTTGTGCGAAGTTGCTTATCTACGTTAATAAAGCCACGTTCGTCTACAGCAACACCAGCTTTCGTCGCATCACATAAGTTACCGTTTGGTTTACGACCAACAGCAACCAAAATCTTGTCATAACGTACAGGTTCAGCAGGCGCTTTTTTGCCTTCGAACGTTACGTATAAACCGTCATCTTTAGCTTCAACGCCAACAACTTTAGTTGATAACATGATGTTAAAGCGGTCTTTATTGTATTTAGAATAAACTTGAACAACGTCTTTATCAGCCGCAGGAACAAGTTGGTCTAAAAATTCGACAACTGAAACGTTTGAACCTAATGCCGCGTATACCGTACCCATTTCTAGACCGATAATACCACCACCAAGAACTAACATTTCGCCTGGTACGTCTTTAAGTTCTAACGCGCCAGTTGAATCGATTACACGGTCATCTTCTGGGATGAAAGGTAAGTTAACAGGTTCAGAACCTGCTGCGATGATTGCATTATCAAACGTAATGTTTGTCACGCCGTCAGCACCGTTAACCGCTAAAGTGTTGCTACCAGTAAATTTACCGTAACCATTAACCACTTTAACTTTACGCATTTTAGACATACCGTCTAAACCGCCAGTTAATTGAGAAACAACGCTATCTTTCCATGAGCGGATCTTATCTAGATCAATTTCAGGTGCGCCAAAAGTAACACCATGAGACGCCATATCTTTTGCATCGTCGATGACTTTAGCCACGTGCAATAACGCTTTTGAAGGGATACAACCTACGTTAAGACAAACACCACCAAGTGTGCTGCGTGCTTCAACTAAAGTTACGTCTAAACCTAAATCGGCAGCACGAAATGCCGCTGAATATCCGCCTGGACCTGCACCAAGAACCACTACTTGGGTTTTGATATCGTTACTCATTATTAACCTCTATTTGCTGGTAGGGTAATAAGAAAGGTACATACCTTTCCGAATTCATTATTCTAATTACAGAAAAACGACTTGAAAACTTTCAATCTCCAAATCAAATTTTTTCGGAGTTTAGCACTCCGATTTAAAAAAGTCCTGCACACGCAGGACTTTCTTGTTGTTTTATAACACTAACTTGCGGATATCTGTCATTACTTGACTGATGTGCACTGTAAAGCGTGCTGCTAACGCGCCGTCAATAACACGGTGGTCGTAAGATAGTGATAAAGGCAACATTAGTTTAGGTACAAAATCAGAACCATTCCACTTTGGCTTAATTTCAGATTTAGAAACACCTAAAATACCCACTTCTGGTGAATTAACGATTGGCGTAAATGCCGTACCGCCGATGCCACCTAGTGAAGATATAGTGAAACAACCACCTTGCATATCTTTCGCCGTTAACTTGCCATTACGTGCTTTATTAGAGATTTCCATTAATTCACGTGAAATTTCGTTAACGCCTTTTTTATCAACATCACGAACAACCGGAACAACTAGGCCGTTTGGTGTATCTACAGCAATACCAATATGAACATACTTCTTAAGAACAATGCTTTCGCCGTCTAAACTTAAAGAAGAATTAAATTGTGGGTACGCTAGTAATGCAGAAGCACATGCTTTCATAATAAAGACAAGTGGCGTGATCTTAAGATCAGATTTCTGTTTTTGTAACAGCGCGTTTTGTTCTTTACGGAACGCTTCGACTTCGGTGATATCAGCTTCGTCAAACTGTGTAACGTGTGGGATAGTTACCCAGTTACGATGTAAGTTAGGACCTGAAATCTTTTGGATACGTGTTAGTGGCTTCTCTTCAACTTCTCCAAATTTAGAGAAATCAACTTTAGGCTGTGCAAGCACTTGTAATCCACCGTTGCCGGCAGCAACACTTGACGCTGCAGTTGCTTTTGGACGTGACAATTCGTATTTAACATACGATTTTACATCGTCGGCTAAAATACGACCTTTACGACCAGAGCCTGTAACTTTCGTTAAATCCACACCAAATTCACTTGCTAAACGACGTACCGAAGGCGTCGCGTGAATTTGTTTACCTGAAGCAGAGCCACCAGCTTGTGATGGATGCGCTAGGGCAACAGGTGGTGCTTTTTTCGCTGGCGCAGCTGGTGCCGGAGCACTCGTTGCTGGCGCTGCCGCTGCTACTGGAGCAGGTGTCGCACTTTTAGTTTCAATAACGGCAATCAACTTGCCTTGAGAAACTTTGTCACCATTGGCGACTTTTAGTTCTTTAACGATACCCGCAAATGGTGCAGGTACATCCATTGTCGCTTTATCTGTCTCAAGTGTAATTAACCCTTGCTCAGCTTCAACTTCGTCGCCTACGGCAACAAGTATGTCGATAACGTCAACTTCTTCGTCAGTACCAATATCCGGAACTTCTACGTCTTTCGCTTCTGCAACAGCAGCAACTTGAGCAACTGGTGCAGGAGCTGCTTCAACCGGAGCAGGTGCCGCAACTGGCGCTGCTGATTGTGTAGGTGCCGCAGCAACAGGCGCAGCCGCAGAACTTGTTTCTAGTAACAACACAAGTGACCCTTGGGTGACTTTACCGCCAACAGCAACTTTAATTTCTTTAACAACACCGTCTTCAGGGCAAGGCACGTCCATTGTTGCTTTGTCTGTTTCAAGAGTGATTAATCCATCTTCTTTTGAAACAGAATCACCAACAGCAACCAACAAGTCAATAATCTCAACTTCGTCGTCAGTGCCGATATCAGGTACAGCAACTTCAATTACTGCACTTGTTGTAGCAACTGGTGCCGCTTCAACCGCCGGAGCGGGTGTTGGAGCTGCTTCTGGCGCAGCCACTGGCGCTTCAACAACTGGCGCTGCAGTTTCTGCAGGAGCAGACGCACCTACTTCAACCGTAATTAATAAACCGCCTTCAGAAACCTTATCGCCTTCTGCAACTTTAATTTCTTTAACCGTCCCTGCAAATGGTGCCGGGATGTCCATTGTCGCTTTGTCTGTTTCGACAACGACAATCGAATCTTCTTCAACAATTGCATCGCCTACAGCAACACAAAGTTCAATTACTTCAACTTCATCGCCGCCCACATCTGGGACTAGAATGTCTTTTAAATTAGCCATCTAAATTTTCTCCTAAGCCGTGATTAAGCGTAAAGTGGGTTAAGTTTCTCAGCGTCAATGCCTAAATCAGCAATCGCTTGAGTAACAACTTTGGCTTCAATATCACCGCTACGTGCCAATTCACTTAGTGCTGCAACAACGACATAGTTGTGGTCAACTTCAAAGTGACGACGTAAGTTTTCACGGCTATCTGAACGACCAAACCCATCTGTTCCTAATACACGGTAAGGTGCTGGTACATAAGCGCGAATTTGATCAGCGTAACTCTTAATGTAATCGGTAGCAGCAATGACTGGACCAGTACCTTGCTCTAACAATTCAGTAACATACGCTTTTTGAACCGGAGCTTCTGGATTTAGCATGTTGAAACGGTCAACATCTTGGCCTTCACGTGCAAGTTCATTAAATGATGGCGCACTGAATACTTCAGCAGATACACCATATTTTTCAGCCAAAATTTCAGCTGCTTTACGAACCTGTAATAAAATCGTACCTGAACCTAATAGACGAACATTCGCTTTCGCTTTTTTAGGTTTAACATCGTCAAGCTTATAAATACCTTTGATGATGCCCTCTTCAACGCCTTCAGGCATTGCAGGTTGAACATAGTTTTCGTTCATGACAGTCAAGTAATAGAACACATTCTCGTTGTCACCGTACATACGACGCATACCGTCTTGTACAATAACCGCTAACTCATAACCATATGTTGGGTCATAAGTAATACAGTTAGGCACTGTACCAAAGTGAGAATGAGTATGACCATCTTGGTGTTGTAAACCTTCACCATTCAATGTTGTACGTCCCGCAGTACCACCGACCAAGAAACCACGAGCCTGTGAATCACCAGCGGCCCACACCATGTCACCGACACGTTGGAAACCGAACATTGAGTAATAGATGTAGAACGGGATCATTGGTTCATTGTTGTTTGAGTATGACGTTGCCGCAGCAAGCCAGTCAGACATAGCACCAAGTTCGTTAATCCCTTCTTGTAATACTTGACCTTTCTTATCTTCACGATAATAAGCAACTTGGTCTGCATCTTGAGGCGTATATTTTTGGCCTTCGTGGGCATAAATACCAACTTGGCGGAATAAACCTTCAAGACCAAATGTACGTGCTTCGTCAGGAATGATTGGCACAATACGTTTACCGATTTGTTTGTCTTTAATAACTGCAGACAAGATTCGGCCAAACGCCATAGTCGTTGAAATTTCACGACCGTTTGAACCTTTAGTAATTGCTTCAAATGCCTTTAAGTCAGGCATATTCATTTCGACGTCTGAATTACGACGACGAGCAGGTAGGTAACCACCTAATGCTTCACGACGACCATGCATGTACTTATATTCTTCACTGCCCTCTGGGAAAGTGACATAAGGTACATTCGGTAAATCTTCGTCAGAAATGTCTAGGTGATGGCGGTCACGGTAAGCTTTTAATGCTTCGAGGTCCATTTTCTTAACACCGTGAGCGATGTTTTTACCTTCACCAGCGTCACCCATGCCATAACCTTTAACCGTTTTGGCTAAGATAACTTGTGGACGACCTTTGGTATTTTTAGCACGGTCATAAGCAGCGTAAACTTTAACTGGATCATGGCCACCACGATTCAAGCGCCAGATATCAGCGTCTGACATGTTTGCAACCATAGCCGCCGTTTCAGGTGTTTTACCAAAGAAATTATCACGAGTGTACTTGCCACCTTTCGCTTTATAATTTTGGTATTCACCATCTACTGTGCTTTCCATTATTTCTAATAACTTGCCGTCTTTATCGCGAGAAATTAGTGGATCCCAGTAAGAACCCCAAATAACTTTAATCACTTCCCAGCCTGCGCCACGGAATGTGCCTTCAAGTTCTTGTATAATGCTGCCGTTACCACGAACAGGACCGTCAAGACGTTGTAAGTTACAGTTGATAACAAAAGTTAAGTTATCTAACCCTTCACGAGCTGCCAGGCCAATTGCACCTAGTGCTTCTGGTTCATCACATTCACCGTCGCCCATAAAGCAATATACACGTTGCTCTGAACAATCTTTGATACCACGGTCTGTCAAATATTTTAAGAAACGAGCTTGATAAATAGCTGCAATTGGACCTAAGCCCATAGAAACCGTTGGGAACTGCCAGAAATCAGGCATCAACTTAGGGTGTGGGTAAGACGACAAACCATCTGAATCAGCTTCTTGACGGAAATTATCTAGCTGCTCTTCAGTTAAACGACCTTCAACAAATGCACGAGAGTAAATACCCGGAGATACGTGGCCTTGAATGTAAAGGAAATCGCCGCCTTTATTGTCTTTGTCAGCTTTGAAGAAGTGGTTGAAACCTACATCGTATAACATCGCAGACGATGCAAAAGATGAAATATGCCCACCTAACTCTAAATCTTTTTTCGAACCACGAACAACCATCGCCAATGCGTTCCAGCGGATTGCTGAACGAATACGTGACTCTAACGTTCGGTCACCTGGCATTTGCGGCTCTTGCCCAGCGGGGATCGTATTTAGATACGCAGTAGTTGGCGAGTAAGGTAAATGTGCGCCATTGCGTCGAGCTTTGTCGATAAGTGCTTCCAATATTTGGTGAGCACGTTCCGCCCCGTCTTGCTCCAGAACTGCTTCAATCGACTCAAGCCATTCTTGAGTTTCTTGTGGATCAATATCCTGATTCAAATTTAGGTTCTCTGACATAGTTTCAGGTTCCTGTAGTTATTTGTCATTGTTAATATCTGGGATTATGAAGCTTAGTCGCAATATGCATAATTGTAATGCTATTTGCTGCTTAAAAGACGCCTCACAGACCCCTGAATTCGGTTATGTTCATGATCCAGCTTTAACAAAGACTGTTCAATAAACGCCAAATGTTGACCACTGGCCAACCTTGCTTGTTCCGGCTCACCATCTAAGATAGCTTGCATCAATTTTTCTCTATGCTGACTTAACTGACCACGTATTTCATTGTGACCACTAAAAACCAGCAAGTTTTCTTTTACGTTATGTAAAATTAGTTCTCTAATGCCCCGCAACAAATGTAACAGCAGGACATTATGTGAAGCTTCAGCAATCGCGAGATAAAAATCGACAACGGCTTTAGCTAATGCTTCCAAGTCTTCACTACTTTCTTGGCTTACAACAGTTTGATACACCGCTTGAATACGCTTTTTATCTTCATCGGTGCCACGCAGCGCTGCGTAATATGCGATGACACTTTCAAGTGCACATCGAAATTCGAGTAGGTCGTAATGTGATTCTGGGCTATTTGCTAGTAATTCAAATAATGGTTCAGCTAAAGGTGCGTCAAGTTGGTTGCAAACAAATGTGCCACCGCCTTGTTTACGAGTAACAATACCCCTAGCTTCTAGCTTTTTAATGGCATCTCTAACAGAAGGACGGGATACACCGTACTGAGCTGCTAGATCTCGCTCCGATGCGAGTTTACTACCTGCGCCATAGGTTCCGTCAATGATCAGCTTTTCTAATTGCGCTGCCACTTGTTCAGAAACTTTAGTTGCCACTACTTTAGCCACAAATACATTCCATTAATTGACCATTCAAGCCACTTGGTAAATTGGTCTTACCATTATAAGACGAAGAATAATATCAATTATGAATAAAAATGTAAACCTTTCCAAATGAGGCTAGACCACTGCCATGGTAACCAAATTTAAATTAATATATTCAACAACTTACAAAATCCCTTTTAGACAATGTAGCCATACAAGGTCAATAAAGCGACAACCACAACAAACAGTGCCATGTTACGTTTCGCAAGTTTCACCATGTTTTTTTCATTGCTTTGAGGATGACCACCTTCTGCGGCATGGGCGACTTCCGTAATCATTTGATATGCCGGTACGCTAAAATTAGCAGCTAATTTTAGATAGGATTCTAAGCCATTTGAAAAATGGCCAACAAACATAAACCCAACACTGACAAATCGAGCCGGCAGCCAGAACATCCACTCATTCCAAGCTTTTAACGTAGATATAACATTATCAGGCAATCTGTTTTTGAGTGATTTACTTTCAAATAAATAAAGTGCGGTGGCGTAAAAAACGATGCCGGGAAGACCAAAGATAACAAAGTAAAAAATAGGAGCTGCGTAATATTTAAAATTACACCAAATGAGGCTTTCTGATAATGGCTTTGGTTCAGGGACGATAGTAACCGTTTCGGCGAGCTCTTCAGTCGCTTCGGTTTGCACAACTTCCTGTTCAGCATTTTCTGGGGCGCTGTCGGAGGTATTGGTTGTGGCCTGAACATTTGTTGCAAACCCCTGTTCAGACAATTCTGATTGCAATAAATTCATCGCTTCAACGTCATTGCGATTTTCAGCATTCAAATACTGACGATAAAACGCACGTACTTCTGTATTACCGATGATCACGGCTAAAACAACTAAATTAGCCGCAAACTCTATTAAGCCAATATCAATAAAATACAGCAGCAAGCCTATCGATACAGCGGGGAGCGCAACAAAAAGTAAAATCGCAGGTGACTCTGTGTCTTTTCTGAAAAACTTAGGCAATAGTTTGTCCAAATACCAAGTTAGATAAGGAGTTACATGCCATTTAGTTCCTTGTAGTGCAACTCGCTCAGTTACCAATACCAAAAGCAATAATATTAAAGTCATCTTTTGTCCCGTATCTACTAGCAAAATGCCAATTTATAAATTTGATTTCGTTTCAGTTTGGACCAGCTCAGTTTTGTATTTTTGCCAATCAAAGCTAGCCCCAGGATCTGTTTTCCTATCCGGTGCAATATGGACGTGACCAACAATATTTTCAACTGTAATTTTGGTAAAGATTTCCCTGATTGTTTGAGTCACTTGGATCAAAGTGTGATATTGCCGTTCAGTATATGGTAAAACGTCGGTTCCCTGTAATTCAATCCCCACCGAAAAGTCATTACAGGCTTCACGTCCTTTATGCTGACTCACGCCCGCATGCCAAGCACTTTTATTAAGCGGTACAAACTGCACTATACTGCCATCACGACGAATGTATAAATGGGCCGAAACACAGATCCCATCAAGTTCTTTCAACGTAGGATAAACTTCCGTATCCAGTTTATTACAAAAAAATTCCTCGACACAACGATTATAAAAATCAGACTCTGTGCGTGCTGGAGGCAAACTGATATTGTGGATTACCAACAGATCAACATACCCATTTATTGCACTTGGCTGACATTTTCTTTCGCTAAAATTAGGCGATGGACAACGCTCTGCCCCTGCAATCCAAATATCTTGTTGCACTTGCTTCATATTAATCAACTTAAGACTGCACCGAATTATTTGCTAACACGGCTTCCACCAATTGGACAAAGTCGCCAAACTCATTAGTTAGTATAGTCCAATCACAAATATCTAGAGCTAAATGTTCTTTCGCGGTGACTTCGCAAACACTGGCTGCTGCACCTAGCTCCACAAAACCGTAGCTGCCGGCAGCGCCTTTTACTTTATGGAATTCAGACCTTAAACCGGCCAAATCTTGGTCATGGATTAATGTCTTAATCAAAGAGCATTGACTAACGAGTTGTGTTAAATAGTTTTCACGTAATGATTTCATTTGTGCTTCTGGGAGCACAAACTCTGGCTCGGTTTCCCTATCTGCTGCTAAGTATCGCTGCAGAACTTTGAAGAACTCTTGTTTTTCAACTGGTTTCGCAATTGTGCCATTACAACCCGCTTTCAGGTGCCGATCTATATCTTCGCGCATCACATTTGCTGTGAGCGCGTAAACAGGGGTGTCGACGCCAGCTTGTCTTAACAGTTGTGTCGCTTCAATGCCTCCCATAATTGGCATTTGCATGTCCATCAAGATTAGGTCGAAATCTTCGATTAGGGCTTTTTCCACAGCCTGTTCACCATTTTCAACCATAACAAAATCAACATTAACCGATTGCAAAAGTAATCCAAACAAGTATTGGTTGTCTTCAACATCCTCGGCAACAAGAACACGCCCCACCATTTTCTCAGACGTACCGGCATTTGCTTTTGGTTTATTTTCGTGCAAATCACAACTCGGTGTTACCTCAGCAAGCTCTTCGAGATTATTGATAAGAGGCGTTTCAAACTCGTCATTATCCAAAGATAATGCAAAGTTCATAACAAACTCACTGCCTTTTTCTTCTTCGCTAAAGACCCGAATATCACCACCAAGTAAATGAGTTAAACTTTTAGAAATAACTAAGCCAAGACCAGTGCCGCCGAACCGTCGAGAAATGCTCACATCGGCTTGCACAAATGGTGTAAAGATACGTTGCTGAACGTCCGCGCTCATACCAATTCCACTATCGCTAACTGTCACTTCTATTAGTTTTGTTTGTTGAATATAACGAACATCGATATGGATGAAACCTTCGGCTGTGAACTTTATCGCGTTGCTTGCTAGGTTTAACAAAACCTGTCGTAACCTTGTGGCGTCAGTTCGAACAAGACGCGGGAGCGGGAAGTGCTGATTAAATTGAAACTCTAAGTCTTTATCTGCAGCCTGTGACGACAAAATGGAGATCACATCGTTAAACAATTCAAACATGTCAAACTCTGAAACCTCAAGCTCCAGTTTTTCAGACTCTATTTTAGACAGGTCCAATATGTCATTTATCAAAGCCAACAAATGTTTACCGCTTTTTAAAACTCTAGTGAGTAAATCCATTTGGTATTTAGAACTTGGCATGTCTGCAATAACCTGTTCGGTAAAGCCCAAAATTGCAGTCAGTGGGGTACGAATCTCATGGCTAATATTAGCAACAAATGCACTCTTTAAATCATTGGCCTGTTCTGATATTTGCTTAGCAACCTCTAGGTCACGATTAGAATTTGCTAAAGCATAGTTTGTTTTCTCTAGCTCTTCGGTACGTTCTTTTACTTTATATTCTAAGCGTAGACGGCTTTCGCGTTCGTTTTCACGATAGACAACTAACTGCCTAACCATGACATTAAACGCGGCAAACAGCTCACCTAACTCATCATTATTAGGCACTTCGAGCTTCACATCCAACATCCCCTGTGCGACTTGTTGTTTCGCATTTGCTAACTTTTCGATTGGTTGTATGACATGCCTCGAAAAAACATAAAATAACAGCATTGGGGCGATAACGACTGAAATAAGGACAATCATCACCGTTAATAATGTGATATTCGATTCATGGTGGCGAACATTCGATTCACTCATGCCGTAAAGCAGCAGGTAGCGCGCATCCATGATTTTGCCAGTGAAAAACACTTTCTGGCTACCATCGTTTATATCTGAAGATTGCAGTTTTCGTGCTGAGTCTAAGAGTCGCTCAAATAACTGACTAGGCAACGTCGTGCCGACATTGTTATAAGGGTATGTAAACAACAACTTACCCTGTAAATCACTAACGATAAAACTGCTAGATGTTTTGTCTTTTGGTAAATCAAATAACTCCAACCAACTTGGTTTTAGAATTAATTGAACATAGCCCCAATGTGCATCTCCGTCTTCAATATCTTCACCGGTAGCGATCAAAGGTAGTTGAATTTCAATTTTAGGAGCTTCATTTTGCTTTGATATTAGACGCCATACCTGATCCGACAATGTTAGTCGTACGTCGTCAATATTCAATTGTATTGCAGGATTCGCGTAACCAAATATGGGCTCTAAATCTTTGGTGAATAACACTATAGATTCGGTATCGGGATAAGCGGTTGCAAATGCTTCAAAACTTTCGACAATAAATTCTTGGGCAAGGCTATAAGGTAAATCTCGAACAACACGTGTCCGCAACATTTTAATATCGCCAGACGACGAGATAAATTGTAAAGCTGACTTGGCGTTATTAATGTAGTTTTGCATCGCGTTGGAACGATACGTTACGTCGGCTTGAAGTTTGGCGTTTTCAATTTGTACCTGTGCGTCTTTTGTATAATGAAAAGACAACCATCCCAAAATAATCGTGGGGATCAGTATCAGCGGTAGCGTGACTAAAAGTGATTTTTGTTGTAAACGCATTTAAGGAAGTCCATCACCCTAATTTTATTTAAATGTTAGCCGATTACAACAAGTGTAAGGCACCTTTTAAAACTTGCCATTAAAAAACAGCTTATTACTCATATAATGTAGTTATCCAGCGTTCTTCATTAATAAATGACCAACTCCACGCTTGCCACTTTTGATCTAACCCTTGTTCAATTACTTGGGCTAATGTCATCCCTCTCGACTTCATCTCCGACACTTCTGCGAAAGTCGCCACTATCATGTCTTTTAGATTTTTTACTCCTACTCTGTCAGTTAAATTACCATGTCCGGGAATAACTTTAGCGGTATCGTCAATTTGCGCCAAAAGTGTTTCGAGATTTTGAATATAACCTTGGACTGAGCCACCACTTTTAAGATCGATATAAGGAAAACGAGATTCAAACAGCATATCACCCAAATGCCAGACATTATGCTTTTCAAAATAAACTACGGAGTCACCATCGGTATGACCTGAACTTAAATGTTTAACATGAACCCGGTCGTCATTTACATATAATTTAACGCCGTCAGAATAAGTTATCACAGGCAGTCCCGGGCCTTTTTGCTTTACCGACATCCGCTTTCTAACATTCTCGTGAGCTAATATACTGGCTGACTTAGAAAAATAGACGTTACTACCAGTGTGATCACCGTGATAGTGAGTATTTACAACGTAGGTTACTTTATTGGGGGAATTAGGGCTTGCCACTTTAATTGCTTTTTCTATCTTATGGGCAAGTGGTTCAAATTGATCATCCACCATTAAGATGCCATCTGAGCCCGTTAAAATACCGATATTGCCACCTGTACCTGTCAATACAAATACATTACCAACAACTTGAGTTGCAGTGACTTCCACATCGTCAAAACGAGAATTCGAACATACAGCGAACGAGATTAAATTGAGTCCAGCCAATAATGCGATGATTTTTTTCATTGTAGTCACTTTAGTGCGTTAATCGCTATTGAATACTACTATAGTCTCAACAATAAAATTGTGAAGTACAATTTAAAATATCTTATATTCTCAGCATCTTAGGGAAAGCAAATAGTGAGAAGGGCCATCTAAATAAATTAACTTAGATGGCCATCAGATATTACAAAAACGAAGATAATAAAGCAGCTACTGGCGCAGCCGTAGGTTTACCATGTTGCCAATCACCATTCTCAACACCGCTACCGGCGATATCGATATGAATATAAGGCATAGGTTGAGTTGAGTTCACATCGTGCTGCTCTAGCCCAGCGACAAGTGCTAAAAATGCCATCGGAAATTGATGACCACGGGCTGTTACTGCTGACGGTCCATTGTTTGATGACAGCAAATCGTCTGCTTTGGTTCTAGGCTGAACAAAATCATAATCTTCTCTGCGTGACCGACTGGTTTCACATGGGTCACCAATCAAGTCCCCCTGTTTAACCATGTTCTCACCTAATCCCATTTTATATGCCACACCGTTCTCAACTAACGCGGTATATGGCCCTACAGCCCTAGCGGCATGGCCTGTGAGAGTCGCGACGGTAAATAAAATAGGGTTAACTTCAGTAAGCGCTTCATCTTTAAATCTAGACAATAAATCCGCCATAGCTAAACGGCCTTCCGCATCAGTGTTGCCAATACGAACTCGAACACCAGAATGACCGGTAATAATTTCATCTGATACAAATGCTTCTGCACCAATACTGTTGCGCACCGCAGCAAGTTCTGCAACCACTTTAACGCCTTTAGGTGCAAGTTCTGCAACTGACTTCATAAACCCAGCAACCGCTGCTGCACCACCTTTGTCGCGGCTCATACCCGCCATATGTCCGCCGGTTTTTAAATCAGCGCCGCCGGTGTCATAGACAATCCCTTTACCCACCAACATTAAGGTTTTAGTGATTTCACCCTCAGGTATATATTCCAATCGGATGACTCGAGGTTGATGTCTTTCTACTTCAACCGAAGCACGTGCTACGGCCCACATTAATGGATAATCGCGTTCAATCACGGCCATATCATCGACTACACTAACCTTAACATTGCTGTTAGCAAACGAGTCGACACAATATTGCGCAAACTGTGGCGGTGCCATGCGTTCAGGTTCGGTTCCACAAAGATCTCGGGCTACGTACTTGCCACTTTCGATAGCTGCAGCAAGGTTTACGTCTATATCACCTCCGACTAAGCCAATGGTCTGGACGGGCTCGATACCTTCACCATGATATTCTCTCGCCTCTAACGGCTGCCATAAGGCCTGACTAAACCCAAGATAGCTTACCGTAGTGGCATTTTTATAAGTCTCACTTTTATCTGATAAAACAACAAGTAATGGTTTCACCGACCCCATCTTAATCACTTCAACTGCTGCCAATTTTGCAGCATCAAAATAGCGTCTTACGTCATCAAAATAACGTGTTAATTGACCCGTAGGCGCAAGAACTAAGCGTTTTGGGGCTATCTCTTGCGTCACAATAGTCACAACGCTATTGCCTATACGTTGATCAAATTTAGCGTGTTGTTGAATTACAGTTTGGATGTTGTCAGGTAACTCTGCGTCAAATTGTGGTGCGATGATTACAACTGAATCCCAACTTGGATCACTAAGTGCAGTTTGTAATTCTGATATTAAGATAGGTTTTGGATAAGACATACGGCATTACTCTATTATTTTTTATATCGCTAGAGTATTGATAAACATAGGTGAATTGCAAGTCAATGACGGTCTAGATATATTTCGAACTTACCGAAGTTGTAAATCAAGTTTGCCAATTTTAATATTGTTTACTAGATTAAATAACTTACTGGTCAGTTATTTATTATCTAAATAGAGATCCTGATCTAACCCATTATCACCTGCTGATTGAAGTTGCTCCTTTAGGTAGCCTAATCGAATGCATAATGTCATCTTTGAATAACCTAGCGATGAAAATGAAACGTGCAATTTCTGAAATCGAAAAAGAACAAAGAAAAGAGCAAATTGTATTTGCCGCTTTGGACGAGTTTTATTTAAAAGGCCTTAAAGCGACAAAAATGGAAGATATCGCCATTCGCTGCGGAATATCAAAAGGCACCCTATATCTTTATTTTAGTTCAAAAAAAGCGCTTTTTGAATCCGCTGTTGAGCATATTGCTATGCATAAGGCGCAACAAATCCAATCATTAATGACAAACCACAATAGTGTAAAAGAAGCTCTCGACCAATTATTTGAGTTTATCCCCAAAGTTATTATTGATTCTCCATTACCAAAGTTAATTAAAGTTTTGATCAGTGACGCCTTTGATTTTCCTGATGTGATAAAAACCTATAAACAAAATATCATTGACCAAGTTCTGTCTACTATCACCATAGTATTACAAGCCGGAAAAGAACGAGGTGAAGTTAATATTGACGATGCAGCACTTACCGCAAAACTCATCGTTGCACCTGTCATTTTTGCCGTCGTTTGGAAAGTCTTATCCGAAGCAGAAAACTCTCCGCCACTGGCCGTTGACGTATTATTAAAACAACATCAATTGATAATTTACAAAGCTTTAGGGATAACAGAATGAACACAAACAAAAGCGTTAAGTGTATATTTTTCCTGCTTTATTTATTTCTCGCCGCTTGTTCTAAGCAACCGCCTGTATCAGCGTACACCGGTTATATAGAAGGTAATTACTTTTACGTTTCCGCTCCGGAACCTGGATGGATAATAAACTTATCAGTAAAAGAAGGCGATACCGTCAGCCCGGACTCCATCATTGCTCAACTCGATGATGAATATCAGCGTCTTGCAATTGCCCAGGCGGAAAAACAACTGGCGTCGACGGCAGCACAACTCGAAGACATACAAAGTGGTGCGCGGGAAGAAGAGTTATTAGCACAACAAAACTTATTGGAACAAAAACAACTGGCGCTTGATTTAGCGAAAAGTGAATACCTACGTTTAGAAAATTTGCATCGTAAAAACCTAGTTTCTGAAACTGAATTGGAAACATCTAAGTCCTATCAACTGCAACTTGCCGCAAACGTTTCGTCACTCAATCACACAATAAACGTTATGAAAATGGCTGCACGACCCGCTGTTATTACGAGTCATGAGCAACAACTTGAGGTAGCAAAAATTGAGCTCCAAAAGGCCCAATGGTTACATTCAAAACGAATATTGAGCGCTAAAAACAGCGGTGTTGTAGAGCAAGTTTTTCAGCGACATGGTGAGTATGTTAAACAAGGGCAACCAATTGTTTCAGTATTAATTAACGATTCCCAAAAAGTGAGGTTTTATGTCGAACAAAGCCAACTGAGTCGCATGAAAGTAGGTCAATATGTCGATATCAATCTAGATAACGATACTCAAACCCATAAAGCAAAAGTCCAGTTTATTGCACAGGAGCCAGAGTTTACACCGCCGGTTTTGTATAACCAAAGCTCTCGAAGCTCATTGGTATTTATGGTTGAGGCACAATTAGCGCCCGCCACTAAGCTACATATTGGACAACCAGTGGATGTGAGTTTCCATGAATGACTTTGCGGTTGATGTTAAATCATTAGTCAAAGAGTTTGGTAAAACTCGCGTGGTTGATGACGTCGCATTACAAATTCCAAAAGGCCAGGTGTGGGGCTTTCTCGGGCCTAATGGGTCAGGTAAAACAACGACTATCAGAATGTTATGTGGGCTATTAACACCAACTCAAGGTTCAGGAACCTGTTTAGGTCTAGACATCATAACCGAAGCTGAAAAGATAAAATTACAAACCGGTTATATGACTCAGAAATTTTCGTTCTGGGAAGATTTATCAATTCGAGAAAACCTAGATTTTGTATCTCGAATGTACAACCTGCCAAATCGTAAAGCCAAAGTTGATGACGTAATAGCAAGGCTAGATTTAACTCAAAGACAACACCAGCTAGCAGGTGATCTTTCTGGCGGGTGGAAGCAACGTTTAGCACTTGCCGCTGTGACCATGCATAATCCTAAATTATTGCTGCTTGATGAACCAACAGCGGGCGTGGATCCTAAGGCCCGTCGAGAATTTTGGGACCAAATTCATGAGCTGACAAATCAAGGGATCACCATTTTAGTTTCGACGCATTACATGGACGAAGCTGAACGATGCGACCAGATTGCCTATCTTGCCCACGGTAAACTTATCACGCAGGGAACGGTTCGAGATGTCATTGCGGCCTCTAACTTAACAACGTACGTTTCGATCAATAAAGGTGTTAGGCAATTTGCCTCGGCGCTAAAAGCGGAAGATGACATTGAAAACGTTTCATACTTTGGAGCCGCCCTGCATATTAGTAGCACAAATACAGTAGCAATCGAAAACGTTATAAAACGAGCGCCATTCGACTCACTAGATTGGCAAAAAATCACCCCTAGTTTAGAAGACGTGTTTATTTCACTTATGACATCTGTAGGCAATGATAAGCGAGACTACCAATGAACAGTTTATTTCGGATTTGGGCGATATTGTCTAAAGAGATGATCCAAATGCGCCGCGACAGAATGACATTTGCGATGATGGTCGGTGTTCCAATAATGCAATTAATATTGTTCGGTTTTGCCATCAACAATGATCCAAAAGGTTTGCCAACAGCGGTATTTATAGAAGCACCAGACCAACATTCTAGAACCATTGTTGAGGGCTTTAAATTATCCGAATATTTTGATGTTGTTACTGCAGTGAGTAACTACCAACAAGCTGATGACTTATTCTTAAAAGGTGAAATTACGTTTTTACTTGTGATCCCAGCAGACTTTACAAAAAAACTGGTCCGCCAGGAAATGCCTCAATTGTTAATATCTGCAGATGCTTCTGATCCTGCAGCTTCATCGAATGCGATTGCCAAAGCGTCTGTAATTGTTAGCAAAGCATTGAATCATGATTTTGTCGGCTCTTTAAACTTTCTGAAGTCTACTAAACCAAATGTCGATGTAATTATTCACCCAAAATACAACCCTCAAGGCATTACTCAGTACAACATCGTACCAGGATTGCTCGGTGTTATTTTAACTATGACTTCTGTCATGATCACCTCTATGGCAATGACACGAGAACGGGAAAAAGGCAATTTGGAAAATATTTTAGCTATGCCGGTTAAGCCATTTGAGGTTATGGTTGGAAAAATTGCTCCCTATGTCCTCATTGGACTCATACAGACCGCCATCATTTTATCCGCCGCCAGTTTCTTATTTGAAGTGCCCTTCCTAGGGAGTTTTATGATCCTTAACTCCGCTATCCTTATTTTTCTGTTGGCTAACTTATGTTTAGGTTTTACGTTTTCAACAATCGCAACAACACAAATGCAGGCAATGCAGATGACGTTCTTTTTCTTTTTACCGTCACTGTTGTTGTCAGGATTTATGTTCCCGTTTAGAGGAATGCCACAGTGGGCTCAACTTATCGGTGAAATGTTACCTTTAACGCATTTTTTGCGGATTGTCAGGGGAGTTATGCTAAAAGCGGCGGATTTTTCCCATCTCGCGAATGAGTTTTACGCGTTAATCGGGTTTATTGTCTTGATTGGAATTGTGGCAATTGCCAGGTATAGAACAACGTTGGATTAAGCAGCTAAAGCCATTAACCAAATAAGCTAAGCTGTTCAATAGCGTCGACCACCGAATCTTCTAGTCCAATATGAACACCCAATAGTCTAACGGCTCGTCCCTCGCCACGACTTAACGCCTCCACTAAAAGCGATTCAAACGTCGCTACATCAAATTGATTATGTTTTTGCTCTTTAGTTGTGACAACAAAGTCATTAAACTTTAACTTAACGCCTAACTTGCCAATATGTCGCTTGTCTAAATAGCTTTGGGCACGCTTTTTAAGTTCAGGTATGAGTTTTTCATGCATTATCTGCTTCAATACAGATAGATCCTTAATATCTTCACTGAAAGTCCGCTCAACACCAACGGATTTTCGAACTCGTTCAGTCTCTACCCCTCGGTTATCAATGCCTTGACAACGTGCCCATAAAACGGCGCCGTAACTTCCAAGCAATTGAGATAAAAACACTTCTTTAGAGTTTCTGACATCTTCCCCGACAAAGAGCCCAGCGTCGTGTAATTTTTTTAATGTAACTTTGCCTACACCCGATATTTTCTCTAGCGGCATGGTTTTAACAAATTCAACTACTTGGTCCGGCGTAATTACAAACTGTCCGTTTGGTTTATTCTCATCGCTCGCGACCTTTGCAAGAAACTTGACCGGTGCAATACCAGCGGAAGCGGTTAAACCCGTTTTATAAAAGATATCACGTCTTATTTGCTGGGCAATGAGGGTTGCGGAACCTTGAAACTCCGTACAATCGGAAACATCTAAATACGCTTCATCCAATGATAAAGGTTCAATTAGTGGGGTGTAATACTCGAATATCTCTCTAATTTGACGGCTAACTTCTTTATATTCAGCCATCCGGCCCGGAACTATCACTAAATTAGGACACTTTTTGAGGGCCATTGCAGTTGCCATGGCAGACCGTACACCGAATTTTCGTGCCTCATAGTTGCACGTGGCTATGACACCTCGCCTATCAGAATTTCCACCAACTGCAACAGGTAACCCCACTAAAGCCGGGTTATCTCTTATCTCGACACTGACATAAAACGCATCCATATCGACATGAATAATTTTTCGGTTGATGCTCATATTTAGAATATTGTCTGTTTAAATTTAATGCTCACTGGCCCATAGCAACAAAATACCACTGTATAAACAAACAGTCAAAGTGCAGTTTTTTTAATCTAGATTGATAAGTTTGCAATTAAGAAGTTGAAAAACGACTAAGGTAACCTACTTATTCGTATCGTTATTTAAACAACGATTAAAACGAATAAGTTTAAGGGACATTATCGCGAAATTTATTTGGAATGAACTGCAAGCCAATCAGCTTGTATAGTAAAACCGTTGAGAATTAATTTGAACGAAAATTTTTGAAGGATATGAGTGAGAATTAATAACAGTAAACGAGAGTAATACCGTACAGCCGGTTAGTTAAGATCGCTCTTGAACTAACCAGTTTAAAAAGCGTTTTGCTTCTTTGGTATTGGCCAACGTTAAATGTTTAGGGCCTGACTGATCAGAAAACACAACTTTGTTGTTGTTAACTGAAATTGAATGTAGTGGTTGCACAATTGTTAATTGCTCACCGTTATAGGTATATGACATAAATTTAATTTCTTATTATATTATTAAAAAACAGCGGCCAGTTTAGCCACCAATTATTACAGAAACATGACTAAGTAAATTCCGCACAAAATTATTCTGTGAAAAATTACAAGCATGACTAATTCGGATTATTTTACGAGTTCAATAAAGACAATACGTTTTTAATGTCAAATCAATGCATTAAAAAGTTATACAGAAAAGAAGAACTTTGGGGTAAACACAATCTTGAGTGGTTTTATAACACTCTATAAAACAAAAGGCCAAGTAAAAATTTACTCGACCTTTCAATTATTAACTATTTTTAGAAAAATCTAAAATTAGATAACAACAACGTTTGATGCTTGAGGACCTTTTTGGCCTTGTTCAATAGTGAATTGAACAGATTGACCTTCAGTCAAAGTTTTGAAACCTTCAGAAGCAATAGCACGGAAATGTACGAATACATCTTTACCGCCGCCTTCTTGAGTTAAAAATCCGAAACCTTTCTCTTCGTTAAACCATTTTACTGTGCCAGTAGTAGTAGACATAATAATCTTACCTTTTTAAATATTAAATTGAATGGTCATTTCTGACCGGTCGAGCTAAAGAAATTACTTAATTGATAGTGCCTTGGGTAAAACTGAATTCAATATAATATTAAAAAACGGGTTTACTGGTGTAACTAAAGCGGATAACAAAATAAATACTGCATCTGTAGCGCGACGTATAATAGCATAACTATTATAAAACAAAAGCCCTATTTTAGAATAAAGGATAAATAATAGACAGATTATTAGTTCATATGAATAAATGGATCTTTAGTCCCGTCAAAAAATCCATTTAATTATCCTTTTATTACAACAAATTAACCTATTTAGTTCGCGTTGACATCGGGCACTGGCTTCTCTTTGATCATTAACCACGAGACTGCCGAGATCGTCATTGAAATCGCGCAGACCACAAAGACCATGCTTTTATCATCTGCTTTATTTAGGAATAGACTCACCCCCAACGAAACCACAAGTTGCGGTAAAACCACAGACAAATTAAATAACCCCATGTACAAGCCCATCTTAGCGTTTTCGACACGCTCTGACATAATCGCAAAGGGTAAACTTACAACTGCAGACCAACCAATGCCAGCTAACGCCATGAAGAGATACATGATCATCGGTGTCGTTGCAAAAAATGCGATCAAAGCGTACGCAACTGCGGTCACCAATAATGCATAGGCATGGACTTGAATACGCCCAAACTTAATGGCTAAGGGTCCTAAAACCAAAGCGGGTAATAGTGCAGCTACGGCGTTTAAAATGGCAAAGCTGTACGAAATTGTTTGGCCTAATTCCTCCGTAGTGAGCGTCGACATTTTTTCTTGCAAAAACGCATAGCAAAAAACAAACATCGTTTGAATTCCAATCCATGAGAATGAGTGTGCCGCCAATACCTTTTTGAATCCTAAGTGCTTAGCGTCAGATTCAGAAAAGTCGTTTTCATTTTTCGATAGTGTTTCAAATACGAAATACAAGGTGATGAGCAAGGCCAATATTTCGAAATAATAGTGCTTAACTTCAAAACCAGTTAAATGTAAAACACTGGCGTAAATTGAATAAACTAAAAAGCCCCAAAGTGGCTTTATATCGCTAAGTACTTCATACCAAGAAAATTTTACATCCGCTTCTTTGTTCTCACCTTCAAGTACTTTAGGCTCTTCGATAAACAATGCGGGTATAACTGAAAATAGCAGGACGAGTGCAGCACCAAAGTAAATAAGTAGAAAATTGTTCCAAAATCCGCCGATAACATAGGCTAGTACGCCAAAGGTTCCGGAGATGGTTTGCATCCAAGTATAACCTAATGTGCGCTGCTCCCCTGCTGGAGTAACGTCAGCAATTATTGATCGTGTAGGGTTAAAGCTAACGTTTATAGACAAGTCGAGGGATAGAGCAACGGCTATAGCAACGGCCATTAAGCCAACATGACCCAAAGACTCGTTTATGATGCCGATATTCGGTAAGGCTAATAGAGATAGTGACGCTAATACGCCGCCAATAATGATAAATGGTCTTCGTCTGCCATTCCAAAACCAAACTTTATCACTAATAAAGCCAACAATAACTTGACCTAAAATACCGGCTATTGGACCGGCGGCCCAAACAATACCAATTTCATGAATATCGAGGCCATATTGTGTGCTCAGCAACCAACTCAATGCTGAAATTTGAACAGATAGTGCAAACCCCATAGCTGTGGATGGCAAGCTTAACAACATATAAAACGGTGCAGACAACTTCTTTTGGATACTCAACATTTACTGTGCTCTTGTTAAATTCATACGGTAATTTACCGTATTTCTTATAGCAGTCGACAGAAGAACTGAATTTTTGGTCATCCATACGTATGCAAAGAGGTCATGCCCAAGAGCAAAAATACATTTCATTTCAACAAGTCGAATTGACCGCAAAAACTAAAGTGACCAAAGTGGTTTTAGGCTACCAATCAAATAATTTATTTCCGAGCAGTTAGTAGGTAAACTCCCATGACGGCGAAGAACACTTTTTATCGAGAATATTAAAAACATGGCGCAACTATACTTCTACTACTCTACAATGAACGCTGGAAAATCGACGTCTTTGTTACAATCAGCTTACAATTATGTTGAAAGAGGAATGTACAGTGCCATTTTTACTGCTGCAATAGATGACCGCACCGCAACAGGCGTTGTGAGTTCTCGAATTGGCTTAAGCCAACCTGCCGATATTTTTAACAGCGACACCGATTTATTTCAGCAGATATCTAAAATCAAAGAAAATAGAGCATTGCACTGTGTGTTGGTCGACGAGTCTCAATTCCTTTTAAAAAATCAGGTACAACAACTTACCGATGTTGTCGATAAACTAAACGTCCCCGTTATGTGTTATGGAATTCGAACAGACTTCCAAGGTGAGTTATTTGAAGGTAGTAAATACTTACTATCGTGGGCTGACAAGCTTGTCGAGCTAAAAACAATTTGTCATTGTGGCAAAAAGGCCAATATGGTGGTTAGGTATGGTGAAGATGGGCACGTGGTTTCTTCAGGGGATCAAGTAGAAATTGGCGGAAATGATAAATATATGAGCTTATGCCGGAAACATTTTAAACAGGCGTTTGAAACAGGACAACTGACGTCAACAGCTTAAATCACTTCTATACTGAACTAATTTCACAACCATTGCGTTAAACCAATAAAAAAGCGCCTTTTCGGCGCTTTTCATTAAATAATTTGGTTATCTTTCCAAGCTTGCTCTTTTTCTTCTCGCGCCAATCTCTGACGTTCAAGTCGCTTATCACAAGGGTTGTCACAATTACATGCCTTAGCAATTCCTAACGCACCTAAACCACCACAACTGCCTGCAATTGTTTTCTGCTTGATCCAATAGCCTACCGACATAGCGATAAACACAATCAAAAGCAGCGCAAACGTCAATAAAAATACTTTTAACATTTTGTTAGCCTTTACCAATCAACTTTTTAAATTCCGTCGACAAAACTTCGGCAAATCCATTATCCGTTTTAATTAGAAAGTAAGCCGCGATACCATTTTTCTCTGCAAATTCAACACCGCTAACGGGACCTAAAACATTAATAGCCGTAGCGTAAGCGTCTGCACTTGCCGCAGAACTATGTAATACGGTTACCGAAGCTAACTTATGCGTTATTGGTGCTGCAGTCTCTGGGTTAATCGTATGTGAGAATCGAGTACCATTCTCTTCAAAATAATTACGATAATCACCAGACGTAGCCATACCAATATTGCCTGGACTAAATATCAACTGAGCTTCGCGTCTATTTGTCACCGGTTTTTCGACCGCTACCGTCCATAATTCTCCTGACGGTTTATGGCCTGAAAGACGCATTTCACCACCAATTTCCACTAAGTAATTGGTAATGTTATTTCGCTCTAAATATTCAGCAATTTTATCAACAGCAAAACCTTTAGCAATTGATGAAAAATCAACATAAACGTCTTTATGCTTTTTAACTGCCACATTACCTGTCAGCGAAACTTTGTCTATGCCGACAAAATGTTTAACGTTTGCAATATCTGCGTCGCTTGGGCGAGTTTCAATTCGGCCATTAGGACCAAAGCCCCACAAATTTACAATAGGCCCAACCGTTACATCAAACGCACCATTTGACTCGCGATTAATCTCGAAAGACTTTGTCAAAATTTCAACATTATCCGCTGAAAACTCAAACGGTTTACCCGCTTCTGTTTGATTAAATTTGCTTAGTTCAGAATCTGCAATATAAGTCGACATGAGTTGGTTAATTCTAATTAACTCATTGTTTACTGACTCATACAAATTAAGCTGATTGATGTCGTCTTGTGTTGGGAATAACTTAACACTAAAGGTCGTACCCATGGTTTTGCCCTGCAAAAGAACAGGCTGAACCTCAGACTCAGTTTGCTGTGTGCAAGAAACCAAAAAGGCCAGCCCTACCAGGGCTAGCCAAATTGTTTTTAACATCTTTAATGACATCAGGGGGTTAACCACCAAAGTCATCAAGAAGGATGTTTTCGTCTTCAACGCCTAAATCTTTAAGCAAGTTGATAACGGCAGCGTTCATCATTGGAGGACCACACATGTAGAACTCACAATCTTCCGGTGCTTCATGATCACGTAGGTAGTTTTCAAACAATACGTTATGAATGAAACCAGTGTACCCTTCCCAGTTATCTTCTGGTTGTGGATCAGATAAAGCAACATGCCATTCAAAGTTGTCATTTTCTTTAGCAAGCATATCGAAATCTTCTACATAGAACATTTCACGGGCAGAACGAGCGCCATACCAGAAACTCATCTTACGGTCGGTTTTTAATCGACGTAGTTGGTCAAAGATATGTGAACGCATTGGCGCCATACCAGCACCACCACCAACAAAGACCATTTCTGCGTCTGTGTCTTTGGCAAAGAATTCACCAAACGGACCTGAAATCGTTACTTTGTCACCTTCTTTAAGGCTCCAAATGAACGATGACATTTTACCCGCTGGAAGTGTTAGGTTATTAGGTGGCGGCGTAGCGATACGCACGTTCAACATAATAATGCCTTCTTCTTCTGGGTAGTTGGCCATTGAATAAGCACGGATCGTTTCTTCGTCTACTTTAGACTCAATGCTAAAGAAGTTGAAACGTTCCCAATCCGGACGATATTCGTCAGGAATGTCAAATTCAGAATATTTGATGTGATGCGCAGGTGCTGCAATTTGAATATAACCACCGGCACGGAACGGAACTGACTCACCATCAGGAATTCTTAATACAAGCTCTTTGATGAAGGTTGCTTTGTTATCATTAGAGATAACTTCACAATCCCACTGCTTAACACCAAAAATCTCAGGCTCTAATTCGATATCTAAATCTTGTTTAACCGCTACCTGACAAGATAGACGACAACCTTCTTTAGCTTCACGTTTAGTAATGTGACCTTCTTCAGTTGGAAGAATATCGCCACCACCTGAATGGACGTGCACACGACACTGACCACATGTACCACCGCCACCACAAGCTGAAGGAATAAAGATCCCTTTGTCAGCTAGGACGTTAAGTAACTTGCCGCCAGCAGAGGCTACAACTGATTTTTCAGCGTCGCCATTAATTGAAATTGTGATATCTCCGGTCGATACTAGTTTTGACTTAGCTACTAAAATAACTAACACCAAAGCTACTACGATTGCGGTAAACATCGATACGCCGAGAACGATTTCCATCGACTTTTCCTTATTTTTTATCTAAGGGCCCCATGTAAAAACACGAGGCCGACATTAACCTTAAAGCGAGATACCACCGAAGGATAAAAAGCCAAACGCCATCAATCCTGCAGTAATAAACGTAATACCCAAACCTTTTAAGCCATCTGGCACATCTGAATATTTCATTTTCTCACGAATACCTGCCAACAATACGATAGCAAGCGCCCAACCGATACCTGAACCGATACCGTAAACAACACTTTCAACGAAACCTAAGTTCTTGGCAACCATGAAAGAAACCGCACCAAAAATTGCACAGTTAACAGTAATCAATGGTAAGAAAATACCTAACGCGTTGTAAAGCGGCGGGAAGTATTTGTCTAATGCCATTTCCAAAATTTGCACGAGTGCCGCAATAACGCCAATGAAAGTAATGAAAGATAAGAAGCTTAAGTCAACAGATTGAGTAGGGTCTGTAATGCCTAAAACACCATCTAAAGCGCCTGGCGCCAAGATGCTTTGATAAATAACTTGGTTAGCTGGTACCGCTATGCCCAATACGACAATAACGGCTACACCTAAACCAATCGCAGTGCTCACTTTTTTAGAGACTGCTAAGAATGTACACATACCAAGGAAAAACGATAACGCGATATTCTCGATAAAGATCGTTTTAACCAAAAGGCTTAAATAATATTCCATTTCGATTAATCCTTCTCTACTTGTTCAGGTTTCCACTGGCGAATTGCCCAAATGATCAAACCTATGATGAAGAAAGAGCTGAATGGCAATACCAAAAGACCATTAGCTTGATACCAACCATCGTTTTGAACTAGTGGTAAAATTTCGATTCCGAAAATAGTACCAAAGCCAAATAACTCACGGAAGAATGCAACTAACATCAAGATAAAGCCATAACCTAAGCCATTACCGATACCGTCTAAGAAACTTACCATCGGCTTTTCTTTCATAGCAAAAGCTTCAGCACGTCCCATAACGATACAGTTTGTGATGATCAGGCCAACAAATACCGAAAGTTCTTTTGATAACTGATAAGAGAATGCTTTCAATACTTGGTCTACAACAATTACTAAAGACGCAATAATCGCCATCTGCACAATAATACGTACACTTGATGGGATATGGTTACGAATAGTAGAGATAAATAAGTTTGAAAACGCTGTTACCATTACAACTGCAAGAGTCATAACTAGCGCGTTTGCCATAGAACTCGTCACCGCTAGTGCTGAACATATACCAAGAACTTGTAAAGCAATTGGATTGTTATCAACAATAGGGCTAGATAAAACTTTTTTAGCATCTGAAGACATGATTACAAGCTCCCACGATTAGCGGCGATAAATGGTTTATAACCTTGTTCGCCAAACCAGAATTGCAATGTACGAGTCACACCGTTACTTGTTAATGTTGCACCCGATAATGCGTCCACACCGTGAACATCATTAGCATCTGCACCACCTTTAACTAAGTTAACCACAGGCTCACCTTTACCGTTGTAAATCCTTTTGCCAGGCCATAATGCCTTCCACTTAGGATTCATAACTTCAGCGCCTAGTCCCGGAGTTTCTTTATGGTCTGAATAAACAACATTTTTAACTGTGTTTAAGTCAGCCTCAAGACCAACATAACCATACATTAAGTCCCATAAACCTGAACCTACAATTGGTAATACAATCGAAGCAACTTTACCGGCATCGTCATGAACCAAGTAAATAACAGCTTCGTTTGCTTGACGATTAATACCTGCAGGGTCATTTGCAAGTTTCTCAGATTTTTTCGGGTCACGTGCATTTCGACGCTCTTCGAATAAATCAGGATTACCTTCAACAAATTTACCAGTCTCTAGGTCAATCATACGAGCTTCTACATATTTATTATATGTTGCAACAATGTTACCAGCTGCTTTGTCTTGTAAGCCTGCAGCTTCAAGTACTAGAGTTTGTTTATCAAGTAGCTTGTTGGCTACTTGACGAGGTTTAAGTTGTACCGCAGACACTGATACCAGCGCCGCACAAACGATACATACAGCAAATACGAAACCAACCGTTTTGCCAAAAGTCTCTTTATTATTAGACATTGCGTGCTAGCCTCCGTTTTACGTTACCTTGAACCACAAAGTAGTCGAACAATGGTGCAAATAAGTTAGCGAATAAAATAGCTAACATCATGCCTTCAGGGAATGCAGGGTTCACAACTCGAACAACTACAACCATGAATCCAATTAACAAGCCATATGCCCATTTACTTTTATCAGTAAATGACGCCGATACTGGGTCTGTTGCCATAAACAATGCACCAAGTGCAAAACCACCAACAACAACGTGCCAATGCCAAGGCATTTGAAACATTGGGTTAGTCGCACTATCAATCGCATTAAATGCAGTTGCCGTTAAAATTGTACCGATTACAACACCGGCAACAATGCGCCAAGATGCAATTCGAAGATAAATAATAAACAAACCACCAATTAACAAGGCAAGTGTTGATGTTTCACCTACAGAACCAGCAATGTAGCCGTAAAATGCTTCAGTCCAAAGCGCAATGTTATTGTAGTCCAACGAACCAGCGGCTGCTTGACTTAACATAGTTGCACCAGAGAAGCCGTCAGCGGCAACCCACACTGCATCACCTGAAATTTCGGCAGGGTAAGCGAAGAACAAAAACGCACGACCCGCTAATGCAGGGTTTAAGAAGTTTCGACCCGTACCACCAAATATTTCTTTTGCAACAACAACACCAAAGGTAATACCAAGTGCCGCTTGCCAAAGTGGAATAGTCGCTGGAAGGATAAGCGCGAATAAAATTGAAGTAACAAAGAAACCTTCATTTACTTCATGTTTACGCACTGATGCAAATACAACTTCCCAGAACCCACCAACAAGAAAAACCATTGCATAGATAGGTAGGAAGAAACAAGCACCGTAGAACATTTTCATCAGGGAGCCTGAGTCACCGGCGAGTGATCCGCCTAATGCTTCAAACAGCCCAAACTGCCATGTGTCAGGTAATGAGTATCCGGCAGCTAAAGCATCAGCCGCTTGATGGCCAATATTAAACATACCAAAAAACATGGCTGGGAATAATGCCAACCACACCATGATCATAATACGTTTTAAATCAACGCTATCACGAACGTGGGTTTGACCTTTATTAACAAGACCAGGCGTATAGAAAATAGTCGCAGCTGCTTCATACAGAGCGTACCATTTTTCGTATTTTCCACCTGGTTCGAAATTAGGTTCAATTTTTTCTAAATAACTTTTAAGACCCATGATTAGCCCTCTTTTTCAATCGTGGTCAAGCAATCACGAAGAATCGAACCGTATTCATATTTGCCAGGGCAAACAAATGAACAAAGTGCCAAATCTTCTTCTGCTAATTCCAAACAACCCAATTGTTGTGCTGAATCTGTGTCGCCAGAGATCAAGTCACGTAATAACAATGTTGGTAGTACGTCTAAAGGCATGATGCGTTCATAGTTACCGATTGGCACCATTGAACGGTCAGAACCATTTGTCGTAGTTGTCATTTTGAAAAGCTTCTTAGGCGTTAAATGGCCTAGGAATGCACGAGTAACCGAGAATTTATTAGAACCAGGCATCGCCCAACCCAAAAATTCTTTTTCACGGCCTTCCGCAATAACAGAAATTTGCAAATGATAACGATGCAAATATCCGTGTACGCCCATCGCTGAAGTACCACTTAACACTGAACCAGAGATAATACGGTTTTCACCACTCTCTAATTCACCTGCCGTAATATCTGCAGTTGATGCGCCCACAGTTGTGCGGATCAAACGAGGATTTTTAACAACTGGGCCGGCCAAAGCGATAATACGCTCACTGCTTAATTCACCTGTTGTAAACAAGTGACCAATTGCTATCACTTCTTGATAGTTTACATGCCAAGCAACTTTGCTTGCAGAAACTGCATCAATGAAGTGCATCTGGGTACCAACCAAACCAGCTGGGTGTTTACCACCAAACTCGTGCAATTGAACATTTGGAGCTTCAGCTGTAATGTTTGCACCTGGTTTTTTCGATACGTGAATTTTGCCATCAGTCAATCGGCTTAACACGGTTAAACCCGCATTGAATAGCTCTTGTTGCTCTGCAATAACGACTGCTGGGTCCGCAGCAAGCGGATTAGTGTCTGTTACTGAAACAAAGATTGATGACGGAGTGCTGTCTAAGGCAGGTGTCTTGTCAAACGGACGAGTGCGTAACGCAACCCATTGTCCTGATTCGACTAGATTATCAACCACTTTGTCACGTTCAATAGAAGCTAGCTCGCTAGGCTCATATTTTGCGAATGTGACTTGCTCGTCGCCTGAAACTTCGATCACTACTGATTGAAGTACACGCTTCTCGCCACGGTTGATTTCCTTGACTACACCGGCTGCAGGGGCAGTGAATTTCACGCCAACATTCTTTTTATCTACAAAAAGAACCTGACCTTTCTTTACACTGTCGCCGACCTTAACATGCATCGTAGGACGCATGCCATGGTACTCTTCGCCAAGCGTAGCAACAGTTTTAACTGCTGGACCATCGTGGATGGCTTGTTGTGGAACGCCTTCAATAGGCAGATCCAAACCTTTTTTTATGTTGATCATACGCATATGCACTAATTTTAAGTTGGAAGAAATGGAATCTTTTTGGCAATCAAATTTCCTATCTAACTGCCTAGCACTCGATGCACTATCAAATGCCGTAAAATCTTTATTTTTTGTAAGCGTAACCCACCTACATCATTTAGCCGCAAATTGTAGCATCTTATCGGCCTTTTTGCCTATCGCAAATTTGCATTATTTGCGTCTCAACACCCTAATTAGTAGGCTAAAAATCAACCACTCAGTTAAAATTCAACGTAGAATCCCAAATAGATATCTTAATTGGGATAAATCCAATTCCATAAAAAAACCGAGTATTTTGTCAAAACTCGGTTTTTAATTAGCAATTGGCTCTAAGGTTAGATGACGTTAGCAATTTCTGCCACTGGGTTTATATCCGCATCATAATCAACGTTGTCGTAGTCGAAACCAAACAAGTGCAAAAACTCTTGATGGTAGCCAACATAGTCAGTCATTTCGTCAATTGTGTCGGTATCAACACTGTCCCACACCGCCTGTACTCGCTCTTGTACCGAGTCTTCAAGCTCTTTGTAGTTTTGGAACAAGTGACCACCATCGTCAAAGCGAGGTGTATCGCCATATAAATTTTCTCTAAACAATGCAGAAATTTGTTGGATAACGCCTTCGTAAGTACCGTCTTCTTTCATCACTTTGAAAAGTGCAGAAATATATAGTGGCATAATCGGAATTGCTGAACTCGCTTGGGTGACAACGGCATTAAGCGACGAAACATAAGCTTCACCTTTAAGATCTTCAGTAAGTGTGCGGATTGCTGTGACCGCTCGGTCTAGATCTTCTTTCGCTTTACCAATAGTTGCATGACCGTAGATTGGCCAAGTCAGCTTTTTCCCGATATAGGTATAAGCTGTTGTTTTGAACCCTTCAGACAACACATCAGCATCTTTTAATGCATTAATCCACATTTCCCAGTCTTCGCCACCCATGACTTTAACTGTATTAGCAATTTCATCTTCGTTTGCTGCTTCAACCGAAACTTCATCAATAATACGTTTAGACGTATTTAAGTTTTTAGTGGTGACGCTATTACCAATCGGTTTTAGTGTTGAAGAATATGTTTCGCCCGTGTTTGGATCTGTACGACGTGGAGAGGCAAGTGAATAAACGACCAAATCGATTTTGCCCATATCAGCTTTGATCGTTTCAATCGTTTTTGCTTTTATTTCATTAGAAAATGCATCGCCGTTAATACTTTTTGAATAGATACCAGCCTCATCTGCAGCTTGTTGAAAAGCGGCGGTGTTGTACCAACCGGCAGAACCTGTTTTTCTTTCAGTGCCTTCTTTTTCAAAGAAAATACCCAATGTATTTGCACCATGTCCAAACGTAGAAACGATTCGTGACGCTAGGCCGTAACCTGTTGATGCACCAATGACTAATACATTTTTTGGTCCGTTCGCAGCAAACTCTTGCTCTTTTACAAATGAGATTTGACGCTTAACGCTTTCAGCACAGCCAGCTGGGTGTGCATTAGTGCAAATAAATCCACGAATTTTCGGTTTAATAACCATCTTTATAATTTCCTATCTGAGTATTGTGCTGATAAGCATTCAAAATTTTCGGCAAGTTTACCTGTTCATTCACTAAAAACAGATCAGACTAGCCCAATTCTTTTTCAATTTATCTTATTGTTCTCTATTTTTGTAATATTCAACTTCGGACAAATTATGATATTCAGAGACTTGTAGTTGGAATTGTCGATATGATTTCATAATTTTAGCGAACGTTTCATCACTTGCTTCTTGCTCTGCAATCACTTCATTTGAAGCTTGCTTCAAAGCCGCCATCACGTCATTTGGAAACGACTTAAACACAACACCATGCTTGTTTTTTAGCGTTTCCATCGCATTATTATTACGTGCCGTATATTCATCCAACATATCTTGATTTATAGCACGGGTCGCCACTTCCACTATTTTTTGCAAGTCTTTAGGCAACTCATTATACGCTTTTTCATTGACAGTAAATTCTAACATTGCCCCCGGCTCGTGCCACCCAGAGGTATAATAATGTTCAGCGACTTTATGAAACCCAAATGCAAGGTCATTATATGGTCCAACCCATTCAGTTGCATCAATCGCTCCTGACTGCAAAGACGTAAATAATTCACCGCCAGTTAAAGCCACTGGTACCGCACCAAGTTTTTTCATCACTTCGCCACCAAGGCCGGGGATCCGAATTTTGAGACCTTGCAAATCCGCTACGCTATTTATTTCTTTTTTAAACCACCCCGCGGCTTGTACACCGGTATTACCGCCAGCAAACGGGATCACGCCAAATGGTTTGTATAATTCACGCCACATTTCGATGCCACCACCATAATGCAACCAGCCATTCGTTTCTTGAGCGTTAAAACCAAATGGTATTGCGGTAAATATTGGTGCTGCAGGCATTTTACCTTTCCAATAATACGATGCTGCATGGCCCATTTGCGCTGTGCCTTGCGATACAGCATCAAAAACTTCAAAGCCAGGGACAATTTCACCAGCGCCGTAGACTTTTACGGTTAATCGTCCGCCACTCATCTCATTGACAAGTTTGGCAAAATTTTCTGGTGCAGTGCCTAGGCCCGGGAAGTTTTTAGGCCAACTTGTCACTAATTTCCACTTAAAAGTTTTTTGGCTTTTAACAACATCGCCAGATGACTGCTTATCGCCACCGCAAGATACCGCCAGCATAGATATAAACGCTAAGCCTATTAATTTTCCTACTAATTTTTTCATCAACTTTTCCTTATCTATCTCTAACCATATATATAGTTTGGAAGTGCAGTTGCTAATTCCGGCCATATCGCCAAGGCAATTAACATAAAAATTTGCATAATAATAAAGGGTATTACGCCTTTGTATATAGCGGTGGTAGGAATAGATTTTGGTGTCACGCCGCGCAAATAAAATAATGCAAAGCCAAACGGGGGGGTTAAAAATGAAGTTTGAAGGTTTATTGCGATCATTATTCCTAACCATATTGGATCTACGCCCATCATAAACAAAACCGGAGCAACTAATGGTACAACTACAAAGGTAATTTCAATGAAGTCTAATATAAAGCCGAGTAAAAATATTACCACCATCACGATTAAGATTGCGCCAAATACGCCACCAGGCATATTTTGAAACAAACTATGGATCAACTCTTCACCACCAAATCCGCGAAAAACAAGCGAGAATATAGACGCGCCAATGAGGATCATAAATACCATTGACGTTACGCTAACAGTTGAAGCCATTACCTCTTTTAACGTCCCTAGGGTTAAACTGCGTTTTGTCATCGCAATGAGCATAGCACCACAAGCACCAATTCCGGCTGCTTCGGTTGGTGTCGCAACGCCAAATAAAATCGAACCTAATACCAAAAAGATCAGCACTAACGGCGGGATTAGACTGCTAATTAGTACCGACACTGATACCTTTTCAACGTCTGTTTGCCTTGGTGTCCATTCCGGCTTAAAAAGGCCAATACATATTGAATATAATAGATACAAACCCACTAGTATCACCCCTGGTACAATAGCACCAGCAAACAGATCCCCTACTGAAATTGTTTCGGGTGAGAAGTTACCTTGGGCTAATTGCGCCTGTTGATAACCATTAGATAAAACGTCTCCAAGTAGTACGAGTGCAATTGATGGTGGGATTATTTGACCTAATGTACCCGTAGCTGCAACAACGCCCGTCGCGTAGCTTTCTTTATAGCCTGTTTTTAGCATTGTAGGTATCGCCAACAAGCCCATCGTAACAACCGTTGCTCCGACAATTCCGGTACTTGCCGCCATTAGGGCACCAACTAAAGTAACAGCAATGCCCATTCCCGCTGGTAAACGGCCAAATACTTGAGTCATACTTAACAATAGCTGCTCAGCAATTTTTGATTTTTCGAGCATGACGCCCATAAAAACAAATAGCGGTACGGCAAGTAATGTTTGATTTGTCATCACGCCATACAACCGACTAGGTAGTGCGCTTAACAACGAGCCATCAAAAACATCAAATAACACACCAAAACCAGCGAAGATCAACGCCGTTCCAGCCAAAGAAAACGCTACAGGATAACCAAACATCAGCACAACACAGACTATAACGAACATCAAAAGACTTAACCATTCCATCTTTAAGCCTCCTTATCTGTGGTTTGGGTTATTTGTTGGGGTCCAAATTTGTTAGCAAGTATTTCTACTACTTCAGCCAACGCCTGCAGGATTAATAATAAAGGCATAATGAATAAAAGTGACTTAAGTAAGTAAACAATCGGTAACCCACCGGCTTCTTGTGACCCTTCGCTAACTTGCCAAGATTGTAAAACATAATCCCAACTCATCATTAAGATAAAAATACAGGTCGGGATTAGAAATAAGCAATGTCCAATTACATTGATAGATTGTTTATGTTTGGAACTCATTCTTCGATAAAAAATATCAACGCGAACATGTTGGTCGTTTTTTAGGGTTGTTGCCATGCCAAGCATTAGAACAAATGCATGCAAATACATTACGCCTTCTTGCATGGCAATTGAGCCAACATTAAAGGCATAGCGCAAGATAACAACTAAGGTCATGAGCAACATCATTGTAAGTGTTAGCCAAGCGATAGTACGCCCAACTAGATTAGAAAATTTATAACATAGGGTTACAAATTGAAAAGCAATACGATTTTTGGAAATCAAGGAGTCACCTATTTGTTATTATTTTGTTATCGACTCTACCGCGCAATTCCGCTTCGTCTAGTGTTAAACGCGACCAAATAGCAGGATTGCGGCAGTACTTTATTAAACTCATCGCAAAGAGGCAACTTTAAGCTTATGTATGCCACACAAGTTAAAAAAAATTAAACCATGGGGTTAAAAAATCTTTTTTGTAACTTTATTACACAATCTACAGATTAATTTAAATAATCTATCAATAAAGTAACTATCATGTAATTTTATTACGTAATTTAGTTTACAGACTCAAGTTAATTAGTATAATAACTCTAGTTTTAAAGAGTTATAACTTTACTATTTGGGAGAATATTATGAAAAAGTTATTTTTAGCAGCAGCCACACTAATGAGCGCAAATTCATTTGCAATGTCAACTGACTATAAATTTGTCGCCGTAAATGACACACAAGTTACTAATTTATGCGTTATCGCCGCAGAACAGGGAATTTCAGCAGCCAAGAAAGCCGCACGCTTTAGTGGGCTAAATACCGACGGCGCTTTCAATTCAACAGAATGCAATGGTACAAGCATTCGTCGTTTTGCAGCAAAGTTCAAAACGCAAGTTGAACAAGTAGAAGCTGAACAAGTAGAGTATGTATTTAAAGCCAAAGTTCAGGATGATGCATCTCAAATATGCGTACTTGCAGCTGAAGAAGGTATCAATGCAGCAATTAAAGCCGGTGGCCTAGAAGTTACTAGCTATATCTGCAACGGTATTAACATCAAACGCTTTGCTCGTAAATACAACAAAGCATAAACATTATTAAATGTTTAAAGATATTAGTTCATGCGTATAAGTTTTAGTACAGACGAGCACCCAACCGCTTGTCGTACTAAACTTATACCACCTAACCACTTTTACTAACCCAGTTTACTGCCACCGAGACAATCGGGAGACTCTGGCGCTGCATTTACTTCCTGCCATTCCGCCTCAGAATATGTGTGGATTGCTAAAGCATGAATGTCATTCGCTAACTCTTCTGCAAGGCATGCATTAACTAAACGATGTCTTTGAATCAGTCGCTTACCATCAAATAACTCACTCACAACTACCACTTTAAAATGAGATTCGCTGCCAGCAGGCACATTATGATTATTGCTTTCGTTTTCGACCTGTAAATGTAACGGTAAAAACGCATTTGTTAGTTTGTCTGTAATTCTGTTTTGGATCTGCATAATTTTATCGTGTTAATCCTAGTTTCGTGACCGGTATTCTATCGGGTTTAGAGAATATTTATAATAATTTTTGAGCAGAGGATATGGTGTCTTATTTGCAGCTCACTGCACTATATACCGAAACGTTAAGCTAATCCGTTCTGATGACACTTTTTTTCTGACTGGGATTTGATGATGGAATTGAGACTGCATCCCCGCTTTCATCAATAATAAACTGCCGTCTTCGAGCAAGATGCTACTAACCGTTTTACTTTTTAACTGCTTAAACTGGATTTCTCTTGCGGCTCCAAGTGAAATAATGGCGACAACCGGATCTTTACCTAATTCTGCCTCATTGTCAGCATGCCAGCCCATTTTATCTTCACCGTTTCGGTAGCGATTCAATAAAACAGAATTAAAACTAAAAGCGGTATCTTCTATCAATTTATTTTTTAACGTATTCAATGCTTGCGGCCAACCAACGGATTGATGGTCAACGCCGCTATAACGGTAGGTTAATCCTTCGTCTCCATACCAAGCTTGCATTCTGGGTATGATATGCCATTTATTATAGACATGAATCTTAGGTTGCTGCCATTGTACTTTAGCTTTTAACGTAGCGAATAAGTCTGCGCTTTGATTCGATAGCCAGTTCGGACGATATTCGACCCAAGGCGATAACGCCCCTAAATCAGCTTTTATTAACGAATTTATGTCAAATAGTTCCTGTTGCAATTTACTTCACCTCATAGCAATGGGACAATCATATTTTATTGCTTCATAATTAACTGGGCCACTATGCCACTCAATACCACACTGCAATGCGCAACCGGCGAATACTCGTTGTTTCGATACCCAAAGAATCAACACGATGCTGCTCTACAAGCATGGGACAGCGCTGACGAACTTGTTATCGAATACGTTGCAAACACCTATCCTGCAGAAAAGTACATCACGATATTAAATGACCAATTTGGCGCTATCGCCACTGCACTTAATCAGTTTAATCGAGTTTCAGTGACTGACTCACGTGTTAGCGAACTTGCAACAATACAGAATGGTGCCGAGAATAAAATTGTTGACCCTATTTTTTGCAACAGTCTTGAGCCAATTCCAAGTCGCGATGTGGTTATTCTAAAACTCACTAAAAGTGTCGCGTATTTACAGGACCAATTGCAACTGTTAGCACAAAACAATAAAGCTGTTGAAATCGTAGCGTGTGGTAAAACAACACAAGTTACATCAAAAATAATGAGTATTTTTGAAAAGTATTGCGACAACGTTAAAACAAGCTTAGCGAAAAAGAAAAGTCGACTTATATTTGGCACACTTAAGAGCAATGGTACATCAGAACCTGAAATATCTCCTGTTGAAGACCGTTTAAATTACATTGAATGGCCAGAGCAAGGGATTCAAATTGGCGCATATGCTAACGTATTTAGTCATGACGGACTTGATATAGGTGGGCGTTTTCTTGCTGAGAACTTGCCGACGTTTACCTCGGATCAGAAAGTGGTTGATTTAGGCTGTGGCAATGGTCTGTTAGGTCTTGCTGTTTTGAAACAAACAACCCAAAGTGAAACACCAATTTCACTGCGTTTTGTCGACGAGTCTTATATGGCGGTTGAGTCAGCTAAACACAATATTGCCCAAACATTCCCTGATGAATTCTCGCGATGCGACTTTATTCAGGATGATTGTTTAACTAAACAGAAAGCCGAATGTGTTGACGTAATATTGTGTAACCCTCCGTTTCATCAGCAAAACACATTAACGGAACATATTGCTAAGCAGATGTTTAGACAATCATTATTGGCCCTTAAACCTGGTGCCTCGCTATATGTTGTTGCAAATAACCACTTACCTTATCAAAGTTATTTGAAAAAGATGTTCGGTGGATTTAAAGTTCATGCACAAAATAAAAAATTCTCAATCTACCACTGCATAAAGAGGGCATAAGATGTCAGTTTTAAGTACTGTAATTCGCGTTACATTAACCTCAGTCGTTATCGGCTTTTTGTCTGCGTGTATAACGCCAACATCTCAACCTATGTTGATATTTCCCGATACGATAATCAACAAACCAATGATGAGCGTAAAAAGCGCTACCGTTGTTGACTCTAGAAGTAATAAAACATTAGCAGTCATTAATAAGGTAGATACCCCTCCTAATCCCAATTTGGAGTCGCAATTAACCACGTGGTTAAACGACTCAGTGACCGTTAATCCCCGTGGGCGATTGGATTTCACTGTTGAAATTTTAAATTATGCGACCTACGTAATGCAGGGAACTATGCAATTTGAAGCCGAGTCTGTAATGGAATGGCAAGCGAAAATCACTGGTGAGAATGGATTTAGTTGGATTAAAAACTACCAAACAACAATTAAGCAAGATGGTCCACTCAATATGGACAAGTCAGAGATTGAAATACATCTTAATAAAATGGCAAACACCTTGTTGTCTCGCACATTAGAAGACCCTGAATTTAATGCTGCGTTGAGCCACTAAAAACAATTTATAGATCTAAAAAGCGATCTACTACGGTCGCTTTTTTGTTGCTGTTTGGCTAGGTTTACTGTTAGTTATCAGATTTCTATCAACAGTTCTTCTTCAAATTCAGGTTGTTCTATTTTGAATAATTCGGTTATTTCTGAAACTTCACCGTAGGCCATTATTGCATCGTCGCCACAAGACAGGCCATCAACAGCAACCGGGTGAACTCTTTCTAAATGATGGTACTCATCGATAAAATATTTATCATTTAATGGTTTTGGTTGGCATAACCGGATAGCCAAAACGGCTGGTTTAGTAACTTTCCCTAATTGGGAGATGAAATCAAAACCAGTCTTTTGTTTTTCTAATGTTAATAAATCTTCAACCCAAAACATATGTTGTTTGCCACTGCGGGTGGTGATACTAGGCAGTAATAATATGTAACCTGTGACTTCGGGCACTTCGTCAGATAACTGCCAATATAGGTTTTTTACATATTCAGCAAACATCTTACTTGATGCAAGTCGCTGCAAATCATCAAAATAATCTTTTTTCTCTAAGTTAGAAATTGATATGTTGCCAACTCCTAAATGTTCAATAAAACTTGTACGCTTATCCATAACATAGGTAAATGGCATGCTTTCATGGTTCGCACTCACAACTGAACGCAAGGCTTGCGTTAACCCTAAAATGTCCTCCGTTTTGCCGCTGGCTTTAAGTTGACCGCAATAACGTTGAAGAAAATCGCTAAGTAACTGACGTCCTTGATGTTCTTTTGCCACTCCTTCAACTTTTAATCTCAGCAGTGTGCCGTCGCCTTCAATGACACTATAAGTTTGGTTTTTAACGGTTCGGTTCATTCGACGGCTGACGCTAGGCAAAGTAACAAGCACTTCATCGTTTGCATTAAAGTCTAACGACTCGTCAAATTTAACAGCCAAACCTTTAGTTGAGAAGTTGAGGGTCTTGCCAACAAATGATTTTTTGGTTTTACGGTGAATAACGATACACGTAGTATTGCAGTGGAATCTATCCTCCATTCGGCAGTCGTTATTATTATTTACCGCAACGCTGATTTTTTGAGTAGCCATCCGGGGTCTTATGACGTACTGCAGAAGTGAAACAGGTAAGCTCTCACTGTTGTCTTGTTTAGCATAAGGCTTCAACAAGTTTAAGTTCCATAACATATCAGACACATCACTCACAGACAGCAATTTGTCACTGCTAGATAACAATGTTGTGACGTCTCGAGATGGCGGTTTGTTGATCGACTGCAGGCGGATATTATTTTGCGAATTTAAAACCGAAGGCGCTTCGATATTACTTCGAATATGTGTCGACATAATATCAATTTTAATTAGTCGCACTTCTTCACTTGTGAGCGCGTCTTGTAATTCTGGGTGCTCTGCTAACACCAAAGACAACTTGGTAAAATCCACTGCGACAAAATCGGTTTGATCGTTAACCAGTAACTTCTTAATGAGATAAAATTTAGTAATGTTTTGGCTTTGGGATAAAACCGCTTGAAACTCCGGTTTGAGAACGAGTGCACTAACGACACAGGAATGCTGATCTATTTGTAGCGACTCCCAAAATGTATAATTGGAATCACTTAAAAATACCGAGAGCGGTTTAAAATTATTTAATCCGTTATCAAGGGTATAAAACACAGATTTGTTATTGTTTAAATAATGTTGCTCTAACACCCGCTGTTCAATGCTATCTACTAGCGCATTAATATCGATATCATCTTCAGAAACGTCGTGTTTTATTCCACATTCTCTAATGCTTTTGATCTTTCTGCGGTTCAATTGGATCAGCTTAGTGTCAATCGCAGGCCCCGTTTCTTTCTCACTTTCGGGTAAGCGAGCATATCGGCGCTTGGCATAATTGCTCAGCTCTTCGTAAACACCTAGTGTGTATCTGCCCTCTGTTTTATCTAGCAGGGCGTTAAATACATCTATTGATTCAGGGTCAAGGAAGTGACGAATACCATTACATTCGAAAGACTTACACATCTCATAGAAATAAATTCTAAAATCCAAGACGCGTGCGCAGGGCTCACCAATATGATTAATCCCTTTAAGTATTGCCATCCGTTCAGAAAACGTCGCTTTTTTTGCGGTGTGCTGAACTAAAGTCGACAACTTAGGATCACCAGCTCGTGATACTAACGTCCACATCAGATATTTAAATTTAGTTATATCTACGCCATCGAATTGCATAATTTAACAATTTATTTTTATTATTGGTTTGCTTAATTTTTAATCGAATAAAAACATTACTTTATTTAAATGTGTTTGTAAACTCCGCTTAAAAAGCGCAATTTTTAACATTTATTTAATTTGGTAATTTCTATCAAAATTTAAATTAAGTATTTCAATACACTACGAAGCTGTTTCGTAATCGAATAAAATAGATACTAAAAGTTATTAAAATTATTGTTCAACAAAATTAAATTAATCATTAACTTAAAACAAGCTACATAAACTAAAACGTCACAAAACAATTACTAACCTTAGAAAAACACGAGTAGCATTTAAAACGAGTAGAATGCTATTTGAATATCATAATATTTTATTGTTACCCTTTTACTTAACCTCAAGCGCTTTTAAATAGAAAAACAATCTAGTGCGATTTCTAGGTCGTTCATTGGCTAATTCAGTCGCCTAGGATATGCTTCATCCATTGGTATAAGCCACTGATTTTGTTACTCTGTTGAGGCATCTGTGTAATAGGAAATATAAATGAAAACAATCCAAAAAATCTTAGTCTGCGTTTTTCTTATGGCGTCTATAGCAAATGTTGCCGCCGCCCCTAGAGGAGAATATATTCAACCAGACAACCTATACCCCAAGGTAAAGTTCATCACTAATATGGGCGAGCTAATTGTTGAATTAGACAGAGCAAAAGCGCCGATTACGGTGAACAATTTTCTAAGCTATGTCGTTGCTGAGCGCTACAACAACACCCAGTTCCATCGTCTAGAACCACAGTTTGTTCTACAAGGTGGTGGTTACACCACTGAAATGGAAAGTGTTACTGAATACCCGCCAATTGTGAACGAATCAGGAAATGGCCTAAAAAACGAGCAATATACAATTTCAATGGCTCGGCAATACGCACCACATTCGGGTACCAGTCAGTTCTTTTTCAACTTAGGGGACAATAAAAGCCTAGACCCAGGCCGAAATTGGGGTTACGCCGTATTTGGTAGTGTTACATTAGGTGAAGACATTTTTGAAAAAATAGAAGCTATTACAACCGGCACGTCACCAGAATTGGGTTGGCCGAGTTTCCCTGATAAACCGATTATTATTCATAAAATAGAAGTACTGGCAGAATAATTTATAACCACTATAATCATTTGGAGGTGGTCAAATAAAGACCACTTGTTAATTCCCTAAAAATAATATCAATAAGCGGGAGAGTTATAGTGGCAAACGCAGCTACATTTATCGACAACAAAGCAAGGCAATTATCGTATTATGCTGATGCCTTTGTTTGGGGATCATTACCAGCAAGTGAGGTTAACTTATATTGTTGGGACACGTTAGAGGAATGGTCACAAGTGGCTGCTAATGATGTCAAAATGACGCCAAAAGAAAGTGCTTTTTGGTACTTGTTGCACCAATTAGTGTGCAGTAATTCAAGTGAGATTAAAGGTTGCCCTAAACTTCGCTCTGAAGTAGATACCTGTATTAATTACTTACGAGGTTGTGGTCGTTATCCCGACTTTTGTTGCGGGATCCGCCCATAAAAATGAGTAAATTAATAAAGCGCTTGATTTAACACACATATATAGAAACAATCGGCTTAGTTGATTCCCTAAAGGCCGATTGTTTTTGTCACTCTTATACTCCATAAAAAACGGATTTTCCGTTTATTTGCAAGCTAATGTCATTCGAGTTTTTTTCCTCGGTTTTTCAGCTGGCATCCCCATCATGTTAGTTTTCAGTACCTTGTCTATTTGGCTTGAAGAGGCTGGTGTTCAGCGTTCTAGTATAGGATTTTTTAGCTGGATTACATTGGTTTACGCCTTTAAATGGGCATGGGCGCCTGTCGTAGATAGGTGGTCACTCCCAGTTTTAGCACCATTGTTTGGGCGTAGAAGAAGCTGGCTATTGTTAAGCCAAGTCTGCCTCGTTATGGCAATTGCTTCTATGGGGATGATTGATCCTCAAAGTCATCTTGCTCAAATGGCCGTTGCAGCGCTCGTTGTCGCGTTTTGTTCCGCCACCCAAGACATTGTCATTGACGCCTTTCGAATTGAATCTGGTGAAACGCGCCAACAAGGCGCAATGGCCGCCTCCTATATGGTTGGTTACCGCCTAGCTATGATAGTTGCAACCGCTGGCACTTTACTGCTTGCTACCTATTTTCAAACAGACAGCACGCTTTACCAGTATGCGAGTTGGCGATGGGCTTATTTTGCTATTGCTTGTGTCATGTTGGTGGGCATTGTCGCCACATTATCATCTCCTGAACCAGAAGAGATACAAGTAACTGAGAGCTTAACGCCTCAACCGAGAAATTGGATTAAAAAGCTGTACTACTCTTTAATCCAGCCCGTTATCGACCTATTTGAACGCTTCAAGTGGATAACTTTGATCTTACTTATTTTAATTTGCACATATCGTATTTCCGACATTGTCATGGGTGTCATGGCCAACGTGTTCTATATCGACATGGGTTACACCAAGCAGGATATTGCGGCAATGTCGAAAACATTTGGTGTCGTTATGACATTGCTTGGGGCATTCTTTGCCGGTGGTTTAATTAATCGCTTTGGCATTTTAAAAATATTATTAAGCGGTGCCATTCTATCTGCTGTGACGAATATCCTGTTTATCTATTTGTCTCGGTCAGAACCATCACTTTTGTTGCTAGGAACGGTTATTGCTGTCGATAACTTAAGTGCGGGCATTGCAATGGCGGCGCTAATTGGTTTTTTATCCTCTATTACAAATAAAGAATTTACCGCAACCCAATATGCCTGGTTAAGTTCTGCAATGTTACTCTTGCCTAAGTTCTTAGGCGGTTTTTCCGGTGTTTGGCTAGAGAGCTTAGGGTATACACATTTTTTCACCATGACCGCGCTTATCGGCATTCCAGCAATTATGTGTATCTTGTACTTGATTAAAAAAGATTGGGTCCCAACAAAACGTTAACTTAATCGAAAAATACGACATTGCTAATGCAACCATGCATTATTTTCATCTACGATGAGCGAAATAGTAGATGCAAAGGCACTAGTTGTGTTTAACTATCAAAATACGAATCGACGGATGTTCACGATAAAATTATGATTAGATTGTTTTTTTTACTGCCACTTATTTTATGTTTTATTTGGTGGCTCTATTTAAAAAATAAAGGCTGGACGATAGAACAAGGTAAGCAGGGCTTTTATTATATTATTGGCTTAACCGGCGTTATGGCAGTATTTTTTGGATTGATGTATTTACTAAATCACCACCTCAAATAAAAAAGAGCAGACATTGTCTGCTCTTTTTACATAAGGGTTGAAGACTATTTAATACCAAGCGATACCTTTATGTAGAAGGAGTCGGTGTTATTATTTCAGTAGTCCTTACCTTCCTAACACCACGATACCAAAGCTTAATATTCTCGCCCATCATTAGTAAGCAAGGCGTTAACACTAACGTCAATAAGGTTGAAAACGCTAATCCACCAGCAACAGCCAGGGACAACTGAGACCACCACTGGGTAGAGGGCCCGCCAAATTCCATTAACCTATCCATTAAGTCAATATTAACCTCTAATACCATTGGCATTAACCCTAAAATCGTAGTCACTGTGGTTAGCATTACTGGACGTAATCGTTGCGCGCCGGTTCTTAATATTGCCTCCGCTACTCGCATGCCCTCTTTACGCAGAACATTATAAGTATCAATTAATACAATATTGTTATTAACCACGATACCCGCCAACGAAATAACACCGATACCAGACATTACAATACCAAACGGTTTTTGCACTATCATCAGTCCTAGGAACACGCCAACCGTCGAGAAAATAACAGCGCTTAAAATTAACAAGGCTTGATAGAAACTATTGAACTGAGTAACCAAAATAATCGCCATGACAAACAGCGCCACTAAAAACGCATTTTGTAAGAAACCTTCCGATTCAGCTTGATCTTCATTTTCACCACGAACTTGAATATTAATGGTTTTACTCAAATTTAAGCTGGGTAGTTGTTCCATCAACATCGGAAGCTCTTGGCTAAGCAAAACTCCCGGTGCCATATCTGCTGCTATTTGCACAACGCGTCGGCCATCGACTCGACGAATAACATCAACTTTTGGAACGGCTTTTTGTTCGACAAAATTACTCACAGGAACGAGACCTGATGCGGTTTTTACACGAACCGACTGCAATTGGCCGATATCACGCTTTTCTTCTGGGTAACGAACTCGAATATCCAACTCGTCATCAACATCGTCTGGGCGGTATTCACCAATTTTTAAACCATTTGTAATCATCGAAATTGAGCTACCAACTAAAGTGGCGTCTGCGCCAAAACGCGCGGCATTACTTCTATCGATAAGTAATTGCCATTCGATACCATCCTTATTTGCGGTGTCACTTATATTGATAAATTTCTCTGTTTCATCGAGTGCCTTCCGAATCGTGCGTACGGCATCTGACAGCTCCCCAGGAAAACGTGAACTTAGTTCGAGTACTAACGCTTTACCACCACTTGGGCCATTTTCATCTTTGCGGACTTCAATTTCGACGCCGGCGATATCTTCCGTCAAAGAATAAACATCGGCAATGATTTTGTCCGCCTTTCGGCGTACTTGCCAATCAACTAAATTCATTCGCATGTAGCCAACTTGATCACTACCACCGGTACGCGCATAAAGGGTTTCAATTTCTTCGAGGCCCACCAAACGCTGTTCTATTTTTTGCATGATTTTGTCTTTTTCATGAATCGACAAATCACCATGGGAACGTACTGTAATATTCGCGCCAACAGGCTCAACATTTGGGAAAAACTCAACACCTAAACCACTTGCACCGTAACCCATAAACACTGCAATGGAGATCGCATTAGAGAGCAACAACGTTTTAAACGGGTGCGCGATTGCCTTCGCCAGAACGCCAACATAACGACCGGTAAAGCCACCTAGCTTGGTTATGTCACCTTCTTCAGCTTGTATTAATTGACGTTTTTTCTTGTCACTCAATGGTCGAACTTTACCGATTAGTGAACCAATGGCGGGAACAAAGATCAGGGCCATAAACAGCGAGGCTGTTAACACAGCAATAAGTGTAATAGGTAAGTATTTCATAAACTCACCCATCATTCCCGGCCAGAATATTAACGGCGCAAAAGCGGCTAAGGTTGTTGCTGTAGATGCAATAATTGGCCATGCCATTCGCCTAGATGCCACTCGATATGCCTCTTTACGTGGTTTACCTTCACTCATCATCCTATCGGCAAATTCGGTCACCACTATGGCACCGTCAACTAACATACCCACGGCCATTATTAATGAAAAAAGAACAACCATGTTGACCGTCATTCCCATTAAAGATATCACCAGGATACCCGTCAAAAATGAGCCTGGTATTGATATACCAACTAATATTGCAGAACGGCTGCCAAGTGTGGCAATAATTACAATAACAACCAAGATAACCGCTGAGAGAACATTGTTCTGCAAATCTTTTAACATCTGCCTAACATCTTTTGATTGATCGCCGGTATAAGTAACTTCGATATGCTCCGGCCATAACCCTTTTCCCTGCTCAACAATATCCTTAACCTTCTCAATGGTTTCAATAATGTTTTCACCTGGTCGCTTTTTAATTTCTAGTGACACCGCGGGGTGAGCATTTAATCGAGCAAAACTATTTGGATCCTTATAAGAGCGGCGGACTTGAGCAACGTCACCAAATGTTATGACTTTATCACCGTCAATTTTAATTGGTTGGTCGTACACGTCTTTTACTGATTCGTAAACAGACGGCACTTTAACCGCAAATCGACCTGCGCCATTGTCTAATGTACCTGCTGCAACTAAGCGATTGTTTCGATCTAATAAGTTAAAGATGTCACCTTGATCAAGGCCGTAACTTTCCATCAAAAGTGGGTCAACAACGATTTCAACAATATCTTCGCGGTCACCACCGACTTCAACTTCTAAAACTTCCTTAAGTCCTTCAATTACATCTTTAAGTTCCCGAGCAATAGTGACTAAACCACGTTCCGGTACCGGCCCTGAAAGTACAACTGTTATCACAGGCTGTTCGTCGGCCATACTCACTTGCTTGATTACCGGCTCTTCGGTTTCTGATGGCAGTTTTGCTTTGGCGATTGTCACTTTGTCGCGCACATCGGCTAGCGCTTCTTTTGAATCAAAACCGGCGATAAATTCAAGTTGAACAGAGGCATGACCTTCACTGGCATTGGAGGTCATTTCTTTGACTCCTTCTAAAGACCTAAGCTCATTTTCCATTGGTCTGATTAACATTCGTTCCGCATCTTCTGGCGAAATGCCGTCATGGACAATCGAAACGTAAATAATAGGAATAGTTATATCCGGATTGGACTCTTTAGGAATGTTTGAATAGGTTACTGAACCGGAAATGATCAACAAAATGAAGAGCATTAAAACGGTGCGAGTGCGGTCTAAGGCCGCGTCGATAACACCTAACATATTGCGTCCCTGCCTATAGTTGCTTGTAACTTACATTGACTTTGTCGCCAATTTTTACAAATCCTTGCCCAAGCGTTATTACGTCAGTTTTAGCTTTAAACCCACCTAACCACACTCCATCTTTGTCTGCTTTAATTAAATCAATGGGATTAAATTTTACGACACCATCTTCTACCGTCTTCACCCCCAAGTTACCCAACTGGTCAAGTGACAACAGCGCTGGCGTGACTTTTATTGCTAATTCATTGTCAAACAATAATGAAATTTCGGTACTGACACCGGCTCGTAAACGCTGATTAGGATTGTCTATTTCGATTTCAACTGGAAACGTATTGGTCCCTTTATCCGACACGCTTGCTAGATAGCTCATGCGTCCTTTAACGGTAGACCCATCCACCATTTTCACCACAACTTTAGTATCAAGATTCAAATTGGCGATATGAGATTCAGTTACATTGGCTGAAACAATAAGTGGATTTAAGTCAATCAGAGTAAACATCACTTGGCCCTTGTTTACAAAACTGCCTAGCTCAATGTTTTGCTCGTCCAATACGCCTGAATATGGAGCGCGAATTGTGCTTTTCTCAAGCATGATTTCGCTTTGTCTTAGGTTGGCTTTTGCAGAGACTAGAGCGGCTTTGGCCTGTGCGAGAAGTGATTGTCCCTGAAGTCCTTTCTCAGATAAAGACTTCATGCCGGCATATTCGATCTCACGTTGTTCAACGACCGCTTTGGCAAATTCTATTTGTTCAATTCGGTCATCGATTGCGAGTTTAACAATTGCCTGCCCCTTCTTAACGCTTTGCCCTTCAATCACTAAAATCTCAGCTACGCGACCATCTAGTTCGGCGCTTAGTTTAAGGCTACGTTCGGGTTCTGTACGACCATACAACTCGATGCTGCGGCTAATAGACGAGGCTTCAAATGAAGTGACTTCAACCTTAGGCAACTTGGTTTCATGTTTAGATTCGTTTTTGGCAGCGACTTCTTTGCTTTGCAAGCTACCTGATGCCATCCAACCCACGAGAATGACAGTAAGTATCATGGCGAGAATGTAAGGCTTTCTTTCGAATAATCCTGGGGCGTTATTTGTAGCGCTCATATTTTTCCTAAATTTGAACTAAAGAATAGTGGCTGGCCCCATTCTATGGCAACAAACTCAACAAAAATAGGCTACATAATAAAAAATGACCAACTTATTGGTCATTTTTTGTAATATCTTGTGTCTCTTTTTTTTACAATTAAGATTAAACGCTGAAACTAGCGCCACAACCGCACGTTGTCGATGCGTTTGGATTGTTAACAAAAAATCGAGAACCCTCTAAACCTTCTGTGTAATCGACAATACCGCCAACTAAATATTGTAGGCTCATTGGATCAATCACCATAGAAACACCTTGTTTAACAACTTCAGTGTCACCTGGGTTTACAGCTTCATCAAAAGTAAATCCATATTGGAACCCAGAACAACCACCACCGGTTACATAAACACGTAGCTTCAATTCAGGATTTTCTTCTTCCTCAACTAACACTTTTACTTTTGCCGCTGCCGCGTCAGAAAACTGAATTGGTAATTCAGGTGCGTCTTGGGCCAAATCAGTTGCGGATACCATTTCTGTCATTACTAAAACCTCTGTTATTAAGGGCGCTGATTATCTAATACCTGACAAATTTAATCAAGTATTCAAGAGAACCAGAAAGCATAATAAAGATAGTTTAAATTGGACGAGGGAAAAACACTGATTAGCGCGGTATTGGGCACCATCCGCTTTACCAAGTCAGGCATAGACACAAACAAGAGTTTTTCTTGTTTGTGTCATGATATTACCGATTATGTGTCAGTATTTTTTACAAACCAACTTCACTTTTTCAGTAAGAATGGATATAACCTTGATTATTAAAGGATTCAAAATTTAAGGTATGTTTTTTGCAGTATTTCTAGTATAAAACGTAATGTATCTCGTAAATGTATTAATGGTTAGAAATCCGTAAGGAATAGTTGTTGTGATCTTACCTAAAAACTCGAAATTTGTATTCAAAACTCTTTTGCTTGGGACGTTATTGCTCCCGACTACCACTTTGGCTGCCGCAAATCCCGTCGTAAATGGAACTGAGAATGCCGACACGCTTAATGGCAATAGTGGCGATGATGAAATTAATGGTCTAGGTGGCAATGATACCATTAGTGGTAAAGGCGGCTCAGACATTTTATACGGCAATGACGGTGATGATGAACTTAATGGCGACGGTGGAGCTGATACCTTAGTTGGCGGTGATGGCAACGATATTTTGAAAGGTGGTAATAGCAAAGATACCCTTTTTGGTGATGACGGCGACGACGAATTATATGGTCAAGATGCTGACGATGTGCTTAATGGCGGCAATGGCAACGACATTGTTAGTGGTGGCAATGGTCAAGATTTGATTATTGGCAGTGACGGTAATGATGATATTGACGGCGGAATAGGCAACTATGACAAGTTATCCTATGAAGAATTGAGCCATGCCATTGATGTAAATTTACAAACTGGCTCTGCGACGAATGCGGCAAACTCAAAAACAGATTCCGTTACAAACATTGAACTTGTCGAAGGTTCAGAATTTGACGATACAATAATTGGCGATAGTAAACTCAATATATTAGATGGTGGCGCAGGGAACGACATCATCGATGCCAGTGGCGGTAACGACTTCGTAAAAGGCAGTACAGGTAACGATGTTGTTGAGGGTGGAGCCGGCACAGATACATTATCTTATGCGCATAGCGATAATGCCGTCATGATTGATTTAGCAGATGAAACTTCACAAGATACAGGCCTGAATGGGTTTGACACTATTTCTGGATTTGAAGACTTAATTGGCTCTGTTTTTGGTGACACCCTTAGTGGTGATGACAACGAAAATGAAATCTATGGTGGAAATGGCTCTGACATTATTAATGGTCAAGGTGGTGATGATACCATTTATGGCGATGAAGACTTCACAGCTAATTCAGATACCATTGCAGACTTATATTCAAATCCTGACGTTACCGGTGTTGCAGGCAACGACATTATTAACGGTGGTGACGGTGAAGACACTATTTTTGGTAATGCTGGCAATGACATTATTAGCGGTGGTAACGACGATGATGAAATAGACGGTGGTGACGGCATAGATACAATTCATGGCGATGCTGGCGATGACGTAATTGACGGTGGTGCTGGCGCAGATTTCCTTTATGGTGATTCTGGCGAAGATAATATTCGTGGTCGTGATGGAAACGACAATATTTGGGGTGGCGACGACAACGACAGACTGCGTGGCGATGATGGCGACGATACCCTTTACGGTGAATCTGGAAACGATGAATTAGAAGGTGATGACGGCAACGATACTTTATATGGCGGCGACGGAAACGACACGCTTAAAGGTTTAGCTGACAATGACATCTTATATGGCGGTAAAGGTGTCGACTCTTTGAAAGGTGGCAGTGGTGACGACTATTTAGACGGTGGCGAAGGTGCTGATGAATTAATTGGTGAAGGTGGCGACGATACCTTTATTGCTGGCGATGGCGATCTCGTCAACGGCGGAAATGGCGATGACAAAGTCTTTTGGGATAGCTCAGTTGAAGCTAGCGCAACGATTGAAAATAACTCAGATGCATTGTTTGTCTCAGGCCCAATTGACAGCGCCAATGTAGTCGCGACATTTGTCGATAACGATGTACGAGTAAACTTCTCAGAACAAAATAGTGTTTTGTTAACGAATCAAGCGGTTGGTAACAAAGCTTCTATTAAAACAATATCTTCGGTTGATGAATCTGGTGACGTAACGGGTGATTACTTTGCTGACTTAGACGATTATAGTTTTAGCAATCTAATAAATAATGAAACGTTTTCGAATTATGGCATTGAGGGCGAATATCTCACTACGACCGATACAACATTAAACGGAAACCTCAATATAGATGGTGAATTGAGTAATAATTACAACTTTGTTAACAATGGCGACATTCAAGTTCAAAACGAAAGTGTTATTACAAACAAACTAAAAATTACCAATAACGAAGGCAAAAAAATAACCTTCTTAGGTGATGGTTCTATCTCAGGAACCTTTACCAGTGGCGGTTCTGTAAACGACATGGGTCGCATATACAACAACGGTATCATCGAAGTGGGTGACGATTTTATTCTGACCTTAGCAGGCCAAACAATTTCTGGTGATGGCACATTCAAAGGCGCTACCGAAATTTCAGACTCCACAATTAATCCAGGCAACAGTCCAGGTACTCTGACATTTGAAGGTGACTCTGAATGGACAGCACTTACGTTAGCCATGGAGATTGCTGAAGACAATGGTGTCTTTATTAATGACAAAATTATAGTTGATGGTGACCTGTCTTTCCTTGGGCTTTTTGATTTTGATATTGCATTCCAAGCCCCATTAGATCTGTCAGATATCGAAGGTGAATCATTTACGTATATCGAAGTAAGCGGTGACTTAATTTATGACGGTGTAGTTGTGGAAGATGCTAGCACTTTTGACTTTGGTGATTGGGTTGAAGGTCTTGTTGAAGGCTGGACTTGGAACTGGTTAGGTAATAGCACAGACGGTTGGCAGTTTAATTTAAGCTATATGGTCAGCGACAATGGTGGTGGTGACGGCAACGGTGGTGGCACGACAGATGTCCATGAACCAAATGCAACATTCCTAGTTGGTCTATTTGGCGCTGCATTATTATGGCGTAGAAGAAAGTCGCTACGCGGTTAGACCAATTTTTACAAATATTTGGAATTGATGTATAAAAGGCGACTCTGTCGCCTTTTTTTGTACTCCTATTGTAAGTTGATTATTGTATGGCAAATAAATTTTGCATTTGGGTTTTACTCGTAACTTTTAATTCTGGGTTACTTACTGCATGTTCACCCACACGTACTCCCAACGAACACTTGGAGGTGGGCCAAAATAAATTCCAGCAAAAAGAATATGCTCAGGCCATCATCCACTTAAAAAATGTCATATCACTCTACAATGCAGAAACTAATGTTGATTTAGACCAGGCCAAATACCTTTTAGCCAAATCATACGATAGCGTAGGAAAGCAAGAAAACGCCGAGAGATTTTGGGTCGATATTACTGATAGCCCGCGTTTCCAAGTCGAAGCAATTAAAGCACTTTCACAGTATTATTTTGAGGAGGCCAACTTAGTTTCTTTGGCGGACTTAATTGCCAAATACCTCGGTAAAAACGTAGACACAGATCCACTATTGTCGCTCTACCAAGTTTTACTCGCCCAAAAATCCAATGAACCCAAAAATGCCAGAGCTCTTCTATCTCAGTTGACGACGGAAACGTTAGCATCACCTCTTGGTCAATATACGCAAGCATTTGTCAATTCAGAGACGGACCCTCAATCGGCAGTTGAAACAATTTCTAAGCTGATATTGTCAGAACCAGACTATAAAGCGGCTTGGTTATTGCGCGGGCAAATTCATGCGTCGAATGCCAAATACAACGACGCCTATCGAGATTACAGTACCTATCTGACCCTAAACCCAACGGCAACCTATGTACACTTCCTGCTAGCCTTAACAGCACAACATCTTGATAAATATGAGCTAATGCAAAAGCACGTTGCGGTACTTTTAAAGCAAAATCCAGAGCAACCGCTGTCCAATCATCTTCAGGCGCTTATTTTCTATCGACAAAGTAATTTTGAATTAACTAAATTTCATGCCGAATTGTCAATCCAAAATGGCCTAGCAAATTCGACGAATGCGTTAATGGCGGGTATTGCGGCTGCGAATTTGGAACAGTTTGAAGTGGCTTTTAACCATTTAGAACGTCTTCAGGATGAGTTTGCAAATCACCAGGGATTTTTGCGTGTGTTTAGTTGGGTCCAGTTAAATTTAGGGTTGCTGAATGACGCTGTTGCAAAATATAACGAAATTAACGTGGATACCGATTCCGAATTTCATTTAGGCAATTTACTTGTTGATCAGCTTATAGCGAAAAAACAGCTTCAAACGGCAAACGAATTACTCGAAAAATTACAATTTGCCCCTGTTTCTAACCCCATGCTTAAACTCAAACAAGGTATTTTGCAACTTAACGCTGGTAATAAGCATGGCTTAGAAATCATTCAGGGATTAGCACAAGAACAAAAAGATAACGTCACGATCAAAATGGCGCATATTTTAAGTCTCGCTGACCAAGGTAAATACGACGATGCCATGAAACAAGCGATTGATTGGCACTTAGATGATAAAAACAACGTACTAGCCGTGAATGTCATCGCACTTTTACACCAGCAAAACAAGCAATTCGACCTGGCTGCAAAATGGCTACGCCATTCATTGCAACTGCAACCCAAAAATGTTCCTGCTTTACTTCACCTAGGATATAAAGCCCTTGACGATAAAGATAGTTCAACTGCAAAACACTATTTTGAACAGGCACTACAATTAAAACCTAATCATAAGAAAGCCATAACCGGATTATTGAAACTCAAAGCAAACGATAACAATGCGATTAGTACTAAGCAATTAATGGCCAGTATAAATTTCAACGGCGATGCCATGCCAGCGATCATAGCGATAACTCAATATCTATATCAAGATGGTCAGTACGACAAACTTCGCGAATTAATAAAGTCAAATATCGAAATTACCGATTGGACTTTGGAAATTTGGCAGATATGGCTCCGTGCCCAAATTGCCACTAACCAATTGGATTTAAAGGATGACTTGTATCTTTTCTCTAATCGTTTTCCTGCCGAAGAAACATACCTTTATGTCATTTCACTAATTGAAGATCAGCGCCAATACGATCTAATCTTGACCTATATCTCTTGGCTTGAATCCCATTCAAAATCGAGCAATAACATTCAATACGCTAAGGCAAATGCATTGCTTTATACCGGTGATTTAGCAACTGCAGAGTTTTTAATTACACAATTAAGTGAAAAACCACCATTACCCGCTCTAATGTGGTTAAAAGGTAAATTGTTAATTGAACAGGGTAAAACGTCAGTTGGTCTGCTAAAAGTGGCAAACTATTTTAATCAATACCCTACACGAAGTGCGATGATTGAATTAGCGACCGCGGCAAAACAACAAGGTCACTTTGACCATCTTGTTATCATTGCGCATCATTACTTCCGACAATCACCCAATGATCACAATGCCCGGGCGATGGTATCTAATTGGTTAATTCAAAATGCCCCAAAAGCCGCAATTGCGATACTTGATGTCCCCCAATCTCGTCGTTTTATCTTACAACACTGGCAAATATCAAATAATTTGGCATGGTTATACTTGTCTACCAACAAGCCTAAAAACGCCCTTGTATTTGCAGAACAAGCTTATTTGCAACAACCAAAGAATCCCCAAGTCGTTATTAATTACGCTCGTATTTTAAAAACGTTGGGCGAGGTTCAGAAGGCAGTGCAAACATTAAAACGGTTCGCTACGCCAACTGAAGATATGAGATTATTACTAAAGGAATTAGGAGCTTAGTTCAGGCCATTCCAACTTTTCATTAAACGATTTATATGGCTGCCATTTTGTTTTGGGCTGAACCACTTTGATTTCAATGTCTTCTGGAATGAACCCTTCTTTGAGCTCAAACTCACCTTCAAAATATTGAAAATAGTGGAAACTAAAACGTAATTGCTCAGATGCTAGATTTGACATTTTAGCTAAATCCAACGTTCTAGTTTGTCCATCTTCAATGCCTACTATATTTAATTTAATATACCCTTTGGCATTTCGCTTGCGTGTATCCGTTTGCACTAATGCGAACTTAAATTTGTAGTGATTAATTCGATTCGTCGATTCTATGTCAAACTGTTCAATAGCTAAACCGTCTGCGACCAGCTCAGGTGCGAGCACTTTCTGATAAAAGTTGAGCTCAGTTCTGAGTTGCAGCGATTCTTCTTTTAATCCCAACAATTCTTGTTTCATCTGCACTGCAGCATTTTGCTCGACTTCCATTTCAACTGTAAGGTAGTTTATTTGCCTGATCTTCTGGTCTAACTCCTCATACAGCCCTGTAAGTCTTTGCTGTTGTGTATTTAACTGATTTTTCTGCCAAATAACAATTTGCCCACTCAATTGAAAACCGGCATAAAATACCGCCGCCAATATAACGATGAGTAATAATAAAAACTGAAAGCGACCTAAACGGTTCTTAATACTTTCGAAACTCCACCACGCATTCATAAAAGATAAATTTGATTATATGTCATGACTTTATGTTACACTTTTGTCTCATCGTTTGACTAGCGCTGTTTTCCTTTAAGGGCATACTTTACTCCCAAATAAAGACAACAGTGTCGTTATTAATTACGGATAAAACATGCTTTCAAACAGTCTTTTCGCTCTTCGAAGACGACTGGCTTACCCGAGGACCAGTATCCAGCTTAGTATACTGGGACTGATTGGTGGGTGCTCAGCGGCTGTTCTTATTGTTATTTTTCGCCTAACTATCGAGTGGATCCAGTCGTTTTTTAATCCTAGAGGACCATTTGACGACATCCTCGAATATATCGTTCCGACCTTACCTATTTTTGCGGCTTTGCTCATTGCCATTTTTGCCGACTTCACAGGCTACAAGCATTATCGTTTAGGGATCCCTTTTGTATTACATCGAATTAAAGCCCATTATGGTAATATCCCGTTTTGGAATTTTGCCAACCAATTTGTCGGTGGCGTACTCGCATTATCAAGTGGTTTTACCGTTGGACGAGAAGGTCCTGCGGTTCACATAGGGGCAACCGGCGCCAGTTGGTTTGGCCAATGGTTACGACTTCCACACAATTCAGTTAGAACGCTTTCAGCTTGTGGTATCGCCGCTGGTATATCTGCCTCTTTTAACACGCCGCTCGCGGCGGTTATATTCGTCATGGAAGTGGTGTTGCGTGAATACAAAATTCATATTTTTATTCCCGTCATGTTGGCGTCGGCAGCAGGTTCTCTAATTACCCAAGCCGTCTTTGGCACCCAAGCTGAATTTGAATTTTTGAGCGTATTTATATTACCGTCCTATCACTATCCTTGGTTAATCATTTTAGGACTGACATTGGGCGCAGTTGCGTTTGTATTTAATCGTAACTTAATGCGAGTCATTAAAGCGTTTAGATATGTTTCTATGTTCCCTCGACTGCTACTCGCTGGCACTATTACCGCCATCTTTGGATACTTTATTCCTGAATCATTTGGTGACGGTACAAGCGCCATATATCAAGCGATGGTCGACCCTACAAATTTAAACTTAATTGTCATACTGCTCGTTTCCAAAGTGATCTTAACTTGGGTGGCGATAGGCTTAGGTATCCCCGGTGGCATCATTGGCCCTATATTTGGTATCGGCGTGTTAATTGGTTTGCTCATCGCTAATGTGGTCATAACGTTAGACCCTACCACCCAATATATGAGTACCTATGCCGTACTTGGTATGGCGGGCCTAATGGCAGCGACTTTACACGCCCCATTGGCCGCATTGGTTTCTGTAATGGAACTTACCGCCAACCCCGGTGCCATAACACCGGCTATTATAGTCATCGTTATGGCTTATGTGACAAGTGCGCAATTTTTAAAAAATCGATCTATCTTCCTTCAGCAACTCGACTTCCAAGGCTTGATGTATCAGACCCCTCCTGCCACAAATGAGCTTGAAAAGATTGGAGTTTTAGCTGAACTGAACCGCAATCTAAAAATTATCGATTATGTCAATGAGCAAGATGTCAGATTCCATATTCGTGAACTCGAGCCTGAGCAATCCCTTGTTGTCGCTATACGCCACGACTTAGGTGTCGACTATTCTCTTGCGGAGTTCGATTCGTCCTTTTCTAAAAAACAGGACAAAGTAAAATACATCCCAATGCAAACCATCGATACTCGCTCTACCCTCGCCCATGTCTATGAATTACTTCAAGATCAACGCGACGGCGCTACTTTAGTCACCTCAATTAGCGGCGAAAAAGTCGTGGGCATAGTGACCTGGGAGCAATTACATTTAATTTTGATGAAGAGGAATGCGTTGATATGAGTATTTTGTGGTTTAAAGCTTTTCATATCTTTTTTATGGTTGCCTGGTTCGCAGGAATTTTTTACCTCCCACGATTGTTTGTATACCACGCAGAAAATCAACACCAAGTAACGTCAGATACGTTTAAGGTGATGGAACGACGATTGCTATATTTTGTAACGCCGTTTGCCATTTTGACATTCATTTTTGGGGTAATACTCATTTTTCAATATGGCTTAGCGTGGTTCAAATCAGCCCATTGGTTACACGCCAAGTTATTACTCGTCAGTTTGCTCTACATTTACCACGGATATTGCTTCAAACTCTTAGCCGACTTTAAGCACGACCGTAATCAAAAGAGTTCTAAGTTTTATCGCTTTTTTAATGAAGTCCCAGTCCTGATCCTACTAGCAATTATTGTTTTAGCCGTCGTAAAACCATTTTAGTATTAGGCGCTAATTTCGCTATTGTCTTAGGTTGAACTTTGTTAAAATCCCGCCAATTTACAGCCAACGAGTAAAAAAGATATGAACTTCACCGGACAACACATCTTATCGGTCAATCAATTCGAACGAGAAGATTTAGAATATATCTTTAACATTGCCCAGAAAATGGAGCCTTACGCTCACCGTAAAGTTCGTACTAAGGTACTGGAAGGTGCGATATTAGGTAATTTGTTTTTTGAGCCTTCAACCCGAACTCGTGTGAGTTTTGGCTGTGCATTTAATTTACTCGGTGGTGAAGTTCGCGAAACCACTGGCATGCAATCTTCGGCATTAGCAAAAGGCGAATCACTATACGATACTGCCCGTGTCGTGAGTAGTTATAGTGATGTCATTGCAATGCGTCACCCAGATACGGGTTCTGTTGCTGAATTTGCAGAGGGCAGCCGAGTCCCGGTTATAAACGGCGGCGACGGAGCAAATGAACACCCGACACAAGCGCTGTTAGACCTTTACACAATAGACAAAGAACTAGCCGCTTTTGAACAAAAAATTGATGGCATGCACATCGCTATGGTCGGTGACTTAAAAAATGGTCGTACGGTCCATTCTCTTTCAAAACTTCTAGCTATGTACAAAAACATTCACTTGAGCTTAGTGTCCCCCTCAGAATTAGCAATGCCAGATTATGTCGTTAGTGCCCTTGAAAATGCAGGTCACAAGGTGACAATTAGCGATAAAATGGAACAAAATATCGATGCAGATATCGTTTACCAAACGCGCATTCAGGAAGAGCGATTTGAATCTCAAGATGAAGCGAATAAATACCGTGGTCAATTTAGGTTAAACAATGAGATTTATACTAAATATTGCAAATCGAATACGGTTATCATGCATCCTCTGCCTAGAGATTCGCGTTCAGACGCAAATGAACTCGATAACGATTTAAATCAAAATCCTAATTTGGCGATTTTCCGCCAGGCTGACAACGGCGTATTAATACGTATGGCCCTTTTTGCAATGACCTTAGGGGTTGCAGAAAAAGTTGATAAATATCAGTGTGACGTACCTTGGGTATCGTCGAAATAACTCCACGTAATTAAAATAGCAGAATCCATTATGACTCGATCTTCAGAATTATTTGAACAAGCTAAATCTCATATCCCAGGTGGGGTGAACTCACCGGTTCGTGCATTTAACGGCGTTGGCGGCACACCAATCTTTTTTGCCAAAGCTGACGGCGCATTAGCTTGGGATGTCGATGGCAATGAATACATTGACTACGTAGGCTCTTGGGGCCCAATGATCTTAGGTCACAATCACCCCGCAATTAAACAAGCTGTTTTAACTGCCGTTGAAAATGGTTTGAGCTTTGGTGCACCCACAGAGATCGAAGTGACTATGGCAGAAAAAGTAACAGAGTTTCTACCAAACGTTGAAAAAGTGCGGATGGTTAACTCAGGTACTGAAGCGACAATGAGTGCAATTCGTTTAGCTCGTGGTTTTACTGGCAAAGACAAATTACTTAAATTTGAAGGTTGTTACCACGGCCATGCAGACTCGTTACTGGTTAATGCCGGTTCTGGCGCGCTCACAATGGGCGTTCCAAGTTCTCCGGGTGTGCCTAAAGTTGTCGCTGAACATACATTAACCGCAGAGTTTAATAATTTAGATTCTGTACGTGCTTTGTTTAAAGAACATGGCTCTGACATCGCCTGTATTATTGTCGAACCTGTTGCCGGTAATATGAATTGCATTCCACCAAAAGACGGATTTTTACAAGGTTTACGTGACATCTGTGACGAATATGAAGCCGTGCTGATTTTTGATGAAGTAATGACTGGGTTTAGGGTCCACAAAGGCAGTGCACAAACATTGTTTAATGTTGTACCTGATTTAACAACCCTTGGTAAAGTCATTGGAGGCGGTATGCCAGTTGGCGCTTTTGGTGGTAAACGCGAGATTATGGCGCATTTAGCACCAGACGGTCCAGTCTATCAAGCCGGGACATTATCGGGGAACCCTGTCGCAATGGCAGCCGGATTAGCCGCATTAAAAGAATTGGAAGTTGAAGGATTTCATCAGGCGTTAGCTGACAAAACGACCTATTTGTTAGATGGCATTAAGCAACAAGCTATTAAACATGGGATACCCCTTACAACTTCCCAAGTTGGCGGCATGTTTGGTTTGTTTTTTACCGATGCTGAAAAAGTTGAATCATTTGCTGACGTAAAATTGTGTGACGCAGAACGATTTAAAAAGTTTTTCCATCTATGTTTGGACAATGGCGTGTATTTGGCGCCGTCAGCATTTGAAGCTGGCTTTGTATCTATTGCCCACACTCAAGCTCAGTTAGATAAAACTATTGCAGCTGTTGGTGAAGCGTTTAGTCAACTTTAACAACTCAGCGTCATCAAAGTATCTATTGATTCAGTGGGTTGTGCTCATACCCACTGAATTTTTACTGATTAAAACCAATCAAAAATAGATGGGCATTCTGTTACTAGGCCAATTTTGTTGGTATTAATTGGCAAAGCAATATTTTCACCACACTCACCGGACAGGATCTCGCCATTTGTTTTATCAACAAATCGCATTTCAATATCGTTAGGTTGCGGCTTTAATACACTCTCGGCCTGTCTTGCTTGTTGTAGCGCAATAAATATCGACAAAGCGCCTCGACTTCCGGTTAACTCCACCGGCGAGTTGTCATCTTTACCAACCCATATAGACGTAACCTTGTTTTGATCAAAACCAACAAACCAACTATCCCTTAAGTCGTCAGTCGTACCTGTCTTTCCACCATAACTAACCTTAGGATAATATTTACCTAGTCGCATAGCCGTGCCTGTTTTTGTCACGCTATTTAATGCAAATCCAAGCTCATAACTCGACGCATAATCTACCACCTGTTTTCGCTCTACATCTTTCTGCCACAAAACAAAACCCGTCTTATCTGTCACCTTTGTTATCGCTGAAACAGCCTGTTTTTGTCCGAAATTAGCAATCGGTAAAAACATGCTTGCAACTTCAACTGGAGACATTGAAATGGCCCCTAGCATTAAACTTGGGTAGCGAGGTATGTTTCGATTTACCCCTAAATCATGTAACGTATCGATTATCTTATTCAAGCCAACATCCATCCCTAAATGCACGGTTGCCAAATTAACCGACTGACTCAATGCATCATGTAACATGATAGTTTCGGAGCTTTTTTTATCGTAGTTTTCAGGCTGCCAGGTTTGGCCTTGTTTATTTTCCATCGAGATTGGCATATTGGATAATTGACTGCCCAAATGAAACTTGCCACTACGTAAACCAGCCAAATACACTGCAGGCTTAATCAACGAACCGATATTTCGATTGGCATCCAAAGCTCGATTAAATCCATAAGCATGTGGATTTTTGTCACCAATTAATGCGCTTATACTGCCGTCTTCTAAACTGATACTAACCACAGCGCCATTGACGTCTTTAAGCTTATGAGTGGTCTGTAGCTTTTTAACTGATTGACCAAAATGCTTCTGATAGTTTTTTTGAAGTACTGGATCTAAACCCGTAAAAACCAATAATCCTCGTTCATTTTGATACTGCAAATCCAAGGCTTTTAATTCACGTTCAACTAACTGAATATACGAAGGAAAACGACTTTTACCCTGCCTTTTTTGCAAATCAACTTCCATTGGAGAACTGACATATAGCTGATACTCGTCTCGAGTAATGACATTTTCAGATACCATCAATTGCAAAACAAGATCACGACGCTGTCTTGTCCGGTCAACATGTTTTGTCGGACTATAATAAGAGGGTCCTTTGACCATAGCCGTCAACAATGCAAACTGTTCAGGGCTCAAATTTACTAATAATTTATTGAAGTAATATTTGCTGGCTAGCGCAAACCCGTGGATGGCTCTGCCACCATCCTGACCTAAATATATTTCGTTAAAATACGCCTCTAAAATAGCGTCCTTACTAAATCGATAATCCAAAATCAGCGCAATAAACGCTTCTTTTATTTTTCTTAAGTAAGTTTTGCGGTTGTCATTAAGCAGTAAATTTTTGGCCAGTTGCTGAGTCAACGTGCTACCACCTTGCACTTTTCGACCGGCCATTAAATTCGCCCACAATGCCCGGGCGATGGCACTAGGTGATACCCCATAATGATGATAAAAATTACGATCTTCGACAACAAGTAACGTATCAACCATCCATTCTGGGACCAAGGATAGGTCGACAATTTCACGATCTTCGTTAGTTCCGTGGGTTTGACGAGATATTAGTACAGGGTCAAGTAGCTCAATTGGTGTCACTTGCCAAGTTGTATCAACAAAACTAGCGACTTGTGCGATACGGTCTTTTTCAAACCCTACTCTAATCTTTTTTGCATCAAGTTCACCCTCAGCGTAAACAAAATGGCGGCGATATATTTCAACATAGTTAGTTTTAACACTGAATTGCCCAGGCTTAATCAACGCCTTAGTTTGTTGATAACCCAGTAATTCTAGTTCTTCTATGAGTTCTTTTTTAGGGAGGAAATAATGTGGGTACAAATTGAGTGGACGGGCAAAAACTTTAACCGGTGTTTGCCACTTCGGTCCGGCCATCCGCTCTTGAACCCAAGCATCTAAATAAACTAAATAAAACGCCAAAACGATAGACAAAAACAACCCAGTTTTTACAAAACGAAAAAACCAGAGCTTTAATATTTGATTTGGGTCAGTCGCTGGATTCATAGACACTATTAATTTAAATACTCGCCGTTGTTGTCAACGGCTATTAAAACGATTAACCAATGAAATTACAAATTCAAATTGGCAAATAGAGAAAAAACACAAATACGAACAGCATAAGTTATAACAATAGCGAATATTAGATTAATAAAACACCGCTTCATTTTTTGTCAGAAACGAGGTCAAGATAAAAAAGCCCTAAACTTCCTATGGTTAAAAGAAATTTCAATTCAAATTGGGTTTTGTTTTTTTATATGAATGTTTACCAATCAACATTCCTTTGTAACTCTTTATAAACAATTTACTGATTTTACACTAAGGTTAAATTGACAATTTAATTTGCAAACCAATACCAGATCTGGGCAAATTGCCGTCTAAGAAAAAAGACATCAGACCACAATCGAGTTTTTTGTCGCCGAATAACAAAGGATCCATGAATGAAATTTAACTTAATTGCCTTACTCGCTTTATTTAGTTTGGCTACTTCGAATGTTATCGCTTCTGATAACGAATTTAAACCGAGCATAGGTAAACGCATAGTTGGTGGAGTAGAAGCCGAACAAGATGCATGGCCTTGGATAACAGCGCTTGTTTATACTTATGAAGAACTCTCTACATCGCTTGAAGTCGATAGCGTATCTTACACGTCAGATTCATTTACTGGCTCCCCAGGTGGCACAGTAACTGGTTTACTTATGAGTTGCGGCCTAGGTGATGCAGAATGTGATGCCGAAGGACAAATTTGTCTTATCCAACGTGGTGAAATCAACTTTTCAGATAAAGCTCTTAACTGTGAAAGCGGTGGCGGCGTTGGCGTTATTATTTATAATAATGAAGACGGCATTATCAGCGGTACGTTAGGAGACGACTTTGCAGGTACTATCCCTGTTGTTTCAGTAATTCAAACAGACGGTGAATTGTTACTAGATAAAGTGGGAACTACGGCATCTATTGAAGTAGCAACTTCTGCTGAATTAATCCAATCTTCTACCTGTGGCGGCAGCTTAATTGGCGACCGTTGGGTGTTAACAGCATCTCACTGTGTCGATGGTCCAAATTCAGAATTTTTAAAAGTGAACGTTGGCGAATATGACCTTAGTGACGGTGCAGAAAATGCGTTAGAAATTAAGAACATTTATATGCATGGCGAATACGATGACGAAGCTCTCGTAAACGACGTTGCATTAATCGAATTAGTAGAGCCAGTCTCAACACCTACAGTTTCACTTGGTTCAGGTACAACTACAAGCCAGGCAGTAACTGATAATTCTATGGTAACCGTTATGGGCTGGGGTGGTCGTGAAGGATATGCAGCGGGCGCCGGTCCAACATCGGATTTCCCAGATGTTTTACATCAAGTTGACCTAACGTTATTTAGCAACCAACAATGCGCCGATATGATGGCAGAGCAACAAGGTATTACAGAAGACGTTACCGCTGAAGAAATGGGTATCGCTCCAGTTATGATTTGTGCTGGTACATATGATGGTGGCAAAGGCTCTTGCCAAGGTGACAGTGGTGGTCCACTTGTCGTCGATTCTAACGGTGAATTCCAACAAATTGGTGTTGTGAGCTGGGGGATCGGTTGCGCCGCTCAGGGTTATCCTGGTGTCTATGCTCGTGTATCTGAGTTTTTACCTTGGATAAATGGTATTACTGAAGGTATTGCCATGCAGCAAAACTTAAACTTAGGTTATATTCCTTCAGCAACAGCTTTAAGTACCTATATTTCAGTTTCAAACAATAGCGCTGTATCGACAACATTGACGTTAACTGCAGAAAGCTCAAATTATGAAATTGATTCATCTGATTGTGCTAATTTAGCGCCGGGTGCATCATGTGACGCTCTTGTTACTGTTAGCTCTTCAGGAGCGCGTAATTTAGATACCTATATTAACGTGACAGCTGATGATGCAAGTATCACCACAACAAGAACAAAAGTAACAGCGATTTCAATTAACGCTTCCAATAACATTGGCACTGAATTTACCGCAAATGGCGATGTTGCTTGGTTCACAGGTGGTGACGCCATTTGGAGTGAAAACCCAACAGATGATGGTGTCCGTAGCGGAACGATCGACAATTTACAAAAAAGTGTTTTGCTTGCACAAGTTACTGGCGAAGGTAAGTTCTCTTTTGAATGGTCAGTTTCATCTGAAGAAAATGTTGACGACCCTGAATCACCTTATGATGCCCTTTACATTTATCTAAATGGCGAATTGTACGACTTTATTTCAGGTGAAGTAGACTTCACAACCGTTGAACTTGAATTAGGTGAAGGTATTAACTTTATTGCTTGGGTATATGAGAAAGACCCCTACACGATGGAGTTTGAAGATACTGGTTACTTGAAAAATGTGGTTTTTGACGCAACAAATGTGACTAACCCGACAACGCCAACGGGTACCGGCACAACCAATAAAAATGCTCGTGAACGCAGTGCACTTGGATTTGGCGCCTTTATGTTAATTATGTTGCCAGCTTTGGTTGCAATTAGACGCAGAAAATTCTGAATCTAAATTTAGTTAACCGTAAAAAGCCAGCGAATTCCGCTGGCTTTTTTCATTCCCGCAATACAGCCAAATACGGCACACCAAAATAATTATAGGCGACTTTTAACTTTAGTTGTTGCTTGAAATTCCACTGGGTTATCCGGCCAAGGATGTTTAGGGTACCTACCTTTCATTTCTTTTTTGACGTCCTGATAAGCATTTTGCCAAAAGTGATTTAAATCTTGAGTAACTTGTAATGGTCGTTTGGCGGGCGATAATAGCTCAATCAAAATTGGCTGTTTACCGTCACAAATCGCTGGATTAGTCGGCGTCCCAAACATCTCTTGTAGTTTTACTGATAATTTAGGGATGTCCCCTAAATAATCGAGTTTACGTTCATGTCCGGCAGGTGTGAGGTATCGAACTGGGCATAAATGATTTAGCGCTTGCTGCTTTTGCCAATCAATTGTGCTCAATAAAATTTGATGCAAGTCGATATTTTTAAGCTGTTTTAACGAACGCACATCAGATAAATATGGCGCTAACCAGTTAGGCAACTCCGCTATTAAAACTTCTTCCCGCCAACTTGGCCAATCCTCGTCTCTGCCATATCGAGTCGCGAAGATAAATCGGTTTCTTAAATTGACAATGTTGTCACTATTCCAACCTAAGACCCCTAAACCATTATCTTTAATGTAATTTAGCCACAAATTTTGCCATTCAGACTGTTCCAAATTAACGGCAACAGGATTTGAATTTAGGATAAGTTGACCAATTTTAGTCTGCTGTAATTTAGACGGTTTTTGTTTTGACTCTGACCATGTAAGTTCATCAACGGTATCGATAATACTCGGAAAAAATGACTCAATATCGACCAAGTTCACCCTTGTATAATGGCCAACATAATTGCCATATTTAGATGCATTGATACTGGCAACAACCACTAATTCAGCGACGGGTTCGACTTCACGCTGATGAAACTCAACGGCACTACCCCCGCTTAACTTCCAGCGTTTAGCTGTTTTTTTAGCGATTTGATCAGGAAATGCCACACACAATAAAAGGCCGATATGCTCTTCCGCTAAATCACCACGGGAAATCGGCTTGATTGCAAGTCGCGAGCTTATTCTGTTTGCTCCAGTTAACAACTGTTGCCATTGATATGATGACAGCTTAAGCAGTGAATTGTGCACGTCACCAGATTGAGCCAGCGAACGTTCTTCTAATAATGCAGCGAGCAAACATGCCGTTGGCACTAAGCGCGTATCATCTATTGTTGTTTGATTGTCCTGAGCAAATTGGATCATTCGAAAACTTCGAATGTCGGTACTCACTTTTTGATACTGCTTGGCCAGTGCCGTCAGTTGCCACTTACTGTCTACTTGTTTTAGATACCCTAGGGAAGCCAATAATTCACAGGCACGTGCGACTCGTGGTGTTTCGGGTTTTGTTAACCAAAATAGCTGGTCTATTGTTGTGCCCCAAAGAAAAACTTCTAACATCAATTGAGCAAGGTCAACTCGTTCGATTTCAGCAACATCAAATCTGCGTCGTCGCTCAAAGTTTTCTTTTGAGCCTAACCGATAACAAAACCCTGGTGCTAATCGGCCAGCACGACCAGCCCGCTGTTCCGCAGAAGCAATTGACGTAGGTTGCGTGATTAATTGTTCGATACCCGACTTAGGCTGGCTATACACCAGCTTTTCATTGCCGGCATCCACCACGACATCAACCCCTTCAATGGTCAAACTGGTTTGCGCCACATTGGTAGCTAATACTATTTTACGGGTTCCGGCAACACAGGGCTCTATCGCTTTGTTTTGTTCCGCTATCGATAAACGCCCATGCAGTTGCAAGCAGTGGGTGTTTTGATCTAAATGAGGCGCAAGCAATCCCGATATTTTGGTGATGTCGTTAACACCCGCAAGAAATACCAGAATTGACGAACTGTGATTATTAGCAGCATGGAGAATGGCCTTTACGATTTCGTCATGGCTTGGCAATAAACTGGCGCCAACATACTCAATCGTTACTGGAAACTGACGCCCTTTGGACTCTACGATTGGAGCGTTTAGTTCGGTCGATAAAGTCGCTAAATCTATGGTCGCTGACATAATCATAAGTCGCAACGCTTCGTTTAACTCCTGAGCGTCAATGCTTAACGCTAACGCCAAATCGGTTTGCAAAGCGCGTTCGTGGAATTCATCGAAAATAATCAATCCAATACCTGATAATTCAGGATCGCGTTGAATTTTTCTAACCATTACACCGTCGGTCACTATGGTAATTATGGTTTGGCTACTCGATTTATTCTCGCCTCGCATTGCAAGGCCGATGGTTTCGCCAATTGACTCGCCAAGCTGCTGCGCCAGAAAAGACGCAATTTGACGCGCTGCAACTCGACGAGGTTCTAAAATAACAATCTGGTTACCGGTGGTGTAGTGGCCACTTTCTAACAAAAGTAGCGGCAACCGAGTTGATTTACCCGCCCCAGGGGGCGCTTGTAATATTACTCGATTTGACTCCGCTAATCGTAATTGTAATTGGTTAAATATGGCATCTACAGGTAACATCAATGATCAGATTACAGGAAAAAAAGTTGCGCTATTATACCCCAATGGCAAACATTTAAGGAATTTTATGTCACAAGGTCAGAGTCGAATGTTTATCGGATTAGAGCTCGATAAAACAACAAAACTTGCAATAAATCATTGGCGTGAAACTCATTTAAGCTTTTTGCCTGGCAAGCCAGTGCCAATGGAAAACTACCATATTACCCTGTCATTTTTGGGGCATATTCCAGCTAGCAAAATGGAATCCTTGGACTTATTGCTGCAAAAAGTATCAGAGTCGAATGAGTTTTCAAGAAGCTTAGTAACAGCCGAAATAGCAGAGCTTGGTACATTTTTGAAACCACAGGTGTTATATCTCGGAGTAACCAAAACGGACACGCTCATGACGTTAGCAAAACGCTGCAGATCGGTTAACAACAAGTTATCTTTGCCACAACACCATAGCGAATACCGTCCACATATTAGTTTATGTCGCAAGCACCTCGAAAACACGCCGATAGATGTACAAACGCCAAAATTAAAACTGCGTTTTGACCAATTCCATTTATTTGAATCAGTTTCAAGTTCAACATTTGGTAAGCCACCTAGCTATATCAAACGATTGTCTTATACGCTTTAACGGCTTCGAGGTGCAAAACTTCCCATTGCACCTCAATTAAAACAGCGATCACCTTACAAATTGAGGCATTAATATTGGTTGCCATAAACTTTGGCATAACTTTTCTGGATTTTTGTAGTCGCCTGCCAATAGCCAATCAATAAGGGGGGTTGGATCACTCGGATAATTAATTGCGTCTTTCGATTCCTGTTGCAACCAAGTTTCCAAAACGGCGTCATCTAAACCGGTCATCACATTCGCAAGTCCCAACAAGCTCAAAGTTTCAGCGTTAGAGGCTTGTTCAAATTGGCCATCTAGTGGTTTTAGCAATAACTTTTTACCCACGCACAGTGCTTCGCTAGAGAGTTCAAACCCGGCATTCGCAATAACACCAGCGCATGACTCTAAGTCTCGTAAAAATCCCTGACGACACGGTTTTCGGTATTTAATTGCTCGGGTATCAACATCCTTTTTAATTGAAGGATGGTAAACAACAAAATTGTGATCATGTTGGCCGTTCAACAAATCACTAATCTCATCAAGCTCTTCAAATGGCATATACACTAAAATATCTTCAGATAAAGCGCTCGTAGGTGTTTCTCTTTCGATAAAAGGGGGAATAATAGCTTGGCCAAAATGAAACCAATGCACACCTAAGGAAATGTCAGCCGGTGCAAAATATTTTAGGATCTGCTTATTAATCCAATTCATGCCCTTTGCAGGAACCTGTTCATAGTTAAACACGGCTTGATGACTAATGTTAATAACCGCAATACCCGCCTTTTTTGCTGCCCATGCAGAAACTGGCTCAAAATCATTAAGTACTAAATCATAGCAACTGACATCCAACTGATGGATGTCTTTTATCAAGCCAAACAGTTTGGCATTGCTTGCCGTTTTTAAATAATTTATCTTGCCGTGATCATGGCTAAACGTCAGTCCGTCAAAAGTACGATATTGACCAAATCGCTCCATATCAAAATATTGGTCTCGCGGTCTGCCCGAAAATACATAATCTACATCTACGTTTTGCGCAGCAAGCGCCTTCGCCATAACTCTTGCTCTTGTGATATGGCCATTGCCAGTACCCTGAATGCCGTATAATATTCTCATTTTTGTCCTTAATCCTAGATTGCCAATAGAACAAATGCTGCTTGAGCACAACCATAACCCAACAAACCACCAGCTAAAATATCACCAGGAAAATGCACGCCAAGTAATACCCTTGCTAAACCAATTAAACTCGCCCAACAATAAGCTAAAACCGCAAACTCTGGATAATACGTTGCAACAATGGAGGCAAAAACAAACGCGGCTGCGGTATGTCCAGACGGCATACTAAATTTATCAGAAGGCGCTATATGAGATTGAAATGCTTGTAATTTATTAAAAGGTCTGTTTCGTTTTACGAGGTTTTTTAAACTGATGTAAATTGGAACTTCAATTGCAAAAGCGGCGAGTGCCGTATAAAAAAACGATTCTCCATGCGGCGTTCCAGCCCACAAGATCAACAGTGCTATCGCGAAGTACAAATAGCCGTCACCAGTGCGTGAAACCCAGACACTGAGGTTTTTAATCGGGTTGTTCGATAATAGATGACACTTATAAAACAAAAATGTATCTAATTGTTGAAGCTTTCCATCTCTAATTACACTTGCCATGCTGTACCCCTTACTAAGGTATAAAAGGTTTCAAGTGTGATTAGATTAGAAAATTTAAATGTCGATTATGTGAACACCGCGCGACAACTTTGTGACATCAGAACGTTATTCGCCAAATTTGAGTTTGAAGCCAATATTAGCCAGATACACTTGTTCCATTTTCAAGTCTGCTGCTATTACAGGGTGGTCCGCCAACCACCCTTTTGGGAAAGTTAAAAACATACTGTGATCATCGACTTCAAATTTGATGTCGGGGATAAAGTTTGCTTGTCGCTTAATATTTAAGAGCACGGACAAACGTAAAATAATCATACATTGCAGTAATTCAATTTGTCGAAATTGAGTTAGTTCTGGTAACTCCGCTAAGCGGATTTTTTTACGGTGAAAGCGCGTCAATAGCGACAGGAAGGTTTGTTGTTCAGCATTAAAGCCATGTAGGTCAGCATGCTGCAAAATATAAGCTGAATGTTTTTGGACACCGCGCGAGTGAATGTGTAATCCAATTTCGTGTAAAAGTGCCGACCACCCGAGTAAATCTTTAACTCGTTTGGTATTTAATGACCAATCTTCTTTGGCTTGTTTAAACAAATTAAAACACGTGTTTAACACTAAATTTGCTTGCTCGATGTCAACATCATACCGTGTTGCTAAGCTTTGAATAGAATGCTCTCGAATATCATCGTGGTGTAAAGAGTCGTCCATTTCATAGATGACCCCCTCACGCAGCGCTGAATTTGAAAAACTTAATTTATCGACACCTAAACTAATAAATATAGCCGTTAATATCGCCAACCCAGCGGGGTAAACTTGTATACGTTGGTCGTTAACTTCACCAAGTTGCAAAGCGTCTATTTCGCCAACTTGCTCGCAATATGCGCGCAACTTTTCCAAGTGTTCCAGGGTCAATTCAAAATCATCTAAATCAACATTATTATCCGCACTAGTAATAATACTTTCAATAGAGCCTGACGTACCTAGCGTTTGTTGCCACGTCGCCTTTAACAACTTATCTTCAATTTTTTCAAGTTGTTGTTGAGCAGCCGTTATTGCTTTTGAAAAGTTACTATGGGTAATCTTGCCATCAACAAAAAAACGTTGAGTATAACTGACACAGCCCATATCCAAACTTCTCAATATTTGAGGTGTTTGGTTTTTTCCTAACGCAAATTCTGTCGAACCACCGCCAATATCAATAATGAGTGAATTTTGTGGTAATTGGTGTGTGTGAGCAACACCATTAAAAATTAAGCGAGCTTCTTCCTGCCCGGAAATAATTTCTACCGGATAAGGAATTATTTTCCGCGCAGCTTTTATAAATTTATATGCATTACGTGCTTTACGAAGTGTGTAAGTACCAACAATTCGAACCGAATCTGGATCAAAGCCACTAATGCTCTTTTCCATCATTTTGAGCGTATCAAGACCACGACGAATCGCTTCTTCAGATAAATAACACTCTTCTGATAGCCCTTCTGCTAAACGTACTTTTTGTTTTACTTTGTGCAGTACCTGTACCGTGCCTGAAATAATACGTACGACAACCAGATGAAAACTGTTTGAGCCTATGTCTAAAACGGCTATTTTAGTCGAGTTACGGAGATCCAGTTCATCAAATGCCGTAGTTATTTCAGTCATTATCGATTTTTTCCAAGTGCTTCAAGTAATGATAGGCTTCGATCTGTGATCGAAGGTTTTTTCGGTTTCCTCGCCTAACATACCCATTTACTTGGTTTTTGTCGATAACTCGGGCCTTTAACGTGTCCTTAAATTGCAATTCAAGCAAATATTTAATGCGTTCTTGCAAAACGGGGTCATAAATCGGACAGCCGACTTCAATTCGATCACGCATATTGCGCAACATCCAATCTGCCGATGATATATACGTTTTTTGGTCGCCGTCATTATGAAACAACATGACTCTAGGGTGCTCTAAAAATCGGTCAACCACGCTAATAATTTGAATGTTGTCACTCAACCCCTTAATTCCGGGCCGCAGGGCACACATACCACGCACAATTCCACGTACTTTGACATTATTTTCACTGGCTAGATAAAGTCGATCGATAATGTCGTTGTCTACCAAGTTATTCACTTTAAATGTGACCGCGCCAACTTTGCCCGCCTGTGCATTTATAATTTCTTGATCAATCAAAGCCAATATTTTTTCTTTAGAATTGATTGGTGAAACCATTAAATGGCGAAATTTTTGTTGGCGGTAAGGTAATTGAATGAGTTCAAATACCGATATTGCTTCTAATGAGAGGTCTTCACGTTTGGTAAATAAACTAAAATCGGTATAAACCTTAGCCGTTTTTTCATTAAAATTACCGGTACCAATATGAGTGTAATGAACAAGCTGTGCTTTTTCTTCGCGGCTGATCACGCATACCTTAGTGTGGATTTTAAATGAGGGATTACCAAATACGACACGCACACCGGCATCTGTCATGGTTTTTGCCCATGCAATATTCGCCTCTTCATCAAATCGCGCACGCAGTTCCATGACTACGGTGACCATTTTACCATTATCCACGGCATCAATGAGCGAACTGACGATTCGAGAATTTGGCGCAATGCGGTACATAGTAATACGAATATGCTTTACAAAAGGGTCAAACGCCGCCTGGCGGACAAACTCAGTGAAGTGTAAAAAGCGGTGATATGGGTAATACAATAAAATATCGGCGTGGGAAATTGCGTCAAACACCGTATCAAAACAACTAAACTGCTTACTTGTAATCGCTGGTAGTGGTGGGTTTTCTAAATTTTTACGACCTATATTGGGGAATCCAATAAAGTCAGATACGTTGCGAATACGCCCACCAGCAATTAGATTGTCATACGATGAATGTTTAAGATGCTTTTTTAAACTTTTTACCATTTCCGGCGGCATTGCGCCGTCGTAGATAACCCGCACAGGCTCGGCAATTAGACGTTGCTTCATGCTGTCAGACATCTTTTCTACGTAGGAATCGACTATGTCATCATTAATGGAATATTCAGAGTCTCGGGTCATTTTAAATGAATAGGACTCTATTTGATCAAACTTAATAAATCCTCGAAAAATAGACTCAATAAATAGCTGTATGACATCGTCTAACAAGATAATGCGTTTGTCTTTGTCTCCTTTTTCCTGCGGCAGGATGACGAAGCGTGACATCTTGTCGGTGGGTATTTCCAACGTGGCATATTTGGTCGGTTTGTCATTACGATGAATTGCGACGTAATAATAGGCCGAGGAATCATTTAGTCGGCCAACCAGATCGACCTTTTTTTCAATCATAATGGGCGCTATATGGCGCAGTATTTTGTTATCAAAAAAACCTTTTAGCCAATGACGTTGTTTGTCGTTAATTTGAGGTTGCTCAATTAGACAGATGTGGTTTTTTTTAAGCTCTTTAACAATTTGCTGAAATACGATTTCAAATTTTGCGCCTAATTCCGCTACTTGTCGCTGGATTTGCGCCATCAGTAGTTCCGTGTCGGCAGCAGCATCAAGATCGGCACTGTTATTAAATATAATGATTTTCCTTCGGACATTGGCGACACGAACACGATAAAACTCGTCCATATTGCTCGAATAGATCCCCAAAAATCGAATACGCTCAATAACTGGATTATTTTTATCTGCAGCTTCTTGCAGTACGCGTGCATTAAACGCTAACCAACTCAGCTCTTTAGGAAAATACTTCTGTTCTTTATCAATGCTTACATTCATCGACTGTCCTACATCATACCAATCGGTAATAAACCTATGATTCTATAAAAGAAATGAAAGCGACAAGATATGCCGCCATAATATTAACTATAATTCAGAAATGTGAAATTTGTATGACAGACATAAAACTTTATGAACAATTTATGACCAAAACAGTGGAGTAAATACGTATTCTTTACGTCTGCTATAACCTCGATATTACGCCGCAGCTTCGTCTAGTTTTGACAGCCGCTCACCCCAGTTCATTTGGCTCAATACTTCAGTTTTATTTTCACCATCTTTCCATCGAAGCAGCTTTAAGTTCCCTGATTGACTTTCTATCATGGTGGTACAGTTTTCAATCCAGTCACCGTCATTACAATACAAAGTGCCGTCAACCATTTCCATTTGAGGATAATGGATATGACCACACACTATGCCATCAACATCCTGTCGTTTGGCGTCAGCTATCGCGGCGTCACGGTACCTACGGATTGCTTCATTGGCCTTTTTAACCTTCGTTTTAATGTAAGACGCCATTGACCAATAAGGTAATCCTAAACGTTTTCGGACTGCATGGCATTGCCGGTTTAACCACAGCAAAACATCATATAAGGCATCACCCAATTTGGCATGAAACTTACCAAAACACACCTCGGAGTCATATTTATCGCCATGTAACATCAATAATTTTTTGCCCGTGACTGTGGTATGAATAAACTCAGAATGTATCTGCACATTACCAAAAAGTTGTTTAACATAAGGCTTCATGAGTTCGTCATGATTACCTGGTAGATAAAAAACGTCGACGCCTTCCTGCGCCCGTTGCAATATCAGATTAAGTATTTGATTATGCGTTTCTGGCCAGTAAACTCGACGTTGCAACGCCCAAAAATCGACAATATCGCCGACCAAAAATATTCTATCAGCGGTGTTGTCATGTAGAAAGTTTAGTAAAAATTCCGCTTTGCAATCACGGCATCCTAAGTGAATATCCGACAACCAAATGGTGCGGTGATGATTCTTGGCAATATAATTGGCTTGGCTCATAACAGATCCTTTCGTTATCCTGATTATCTACAAAGTTATTCCTACAGACTTATTTCTCACGCTTAACTCTGCAGATAGCGTTTCCGCTTTTGGGGTTTCATTTTTTCAATGTCCACCAGCACAAATCCATCAATACAGTCTGAAAAGTCTGGGTCAACGTTATAGCTACAAAACTGGGTTCCGCCGTCGTCACACAGTTCGGAATATTGTTTATATAACGTTGGAACACTAGTGTTTTCATCTTTCATTTTTTGTTTTAGCAAGGTAAATTCGGTTTGATAGTCATCTCCATTAAAGTGAAGGCCGCTATCGGTTGGTAACAAAAATGGTGTTTTGGCATAAACAATTGGTCCACGACTGCCAAAATAGGCCTGATAAAATCGGATTAAGCTGGTTTTTGCTTCCATATTTAAGTCATTGCTGACACTGACGGCCCCCAATAAATATCGAATATCAGGGTGTTTCGCCAAATAAGCACCAATGCCCTGCCACAAATAATCTAAACTACGTTTGCCCCAATATTTGGGTTGCACAAAGCTTCGTCCTAGCTCTAGCCCACGTTGTACTATTTCATCCGTTAAGTGGCTTAAATCAAACAGCGTATCTGTGTATAAACCAATGTGGGAGTGAAACTCCTTAACACGTTTGGTTGGTGCCATTCGGTATGAACCCACAATTTCGAGCTCTTCGTCATCCCATAAAATAATGTGGTCGTAGATATTGTCGTATTTGTCGATGTCTCTTCTTAAGCCTGTACCTTCACCGACCGCTCTAAATGTAAGCTCTCTAAGCCGTCCCAATTCACGCATAACCGACGAATCACTGTCGTGAGTAAAGTTGTAGATCAATTTACCATCACTGGTTGTGCCAATAAGCTCACTTAGCTTGAGTGCTGACTTCAGCTGTTTTCGATCTTCGGGGTGGGCCATACTTTCTAATTGCTCAGAAAAAATGGGTAAGGTTTTTTTCTTTGATAATTTGTATAAATGTTTCTTGAACAACTTAACGAGCTGTTTGTTCTCAACAGGAATATTAGTATAGGTGGCGTAACTTATTGGTTTTCCAATTCTCACTCTAAGTTCTTGGTCATGTTTTTTAAACATCTCGTGAACTAACCACAGCGTTGACACCGGTTTTGCCAGCATCGACAAACCATAAAAGAACGCGGAGTTTTTGCCATCAATATGAATGGGCAAAATTGGCGCTTGTGTTTTTTTAGCAAATCGTAAAAAGCCGTTTTTCCATTTACCGTCTTTAACACCTGTTGCTGACATTCGTGACACTTCACCAGCGGGAAAGATTAACAATGCGCCACCATCGACAAGGTGATTTTCAATCGCTTTCATGTTTTCTTTGGCAGTTTTATTGCCCATGTTATTGACCGGAAGCAATAAAGGTCGCAGCGGTTTTATCGCCCACAAAATGTCGTTGGCAACCACTTTTACATCTCTTCGAATATTGCAAAACATTTTAAGTAAAACCAATCCGTCTAAGCTGCCGATTGGATGATTGGCAATTGCCACAACTTTGCCTGTCGAAGGGATATGCCTTAATTCACGATCTTTGGTGATAAACCCAAATTCGAAAAATTCTAGTGCTTGTTCGACAAAATCAACACCGACGAGATGTGGATAAGTTTGTTCAAAACGTTGGAATTCAGATTCGTGGAAGATAAACCTTAAAAAACGCAAAAACGAGTTCTTTAAAAACGGGCTACCTGACTCAATTGCTGGGAAGTTTTCCGCAACGACATTTTCTACCGAAATCATATTTTACATTCCATAACTACATTACCTCGTCAATGTAGTCTGCCAAAATGACAGTTCCGTGACCGTAACATTGCAACGAGATGAAAGTTGTCAAATTGAAATATAACGCAGATTATCGCGGCAAATTTATCCTGCTAATCACTGGCGGCTTTTAGCTCTACAGTATTGCCATCAGGGTCCTGAATATAAATGGAGGGGCCATATCCGCCGGCGCCATACCGAACTTCAAACCGCGGAGGAGACTGGAAGTGTGTTTTTATATGTTGACTGATTTGCTCTATTGTAGCGTCAGCTACAGTTAAGCAAAAATGATCGAGATTAACGGGTTTACATGGCGCACCACCACCTTCTCGACCAAGCTCGCCTGATATATCGATAATATCAATTAACGAATGACCCGCACGCAATTGTATCAAGCCCAATTCTTCTGTTCTATCACGCTCAATTGGGCAGTTTAAAATGTCAGAATAAAATGAAACAAGACCCGACAAGTTATTGGTACGAAGTACAATATGATCAATCCCAATGATATTAAGTGCCATATTAAGTTGCTCGATTTGCAGTGGGATGTTTTGAGTATAGTTGGTTTTAATTTTAACGATAAAGCGAGCTATTAATAAATTTTAAACAAAAAAAAGTCAGCGAATGCTGACTTTAAACTCATGACAAAATGATTATTGGTTGAGAAACCAGATTAGCCAAATTGATTCATTGTATTGTCATCACCTGCAGCTTTAAGTGCTGCATCACCGGCAAAGTATTCTTTATGGTCATCACCCATATCCGAGCCCGCCATGTTTTGGTGTTTAACACACGCTATACCTTGACGGATTTCTTTACGCTGAACATTTTCTACATAACCTAACATGCCCTGGTCACCAAAGTATTCCTTGGCTAGATTGTCAGTAGACAATGCAGCAGTGTGGTACGTTGGTAGCGTAATCAAATGGTGGAAGATACCCGCTTCTTTGGCTGCGTCCGCTTGGAACGTTCTGATCTTTTCATCAGCTTCTTTTGCCAATTCTGTTGCATCATAAATTGCACTCATTAAATCTGCACGCTCGTAACCTGTTACATCTTTCCCTTCTTCAACCCAGGCATCAAACACCTGTTCGCGGAAGTTTAGTGTCCAGTTAAACGATGGACTGTTGTTATAAACCAATTTCGCATTTGGAACGACTTCTCTGATTCGGTTGATCATTCCACCAATTTGACCAATATGCGGTTTCTCTGTTTCAATCCACAACAGATCAGCGCCGTTTTGTAGTGATGTAATTGAATCTAGAACGCAGCGGTCTTCACCAGTTCCCGGTTTAAACTGGAATAAGTTTGAAGCCAAACGCTTAGGACGCAACAACTTGCCATCACGATTTAATACCACATCACCATTTTTCATATCGGCAACAGAAACTTCTTCGCAGTCTAAGAAGCTATTGTACTGATCACCTAAATCACCCGGTGTATTTGTTACTGCGATTTGTTTTGTTAAACCTGCACCTAATGAATCTGTGCGGGCGACAATAACACCATCATCAACACCCAGTTCTAAAAATGCGTAACGTACCGCTCTAATTTTTGCTAGGAAATCTTCATGGGGCACTGTGACCTTACCATCTTGGTGACCACACTGTTTCTCATCTGAAACTTGGTTTTCAATCTGAATACAACACGCTCCCGCTTCAATCATCTTTTTAGCGAGTAAATAAGTTGCTTCGGCATTACCAAAACCAGCATCGATATCGGCAATAATTGGTACGATGTGCGTTTGGTGATTATCAATCTCATTTTGCAATTTTTGTTCTAGTACTTGGTCACCCGCTTCACGTGCTTTATCTATTTCACGGAAGATGCCACCCATTTCACGAGCATCGGCTTGGCGCAAAAACGTATAAAGCTCTTCAATTAACGAAGATACAGAGGTTTTCTCATGCATCGATTGATCAGGTAATGGCCCAAACTCTGAACGAAGTGCTGCTACCATCCAACCTGATAGGTAAAGGTAACGACGGTCAGTGCTATTGAAATGTTTCTTAATAGAGATCATTTTTTGTTGGCCGATAAATCCATGCCAGCAACCTAACGATTGAGTATATTGACTTGAATCTGCGTCATAATTTGCCATGTCTTGGCGCATAATTGCGGCTGTATATTTGGCGATGTCCAATCCAGTCTTGAATTTATTCTGCGTACGCATTCTTGCTGCGTGCTCTGGGTTAATCGCGCTCCAGCTTTCGCCATTCTGGCTACGGATGGCTTCTAATAGTTCAATTTCATTTGTGTAAACAGACATAGTCGATTCCTCGAGTTGTTATTTTAATAATTGAAACTCAACAAGGTTTGTCGAGATAAAACAAAACTTGTTTGCATTTGTTGATGACAACTCTAGGGTATTGCACTAGGATTCATCAAATAGATAAATCTCATTTACGGAATTCACAGCATGAATATTAGTAAGATCGATCTCAATTTATTGGTATATCTAGATGTATTATTACGAGAGAAAAACGTAACTCGCTCTGCAGATCAACTTTCAATCACTCAACCTGCGATGAGCAATGGCTTAAAAAGACTTAGGGATTTGTTTTCAGATCCAATACTTGTTCGCACCTCAGAGGGCATGATGCCTACAGCCCGGGCATTGCAGTTACAACCTGTGGTCCGTGATGTACTGTCTAAGCTTGAAGCGACAATTCAACCTGAAACCGAGTTTGATCCGCTAACTTCAAATCGCACTTTTCGAATCATGGCCAGTGATTACGCTGAAACAACATTGCTTGCTAAAGTGCTTGGCGAGCTTAGAACAAAGGCTCCTAGCCTCACTTTAGATATTGTAACGCCTTCGGATGTGAGCTTTCACGATGTAGAACTCGGTAAAGTAGACATGGCGATCAACCGGTTCGAAGAGTTGCCGTTGTCATTCCACCAAAAAGTAATTTGGTACGATACTTTCTCTTGCATGGTAAGCAACGACCATCCATGTTTGCCCGATTTTGACTTAGATAAATACTTAAGTTCAAAGCACGTTTGGGTGAGCAAAACCGGCTTTGGCGTTGGTGTAGGTATTGATCCAAACGAAGTTCAAAAGCTTGGTTGGGTTGACGTAGAGTTGGCAAAGCTAGATAAAAAAAGAGACATCAGCGTGTTTACACGGCATTACCACATGGCCATGTGGCTTGCCAAAGAACAGCAATTAATTGCAACGTTACCAACCAAAGCAACCGAGCTTTATGCCGATAACCCCATGATATGCGTGATGGACCCGCCATTTGACATTCCGCCAATAGCCTTAAAGATGGCCTGGTCTCCACTATTGCACCACGATGTTGGGCATATTTGGTTAAGACGCCTTATCGTAGATGTAGGGGCCAAACAGTAATTTGGTCATTTTGGAGCCATAAACTTGTTTAAAAGAAATACCTTAGCACCATTATTCATGTTGTGAATGACAAACATCAAAACACTAAACTGTTTAAATATAGGCATTTCCATTTAATATCAATTGTTATCTAAATTTCCGTTGGGGTCTTATATTATGCAGGACGTAGAACACATTCAATTTAACAATCTATCGATTGACGAAGCTTTGTATCAATTCGTAAACAACTCCGTATTAAAACACTTGGGGTTACAACCAGATGCATTTTGGACGGGTTTTGAGCAGCTACTAGGCAAACATATATCCACAAATGAGGCCTTGTTAGATAAGCGTGAAACATTGCAAAGCCAAATTGATGCGTATCATCAATCAAACCCAACATTTGAATTTTCGGAATATAAACGCTTTTTAAGTGACATAGGCTATCTGTTACCAGAGCCAGATGGCGTTACTATCAGCCCGAAAAACGTCGACAATGAGTTGTCGGAAATTGCCGGTCCACAACTTGTTGTGCCCGTAATGAATGCGCGATATGCCCTAAATGCAGTAAATGCTCGATGGGGAAGTTTATATGATGCACTTTATGGTACAGACGTTATTCCTCATGATACGGGGTCAGAACCTGGCGCACATTACAATCCAATTCGCGGAGAACAGGTTATTGCCTATGGTAGAGCCTTTTTAAATGACATAGTGCCAATATCTGGCGCAAGTTGGGAAGATGTTTTAGGTTTTGACATTGAACTAGGTCAACTAAAACTTAAGGTTGCCGGTCAAATTGCACCACTAGAAACCCCAACGCTATTTGCGGGATACCGTGGCCTGCCTCATGCACCAACCCATCTTTTGTTTAAACATAACAATTTGCATTTCTACATCGAAATCGACGATACCCATATTATAGGTAAAACCGATTTAGCCCATATCAAAGACATCAAAGTTGAGTCGGCAATCAGTACAATAATGGACTGTGAAGATTCAGTTGCAGCTGTTGATGGCGAAGACAAGGTGCAAGTTTATAAAAACTGGCTTGGGTTAATGCAGGGGGATTTATCAACTGAAGTAAATAAAGGGGGTAAGTCAATCCTCCGCAAAATGAATCCAGATCTGCAATTTATTGGTAACAATGGCAATTCACTTAGTTTAAGTGGTCGTTCATTGATGTTTGTCCGCAATGTTGGCCACTTAATGACAACCCCTGCAGTCTTATATAACCAAAAAGAAATGCCTGAAGGCATTTTGGATGGCGTAATTACTAGCTTAATTGGTAAAATCGATTTGCTTAAACCTGTTGATGCCACAATCAAAAATTCGCAAAAAGGGTCAATATATATCGTTAAGCCCAAAATGCATGGCCCAGAAGAAGTCGCATTTGCAAATCAATTATTTGACGACATAGAAGACCTAATCGACGTTCCTCGCCATACCATAAAAATGGGAATTATGGACGAAGAACGTCGAACCTCTTTGAATTTGAAGGCATGTATAGCCGAAGCGGCTGAACGAGTAGTCTTTATCAATACTGGATTTTTAGACCGTACAGGTGATGAGATTCATACCAGCATGTTGGCGGGCCCATTTTTACCAAAAGCTCAAATTAAAACTGAACCTTGGCTAGATGCTTACGAACAATCAAATGTGGCCTACGGATTAGCAACTGGGTTTCACCACGCAGCTCAGATCGGCAAAGGTATGTGGCCTATCCCAGATCATATGCAAGCCATGATGGTTGCCAAACTAGCCCACCCTCAAGCTGGAGCAACAACAGCGTGGGTGCCTTCACCAACGGCGGCCACGTTACATGCATTGCATTATCACAAAATCAATGTTGGGTCGGTTCAGGAGTCGCTACTGACACGCTGTAAGTCAAATATTGATCAGATCCTGCAAATACCTTTGTTGCAAGATGAAGAACAGCTTACACAAACAGAGATCACCGCTGAAATCGAAAATAATGCTCAGGGAATTCTCGGTTATGTGGTTCGGTGGGTTGACCAAGGAGTTGGTTGTTCTAAAGTGCCAGACATTAATAATGTGGGCTTAATGGAAGATCGGGCGACATGTCGTATATCAAGCCAACATATCACCAACTGGCTACATCACGGCTTATGCAATAAACAACAGGTAGTCGACATTTTCAAAAAGATGGCGGTAATCGTAGACAAACAAAACCACAATGACAAAAGTTATGTTTCTATGGCGCCTCATTTTGACTCGTCCATAGCTTTTAATGCTGCATTAAATCTTGTATTAGAGGGAACAACACAACCAAGTGGTTATACTGAACCTTTGTTACATCAAGCTCGATTAGCCAAAAAACAAGCGCAAGCTACACCCGCACAAATGGCTGGTTAAGCATAGTAAATGACCAATCGCTAACACTAAAATGGGGCCACTGTGGCCCCATTTTATTCATTTAATATACCTGCCCTTGAGCTCACTAAGACACTTTATATCGCTCAATTTCTTCATGTAATATTGCTGCTTGCTTAGCAATATCTTGGCTTGCTTCAGCATTCGTCGCTGCACTCATTTGACTGCGTTCGGCAATATCTCGTATTTGAATAACGTGTTTACTCATTTCTGTCGCGACTTCATCTTGCTCCTGCAATGAATTGGAAATTTGACTATTCATATCCACCACTTCCTGCACGTGACTTGAAATTAACTTAAGCGACTCACCCGCACGGTTAGCTTGCTCTGAACATTCAATTCCGTATTTATGGCACTGTGTCACAACAGCAACAATAGTCTGAGTACTCATCTGCAAAGAATTAATGATAGTTTCAATTTCACTTGTGGACTCTTGTGTACGCATCGCAAGGTTTCTAACTTCATCGGCAACCACAGCAAATCCCCGACCTTGTTCTCCAGCACGCGCAGCTTCAATCGCTGCATTCAACGCCAATAAGTTTGTTTGCTCAGCAATCCCCCGGATAGCGTCTGAAACAGTACCAATTGATTGACTGTCTTGTTCTAGTTTTTCAATTTGTGATAAGGCTTCCTGTAACTGACTGGCCAGTTCGTTAATATTTTTCGACGTCTGCTCAACCTCGTTCGAGCCACTATCAGCTAATTCTCCGGTTTTATTCGCGGTCGCTGTGGCTAATTGGGTATTTTGATGAATATCTGAAACTGTTGCCTGCATTTCGGCGCCTGATGTCGCGACCATATCACTTTCTTGGAACTGCTTTTCCATCCCATCTAAAGTATCTTGGGCATTCTCGGCAAGTTCTACCGTGGCATTATCCAATGTAGTTAACGCCTTATTTACGTTGTAAATTAAATGTTTAAAATCACTTATAAGCGTATTAACATCCTCACCTAACTCAACCAGTTCGTCTTTACCTTTTGTTTTAACAAGCCAGGTAAGATCTTTTTTAGTTCGTATATGAGAGATTGCATTTCTAACCGCCAATATTGGACTAATAATGCTCTGACTCGTGTAATAAACAACTACCATGACAAAAATCATAGCGCCGATAAAGACGATAATAGCCGTAATCGTTGCGGTACTAATTGCCTGCTCTAGGCTAGTTTCAAGTTTGCTTTTAATCGCACTCAAGCTGTCTTCAGTTTGCGTTATCGTCCCACGCAGTTGACCTAAAAGGCCAGACTGCGCGTTTAAACCAATCGCTTTTTCCGCTTTCGCTAGGTTTAAAAATTTTTCTTTATAGATATCCAAAGACGCTTTAATTCGGGTTGCGGTGTCGCCCGTTAGATCGGCATTATCTATGTCTTTATAAAAATGCGTCATTTGTTCGTCAAATACCGCAAGGTACTTGGCATCTCGACGTAACATAAAGTCTTTTTCTGTTCGGCGTAATTGCAACATATCAACCAATAATCTATGAGTCTGATTACTCTTTAAAATATCCTCGACATCATGCACAGCATTTCGTAGTTCGCCATATAATCCATCTTTTGAATCCAAGCCGACTTTCTGTTGAAACTGACTCACTTCGACAAACTGCTTCGTGTAGAGCTCAGATATTTGAGCAAAGGTGTCTAGTTCGGATGCTTTAATACCCAAATCAGAGGTCATAACACCTAGTTCTGCAATTTGTTTTGATAAAAGAGCAGAATTCTTAGTAAACAAATCGACGTATTTAAGCTCTTTTCTCGCGAGAAAATCTTTTTCATTTCGACGTAACATTAATACTTGAGAATTTAGCGACTCCACCTTTACTAGCGCTTGTCCCAAATCATTCATTTTAGTTAGGTTAATCAGCATCAAAGCAAATAGCGTAAGTAAAGCCAGAGCAATCACGACTGCGTTTACCTGCAGGCGCGCTCTAATAGTTAAATTTGTCAATAAGTTCATATAGAAGCCTTTCTATAAAGTTTATGATTTAGGATGGTGTTAGTTAAGCTTTATCGGACTATTTTAGTCAGTCATTAATAGAAATGATGTCCTAATTCAATTTAGTGCAACTTCATTTAGGTATAACAAATATTACCGATCTTTCTAGTTCACCTAACAAAAAAACTAGTTTTATAGGAAAGTTCAAGCATATATGGCGTTATTCAATTGTAATATCAGCGGCTTTGGCGTATAAAAATCATACTTATTATAGGGGTAGTTATCTAATGAAAGTTACGTTTTATGGTGTTCGGGGTTCGGTTCCAACGCCAGGAAAGGAAACCAGCCGCTATGGAGGCAATACGCCTTGCACCGTACTGGAAAGTAATAATGGCCAAAAGCTAATATTAGATGCGGGCACAGGTTTACGGATCGCCAGTTGTGAATTTAGCGATTACCCACTGCCAATCAATATTTTGTTGAGTCACCATCACTGGGACCATATACAGGGATTTCCGTTTTTCTCGCCTGTCTTTAAAAAGAACAGTCAAATCACCATTTACCCCGGTCAAACCGATACTCAGCACGATACGGCGATATTAGACCAAATGTCCAAAAGTTATTTCCCGGTTAAATATCATCAAGTCCCTTCGACAATTACGATAAAAAAGACAGATTTTTCAGAAGGATACGACATTGGTGACTTTCATATTCAGTCGATGAAAATGAATCATCCGGACGGTGGCACAGCCTTTAGGATATTTTGTGACAATAAGCTGTTAATATACGCGACTGACAACGAGTTATTAGCCCCTGAAAGTCATAATAAACATGGTGTCCAAGATTGGGTTAAATTTTGCGAAGACTCAGATATGTTAATTCATGATGCACAATATTTAGCACATGAAATGAATGATAAACTTGGTTGGGGTCATTCATCCATTGATGAAACACTAAACTTAGCAGAGTTGGCTAACGTTAAGCTATTGTGTTTATTTAGCCACGACCCACTAAGAACAGATGATCAGCTTGATGATTTAACGGCAAGAATACTCGGTGAGAAACCACCTTATAGTTTCTTTTTTGCAAAAGAAGGGAGGAGCCTGACTTTATAAAAGGCTCAATCAAATTTGGTAACTAATTGAAAATAATTCTAGGTTTAAAATGTTAAAAAGTATGGCAAGGATATATTGTTTAATCGCTGCTTTAGGGATGACTGCACAACTACATGCGGAACAGCCCTCTTTTACCGAAGTGATAAAACAACTTAATTCATTATTAAAAGCCAAAGATTATATTGCTGCATATCAATATGGTGACGACCAAACCTTTGAATACGGTGGTGACCCTGAATTTGATTTATTAGTTGGTTTAGCGGCCTACGGCAGTGAAAAATATCAAGAAGCAGTTTTTGCTTTTGAACGGGTTTTATTAACCAAACCAGGTTCTTATTTGAGTCGCTACTATTTAGCCTCTAGTTATCTAAAAGTAGATAACCTTCATGCCGCAGCCGCCGAGTTAGAGCGCCTATTAACACGCCCGTTAACCCAAACACAACGCGAAAAAACAGAAGCTTTACATAACCGTGTTGAAAGAATTTTAGTCAATCGTAATTTAACCTGGTATCAGCAAGTATCTTCAAGTATTGCATATGATAACAACGTAAATAGCGGTACAGACCAAAAAACGATTACATTACCTAATATCGGCGAGATTCAATTATTTGACACTTCAAGAGCAACACGTGACTTGAGTTATTCTGTAAATTATATGGCAGGATATCAGCACCCTATCAGCCAATATCAATGGTTAAAAATTGATGTATTGGCAAGCTATTTTGGCTATGCACAGCAAACTCAATATCAACGTTTTCAAGCTGGGTTTAATCTCGCCTATGAGCAAGAATTGTTGCGTGGAAAAGTATCAGTCGCAGGTTTTTCTCGGCCACTGTGGCGTGAGGTTGAACAAGCCACAAGTGTTGAAGACTTAACGGGCAATGTTGAAAAAGAAATAGGGCCTTACCGCACAGAGAATGGTATTTCGTTATTTTTTCAGAAGAACACCAGTCGCAAAACCAGTTATCGTTTAGGCGGTAACTATTCAAAAATAGCCAATGATGTTAATCCCCAGCTTGACATGACACGAACCAAAATTAGTGGTTCGTTCCAATACAAAACAAAGCTACTGCACACCATAATTGGCCATTGGCAACAAGATGTTACCGATGATCAAGCAAGTAATTACAATAGTAAAGACACTATGGGTGTTACATACCAAGTCACTTGGCCAATCACCAATACCTTAGTTAGCAACAGTTATATCATGGTTGAAAACCACAAGTATGACGACGAGCACCCACTATTTAAAGAAGTAAGAGATGAGGTAATGACTGCCTTATCTTCACAGCTGCTGTTTAATTCATCAGATAAGCTACAATTAAAGCTCTCGATAAATGTACAGAACAAAGAGAGTAATGTAGAGCTATTTAGTTACGACCGCTTGGAAGTGGCCGGCAGTTGGCAATATCGATTTTAGGAGACGTACATGTTAATTCGTTCAGTACTATTATTATCAGGCTTAATGTTTATATCAAACGGCCAAGCCCAAACCGCAGCGGGAAAGACTCTCGTAACTCGTGGTGCGGTAAGCGCTATTTCGTCTTCCGGTGCAGATACCAGAAAATTAAAACGCCGTTCGCCGATTTATAGCAGCGATGTCGTTTCAACAGGTGCTAATGCAAAAGCTCAGTTACGTATGACCGACGGCGGCATGATTGCATTAAAAGAAAATAGTGAACTCCTTATCTCCGACTACAAGTTTAGCGACGACAATGGTCGTGGTTCGGTTGTTATGGAACTTGTGAAAGGTGGCCTACGTTCAGTTACCGGTTCAATTAAAGCTGAAAGCGGTGATTACAAATTAAAAACCCCTGTAGGCAGTATCGGTATTCGTGGAACTCACTATGAAGTAGAAATCGTTGGCGGCACAATTTGGGTTGCTGTATGGGACGGTGCGGTGGATTTAGACATTACCTCTGGTGATCAGTCGGGTAGCACTTTATCCCTCGGACAGAATGAAGGCTACTCCTACGCCAGTATTGATCCTCAGGGCAAAGTAACCACATTTATCGAACCCCCTCAAACATTTGAAACCGGCATGACCACGGAAGCCGACGATATCGATCAGAATGAAGAAGAGGAAGAAGAAGAAGAAACCCAAGAAGAGAGTACAAGTAGCACGGTAGCAACCACTACTGTCGTTGCGTCAATTACGGTTGAGGCTGATTCCGACTCCGAAGAAAACACAGAAGCTGAAGATGAAGCAGAAATCGATTCTGAAGTTGAACAATCACAAGAAGTGGCAACTACAGTTGAAGAGAATGCAGATAATCTGATTGAAGACGAATCATTTTTAGCAACAGACGATTTTAACTCCTTAGATACCACACCTATTGAAGAGCTTTTAGCAGAACGAACAGGGGATTTCACCTATAACCAACTTGCTAATTCTTCGTTAGAATCATCGGTAGGTCCTGTAAGTAACTTCCAAGTTGCAATGACCATCGACTTTGACAAAGGCACAGTCCCTGAAGGCAATATGTCTTTTGACGACGCTGGTGGCGAATGGTTTGCGACTTTTGATGGTGTCATAAATATTGATGAAATTGACCTAGATATAACCTATGCCTCCCATGGTGACAACTTAGCCGATGGCGATATAGAAGTAGACTTTCTTGACGGATTAGACTCAATAATTGGTGATTTTACGCTGGAAGAAATTGCCAATCCTGACATTAATGTCAAGGGTACTTTCACCATAAAGTAGCAAAATAAATTTAACACGGGCAGTAAAATGATAGTTTTTCTAAAACGACTAATACACACCTCGACAATGGTAGGCCTCTGCCTGATTGTAATGTCCTGCGGTGGTGGTGAAAATACAAGTGACAATACGGATGAGAGTTCTCATTCAACTGCCGATAGTGCCTCAGATTTAACGCCTGCCGAAATGGCAATTAATGCCACAACTTTAAACCGCATCACTTTTTCGCCTGTAGCAAAAATTGGTGGACAAAACGTCAATTCTGCTTTGACCTACAATGCCGCTTTGCTAAATGCTACGGGTAACTTTAAGTACCCTCTCGCTGGCGACTTATTTACTGGCAATGTTACAGTTTCGGTAACGGCAGAAGATACCGATGGTATTAAACGTGTCCTACTTGGTTTCTCAGGTACAAGTGATGTTTTAGTGGTTTGTGAAGAAAATTGCGGAACTGCAGTTTCAACTATGGTTAATGGTATTAGCCCTCATTTATTTGGATGGCAGTCAGGAGAAAATAGTCTGCAACTTTGGGTTGAAGACGTCGCAGATAACTTACAACAAGTTGCAACAGTCAACATTAATTGGCAAAGCAAAGTCATTACTGGCGTTGCAGCAAGCATCGACGAAACTACAGACACGCTCAATGTCAATTGGGATGTCAATGCCAATGTCCTTCGATACAACGTGTATGTCACCACTGAATTTGGTTTAACAGGCCAAAATTACGTTGAACTAGAGGGCGGTGACGCCAAATTATCATTAACTACTAATTCTGCAAGCTTAACTGAAAAACCCATTGGAAATTCCTATTATATCTTAGTAACCGGAATCGACGGTACGGGTGAAAGTGCATACAGCAATACCTTGTTATTAGAAGGTGATGTCATCACCACAGCCCCAATTGCTGTGAATGACGCTTTTACCGTTGTTGAAGACGCCACATTAAATGGCAACTTTATGACGAATGATACCGTATTTGATGATGGTGTAATTTTGGCCAACACGATAGCGGTTAACAATCCTAGTAATGGCCAAGTCACCATCAACAGTGACGGTAGTTTTAGCTATGTACCTAATAACAACTTTACCGGTACAGATCTATTTACTTACGCCATTTTTAATGAAAACAACCAAACAAGTGAAGCATCGGTCACTATTACGGTTACTCCGGTAAATGACGCGCCAACGGCACTTGACGATAATATCATCATGACAAGTTTGCCTTTTACATCCTCTGAAAGTGGTGTGTTAGCCAATGATAACGACGTTGACGGTGACACTCTTACCGTTGCAATTGATTCAACAAACTTACCAGCCTTTGGTACCGTGCAGTTATTTTCAAACGGTACATTTGAATATACTCCTGCTGAAAACTTCGTTAATTATGACCGCTTTGGTTACACTATTACCGACCCTTCTGGCGCAACTAGCCAAGCAATTGTCGAAGTCACCACCCCAGATTTTAACGGTTACCCGCCGATTACGGTAAACGATCAGTTTCAGTTAAACGAAGACTCATTACTTGTTGTTAGTTCAGAAAATTCAATTACAAACAATGACTTTGATGAAGACACCGCGATGAGTGAAATTATTCTCACACTGATGCAAACTACTCAAAACGGTACTTTGCTACTCGCTTCCGACGGCACATTTAGTTACCAACCAAATCCCAACTTTTTTGGTTTAGATACTTTTCAGTATCAACTTGCTGATGAAAAAGATAATGCAACTTCTGCTACCGTAGAATTAACCGTTGTGGCGCAAAATGACATTCCAACAGCTTTAAACGACAGCTATAAACTAACCAATGATAAGACATCGCAGGTGCATAGAAGCTTTGGTGTATTGGCAAATGACACCGACATTGACGGCGATAATATCAATGTTGACTTATCGAGTGTTACCCAGCCAAGTTTTGGCGAAGTGGTAATGGCGGAAAATGGGAGTTTTAGCTACACCGCCAATTCAGATTTTGTTGGGACAGACAGTTTTAGCTACCGCGTAAGTGACGGTAGTTTACTTAGTTCAATAACAACCGTTTCGATTAATGTCGTAGATGTAATCGCAACAACCGAAGATATAACGCCAATTGAAATCGCATTGGCGGACATTTCAGATCAGCTACCAAACAACGCTACGTTGAATACCGTAAGTGCAAGTAACGGTACAGCAACCTTCAGTAACGGGGTTGTGCAATACATTCCAGAAATTGGTTTTGACGGCATCGACAACTTACTGTTAGTTTTTGATTTTGAAGATGGTGAATTTGAAGTTAATTTGCCGGTTCGTGTAAATCTTAGCAACCAAGCGCCACTCTTTATTTCCTCTGAACAAGTTACTTTGTCTGAAAACGCGACTATTAACAGCCTTGTCATCGCGGTATTAATCGAGGATGAAGACGTTGAAAATAGCACATTCACCCTAAGCGACGATTCAAATACGTTTGCTATTGATCAAAATTCAGGTCAAATCACCTTAGTTGCACCAGTCAATTTTGAACAAACCACAAGTTATCAAATTTCAGTTATTGCAGAAGATCCGTTGGGCGTAACTGCGAGTCAAAATATTACAGTTTCAATCATTGATGTGCCTGAAGCACCAATGATTACCAGTAACTCAGCGTTAACGATAGATGAACATTTAGCTGCTGGAACATTAATCTATTCCCCAATCGTTTTTGATGGTGACAACGAAACCGAATTTACCTTTGCGTTAGCTAATGGTGGCGATGCATTTAGTATTGACCCAAATACCGGTGCTATTACCATCGACAATCAAGCCTCTGTTGATTTTGAAACGTCACCAACCTTTAATACCGTCATCACTGTGACTGACAGCACTTCGCTCAGTAACGACTTTGCATTTACAATTTCATTGCTTGATGTGAACGAAGCTCCATCAATATCAAGCCACACGCTGCTAATCGAAAGCCTTGTCGAATCATTTTCCGAACCGCAAACAACGGCCTTTATTACGATTGAAGCAACAGAGTACGATCTATCAGATACCTTAACTTGGACGTTAACCGGCTCTTCTAACTTTGCAATTGACGCCCAAACCGGTGAAATAAGTATTATTGCCAATGCCGTGTTCGATTTTGAAACAACCCCACTTTATACCTTAAGTGTTACTGCTACTGACCAAGCCGGATTAAGCGACAGCTATGATATCCAAGTCAGTGTTACAAACGAAAATGAACCGCCAATGATCACAAGCGCTTCTGCCGTTAGCATTAATGAAAATATCAGTTCAGGCACACTTATTTATACGCCGGTCGTCACTGACGGTGACAACGAAACCGAATTTACCTTTGCGTTAGCAAATGGTGGCGATGCATTTAGTATTGACCCAAATACCGGTGCCATTACCATCGACAACCAAGCGTCTGTTGATTTTGAAACAACACCGACCTTTAATACCGTCATCACTGTAACTGACAGCTCTTCGCTCAGTAACGACTTTGCATTTACAATTTCATTGCTTGACGTGAACGAAGCTCCATCAATATCAAGCCACACGCTGCTAATCGAAAGCCTTGTCGAATCATTTTCCGAACCGCAAGCAACGGCCTTTATTACGATTGAAGCAACAGAGCACGATCTATCGGATACCTTAACTTGGACGTTAACAGGCTCTTCTAACTTTGCAATCGACGCCCAAACTGGTGAAATAAGTATTATTGCCAATGCCGTGTTCGATTTTGAAACAACCCCACTTTATACCTTAAGTGTTACTGCTACTGACCAAGCCGGATTAAGCGACAGCTATGATATCCAAGTCAGTGTTACAAACGAAAATGAACCGCCAATGATCACAAGCGATTCTACGGTTAGCATTAATGAAAATATCAGTTCAGGCACACTTATTTATACGCCGGTCGTCACTGACGGTGACAACGAAACCGAATTTACTTTTGCATTAGCTAATGGTGGCGATGCATTTAGTATCGACCCAAATACCGGTGCTATTACCATCGACAACCAAGCGTCTGTTGATTTTGAAACGTCACCGTCATTTGATACCGTTATTACGGTTTCCGACGCGTCAAACCTCAGCACTGATTTTGATTTGGCTATCACGTTGGTAAACGTCAATGAAGCACCTGAAATCACAAGTCATACGATGTTAATCGATCCGTTACTTGAGTCATTCTCGCCTGAATCTGCAACGTCCTTCATAACGTTTGATGCTCTAGACGTTGACGCGCCAGATACCTTAACTTGGACGTTAACCGGTTCGAGTCAGTTCTCTATCGACGCGCTAACTGGTGAAATAAGTATTATTGCCAATGCCGCGTTCGATTTTGAAACAACCCCACTTTATACCTTAAGTGTTACTGCTACTGACCAAGCCGGATTGAGCGACAGCTATGACATCCAAGTCAGTGTTACAAACGAAAATGAACCGCCAATGATCACAAGCGATTCTGCCGTTAGCATTAATGAAAATATCAGTTCAGGCACACTTATTTATACGCCGGTCGTCACTGACGGTGACAACGAAACCGAATTTACCTTTGCGTTAGCTAATGGTGGCGATGCATTTAGTATTAACCCGACAACCGGTGAAATCACAGTAAACAACCAAGCCTCTGTTGATTTTGAAACGTCACCGTCATTTGATACCGTTATTACGGTTTCCGACGCGTCAAACCTCAGCACTGATTTTGATTTAGCCATTACGTTGGTAAACGTCAATGAAGCACCTGAAATCACAAGTCATACGATGTTAATCGATCCATTACTTGAGTCATTCTCGCCTGAATCTGCAACGTCCTTCATAACGTTTGATGCTCTAGACGTTGACGCGCCAGATACCTTAACTTGGACGTTAACAGGCTCTTCTAACTTTGCAATCGACGCCCAAACCGGTGAAATAAGTATTATTGCCAATGCCACGTTCGATTTTGAAACAACCCCGCTTTATTCGCTAAATGTAACGGTAACGGACCTTGCAGGCTTAACCGACAGCTACGATCTTGATGTATCAATTACCAATGAGAACGAAGCTCCCATTGCTGTAGACGATGTAGCGAGCGTTGTAAATTATGACTCAGTTGAAATATACGCGTTAGAAAACGACTCGGATCCAGAAGAAGATGCACTTTCGATTGTAAACGCAAGTGCTGAGAATGGATCTGTATCTATCGTTGAAGGGGCTTATCTAGTTTATATACCAAATGCCGATATAACGTCGGACATTGTCAGTTACACAGTGAGTGACGAGCAAGGTTTAGAGACTGTTGCACAAATCCAAGTGACTGTAACCCCGCTTTCTTTAGCGGGACAACATGACATCAATGGCGACCAAGTAGATGATATTGATGTCACATATGATAGCGATAATGATGCATGGAGCTTTGCCATCGCAAATCATGTTGAGTCTGCTTTTGAGATTATTGACAACAAGCAGTACCCATTCGAATTAGAAAGTGACAACACGTCAATTTACACAACACTGTCTGATCAATCGGAGCATAATTTTGGCATCGTCATAGATGAGATGCTTTATTACGTGACAATCCCGTTATTGGATACCATGGCCTCTTTGCAAATTGACTTTAACGGTACAGACTTAACGACGTTATTAACTGACGTAGACCTCTTAGGCGAATTCATCCTAAGTAAACCGACTTATTCGGGTAAAAATGCATTCCAACGAATTGCCGTTAATCCGCTTGAAGTCAGTGGTGCATCAATAACATTTGACGACACTTTTGGGGTTAAAACAGGTAGCTATACTTATGATAACGGTCAAGAAGAGTTTACTTGGGCGTTAAATGGAAATGATTTGTCAATCACTTTGACGAGCCCAAAAGTTGACGAAGAAACGGTAAGTATTGACGAACTTTTAGAATTAAATGCGATTGACCAAACAACCTATGACACTTATGTTGCCAACAATGGTTCGAGTGACGCTGAGGTTACGGTTTCGATAGAAACCACCAGCTTAACTTTGTCTCTGGTCAAAAACCGTGCACTTTACTTAGACGTCATCGAGAGCTTTGAGGCGATATACAATTTGCCGTCAGAACTTGGTAGCGGCAGTGTTCAAGTAAATGAAGAAGACAAATCATATCGCCTATATCGTCGTCCAACTATCGGTACTTATACATTTTCTAATTTATCCGGAAATGTTGTTTTACCTTTGTTTGACTTGTCGAAATCAGATTACGAACAAACAGCAATTAATGCATTTTTTGATGTAAATGGTTCCGGCTCATTAGTTGACCTGGGTCTCAATTTCAATTGGAGCATTAATGAATCGTCAGAATTGGAAGTCAATATTGAAAACGGCGATTCTTATACCTTCACTAAGGTAACCTTTGATGATAGCGCTTATGAAGTACTTATTAGTGGCACAACCTCAGATCAAACCCTTTCTGCAATTGGTTATATTGTAAAAGAGCAAGACTTATCGTCTTTAGATTTAACTAACTTGCTAACAAATAACGTATTGCTAGATGGCCGCAGTAACAGTCAGTTAGATAGTTTTGATGGCGACGGTCAATTACAAACTAAATACCTAAATGCGCATATCATCAGCAGTATAAGCGCACAAAATGCACCCGTTGGCATGGTTGAATCCACCGGAATTATGAGCTATTCCGATAGCAGTAGTGTCACTAACTGGGCTGCACAAATTGAGAATGACGCTCTGTATTTAGTGCAATATTTTGATACTGAACAAGGCCTGCAATATTGCGATCCGAAGAGCGACAGCGGTTGTTACGAAGTTCTTATTAACGAATTAAATGTTAAAGCCTACGACCCTGAAACTAATCGTTTGTGGGTCGTTGAATCTATGCAAGTTCTAGACTTTGACTCGATATTGCTAGAAGAACCAGCCCCAACTTATGATGTACTTGTTGAGTTTTTAACGTATTACACAATTTCACCAGCCGCCAATCCGGTAGACGATGCTCTTACGGTAAATGAAGAAGAATTTGCTGCAAATATAGATGTGTTAACTAATGATTTAGATAGTCAAAATGCGGCAACTGAAATGCAACTTGTCGGCGCGACAGCGTTTGCAGGCATGACATCTTTAGATATGTCTGGTCAACTTGATTATTCTACATCGCCAAACTTTAACGGCGAAGATACGATTCAATACGTCGTCCTAGACAGTTTAAACAACCTAGGTACAGCGAAAGTCGTGTTAACCGTAACCCCTGTTAACGATGAACCAAATGCCTATTCCGATATATTTACTTTAAATGAAGGTGACTCGATTGCCCTAAACCCATTAGCAAACGACGTTGATATTGACGGCGATACTTTGACCATAGTGAGTTTTGAGGCAACAACAAACGGCACCTTGACTCAAAATGGCGATGGCACATTGCAATACACTCACAATGGATCAGAAACCATCACAGATTCAACCACTTACATTGCGACAGATGGCACTGTGAATGTTAGTTCAACAATAGATTTTGTTATTACCTTAACCAATGACACACCAGTTGCAGTAGATGATACAGCGAGCTTAAACGAAGCAAGCAGCACAACAATTAATGTTAAAGTTAACGACAGTGATGCAGAGAGTTCGCAAAATGATCTCATTGTTTCAATAAATCAGCACCCGACGTCGGGCACTGTTACCGTTAATGGTGATGGCACGATTACCTACGTACATAGCGGTGATGAAACGATTGCCGATAGTTTTATTTACGATTTAAGTGATGGCGAATTAAGCAGTAGCGCCAATGTCGATATTACAATTACGCCGGTCAATGATGCCCCAGTCGCGGTTGATGACGATGCAACAGTCGTAAATTACAGTACCCAAAACTTCGACGTATTAATAAATGACACCGATGCTGACGGCGATGCATTGACCGTATATTCTGCCACAGCTGTATCCGGTAATGTGGTTATCGAAACTGACAATACGTTAACCTATACGCCAATAGACAACGCAACAAGCGATACAATAAGTTATGTTGTTTCAGATGGGCAACTGCAAAGCGAAGCGGCAACCGTCACCATCACTATCTCTCCAAAACCATTAGTTGGTACTCTAGACATTGATGCAAACAACTCCGATGATATTGTTATTACCGATGTTGGTGAATCTAACGAGTGGCAAATTGCCGTGACCAATGTTGACCTACTTTTTGAGATTAAAAACAGTAGGTATTATCCGGTTGAATCCGAAATTGATGGTTCGTTTGATTTGTCATTGTCATACAGCAGCAGTGATACTCAATTTGGAGCCGTTATTGGAGATGAGTTGCACATTGTAGATATGTATGACTTATCAGATTCTGCGAAAATTTCTGCGGATCGTGTTGGTACTAACTTACCTAATAACTTTGACCAACTGCCATTGTCATTTGAATTAGTACAAGCATTCCCTATAAGTAAAGATGGTTACGTACAGCAGAGTATTGGTGTTCACCCTCGTTTTTCTTCCGGTGATATCTATTACTTTGAACGACTAAACAACACAGGTAAAGTGATTGACCTAACGGGTGAGCAAGAATTTACTTGGACCGAAACCGACGATGTAATCACTATTACTATGGTTAACCCAACTGAGTACCCTGAAGAAGTTACTGCAAGCAGTCTGTTGGATTACAATTTAATCACACAAACTGAATACGATAATTTTGTTGAGACGACAGAAGATGAGTATCAAACCTTTGCTATCACCGTGTCAACGACGTCCAAAGTCATCCAAATCACCGACAATGTTGAACTCTATTTTGATGTAGATATCGAGACTCAAACGCGTTATGAATTAGCACCGATGACTGACTTTGCTGGGGCGACGTATTATCAGTATAGCGATCCATCAAGTTCTCGTTTATATGATAAAACAACCGTTGGCACTTATGGTACAGCGGACTTATCGGACGAAACCTGGTACTTACCACGATTTGAAGAACTCAATAATGTCTTTAACCTCACTCATTATGCCAGCGACTTCTATAGCGACGGAGCAACGGGCTATATCGGTAATTTGTCAGCCGGTTTCGATTGGCAAATTGATAGTGACGGCGTAATTACTGTCCAGATAGATTTCGACCCTAACTTTGAAAACTATACGCTTACACCACTTAGCGAAAGTTCAGAGCATAGGGTTGTTCTTGTAGAAGCCACTAATACGATTGACGGTAACAGCTACGCGACATTAAGTTACTTTGCGAAAGACAATACAGTTAGTACTTCTGACATTCTTAATTTTGTTAGCGACAAAAAGTTATTGAGCTCGTTTGTCACAGCAGCACCTGCTAGTTTTGACGAAAATGGCCAATTGCTTGCAGACGACTTATTGTCATTTAGGTTATTAAGTTCAGCAGCAATAGGAGCACCAGACGGAGAGAGCGAAGTCGTAAGAGATACCGCGTATAAAAATGGTGACTCTATTAATCTTAACCAAACAGATTGGACATGGTCAGAATTCGAAGGTGAAATCAGCCTCAAAGGCTACTACGATGAATTCATAAGTAGTTATATATTTTGTGACCCTGAAGTTGATCAAACCTGTTTAAAACTGCGCGAACGAACGTGGCAAGTTATCAATATAGATCTTGTCAACCGCACTTTGTGGGTGGTCGAATCTGAACTATTTATTGACTTATTACCATCTGAAAATGAAGGAATAGCGACCTATTATCAGCTTATTTCTCCGCGTATAAACCACTATCAAATTAACGATCCGCTTTATTTAACCGATGATACGGCGACTGCAATTGAAGAAGTGGCGCTAAATGATATCGATGTATTATCGAATGATCTAGACAGTAAAGGTAGCACTGGAAATCTGCGAATTATTGGTGTCAGCGCGGTGTATGGTGATGTTACAACCGATGGCACAACTATCGATTACACCCCAGCTGTCGACAATAATTACCAAGATACTGTGAGCTATATCGTTGCCGATGAATACAATCAATACGATAATGCTACGCTAACCATTGATATTACTCCTGTGAATGACGGGCCAAGTATTAACTCGACTCCGGACACATCAGCCACAGAAGCGATAACCTGGGATTATCAAATATCGGTAATTGATGTTGACGACTTTGATCAATCCACAGACTTTACATTTACGATAGTCCAAGGCCCTGCTGGCATGGCAGTAAACTCGTCAGGTTACGTAACGTGGACTCCTGGAGATAGTGTAACGACATCTGGTGAAGTAATCATTGAAGTTGCCGATGGCGGAGAAGACGGCGCGGCCCCTGTCACTCAGACCTTTACAATTACGGTTGAAGTAAACTCACTTCTTAATAACATCAGCTATACCGATAGTACAGTGCAAACCTGTCTTAACGGTCTTTACGACGGTTCGACGACTCGAATGTTGGATGTGAGTTATTTCAACTGTGACACAGTTACTACATTAGATGACTTAGCGTTATTTGATAACTTACAATCCTTGCAAATATCTAGTGCATCAGATTGGTCAGAACTCCCTAATTTAGATTTATCTGAATTTAGCGCATTTGACTCAATCGATATTCCGGACTGGAGCCTTCTCACAAGCAATTCAAACCTAACGACGCTAACGCTTTACAATGTTACGCTTGCAGATTGGTCATTTTTAACTGATCTAAATTTAAATTATTTAAATTTAGATTTTAGTAATTTAAATGACTTATCTGAAATTACTCACATGGCAAATTTGCAAACGCTTTTATTGACGTCAAACAATATTTCAGATTGGTCAGGAATGACTAACTTTTCGTTAACGCATTTTTCCGCAGCGGAAACAAGTTTTTCAGATTTGTCATTGTTAGCATCTATGACCCAAATGGAACACCTCAAACTTTACCAAACGGGGGTTTCTGATTGGAGTAGCTTAAATAATTTCAACTTGCAGACACTAGAAGTACAAAACACTAGCTTTTCAGATTTAAGCTTACTATCTAGTATGTCTAATTTAAATTATCTTAATATTTCTGACACTCCTACAACAGATTTTGTTGGACTATCAAATTTTCAACTTGTTAGCTTTTTCACAGCAAGTACATCGTTTGATGACAATGCAATGTCTTCACTTGCAAATAGTTCAAGTACGTTAATTGAACTTAATATCAACGACACTAGTGTGACCGACCTTTCACCATTACTAACATTCGTAAACCTACAGTCGTTGCACGCCAATATTGCAGGCACGAATCCAGCAGGAAATGCAGTTTTACTCACCCTATTCAATAACGGGGTCAGTATTCATGATGCTGAAGACAGTGACGAAAATTCAATTATGGACTTTTTAGAAGATCCGGACGGCGATGGCCTAATCAATTCCATTGACCCGGACGACGACAACGACGGTGTATTAGACGGCTCTGACGCTTATCCTTACGACGACACGTTGAGTGCGGCGGATGATTTTGCACCATTTGTTGAATACAGTGACTACCCGATGACAGCCGCCTTTACCAACACGGACGCATATTGGTTTGACCAATCAGACGAATTTACATCCGGTGGATCTGCACTGCGTTCTGGTGTCATAGGTGGTAATCAAATATCAGCGATAGAAACAACGGTAAACGGCAGTATCGACGGAGGCCTACTAACTTTCGATTGGAAAGTTTCCTCTGAAAGCGGTGTCGATTTATTAAGCTTATATGTTGACGGTGTTCTCATAACGTCAATCAGTGGCGAGCAAGATTGGACTCAATACCAATTTACGCTAACAGAAGGAACACATGATGTTGAATGGGTATATTCCAAAAATCACGGCGGCACCTATGGCGGCGATGATGCAGGTTGGTTAGATAACGTTAACGTTGTTGTTTACGATATTAATGACGCACCAATTATCAACGAAATGTCGATTAATTACGGCAGCATGAATGTCTTAGAGAACTCAACAAGTTTATTTACGGCAACCGCAACTGACGAAGAAGGTGATACCATAACTTTCTCATTGTCAGGAACAGATGCTGCTCTATTTACAATTGATAGTAATGCAGGAACGGTAAGCTTTACCAATGAACCTAACTATGAGGCCCCTGGTGATAGCAATGGTGACAATGTCTACGAATTTAATATTGTAGTGACGGACGACAACGCTAATTCCGAGTCCTCTTCAGAACCGATTTCAATTTCCGTAGTTAATGCTCAAGAAGCGCCGGTCTTTACATCAACAGATACAATTTCTGTTTTTGAAAACGCGACCTTAGTTACTACTGTCGTAGCCGCAGACGATGACAGCGCAGATACGATTACTTATTACTTTAGTGAAAGCGGTGCTGATTCGGATAAATTCAACATAGACTCTACAACCGGTGTGCTTACATTTAACGAAGCGAAAGACTATGAAATGCCGTCAGATTCTAATTATGATAATGTTTTTGAAGTTATTGTAATAGCTGAAGACAGCAGTGAGACTAACCTAAGTGCTACCCAAACTATACTTGTAACGCTGTTGAATCTAAATGAGCCACCGGTCATATCCAACCAGCAAACATTTGGTATCGCGGCTGAAAATCAATCCTCAATCGTCACTGTCGGTGCCTACGATCAAGATAGCAGCGACTCAATAACGTATAGCTTATCAGGGACAGATGCAGCCCTTCTCAGCATTAATAGCAGCACTGGTGTTGTAACTTTTAATACCCAACCAAACTTCGAAGCTGCGATAGACAATGGCGCTGATGGCATCTACGAATTTACCGTAACAGCCACCGACAGTGGCGATGGCAACTTATCTGACAGTATTTCTTTTGAATATTCCATAGCAAACGTTAATGAAGCTCCTGTGATTTCTACCACATCAAGCGGTGATGCCGATGAAAATCAATTAGTTGCGTTTGACGTCGATGCGACTGATGTTGACTCTGAAGATACACTGACTTATACCATCAGCGGTACTGATGCGGGATTATTAACGATTAACAGTTCAACAGGGCTAATAAGTTTTGCAAATGCACCTAATTTTGAAACACCAGTCGATTCTGGCGCAGATGGTATCTATGATTTTGTAGTTACTGTAACCGATTCAGGCAGTTTGCAGGACTCCGTTGCTATGGCCGTAACGTTAAATAACATTAACGAAGCGCCTGTTATTTCAACTAGCGATTTAATTTATCCCGATGAGAATCAACTCACCGTTGTTGATGTTGACGCCGACGATGATGACTCTAGCGATACACTAACTTATAGCCTTACAGGTACGGACGCTTCATTATTGTCGATAGACAGTGCAACAGGTGTTGTTAGCTTTAATACTTTGCCTGATTTTGAAACTGCAATTGATAATGGTGTTGATGGAACCTTCGAATTCTCAGTAACGGTAACTGACGATGGTACTGGCGCTCTATCTCATACAGTTGATTTTGTTGCCACTATTAATAATTTAAATGAGCCTGCCGTTTTCAATACGGCAAATAGCGTGACCGTTGATGAAAATGATTACACTATTATGACGGTTTCTGCGACAGACCCAGAATCCGATACAGTAACTTATGCAAAAGCTGCGGAAAGTTCGGACGGCGAATTTTTTGCAATCAATTCATCGACAGGCGAGCTAACATTCTCTTCGTTACCGAATTTTGAAGCACTAGATGACAGTGACGCAGACAATATATTTATCGTTGCCATTGAAGCGACTGAAGCTGGTTCTGGATTAGTGACAACCCAGAACATCGCGGTGACATTAGAGGATGTGGTCGAAAATATCGAACTGGCATTGGACACAACCTTTAATAATACGGGTATTCAAAGCTTTAATACCTTTGCCGACAGTTACAGTGAATACTTGGTAGACGCCGTTCAAGATGCCGCTGGCAATCGTTATTTAGCGCTTCAATCATCTGATAACACAACCATTATTGTAAGTAAGTTGAATAGCAACGGTTATTACGACGTAAGCTTTGGCGTTAATGGTATTAAGTTCATAGACCCCAATAATTTGCAAGACTATAACGTAGAGATGTTTGAAGATTCACCTAATGCATTTACGGTGGCTGACATAAAAATTGATGACACTGGTAGAGTTTACCTTGCAGGTACTCAAGACGATGGTTCATATATTGACGCTATGGTGATACGTTTAGATGCCTCTGGTCAACTAGATAGTTCATTTAGTAGCGATGGCAAATACGTGCTATCAACCCCTTCTTCACCTTCTAAAGCCGTCGATGTGTTAGTACATTCGGCCGGTACTGAAATATATGCTCTTTCAGAAAGTAATGGCAACGAGATGGTTATCGAATCAATATTTACAGTCGACGGTAGCTATTCAAATGCAATTGCTGAAGATGAAGATAGTTTTGAACCTGTTGTGCTTGGTGAAAATAGCAGTGGTAATATAATTGAAATTACCAATAACTTAACAAGCACTTCAATTGATGTCGTTGAGTATGATACGTCTTTGGTTAGTCTTGATTCGAAAAACATCAACTTAGCTGGCACAGCGTTAAGCTGTTTACTGTCATCAACTAACGATAAAGCGTACTCATTGATGCAACCCGATAGCAGCACTCTGTTAATTGGCGGTAGTACGAACTGTTTGAGCGGCGGTGGTGGTTCAAGTGAAGAAGATGCATTAATTGTAAGGCTGTCAGCTGACACCCTTAACTACGACACAAGTTTTGACAGTAACGGTATTGCAATGCGAGATATCGATGGCTCAGGAGACGACGACCCTGTCATTTCAATAAGCCAAGATAGCGCAGGTAATATTGCGTTTTTGACAAAAACTTCACTTGGCGGCGGTAATTCATTTGGCTTGACGATGAGTCAATACGAACCGACCGGCATCCTAAGTTCACTTAGTTCTATTTTAAGTGCTCTTGACCTCACCCAGACTTCTGGTTCTGTCTCCGGTGTGCATGCCGTAGTTTTACAGGACTTAACTGATGGGACAGATAAATTAACATTAATATCCTCACGTGAATTACCTGGCGAAACAATCGAATTAGAAACCTATCTAGTCGAGTACACCCCAGAGGTAGATACAGACCTGTCACTGAAAATAGATGAGACCAGTTTTGTTTATGACTTTAGTCCGGTCAGTACGCAAAATATTGCTAGTGCATTGTTGACTAGCGGTGGCGACATCTTTACGACATCGACTCGTTTCAATAGTGGCTCCGGATCAAGTTATCAAGGCTTTAGTTTACACCAACATTATCTGTCTAATGGTTTACAAAACCAGAGCTTAATAGGTAACCGCTATTTGGGGGTAATTCACCATGATGGCAGTGACGACGATTATTATGCGGAACTTTCAGGCGGCATCATTGAGTTAAGCGATGGAAGTTTAGCGGTTATCAAAGCGATAATTGATGATTCAAGTGAAGTGTATTCTGTTTCGATTGAAAGAACGAATATGTCTGGTACGGTTTTAAATTCAATTGAAACCTCAACAACTACCGGTTTAGTTGACTTCGGTATTATTGAGTCAGTTCATAGTAACTACAATCCAAATACAGAAGAAATAATCATTTACGGTAAAGTCATAGACAGCGTCTCTGAATCCCAAGACTCTTACATTGTTAAGTATGATGTGTCTGACCCTACGATGATATCAGAAGTATATAGTTCGGTATTTGACGTATTTGAGGTTGATGAGGACGACTACCTAACAGCCGCTATAATCTTAGATGACGATGATGCTGATGGCATGGGTGATGTCATTGCTGTAGGCACAGCGTATTACTACAGTAGTGAAAGTCAGTTAGATGCCTTTGCCATTAACGTTCAGCAAGATGGGACACTTTTAACCACATTTGACGGGGACGAAGATAATAACCATGCCCTAGAGCTATATATGACGAACAGCAACGGCTTTGAAACAAGAACGATGGTTAAGCTAAGTGATGACTCTCTCGTTCTTGCTGCCAATGATGACTATTATAATGAAGCTTATTTGGTAAAACTCACGCATAGTGGAGGCGGTATTTATCAAGTAGATATTACCTTCGATACTTATATAGAAGAGGGTGAGAGCGCAGACTATGATGATTACCTTCTTTTAAAACCTTTGAGCAATATTGGATCAGGCGCACCACTAAATTACTTCATTAATGATATGGCTGTTGACGACCTTGATAATATTTATATTGTAGGGTCTGTTGATGCCTATGATGTATATGGCTTTGTTGCTAAAATGTCTGGCTACACGGGTGCTTATGATAATCTATTTGGTGGTTTGAATTACCCTGGTTTCTTTATTCCTGCTGGCCGAGCCGCTTGTGACTATGCTGGTTTACCAACAACGGAAATAGATATTTGTGATGTATTCACCTTCGAAAAAATACAAATCGACAACTATATCGATGGTTCTTTAATAATCCACGGCCTAACAAATGGGCTAGAAGGACAAACTAATACGACCATTATGAAGTTTAACGAAATCGTCGATGACACTCCCCTAGCCTATGACTTATTTCAGCCAGGAGCTTAACCTCTATATGAAAGTAACATTTTACGGAACACGGGGCTCCTGCCCAACGCCTGGCAAAAGCACTCTTAAATACGGTGGCAATACCGCCTGTGTTTTAGTTGAATCGGAAGATGGTCGAAAACTTATTCTAGATGCCGGTACCGGTATTAGAGTACTGGGTGATGAAATGGTGAAAAATCACGACGACATTTATTTGTTGCTGTCTCACAATCATCATGACCATATCCAAGGCTTTCCTTTTTTTAAGCCTCTTTATCAGGCTGGGCGAAATATTTATATCTATCCAGCAAAGACCAATCCAAACCAACCTCGTGCCGCAATAGAGCAAATGAATGGTAGCTACTTCCCTCTCGAAGAACACGAATTAAAAGCAAATTTTGAATTCAAAGATACATCGTGGGAACAACAACCAGTAACCATAAACGGCTTTCGTGTTCACCGTCGAGAAATTAATCACCCAAATGGTGGTGCTGCCTATATCGTCGAACATGGCTCTAAGCGGGTTGCTTATGTTACTGACAACGAATTAAATCCCCCCAATAAGATGGCGACATCCGCATATGAATGGAAAGAGTTTCTATTAGGTGTAGACTTAGTTATCCACGATGGTCAATACATCGAAAAAGATATGCCACTTAAACATGGCTGGGGTCACTCACTAATTTCCGAAGTCGTCGATTTAGCAAAATGTGCGAATATTAAAATGCTCGCGTTTTATAGTCATGATCCGGATAGAACCGATGATGAAATTGATCAATGGCAACAAAAAATAGACAATATGAAACTTGATAATGACATTTTTTTTGCAAAAGAAGGTCAATGTATCGAGCTTTAAACAAACAGCAATAAGTAAATTAGTAGTTTAACTCTAGAAATATCACTATAATTTAGCCTGTAACAACAAAATAGCTTCAAAAGCTTTTGGGAATTGAGAACTTAATGAGTACTGACTTTAGTCAATCGGCATTAGACCATCTAATTAATATTGGTGTTGAGCTCTCAACAGAGCAAGATACAACCAAGCTATTAGAACACATATTAGTTAGCGCTAAAGAGTTGTCTAATGCAGATGGTGGTACCATTTATTCAATTACTGAACAAAAGACCCTAAAATTTGAAACCCTAATGAATGACACATTAGGTATGTATATGGGCGGTACATCAGGGACTAATATCCCATTTCCTGACATTCCGATGTATATCGATGGTGAACCAAATCACAATGCTCTTGTTGCCTATGCTGTAGTTTCCGACACCGTTATTAATATTGAAGACGCCTACAATACGGGCGACTACGATATGAGTGGCGCACGTAACATGGATGAAAAAACGGGTTACCGAACAAAATCGGTCCTAACTATTCCTATGAAGAATCATGAGCAGGAAATGATTGGAGTAATCCAATTAATTAATGCTCAAGATGGCGACAATATCATTGGTTTCGAACCGCACTTAGAACACATCATTCGATCGCTTGTGTCAATGGCGGCAGTCGCGCTTACCAACAGACAGTTAATCGATGGCATGGAAGAGCTTTTCCAATCTTTAACACGCCTAATAGCCCGCGCGATCGATGAAAAATCCCCATATACTGGCGGACACTGTAACCGTGTACCTGAACTTACGATGATGGTTGCAGAAGGTGTTTGCCGACAAAACGTTGGGCCGCTTGCTGATTTCTATTTAGATGAAAAAGACAAATACGAATTATCAGTTGCCGGTTGGTTGCACGACTGCGGAAAGATTGCGACCCCAGAATATGTAATGGATAAAGCCACAAAGCTAGAAACTATTTACGACAGGATCAGTCTAGTTGAATGCCGTATTGAACTGGCGAAAAACGAAATACTCGTCGCCCATCAAGCTAAAATCATCGACGGTTTAAAAAATGGTCTGGATGTTACCGAACTAGAACAAAATCTACCTGCCATACTGAGCGAACTAGACGACGACAGAGAGTTTTTATGTAAAGCCAATATCGGTGGCGAATTTATGCGCCCTGACGACCAACAACGGGTGAGTGATATTGCAGCGAAACATACCGTGACCATAGGTGGTGTTCGCCAGCCCTTGTTAACTGAAAACGAGATTTATAACCTTGCTATCGCAAAGGGTACATTGACACCTGAAGAACGTGAAATCATTAACAATCATATGGTCGTCACCATCGACATGCTAGAGTCTCTGCCCTTCCCTAAACATCTTCGCAATGTCACCGAGTATGCGGCTGGCCATCACGAAAAAATGGACGGTACGGGTTACCCAAGAAAGCTCAAGCGAGACGAAATGTCGGTCCCTGCCAGAATGATGGCTATCGCTGATATTTTTGAAGCATTAACAGCGGCTGATAGACCCTATAAAGAACCTAAAAAGCTTAGCGAGTGTTTGCGTATTATGGGCTTTATGAAACTAGACCAACATATTGACCCAGATTTATTTGATGCGTTTGTTGACCAGGAAGTCTATTTAGACTATGCATACCAGTTCATTAGTAAAGAACAGATAGATGAAGTTGATGTGACAAAGATCCCAGGTTATGTCTTACCAAAAGACCGAGAATATAGTTAAGCCCGTAGCGATTTTTTAATCGTTAAGATACTTTTAGTAAATACCTCTAGTTCCTATAACGTACTTTCCATCTCAAGACTCACACTATTCAGATTTTGGATCCCGCGCTAATAAAGCCATAGCAGCCTGAGCGGCAGGTTTGTCTTCGTATAACACTTGAAAAATTTGTTCAGTGATAGGCATTTCAACATTATTACGTTTGGCTAGCATATAAACTTCTTTGGTATTTCTATAACCTTCAACAACCTGACCAATTTCAGTCATGGCATCATCAACACTTTTTCCTTCACCTAAAGCCAAGCCAAAGCGACGATTACGTGATTGGTTATCGGTACAAGTCAAGACTAGGTCGCCAAGGCCAGCCATCCCCATAAAGGACTTTGACTCAGCGCCTAACGCGACGCCTAAACGCATCATCTCCGCTAATCCGCGGGTAATTAATGCTGTACGTGCATTTGCGCCAAAACCAATACCATCGGCCATTCCAGCACCAATAGCGATAACATTTTTCACCGCTCCGCCTAGCTGAACCGCGGTAAAATCAGCATTGATATACACCCGAAACTTACGTTCACAATGTAAATAGTCGCTGAGTTTTTGACAAAACTCTTGATCTTCAGATGACAAAGAAATTGCTGTTGGTAAACCTGCAACCATTTCTTTTGCAAAGGTAGGGCCGGATAAAACAGCAAGTGACGGTTCACTTCCTAACACATCTCGAGCAACGTCTTGTAAAAGTCGACCCGACTCTGGGTCTAACCCTTTGGTAGCCCAACAAATTTTGGCATTCGAAGGTAACCAAGGTTTTATCTGAATTAATAAATCTGAGAATACATGACTCGGCACGACAACAAGATGTATGTCAGCCTGTTTAACCGCTAATTCGAGATCATCGGTAACATCTAACGATTCAGGAAAAGTTGCACCAGGTAAATACTTTGCGTTTTCCCGCGAGTTTTGCATTTGTTCAATTTGAGTTTTATCCCTACCCCACATGATCACATCGTGACCATTGCGAGCAAAACAAAATGCTAGGGCCGTTCCATAAGAACCGGCGCCTAACACTGCAATTTTATATCGTTTAGCAGCTGTCATCATATTCCCAGACTTAAATCCAACGAAGCAATTACGCGTCTAGTTTTTGACCTTCGCCAGCCGCTTCAGCAGTCGCTTTAGCTTGTGCTTGCTGTACATATTGAGCAAATAACGCATCAAAGTTTACTGGTGCTAAGTTTAGCGCAGGGAAAGTACCGCGATTAACTAAGTTAGAAACTGTTTCACGAGCATAAGGGAAAAGTGTATTTGGGCAGAACGCGCCTAACATGTGTGCAGTTTGTGCTTCAGGCATGTTACCGATAACAAAAACACCAGCTTGCTGTACTTCACATAAAAATGCAGTTTGACCTTCAACAGTCGCAGTTACGGTAACAGATAATGTTACTTCAAAAACACCTTCTTCAATTTTAACGCTACGGTTATCAAGATCTAATTTTACGTCTGGCTTCCACTCTTTAGTGAAGATAGCTGGTGAGTTAGGTGTTTCAAACGACAAATCTTTAACATAGATACGTTGAATCGAAAATTGTGGTGCAGCTTGATCTGCAGCAGGTGCTTGGTTTTCTTCAGCCATGGTTTATTCCAGTAATTATTTTATTAAAAGATTGTCGAGTTTATTTGCTCGCTCTAACGCCATCAAATCGTCACAACCACCGACATGGTAATCGCCGATGAAGATTTGAGGCACGGTATACCCACCTTTTGCACGTTCAATCATTGGCGTGCGAAGCTCTGGGTTTTGATCTATTTTTATTTCATTAAATTCAACGTTCTTCGCTTTTAACAAAGCTAAAGCTCGAGAACAAAACGGGCAATACGCCTTCGTATAAATGTCAATTTGAGCCATTAATTCGATTTCACTATTTTTTCTTAACGACAGGTAAATTAGCGCCTGTCCAAGTTTGCATGCCGCCCTGTAAAACAGTGACTTGCTCAAATCCAGCTTTGCTAAGCAAACGTGCTGCACTTTTTGCAGAAACCCCAGCATTACATACTACAACTATGGGGTCCGACTTACGTTTTTCAAGAGAACCAAATTGCTCTGAAGTAATTTTGTCCAACGTTAAGTTCAGCGCATCAGTGATATGACCCTTTGCAAAGTCTGCCTGTGGGCGAACATCCACCACTACGCCATTTGAACGATTTACCATCATAGTTAAGTCTTGTGTACCAATCACTTTGATTGGTGACATTGCGCCACTCACAAAACTAGACACCAACATGACAAATAAAATTGCCCAGGCCATTGTCATCATATAATGGTTACCGAGAAATTCGATAAATTGTGTCATTGTACCCATCCATTTATTTCAAAAGTCGCGCGATTATACCTATTTCAAAGCAAGAAACCAAAAGCTTATAGAATGAAAGTTATATTTCATTTTGCTCCACCCTATCAGGTTCATACTTTTCATAACCGCAAATTACAATTTGTTATAAAAACTTAATTAAAAACAGGTTAGAATAAAGGCACTAAAAAATGAATTCAGCCTAAAAGTGAAGCTCCTATGTCAAATAAAAAACCTTTCGTTTTAGTGATTATGGATGGTTGGGGATATCGTGAAGATACCACTAATAACGCCATTGCTAATGCCAATACTCCTATTTTAGACGCACTATGGAAAAACAAACCTAGCACGTTAATTTCTGGCAGCGGTTTAGATGTTGGTTTACCTGACGGTCAAATGGGTAACTCTGAAGTTGGCCACGTTAACCTAGGCGCTGGACGTATTGTTTATCAAGACTTCACCAAGATCACAAAGGCAATAGACGACGGCACATTTAACGAAAACCCAGCGCTAGTTGCTGCCGTTGATAAAGCCGTCGCTAATGACAAAGCTGTACATGTTATGGGTTTGATGTCACCAGGTGGGGTTCACAGCCATGATGACCATATTTTAGCAATGGTTAAACTTGCCGAGCAGAAAGGCTGTAATAAAGTTTATGTCCATGCATTCTTAGATGGTCGTGATACGCCACCACGAAGTGCTGAAAATGCATTAGCCAAATTTGAAGCTCATTTTGCTCAATCTGGTCAAGGTAAAGTCGCGTCACTAATTGGTCGTTATTATGCAATGGACCGCGACAATCGTTGGGATCGAGTTGAAGCGGCCTATAATTTATTGACACTAGGTGATGGTGAATTTACAGCTTCAACGGCAGTCGAAGGCCTTAAAGCCGCCTACGAACGTAATGAAAACGACGAGTTTGTTAAGCCGACCATTATTGGTACAGCAGCGCCAATAAGTGATGGCGACTCTGTTGTATTTATGAACTTCCGAGCCGACCGCGCACGTGAAATCACACGAACATTCACTGAAAAAGAATTTACAGGTTTTAATCGTACTGCCATTCCTAACCTTGCAGACTTTGTGACATTAACGCAATTTGCTGCTGATATTGACGCCAACGTTGCCTTTCCAAAGGTTGAGTTGACTAATGTTATGGGTGAATGGTTTGAGAAACACAATAAAACACAGTTGCGCATTTCGGAAACTGAAAAGTTTGCCCACGTGACGTTTTTCTTCTCTGGTGGTCGCGAAGATTTATATGTTGGTGAAAAACGCGAACTTATTCCTTCGCCGCAGGTTGCTACTTATGACTTACAACCAGAGATGAACTCTGAGTTATTGACGGACAAACTTGTCGCAGCTATCAAATCTCAAGAGTTTGACTTCATCGTTGTTAACTATCCAAATGGCGATATGGTTGGTCATACGGGTGTGTACGAAGCCGCTGTTAAAGCGTGTGAAGCGGTTGACCACTGTATTGGTCGTGTGGTTGATGCACTAGAATCTGTCGGTGGTGAATGTCTTATCACTGCTGACCACGGCAATGCTGAATTGATGACTAATGCAACAACTGGTCAAGCCCATACTGCACATACTAGTGAGCCAGTACCCTTCATTTATGTTGGTCGAGATGCGCAAGTTGTGCCTAACGGTAAATTAAGCGACGTTGCGCCAACGATTCTTAAATTAATGGGCATGGAACAACCTGCAGAAATGACAGGCAAACCGCTCATGTTGGTTGACTAAATCATCACCTAACACATTGTTAGTTGATTAATTTCCAACAAATTGATTAGATAGGGGCTTATTGCCCCTTTTTATTTTTGTGGACTGCACAGTTAATATGACATCGTTCAAAAATGTTGCCTTTGGTTGGATGATTTGCGTATTTTCGCTATTGTACTTCGCATTACCTGCGTATGCCGAAGATGCCGTGAGCAAAGAGACCGCACGGTTAAAACTTGTTCAGGACAATATCAAGCAACAGCGTTTACTGCTTGAACAACAAATTAAAAAAGAATCCAATATTGAAACTCAGTTTCAAGCCGCCGAACTCAAAGTTGCAGAACTTGCACTTAATCTTGCGCAAACCGAACGACAAATCTCTGCAACACAAACTAAAATAAGAAACCTAGACAAAGAACAATCTGAACTACTAAAACAGAAAAAATTGCAGCAAAAAGTACTCGGTGAGCTAATTAAAACAGCTTACTTAAGTGGTAAACATGACTACACTAAGCTACTTCTTAATCAGGACGATCCGGCACAATTGGAACGCCTTATTACTTACTACCGTAAAATTAATGACGCACGGGTTGCACAACTTGACGAAATTCAAGCCGTATTTACACGACTGACCGAAGTTGAAGAACAACTTATTGCCCAAAAAGAACAGCTTGCCACTAGTAAAGCAGATCAATTAAACGACAAAAAACAACTTCTCAGTTCCCAAATGGAACGTAAAGCAGCGTTAAACAAACTGCGCTCAAATATTAAAACCGACAAACAAAAACTCGAACAATTACAACTCGACCAAGAGCGACTCACAAACGCGATTGCCCGCGCCAAAAGAAATGCAGAACGCGATCCTGAAAACTTAATCGGTTTGTATAATTTGAAACGCAAACTCAAATGGCCAACTCGCGGTCGTTTAGTTCGTAAGTTTGGTCAACGTAGAAGCGGTGCATTGCGTTGGAAAGGCGTTGTTATTGACGGTAATTTAGGCAATAGAGTCAATGTAATCGCAGACGGTATTGTTCTATACGCAGACTGGTTAAAGGGTTTTGGTTGGGTAGCTGTTGTAGACCACGGTAAAGGCTATATGAGTTTATACGGGCATAACCAAGCCCTGTTAAAACAAGCCGGTGACTATGTTGAACAAAATGAACCCATCGCACTTGTCGGTCAAAGTGGCGGCCAGCAATCCGCTGGACTATATTTTGAGATTCGTTACAAGGGCGAAACCGTAAATCCTGCTCGCTGGTGTCGTTAATGCCGCCACTATTGTTAAATTAACTAATAATCTCATCTAGATGGTTGTTGAGGTGCATGATATGCGCCATTTCAAATTCACGTTTAGTTAATGCACCATACGCAAAATGCGGGGCTAATTGGCCTTGATATTGATCAAAAGCGACTAATGTATTTCTAAGATACGTTAGCGCAACTTGCGCACTTTTATGCTGTGCTATGTTGGGTGCTCCAGGAATTGGCTCACTAAGGCTATGCGTCATTTGACCTTTATGCTCAAAAGCGGAAAAAGCCAGCTTACCTATTGTTTCTTTAAACACTCTCGACTTGTGAACTGGAAATTTTGTCATTGAATACTCGATACTCTGAGCACAATGCATAAATATTTGATACGGTTCCCAGACCCCGCTCGAACTCAACTCTTGTCTCGACAAACGGTCTATAACCGTAAGTGCATATTCAGTTGTAAGTTTGTCCTTACTTACCTTGTTAATAAATAAATTTAAGCCTACGATACCTGAAATGGCAATTCCTGAAGTGACGATTGAGCCTTTAATAAATTGCCGACGATTCATGTGACTTCCTTCAAAATTAAAATACGAACACCGTTTATGGGAGTGTATTACAGTTTCACTCAAGTTCAGTGATAAGTTTATACGTGCAGTTGCCAAAAAGAACTCGTTTGCTTCCTTTTTCTTTTTTCCATTTTAAAAGGTGATGTTGAGTTTTATTTAACAACATGCTTTTAAGCAGTTGCCCTCGCTAAAGCCTGAACCGCTTAAATCGATCAATAGTCGGCTTTTGATCCAGAAAAAACATTCAATATAATTGCCGTAAAAGAGTGCAACCAATTGCCGCTCGGTTATAATAATTGTCAATTAAGAATAACGATTGATTCGTTATCAAAAATAATAAAACACAATAATAAGAGTCGTACGCTAACTTGAACCAAATTACGTGTTGGTTCGTCTTGATCTTGAGCTTTGTTTTTTCTACAGCTCATGCTGGCCAGGTGGCCATTGTCATTGACGATATAGGATATAAACAGAGCGACAGAAAACTGCTTGAATTAAGCGGACAGCTTACGTATGCCGTTTTGCCACACACCCCACTTGGTTATGCCTACGCCAAACACGCCAGTAATAATCATCGCGACGTCATTATTCACTTACCCATGCAAGCCAATACTCACAATGAGTTGCTTGGACCAGGAGCTTTGACTCAATCAATGTCAAAACAGCTTTATCAACGAACACTGTTGGCGGCTCTTGAAGATATTCCATTTGCTGTTGGAGTCAATAACCACATGGGGAGTTTGTTAACTCAACAGGAAAAACCTATGGGTTGGACCATGGAATTATTACGTCAACACAATATGTTTTTTTTGGATAGCAAAACCACTAAATACAGCAAAATTGAGAAAGTCGCTAAAGAGTACGGTGTGTCGTCTCTAAACAGAAATATATTTTTGGATCATCACCGTAATAAAATTGCCATTGAACGGCAGTTTAATAAATTAATAAAAATCGCTAAACAACACGGTTCAGCAATTGCCATTGGGCACCCTTACCCAGAGACGTATCAAGTACTAAAAAGTCAACTTAAACGATTGGAGAAGGAAGGGATAGAATTGGTGCCGCTTTCGACATTACTAAAACCGACAACAGTTCCTGTGTTTTTGGTTAAAGATGACGAAGCTGACATATTAAAAGCCCCTGCCCTTGCAACCAAAGACGCAACACACTAATTCACAATAAAAAGTTTAATTAGTGCGCCGATCCCATAAAAGACGCCTTAATAACTCACTTCAATTTCATATGACGTAAATTTTCGAACATTAATCACGCCGGTATCAAAAATAAGGTATTGCCCCTTAATTCCCAGTAACACGCCGTTGACTTCAACATTTTTGTCAAAGTTGTGTGAGGCTATTTTGGTTGGGTATTGCGTCACTGGATAATCAATCGTGACCAATTCCTGATCCAATAATTCTACCGAGTCTTCACCAAATTTTAGTCTAATTTCGTCAAGTCGTTCCGATATTTGTGGCACTAACTCTAGGGCTTTTTGTTTTAAATCGAGTTCTGGATTTTCGCCCTTCAACATTGCTCGCCAATTGGTTTTATCAGCGATAAATTCCGCTAACGCGATCTCCACTAAACCAGACTGTAAACGGGTCTTAACTTTAAACAACGGAATCGCCTGTGTTGCGCCCTGATCAATCCACCTTGTTGGTATTTGCGTATGGCGTGTTATACCCACTTTTAACCCTGAGGTATTCGCTAGATAAACATAATGTGGGATCATGCAATTCTCTTCACCCCATTGAGGCTCTCGGCATGTGCCTTCGGCGTGGTGGCAGGTTTCCGGTTTCATGATGCACATATCGCATGACGCAAGTTTTCTCATACACGGAAAACAATGTCCTTGAGAGAAACTCTTTTTCGTCTTTTTTCCGCAACTGCTGCAATTAATATTGCCGGTATGAGTAAGTGTTAATGACTTACCAATAAAGTCATTTAACGGTAGCTCTTCATCGCCTACTGGCAATAAGTAAGTTACTTGATTTGTTTGCGTGTCTAGACTTGCACGCATTTTTTTGAGGTGTCCCAACATAAATGATGTTCTTAGTGTTTACGTTAATTATTAGAAGTATAAAGCGAATTGGCAGCCAGACCAACGTAATTCATAATGCAATTCTCAGGGCAAAAAAAAACCAGCCACATTGGCTGGTTCTAATTACAACAGTTGAGGTGCTATAAACTGCTAATCGCGTAACTGCTTTAAGCAACTAACAACGCTTGAACTTTTTTCATTGCATTTTTTTCTAACTGACGAACACGTTCAGCAGAAACACCGTATTTGTCAGCCAACTCTTGCAACGTTGTTTTGTTGTTATCGTCTAACCAACGGCTGTGCAATATATCCTGACTACGGTCGTCTAATGTTTTAATTGCAGACATCAAACGGTTGTTAGTATGTTCAACGTACTGTTCTTTTTCAACGTTTGCCGCTAAGTCAGAATTATTTGTCTGTAAATACATTGACGGTGAATACGCTGCAGAATCAGAATCATCTTCATCATTACCGATATCAAACGCCATGTCGTAATTACTCATGCGAGATTCCATCTCTAACACTTCTTTTTCTGACACGCCTAAAGTTTCTGCAACAGTTGAAACTTCCTCGTTGCTAAACCAGCCAAGACGTTTTTTCGACTTACGTAAGTTAAAGAATAATTTACGTTGTGCTTTCGTTGTCGCAACTTTAACGATGCGCCAATTTTTTAATACAAATTCGTGGATTTCAGCTTTAATCCAATGTACTGCGAAAGAAACTAAACGTACGCCAACCTCAGGGTTGAAACGTTTTACCGCTTTCATAAGGCCGATATTACCTTCTTGGATTAAATCCGCTTGAGGTAAACCGTAACCTGAATAGCTTCGTGCAATATGTACAACAAAACGAAGGTGCGACATGATAAGTTTGCGCGCAGATTCCAAATCTTCGTTTTCATATAGTTTGAATGCCAGTTCTCTCTCTTCCTGAGCAGCTAACATATCAATGCTTGTCACGTAAGAAACATAAGACTCAATGCTGCCGCTTTGAGGCGTTATCGCCAATGCCATTGATTGATTTTTTCGGCTCATATTTAAACCTCCTTTAATTAACTGAAAGGCATCTTAGCACTCAAGCTGATAGAGTGCTAATTTATTTTTCGCTATTTATAGATCGATTAGATCTATGGCTATAAGCCTAATATAAGATTTAGAAATAACCTTTAAATACAGACAGATAAAATGAATTTTTGCAGAAAAACCAGCTGGTAAATCAAAATATTTGAAGAATATTGTTCAAAAAAACGCAGATTGAAACACTTTGTTACGCTTTAGCGCTAAATTAAGTGCTGTACTTTTTGACAAGAAACGTCTTGCTGATTGCGGATAGTTATTAGTCAACAACAACCGTGACTATCTGAGTATAAAGTAGAACAATGAGGAGCCTGCGTTGTCGACTGCTAGCGCATAGAGCATTGAGTCCTGCCGCTCAAGTGTTTGAGGCTTCACGGCAATTTTTACGTAAAAGAATGCTTAATCAATGTTTGGTTCAATTTCTTTAATATGACGATGCACAGACCAGAAAGCGCCTGAGAATCCTAAAAACGAAGCTATTGCCATTAACCAACCGAACTCGGCAAATGATAGGCCCTCAATTTCAAAGTCGTTGACATACAAGCCAGAGATTTCGACTAAAGCAGATTGCATCCACCAGACAACAAAGTTTACAACGATAAACGCTATAAAGCCGCCCATCAGTCCGTACCACAAACCGGTATAGACAAAAGGTCGCTGGATAAATGCTTCCGTCGCCCCTACCAGTTTCATTACTTCTATTTCTTCTCGTCTAGAGATTATCGATAGCCTAATCGTATTGCCGATGATTAACACCACAGATACCAATAATAAAATAGCAACGGTAATTACGGACTCCTGCAACATATTAACAATGGCGTTGAGTCGCGTTAACCAATCTATATCAAGTTTACCAAAATCAACTTCGCGTTCTTTCTGCAGTTTAAGTAATAGGTTTTTAGCACTTTCAGCTTGACGAAAACGGGCTGTAGGCGTGATTACAAATGACGCTGGCAGTGGATTAGATTCTAAATATGACAACGCCTGACCAAAACCTGAAAGCGTTTTAAACTCTTCAATAGCGTCATTTTTACTAATGTATCTAAGTTCATCCACTTCGTCATAGGCACTAATTCGTCTAATGGCGCTGGCAATTTGTTGCTCTGACAATCCTTCGTTTAAAAATAAACTGATCTCAGAGGCACTGTCCCATTCAACATTAATAGATTGAACATTTTTGACTATGATGTGCAAAGTAGCAGGAAGCGTTAAACTTAACCCCATGACTAATATCGTCATAACAGAGGCGACTGGGGTACGCCAAATCTCACCTAAACTCGTTACAATTTGTCTAAGGTTATTAATCCAAAAGTATACAAAACGTTGCAGTGGGTTAACACCGCGGTTTGTTGCACCCTTTTGTTCAGAACTAAATAAAATGCTCATTTTACATCCCCAAACCGTTTTCAGCAGATAAGCCATCATTGGTCATTCGACCTTGTTTTAAACTTAATGTGCGATAACGCATACGGGCAATCAATCCTAAATCATGGGTAGCAATTAATACTGAAACACCCACATCATTAAATTGCTCAAATACATTGATGATTTCTTTTGATAACTCAGGGTCTAAATTTCCTGTTGGCTCATCGGCCAATAACAAAGGTGGTTTATTTACGACAGCGCGCGCAATACCAACTCTTTGTTGCTCGCCGCCAGACAGGATTTTCGGGAAACATTTGGCTTTATCTAATAAACCAACTTTATCCAAAGCAGCGTGAACCCGTTTCGCTATTTCACCTTGGGTATAACCTTCGATAACTAATGGCAAAGCAACATTGTCAAATACGGTGTGTTCTTGTAACAGTCGATGATTTTGAAAAATCATACCAATGTCACGGCGCGCGTAAGGCACTTGGTTCGGAGTAATGAGATTTAAATTTTTGTCATTAATAAAGACATTACCGATTGAAGGTCGTTCAATCATGCTGATCAGTTTTAATAGCGTACTTTTACCCGCTCCGGAGTGGCCTGTGAGAAACGCCATTTCTCCACGCTCAAGATGAAACGATACTTTTTCAAGAGCTCGAAACCCACCAGGATAGGTTTTACTGACCTGCTCAAATCGGATCATTAGCGCTACTTCCCTTCATTCTTTATTATTGTTTTTGAACTGGTCATAGATTACCCCAAGGTCAGGATAGATAAAAGCCCATTACTTGAATGGGCTTTTGGTATTTTCGCTGTTTTACCTACACTTGAATAAATTCAGTATTAATTTTCACTTTCATCAAACAAGGCATCAATAAAAGATTGATGCTCAAAGGTTCGTAAATCTTCAATTCCTTCACCAACCCCGATATAGCGGATTGGAATTTCAAATTGTTCTGCAACCGCAAAGATAACGCCACCTTTGGCAGTGCCGTCGAGTTTCGTTAATGATATACCCGTTAGACCAACCGCTTGATTAAATAATTTAGTTTGGCTTATGGCGTTTTGGCCAGTTGTTGCATCAATAGTTAACATGATTTCGTGTGGAATATTGGCATCCAGTTTTTTCAACACTCGTACAATTTTTTCAAGCTCTTGCATTAAGTTATCTTTATTCTGCAATCGACCCGCAGTGTCTGCAATAAGCACATCGGCTTTACGCGCCTTCGCAGCTTGGTAAGCGTCAAAAATAACTGACGCACTGTCAGCTCCAGTATGCTGTGCAATAACCGGCACGTTGTTACGGTCACCCCATACTTGCAATTGCTCAACAGCTGCCGCTCTGAACGTATCACCTGCAGCCAACATGACAGACTTGCCTTGTTGCTGAAACTGTTTGGCCATTTTGCCGATAGTGGTTGTTTTACCAACCCCATTAACACCAACCATTAAAATGACAAATGGTCCATCGTCGTTATCAACAACTAATGGCGCATCAGATTTTTTCAATATGTCTGACATTTCAGATTTTAATAAACCGTACAGCGCATCTGCATCTTTTAACTGCTTTCGGTCTGCGTGTTCAGTCAGTCGGTTAATCAACTTAACCGTGGTATCCATCCCAACATCAGCCATTAATAATTGAGTTTCTAGCTCTTCATAAAGGTCATCATCAATTTGTTTGCCTTTAAATAAAGATAAAAAGCCACCACCGATTTGCTGACGTGTTTTACTTAAACCTCGTTTTAGACGTTCGAAGAAACCTATTTTTGGCTCAGCTGGCGTGCTCTCGTTGTCATTTTCTGTCGCCTCAGCAGCTTCAGCATCAACATCATCAACCAATGTCGCATCATCTGTTACTTCGCTTGTTTCAGTCCTCGTGTCCTGATCTTCTTCAGGTATACCGGGCTCAGTTGATGCGACTTCGCTATTGTCAGTAGCGACTGGCTCGTCAATACCAGTTTCTGCAACGGCAAATTCTTCCGATGAAGGTGTGATTGGGGCGATATCTTCGACAATACTTGATCCCGCTTCATCAGCATCAACATTTGCTTCTTGCAAAGCTCCGTTGTTAGAAGGGGTTGTTTCAGACCCGACAACATCCTTCTCTTGGTTTGATTTTTCGCCAATTTCAGTTGTACTGTCCGACTCTACAAGCTGGCTCTGTTCCGTATTTTCAGGTTGTTTCTGAGGTTCCTGAGCACCTTTTTTAAACCAAGATAAAAAACCAGACTTTTTAGCCATTAAAAAAACCTTTAAATGATGTGTTAGGCGCGGGATAATTGGCGCGTATATTATCTTAAAACAAACTAAATAATAACCACCTGATGAATTTCAACCCCAAAATTGAGGTAAAACTTTGAAACCAACGACTAACTCAGCAAAACGTGGCAAAAATCAAAGGTCAAAATCAGCACAATCAGGTGAGATCAGAATTATTGGTGGCCAATGGCGGGGACGAAAATTAAAAGTTCACGACAAAGAGGGCTTACGCCCAACAACAGATAGGTTAAAAGAAACCGTTTTTAACTGGCTGATGACCCACACTCGTGACGCTTTAGTTCTCGATTGTTTTGCTGGCGCAGGTTCTCTTGGATTCGAGGCTGCTTCACGTCACGCAAAGCAGGTGTATTGCATTGAAAAAGATAAAACCGCGGCATCCCAGTTAACGAGCAATGTCAAACTTCTCGGTGCGCAACAACAAATTACCGTTTTGCAGGGTGACTTTTTTACGCAGCAGCAAATTTTAAATTTTCAGTTTGACCTTATTTTTATTGATCCCCCTTTTAACAAAGGTTTCATGGACAAAGTCGTACCGCACTTGATTGACCACAAACTCATTGCTACAGGGGCTTTAGTTTATATCGAACAGGAAACGACATCTGACTTTGACTTGACGACAAATGCGTGGTCTGAACAATTTGAACAAATTAAAAATAAATCCGCGGGACAAGTCTCTGCCACTTTATATCGATTTATTGGTAACGACGCTTGAGTTTACAGCACAACATCTGTAAAACCCCTGTAAAACACGAAGAGACTCAACGGACTGACATTCATTCAATATAAATAGTCAAAATTAATAAGAATTAAATTACCTATGCTTCAACAATGCCAATCGTTTTATTCAAATTTCAGCAAAGCAAAATCCCTTACAACCTTAAATAGTAAAGACCTTACTGCTTTGTTTTTATTCACCTTCAGCGCACATACTATGGCGATTGATGAGACCGAATCACTTCGACAACGTTCGCAAGATAAAACGCTATTTACCAATCTGTCTTTAGATTTATCCGGAAAAAGTGGTAACTCTGACACCGAAAATTTTGAGTTCGGTCTTTACCACTCACAGCGTCATGATAAACATTTTGGATTTATAATGGCTTCACGTGAATATGCAAAAAGTAATGGTGCAGAAAGCGCCAACAGCTCGTTTTTGCACTTTAGATACAATTACTACTTTGCTAAAGAGAAGTCGTTTGAGCTATTTACTCAAAGTAACTTTGACGATTTTCGTTCACTTGAATCGAGAAATTTATTAGGGATATCCTATCGCCAAGAATTCCATAAAACCCACGCTTTTGGAGCCGGGTTGTTTAACGAGCACGAAAAGTACTTAGTAAATGATGATCCAACCAACTTTACCCAAACCCGTGCCAATCTTTATTGGGTATTTGCAAAACCATTAAGTAAATATGCAAACTTGGCGAATACCCTGTATTACCAACCAAATATAGAAGAGTTTGGCGACTGGCGGGCCTTTAATAAGTTTTCGATTAATTCGGCATTAACTGAAAATTTATATCTTAAATTTGGTGTTTTGATTGAACATAACAGTCAGCCTGTTTTAGATGTAGAAAAAACAGACATCAGCTACCGTGCAGGATTTGAATTCGAGTTTTAGTTTTTTACTCATTAAAAAAAGAGGGTTTGAATAACCCTCTTTTATTTTGCCTTTCTAAGCTCTCGTTTCAGAGTGTTGCTTTGAGCGCCTATAATCCAATGGCCTTTAGACCTCGAACTCGATACCAATATTAGTAACACCATCGGCAAGGGCAAATTCAATTGCTTTTTGGCGAATCGATTTTGCATCAAGCTGTTTCAAAGGCAGGCTTTCAACAAAATCGATGGCACTGCTTAAAAATGCCATTTCATTTTGCATCAGCTCATGTTCGCGAACGGCGTCATTATCAAGTTCGGTGTCGGCTTGATATTCAATAAGGTGCACAATACATCCTTGAGATATTTTTGCTACGGCAACCGTATCTAAGTCATCTTCACTTTGTAAGCCATTGATGTACGATAAAACAGCGGTACAAAAATACAATGCTGGATAAACGCCATACATATCAAATTCATGTTCGTCCGGTGTCAGCAATTCTATTTTATCTTCCATTGCCGACAAGCTGACTTTTGCCCCCTTCACCAACAAACGCTCCCACAAACTATTAATCATGTTGTCGAGATTATGTTCTTGAGGAAAATCGGTTACGTGGGCAAATAGATAATAATTAGGTTTCATGCGTTCAATTAACATCAAAGATATGATGCCTTGTTGCTTGTAACCTAACTCTCGAATACGTTGGAAGTTATTGGTTTTCGGTTTGTCGTTGGTTAATTTAGACAAAATGTTCCTCTCATTATGGCTTCGGCTTCTGTAAAGCCTCGAGTTGCTGTTGGGCAAAATTGAATTTTAACCGATATTCCGTCACTTGGGTTTCCAATGCACCTACTTTTTCAGTTAATTCTAATTGCAAATCGTTATTTTCAGAACGAAGTTGTTTAATCACCTCACGCGCTTGCTCAACATCCGCTGCGGATTTTTCAGAGTTTAACGTTATGCGCTGCATGGTTAATTCTTTGAGTTTCGATTTTGCTTTTTGTTCTTCTTCATTAGCAACATTAAGTTGCTCCATCAATATTTGCGAACGACGCTGCTGCTTTGTTAAATCGGCTTTCGTTTGAGTTAACTCAGACTGCGTTGCGACAAACTCTTCATCAACATGAGACAATTGACCTAGTGAGTCTTCTAATCGTACTTTTAATTGGTCGTGTTCCATCTTCAAGCGACTATTCGTACCTTTTAATGCCTCGATCATTTCAGTCAGTTCAATATTGGTTTGGAATAGCTGATCCGATTGCTCATTACTAAAGCTCTGTATTGAGCTTAGTTGAGCTTGCAACATATGGATCTTCTTATCCGCGGCTTCATTCGCTTGCTCTAGCTTCACAGCGTCTTTTTGTAATTCGTCACTCCGCTGCTCAGCTTCACGTTTAGCCTGTTTAAGTACTTTAACTTCCTGCTCATCGAGACTGTGGTTTAGGTCTACTTGTTCTTGCAGCTCCGTTGTTAACTTTTTAGCTGACAACAATTCTTCAGTTAGTCGCTTAATGTCTTCACGTTGTTTTTCATCGTTATTATTTGCAAGTTTAACTAAGTTACTGAGATCAACATTTGCCTCTTGTAACATAATTATTTGTTCGTCATTTGAATTGTCACTGTCAGCCTGCGATGAGGCTAATCGAGCAACTTCCTGCTGAGCTTTAAAGAGTTCACTTTGCAGTCGTTCTTTATCATCAAGTTGTTCTTGATTTTCGGTTTCCGCAGTTTTTAATAACTGCTGGAAACGACGATTCTCACGCATTAAATGATCGATTTGATCACTATCAGCTTGTTGAGAATTATCAATCTCAATTTTTAGTTCTGCAATATCATGTCGTAATGCTTGTTCAGTTTTTAACGCTGAATCTGCAAACGTTTTGGCTTGTTCTTGCAAATTGTCAATTTGTAACGTGAGTTGGTCATTCTCGGCAATAAGCTGATCTTGGAATTCAAACCGAGCATTAAGCTCAGTATCCAGTCTTGCAACTTCCTTAGCTTGCTCTGCAAAACGATTTTGCTCCTGGGTAAGCTTGCTTTCCCAACTTTCAATAACTTGCTGATGTATCTTTTTCTCTTCTTCAACAGCCAGTCTAAACGCGTCAAACTCGGCCGTTTTAGCTTGTGCTTGCAGTTCGAGTTGCTCAAAGTTTTGAATTTGTAATTTTAGTTCAGCTATTTTCTCGTCGAGCTGTGATTGCAACAAGTTTGCTTGTTGCTCTAACATCTGTTTTGTCTCGGCGAGATGATCTTTTTCTGTTTGTAAATTCAGTTCTAGTTGGCTGTTTTTATCAGACAACTGTTGAATTTCATTTTCCAATTGCGCTTTATCAGTGAGTAAGGCTTGGTACTCAACGTTTGCAGTTTCTAAGGCCGCATTGACTTTGGAAATCTCAACCTCAAAATTTAATTCAGCCCGCTCAAATTCATTTCGCAACGCTGTATATTTACTGTCTGATTTACTAATGATCTCAGCGAGGACGGATTGCGTATTTTCACTTTCAGTCAACGATTCTTTAAGCGTTTCAATTTCAGTTTCGCGTTGTTGAATATCGGAATAGGTTACTTCAAGTTGGGCCTGTAACTCGTTATTTTGTTTCGTTAGACGCTGGAACGCGTCACTATTTGCGTCGCGAGTTTCATCTAATATACCGCTCAACTCATCACGTTGCTTTTGCAATGATTCGTATTGCTGAGCTAATAAATCACGTTCTTTACTGGTTTTATTTAACTGATTTTGAACTCCAATAAGTTCATCCGACAGATCCGAGTGGGCGAGTTGTTGTTGACTAAACTGCTCGCGCTTTTCGTCTTTAATTTGCTCTAGCGCTTGATGTAATTCAGTTTGCTCATTTTGCAATTCAACTATACGAGATTCGAGGGTTTCAATATGACTTTCAAATTCATCTCGTTTCGCTTCAACAATGTGAAGTTGGTGCTGCAAAATGGCATTTTCCGTAGTTATTTGTGCCTGGGCCTCTTTATGAGCTGCAACATTAACCTCTAAAGTCTGATTTAAATCCTCAACTTGCGCCGTAACTTGATCAATCGTTTGTGCTTTTAATTCTAATTCTGTTTCAACGGCATTAAGCTGAACAAGTTGCTGCGCTTTTTCTGCTTCAAGGCTTGTTACTTGCTCAGAATGTGACTCTTTTAAATCCGCTAACTCAGCATTAATTTGGCTATTTTCTGCGACTTGCTCCGCGAGTTTTTCCGCTAGAGCGTCAACTTCATTTTGCTTTGTGTTCAGGTCATGAGTTGTTGCTTCAAGCTGCTGCTGAAATAAAGCTCGTCGCTCTTCTAATTCAGTGGCATCGGCTGTCAATTTAGTGATCTGTTGCTGTAAGTCATCTACTTGAGAATTAATGGCTTTAATTTCTGACTCATGGTCACTTTTAGCTAAAGCACTGGTGGACTCAGCACTAGCCAACTGTTCTTGCAATGAGGATAACTCGAGCTCGAGTTCACTTTTTTCACTCGTTAGAAACTCAAGTTGTTTGCCTTGTTCAGATTTAACTTCATCCAATTCGGCTAATGACTTAGCCTGTTGCTCAAGTTGTTCAATCTTACTTTGTTCACTTTCAATGCGACTTGCTAATTCGCCTTGAGTTGCACTTTGTTGAGCAGCTAACGTATTGCTTTGCTCGCTGAGTTCTAATATTTGAGATTCTTTAGCTTGAAGTTCACGCTCTAAATCCGCGATTTGCCTATCGTAGGTCTGCTTAACTTTATTTGTATTTTCTTCGGCATCTTTTTTAGCCGATTCAAATGCTTCAAGTTGTGCTGCCGCCTCAGTTTGAAGCTTAACAATATCGCTTTGCGCATCATTAAATTGGCTTTCTAACTCACCGTAACGGGTATTTTGCTCCGCTTGAACTTTGTCAATTGAGGTGACTTTGTCCTCTTGAAAATCTTGTTCGAGTTGCAACTTTTGTTCGTTTAATTGCTTTTCAAGCTCAACTCTAAAGTTGTCTTCAAGCTTTTTGACGTCTTCTTGGTGTTGAGATTTTGCAAATCTTAGTTCGCTACTCAGATCATCAAGATTTGACTTAGTATGCTGCGACTGCAATTTGATTTCTGTCAGCTCGATACTTCGTGCTTCAAGGATTTCGAGCCGTTCAGCTTGTTCACTAATTGTCGTCTCAAGCTGAGTTTTAGTGTCGCTTAAAGAACTAAGTTGAAGTTCCAAGGATTGAATAAGTTCACTTTTTTCAATTTCGCTTTGGCTGCTGTTAGCCAATTCGTTTTTTAATTGTTCAAACTCGTTACGTTGTTTTGCATGCTCAGACTGAAGGGCACTAAGGCCGGCAATATTTGTATCGCGTTCAAGTTGGAGATTAGCATTGTCTCCATGAAGTTGTTTTAGCTCTTCGTCTTGCTGCAATTTAGAATGTTCAAGTTCAGCTAACTGACTCTTCAATTGGTCAATTTGTGACGTTAATTGCGAAAATTGCTTGGCATCATCGTTGAGATTGCTTTCAAATGTGAGGCGCTGCTTTTCCTTACTGTCCAGTAGATCTTTAAGTTCTCGAATTTCACTTAAGTAAGCTGTTTTATCGTCTACATGGCTTTTTGCGCCTTCTGCGACTTCAATTTCTAATTGAACCACCTGCTGTGTTAAAGACGCTAAATCAATTTGGCTTTGATTAACCTCTGCCTGCAATTCATCAATATTCAGAGCTTTTTCTTCACATTGCTGTTGCAACTCATCGTATTGTTTTTGCAATTCGATTTTAGCGGCTTGTTCACCACTGAGTTGTGAATGCAATTGAGATATTTGAGATTGAAAATCCGATTCTGAATCTCGTTCAGACGTCTGTGCTGAATTTAATTGCTGCTCCAAAGAAGCGTATTTGTCAGCGTCCTGCTGATAAGACTGGCGCAGCGAATTAAGTTCTGCGTTGCGTTCGGCAAGCTCTTCTTTAGTTAAGTTAAGTTGCGCGGTCAGTCTCTCCAAACGATTTTCACTGTCATCGTCTGCTTTAGGTGACAACTCTTCTAGCTGGTCGTTTAAGTCACCAATTTGGGTTGTTAACTGGCTCAGTGAAAGGTCTTTTGCAAATAATTGTTCCGAGTAATATTCGGCTTCTTGTTCAGCTTTAGCTAAACGTTTTTGCAAAGTTTGGATATCGGTGGAAATTTCAGTCGCCGAAAAAGTAACTTCATCATGAGATTCTTGGTCGGTGAGTTGCTGTGATAATGATAGTAAAGCGTCTTCAATTTCTTGCTTTTCTGCTTCTACATCTTCAAGCTGACTTTGAAGTTGAGTTTGAGATTCGGTTAACTCGTCTAGAAGCGATGCGATACTAGATCGAACTTTAATAAAAGCTCTTTCATCTAAGGCTACAAACTGTTCAAATGTTAAATCCTCAAATGGATTTTGAACAGGCTTCTTTTGCGACAATTTCCTAACCCCTAATTAAAATTGGAACGACAACTGAGTTTAAATAATAATAGTTTAGACTATTTTTTAAGTAACTATCAGTGCTAAATATTTTGTAAAATTTACACTCTACACAATAACAATAAAACCATTAAAATATAAACACTTTTTAATGCCATATAATTGATAATTAAGCATGCATATGCGTATTATTTAAATTCCACAACGATAAGTATTCGCAAATGATCATAATGAATATCACGACCCCAGCTTTGCTGTTCCCTGCAATCTCACTTTTACTGCTTGCTTACACCAATCGGTTTTTGGTTTTGGCCCAGCTAATTCGAGAACTAAATCAACGTAATAACAAGGGATTAGAGCAAGTAGTTAAACGGCAAATATCTAATTTACGCATGCGTTTACTGTTGATCAGGGCGATGCAAACGGCTGGAGTACTCAGCTTTTTATTGTGCACTGTTGCCATGTTCCTTTTGTTTTTGGAGATGTCCCAAATTGGCACTGTGATTTTTGGCCTCAGTTTATTCACCTTAATGATGTCTTTGATTATCTCATTGTATGAAGTTCGAATTAGTACAAAAGCAATTGAAATAGAACTGGAATCTATGGAGTAAACGACTACATTTATAAAAGCGAAAGCGATATTTTGCCTCCAACAAACGTGTTTTAAAACAACATCAGGGTAGAAATTAGTGAACGATTTTTTATTTGCAGACGAAGCGATCAACGATGATGAAGCATCTAATAAAAGGCCTTGGAAGGTGCTTATTGTTGATGACGAGCCTGATATTCATAATGTAACAAAATTGGTTTTAATGGGTTTTGAACTTGACGGTCAAGGGCTTGAACTGCTCCATGCTTATTCCGCTGCGGAAGCTGAAAAAATAATATTAGAACAGTCCGACATTGCAGTCGGTTTCATTGACGTCGTTATGGAAACAAACGACGCTGGATTAAAGTTAATCAAATTTATACGTGACGTGGTAAATAACCACACTATGAGACTCGTCTTGCGGACAGGTCAGCCTGGCGAAGCGCCAGAAGATACCGTTATAAAAGATTACGACATCAACGATTACAAAAACAAAACCGAGCTCACTGCCAGCAAAATGAAAACTTTGATGTTCGCGACATTGCGATCTTATCGAGATATTCAAACTATCGAACACCACAAGCTCGGATTAGAACGCATTATATCTGCGACTATAAATTTTTTAGATTGCTCATCCTTGACCGAATTTGCATCGGCTGTTTTAGACCAAGTTGCTAATGTAATGGGATTAAATCATTCAAAAATAATGTGTTGTGCTGCACTCAACAACCCTAAAAAGGCAGTCGATTTTAGATTATTGGCCCTAAGTGGCGTGCAATCAAGAGCAACAATTCACGACGAAACGCCTATGCCACCCGGTATCAGAGCTCTGCTTGAAAAAGCCCATGCGACACAATCATCAATTCGCGAAAAGGATCATTTTGTCGGCTATTTTGTAAATAACAGTGGCTTGGAAAATTTACTCTATGTCAGTCACGATCACGACTTAACCGATACCGATCACAATATTTTGGAGTTTTTTACCAATAATATTGCAGTGGCCTATGACAATATTCGAATGCGTGAAGTTGTTGAACATTCGCAAAAAGAACTTAGTTATATACTAGGTGAAGCAGTAGAGAAGCGTTCGAAAGAAACGGGAAGTCATGTTAAACGGGTCGCGAATTTCAGCTATATGTTGGCGATTTATTATGGGTTACCAGCAAAACAAGCCGAACAACTAAAAATGGCTTCGCCATTGCACGACGTTGGAAAAATTGGGATCCCCGATAGTATTCTAAATAAACCGGCAAAATTGGATCCCGAAGAATGGGCAATTATGCAAACCCATGCGCAGCTTGGCTTTGATATTTTGACCCAATCGCAAAACGAGATATTGCAATTAGGTGCCATAATCGCCCAACAACACCATGAACGTTGGGACGGAAAGGGGTATCCGGCAGGACTCGCCAAAGAAAACATCGAAATTGCTGGCAGAATCACGGCCATTGCTGACGTGTTTGACGCATTAGCATCTGAACGTTGTTATAAACCGGCTTGGCCACTGGACAAAGTGCTTAATCTGTTAAAAGAAGAGCGTGGTAAGCAATTTGAACCGAAGCTGGTTGATATCTTACTCGAACATGTCGATGAATTTATTGCAATTCGCGACGCTTTTCCTGATTCCATGGAAGAATAATAAACAACTCATTTTTAGTCAGTAATATAACAGGCAGATCACTGTACATTTGTCTGTTGTTTTACAGCAACTTTTCTAAAAGCTACCTACAACAACGAGTAAATCGTATTACACAAATTCAATACAACCGACGACAAAAACCCAGCCGGCAAAGAGTAATTTGAGTTGCAGCACTGGTAGCCTTGTTGCGACCATTTTTGCAACGATACCGCCAATCACCGCGCCCGGCCCAGCATACCATAGTACTTCATAATAAATATTGCCATTGGCGATATGATGACCAACCCCAGCCCAAACCGTGGTCGCAGATAATACAACGGCAACGGCAACAGCGAGTGTCACTCTGTAACCTCTGAGGATGAGATAAAACGCCACAAACTCACCAACACCAACAGATAAGAACGCCGTAATAACGCCACCAATAAAACTAATTAGCGCAAGTATAAGCAAATCCGATTTATGGCCAATAGCCGTAAGTTGCTCTTGTTGATGTTTTTTATACTTCAAATAAATGGTAATAAATAAAGCCGAACCCAACATGACAGAGAACCAGGCAAAAAACTGCGTCAAGGATGCAGGAGGTTGAATATCAAAAAGATAAACAGACCACAGTCCAACCATACTGGTAGGCACACAAACAGCTAAAAATGGTACCAGTAATTGCCAATCACGGTGTTGGTGAATATCTACTCTTACATGCTTAAGCCAAACAATCGCTCCCGTTGTCATCCCAAAACATTGAATAGCAAAACTGGTCGCAACTGATTGAGATTCAGATAAACCTAAGTTCTGGAAAGCTGGAATAAAAACAACCCCACCACCAGCGCCCGTTACATTGGCAAATAACGCCCCTATCATGCCCAACAAAGCAAATGGAGAATAATCATCAAACGTCAACGAAAATACTGAAAAACACAGCAGAAAAAGGAAGACAAACCGCATGGGTGAAGATTTAATTAGATCAAACAAAGGAACATACTTGGTTATCATAAGTGCATTGATTCTATTCAAACCGAATTTAAATGCAAGCGTTTAGAATTACTGAACAGTAGACATAAAAAAAGCCACACTAAGTGTAGCTTTTAACTGCATTCAAAAACCGCTAAAGGACAAAAAACTTTTCTTTATAACGCTTTAACTCTTCGATGCTTTCACGAATATCTTCAAGCGCTAAGTGGAATCCTTTTTTCTTGTAGTTATCTACAAGTTCCGGTTTCCAGCGACGAGACAATTCTTTAATTGTACTGACATCAATATTTCGATAATGGAAAAACTCTTCCAACGTCAACATGTGTACATGCATAAAACGTCTGTCTTGACAGATACTGTTACCGCACATAGGTGATTTCCCTGCGGGTACAAAATCTTTCAAAAAGTCGATGGTAATTTCACACGCTTGCTGCTCTGACACAGTACTTTTACGGCAACGGTCAGTTAATCCTGACTTACCATGCTGTGCAATGCACCATTCATCCATGTTGTCTAACACTTCATCCGGTTGATGAATCGCAATTTCAGGACCTTCAGCTAAGATATTTAAGTCACTATCAGTGACAATCGTCGCTACCTCTAGCACTTTATCAGTGCGAGGTTCCAATCCTGTCATTTCTAAATCAATCCAAATTAGATTATTTTCACTAAATGTCATACAAAGGCCCTACTCAATCCTTTTGATCACGCTTACTTACGTATAAGATACATCACATTGTTAATGTTTTTCATTACTTTCACAAGTTTTTATAATTAAATCATAGAGCAAAAGTGGCAAAACAAAAGAAATTATCGCATTCTCAATCAAGAAGAATTCGAGACAACCATAATAAGCGTATTGCGAAAGCCAAAAAACCCCAAGAAGACGATGATTTTCTTGAAGATAACTTGTTAGGCCCGCAAACATTTGGTCAAGTTATAACTCGCTATGGACAACATGCAGATGTTGAAAATCCGGCTGGAGAAAATGTTAAATGCCATATTCGCCGCACTGCTGGGTCCTTAGTCTGTGGCGACAAAGTTATTTGGCGGCCTTATAATCAAAGCGACTCTGACTTTGCCGGGATCATCGAAGCTGTTGAACCAAGGGAAAGTGAATTTGTTCGTCCCGATTTTTACGACGGTTTAAAGCCTGTCGCTGCAAATATTGACCAAATTCTAATTGTTGCTGCGTTATTGCCAGATTTAGCACCCAATATTATTGACCGTTACTTGATTGCAGTAGAACAACTCGACATTACGCCAGTGCTCCTTATAAATAAACTCGACTTAATTGACGACACTAACCGAGAGTTAGTTGCCGATATTCAGCATATGTATGAGTCCATTGGCTATAAGGTGGTTGTATTATCTGCCAAGCTTGAGCAAGGTATCGAACAAATAAAATCTCTACTCGTTGATAAAACTAGCGTTTTTGTTGGTCAGTCGGGTGTCGGTAAGTCATCTATTGTTAACGCTATCTTGCCGTCAGTAGATATCGAAACTAAACAAGTCTCTGACAACAGTCGTTTGGGCGTACATACAACAACGGCCTCTAGACTTTATCGATTAGAAAATGGTGGTTCAATTATTGATTCACCGGGTGTACGCGAATTTGCTATGTGGCACTTAGAGAATGAACAAATATTACATGGGTTTGTCGAGTTTCGACCTTACCTCCATCAATGTAAATTTCGAGACTGCAAACACCAAAAAGATCCAGGCTGTGCATTGCAAAAAGCAATAGCCGATGGCTTAGTCAGTGACACAAGATATCAAAGTTATTTGAAAATTTTACAAACCGTAACAGATATTACCTTGCGTCATCAGTCAAAAGAATCAAAATAGGTTTATTACAAACCCCTTACAAGTAAATAGGTTTTAACGTGAATTTAGATAATTTAAAAATCGCTTTTCAATACGCCCTTCCAAAACATGGAGTGTCTAAACTTGTTGGATTCTTAGCGAAAGCTAAGTTAGGCATTTTATCCACAGGTCTGATAAAAGGCTTTATTAAGGCATACGATATTGATATGAACGAAGCGGCTCAACCTGATCCGTCAGAATACAAGACGTTTAACGATTTCTTTACCCGTGCACTGGCACCTGGCGTTCGTCCAATTGTTGAAGGTGAGAAGACAGTAGCACACCCTGTTGATGGCAAGGTTAGTCAATTAGGGCCAATAAAAGACGGTACACTAGTTCAAGCCAAACATCATTATTATACGACGTTAGAATTGCTCGGCGGCGATCAGGATTTAGCTGACAAGTTCGACGACGGTATATTTGCCACTATTTATTTGGCACCAAGCGACTACCATCGTTTACACATGCCACTTACAGGTACATTAACTGATATGGTTTATGTTCCTGGTGATGCTTTTTCTGTAAATCCGCTAACAGCGGCAAATGTGCCAAATCTATTTGCAAGAAACGAACGTGTCGTTGCAGTGTTTGAAACTGAAATTGGCCCAATGGCAATGGTTTTAGTTGGCGCAACGATTGTGCGAAGTATTGAAACTGTATGGGCTGGTGAAATTACACCGCCTAGAGGAAAAAGCGTAAATCGCTGGCAATATCCAAGTGAAGGCGACAATGTGATCACCCTTGAAAAAGGTGAAGAAATGGGTCGATTTAAGCTCGGCTCCACTGTGGTTTGTTTATTCCCTAAGGACAAAGTTGAGTTTTTAGAGTCGGTAACTAACGAAACAGTTACGCGTATGGGTGAGCACTTCGCTAACATAAAATAACCAAATTAAACGCGAGCAACGTTTTTGAAATCAAATTTTAGTATGTCTCCGATGTTGCAATTGCACCTCGGAGTAGCGTTATTAGGTGTATCAGGGTTATTCGCGAAATTAATCGATTTATCTGCGCTCGACATTATCGCATACCGCGGTTTATTTACTGCGGTATGTCTTGGTCTATTTCTGTGGGTCACAAAGTCGACGTTAAAACTAAACAATAAAAAAGACTATTTGGTTGCCGTCATTTTAGGTATTTTGGCGGCTCTGCATTGGTTAACCTACTTCATTAGTATTCAATACACCACTGTCGCTATTGGTATGATTTCTATGTTTACTTACCCCGTGATGGTTGTCATTTTAGAACCACTTATCTACGGTCGACGACCGTCAAAAACAGACATTATAATCAGTGTCTTAGTTTTATTTGCGATTAGTCTATTGTTTCCTAATATTTGGTTAGATTCTGTCGTTGTAGATGATCAGTTTGTGGTCGGCGTTTTAGCGGGTTTGTTTTCAGCTTTGTGTTTTGCACTTAGGAATATTGGTATTCAACATCACTTTAAAGGCTATTCTGGGACTCAAGGGATGTTTTATCAGTTTTTAGTAACGGCCATAATATTCCTGCCATTTAGTGACACAACCCCACTTGAACTTGAAATGAACAATATTCAATTGCTTATTGTTTTTGCCATCTTCTTTTCGGCTATGGCACATGTTTTGTTTGCCTCATCTATCAATGTAACAGGAGCCAAAACAGCCGGATTAGTGGCCTGCTTACAACCATTATATGGCGTAATATTGTCGATGTTTATTTTAGCTGAAGTTCCAAACATGATGACACTCATTGGTGGCTTAATCATTATTTCCGCCGCCATATTTGAAACGACACAAGGTCATAAAAAGTCAAAAGTGTAAGAGGTTTACATGAAGGTCTTTGCACACCGCGGTGAATCCGCTATTTACCCAGAAAACAGTCAAACGGCAATACAACAATGTAGTCGTGACGGTATGGACGGCATTGAAATCGATTTGTATCAAACTGTCGACGATCAATTTGTTGTTTTTCATGACCGATGGATGACACGGATACTTGGTCTCAATAAACGTACTGTTGACTTAACCGCAAGCGACTTAGCACAACTTAATGGTAAAGATGACAAACCGCTGCCGACCTTAGCTTGGACTTTGGCCGCCTTAGCCAATTCAGGATTGATTCTAAATATAGAACTCAAAAACATTCACAATATAGAGTTGTTTTATCGGCAGCTACTTGAAGGTTGTGAGCAGTCTCAGTTTGACTTGAACCTAATTATTATCTCGTCTTTTAATCATCAATATTTAGCCGACTTTGCCAAACTGAGCTCCTTTATCAAACTAGGCCTTTTGCTCGGTACTCATCCCGCCGGCGACGACCTGCTGCTTCCGGATTTTCCAATCTATAGTGTTCATTTAGATATGGACAATATCTCCGAAGTACTAATTCGCCGCTATCAGCAACTCGGTGTTCATATCTATGTGTTTACCGTTGATCAAGAAGAAGAAATAGACTGGCTTTATGAAATGAATGTAGATGGTATTTTTGCCAATAACCCGCGCCAGATATCTAATTCCGCACTTCGCCAAGTAGCGCTTGAATAATCACATAAGTGGGTCGAATTTTTAGTACGTCTATTGGTTCCTCAACTCCGATATCTTTATAAACAGGTATCTAAGCATTGGAAATGTCAAAAGATAAGGCTTGGCTTATTGTCGGTAATTGTGCCGCCAACATAAATAATCGATCAACACCTAACGCAACCCCAGCACAACTTGGCAATCCACTGTCTAACGCAGCCAATAAAAACTGATCGGCACCGCGTTGAGGTTTGCCTTCAATTTCACGCTGTCTATTATCAGAGATAAATCGGCATTGTTGTTCTTTACTGTCTTGGAGTTCAAAATACCCATTAGCCAACTCAATACCTTTGAAATACAACTCAAACCGATGTGCAACTTGGCTATTGGTTTGATTAATCTTTGCTAAAGCTGCCTGTGTAGCGGGAAAGTCAAAGACAAAACAGGGTGTTATGTCGTCACCTAATTGTGGTTCAATGACCATGCTAAACAACCACTGTAGAAGTGTGTCTCGACTTGATTCTTGCTGTAACCAGTCATCTTGTGAGTAAGTGGTTATGGTTTGTTTTAATTGCTCTAACGTGATGGTCAAAGGGTCAATTTTAATAAAACGCTGAAATACGCTTTGGTAAGAAAGCTTCAACGCTGGCTTAGTATTTAGTAGTAACTGAACCAACTCGTCTAATTCAGACATAAGTTGGTGGTCGTCAAATCCGAGTCTATACCATTCCAACATCGTAAATTCTGGGTTATGCAAAGTTCCCGCAGCTTCGTTTCGAAACGCTTTGCATATCTGGAATATAGGACCACTGCCCGCCGCTAACAATCGTTTCATATGAAATTCAGGTGAGGTTTGCAAATAAAGTCGCGCTAAACGTTCTTCTGCTGCATATTCAAAATGTGTTTCAAATGGGTCTAAATGGAGATCTGTGATGGTATTTCGACTCAGTAACGGAGTCTCAACTTCAAGTACATTGCGGCTGGTAAAAAACGCTCTTATCTGAGCGATAAACTTGGCTCTTTTTATTAAAGTGGAATGGGTTGCAGTAGGTTGCCAGTTCATTTTAAACCGTAATAAATTCGGCCTGTCACAGGTGACAGGCCGCTTAAAGTTTACTTTTGCGCGCGACCGACGTATTCGCCATTACGTGTATCTACACGAATAACTTCGCCAATTTGCACAAATAGTGGAACGCGGACAACGGCACCGGTAGATAATGTTGCAGGTTTACCACCCGTTCCGGCCGTATCACCTTTTAGACCTGGATCCGTTTCCGTGATTTCAAGTTCAACAAAATTTGGTGACAATACGGCAATTGGGTTACCATTCCATAAAGTGATAGTACAAACATCACCTTCTACTAACCATTTTACACAGTCAGCTACCGCTTTTTCATCGGCAGCGATCTGTTCAAATGTTTCGTTGTTCATGAAATGCCAAAATTCGCCATCTGTATATAGATACGCTAAGTCAGTATCCATGACATCAGCGCCTTCAACAGATTCGCCTGATTTGAAGGTTTTTTCTAGAACTTTACCGCTGACCAGTTTACGGATCTTAACGCGGTTAAACGCTTGGCCTTTGCCCGGCTTTACGATTTCATTCTCTAAAATGTTGCAAGGCTCGCCGTCAATCATTAACTTAAGGCCAGCTTTAAATTGGTTGGTGCTAAATGTTGCCATTTCACCCTCTGAATAATTACCTAAATGAAAGTGAGACGAATGATACATCAAGCTGAGCGCTCTGTAGAGTCCCTATGGCAAAAAGAATTGAAGCAAAGTTTCAGTGATCCACTAGCGCTACTTAATTTTTTGTCTCTTGACCCTTTAGATTTTGCTGCTGACATTGACGCTAGAAAACTATTTCCGATGCGTGTTCCGCGCTTTTTCGCTGAACTTATGCAAAAAAACAACCCTACCGATCCCTTATTATTACAGGTGTTACCACGTAAAAGTGAATTTAAACAAGTAGACGGTTTTACTTCGGATCCCTTGTTAGAACAGAACAATTCGACTCCTGGCCTCCTACATAAATACCGCTCTAGGGTTTTGATTATCTTTAAAAGCGGTTGTGCGGTTAATTGCCGGTATTGTTTTAGACGCGACTTCCCATACGAAGAGAACCAAGTTAACAAACAGCAATTACTGCAACATTTAGCGTATATCGAATCGCACCCAGAAATAAATGAAGTGATACTAAGTGGCGGCGACCCATTAATGGCAAAAGACGAGCACATCGCTTGGTTTGTCGAGCAACTTGAATTGATAAAACACATCAAACGACTACGACTTCATACCCGTTTACCGGTAGTTATGCCAAATAGAATAACAGAAAAGCTAATAGCAATTCTAAGTAAAACTAGACTTAAGTCGTCCATTGTTTTTCATATCAATCATCAAAACGAGATCAGCGATATGTTAGCAGGAAAATGCCACCAGCTAAGAATCCAAGGCATTCATTTGTTTAATCAGGCCGTCATATTAAAAGGGATTAACAATACGATTAAACAACAGGTGGAATTAAGCGAACGGTTATACGATGTTGATATCCTGCCGTATTATTTGCACCTGTTAGATAAAGTCGTCGGCGCGGCACATTTTGATGTCCCTGAGGATGAAGTTAAACAAATATATCGAGGTATGTTAGCTGAATTACCTGGATTTTTAGTACCAAAACTTGTGCGGGAAATAGGAGGAGAAACAAGCAAGACACCTGTTCTCCCCTATTAAAAATTGACCTACACTTTAATGTTAATGTGCTGGCCGATAACACTACCCGTGCTACCCACAGATGCCTGAGTACTAACTTGGGCAGACGCAGAAAGTAAAGCTAATACCGCTTTGCCTTCGAGTTCTTGCGCACTCTTAGCCAAATTGGCGCTTAATGCTTCACCACCTTCCATCGCACCCGAGATTGGCGTACCTGGCCCCATTGGAGATAAATTCATAAATGAACACCTATATTAATGGAACAAGCTAATTTTATTTATAACCTCAACTAATAAGATTAAAAAGTGTAAACTAGCCATATTGATTTATCGGACAAAACAAAGAGTACTTGAGTGGAAAATATTATCTCGAGCTTAGAAGAGAATTTAAAATCGTTATACCGTAAAGCTGTTGATGCAGACATTCGCATAAATGACCTTAAAAAACAAGGTCATGGAAAGTTTGGGCACATTTTTAAACAGGAGGATTTATTTTCAATTAAAGCGAATAAATTCATGCCTTATCTAGAAGAAACCGCGGCTAAAATTTTACATCTAAAAGAGTCTGGGGACTTAACCAGTCATCAAGCGGAATTGGAGACGGTTGTAAAACAACTGCATTTACTGCATAAAACCTTAGCTGAGTTTAAAGCTGTGGTTTAATTAACTCTGAATATTAAACACAAAAAATGCGCCTAGTGGCGCATTTTTTATGATTATTTATCATCAATTATTAAGCTGGGTAAGCAGCTTTTAATCCGTTATACACTTTATCTTTAAAGTCTTCAGCAGTGGCATCAGTCGCACGCAAAACGTCCATCAATACCTCATTGTCTTCCTTGCCGTTCCAAATTTTTATGTACTCACCTGTTTTATATCCGTGATCTTGACGGAAAAAGTTGAGTACATTTTTCCCTACATAATGGCGGAACAATTCTTCAAAGCTCAAGTCAGTCTGTTGCATTAATCCGGCAAACGTCAGTACATCGAAGCTTTTAGTCGCCAACGTGCTTGCAACCATTGCTTCTATTGTCTCAGCAAACGTATCTGCTGGTTTCGGCGTTAATAACTCCGCCGCAATTTCGTCTGCAATCTCAGACACAGATTGGCCGGTGACTAGACGCGCGCTCAAACCAAAATGAAAAATATCGATGAGTTCTAAGTGTACTTGTTCAATATCTGGGGATTGATGTTTCCACCATTTCCAACCGTAATGATCTAACATTTCTGCTAATTCAACCCAAATTGCACGGTGCCAAGCAAAACCCTGCTCGCGCCACTGAGGATGCACTTTCGTGTTCATGTCATCTTGCATTTGCAACATGGTTAAAATTTGTTGTTTCATAAGCCTACACGTTCGGTTCAGAGGATAATTGTGCGGTATAATAACAGAGCTTCAATCATATGTTGAAGAAAATTCACAGCGAACATTATCACTTATCATTAGCCGCTTGACGTAAATTAACGACACGAGATTAAGCTAAACATTCACTTCGCGCATTCATACTTATGCACTTACTCAGACATAACTGCAGAATTGATCTTTCCAAAATTTGTGACTTTTTGTTGCAACTCATTGTTAAACCAATTTGTAAGCAGTCGCTTGTCATATTTAAATGAATCAGCTGAACTTCTCAATAGTCCGCCTCGGTGCATAAACGACATATCTTTTATAACAACGGAACCTTGATCGAGTAGCTTGTCGCTTTGGGTAATTTTAAAGTCAAAGGCGATCTTAGGCCAATAAATACTTTTTACGATGCGGATCTCTCGGTTCATGGAAAAGTTAAATTGAACATCGCCCGCCAAATTAACATCCGTAATGGTCATATCCAATTGAATGTCTTTAGGCAAAGACGCAGCGAGCTTAACAATGTGTTTTTCTAGTTGATTAAATACCCTTTTTTGAAACCGAGCTTTTGACTCGTTGGTGCCTCGAACATCGGTATATTTAGCAGGTTGATGCCACGTAACATTCACATTCTTGGCATTTTCGTCAAAGTAAGCTGCAGTGGGCAGAGTCAGGAAAAAAATTATCAGCAATCCTAATTTCATTGTGTCTCTCCTTTTTAAAGTGACCATGATAACAAACAGTAAAATGCATAATTCGCTATTTACTTATGCTTTAAATGGAATGCTAGTCCGATTATTTGCGGACAGACGGTTTTGATTTGTATATTCTATTAGAATCAATTCAAGCACAAGAGTTCCAAATTGCCATCTTTTTTTTCTAATTTCAGCCACCTAAATCGTAATGTTTGGATGTTAATGTGCGCTCAATCACTAATAGGTTCTATTGGCCCTGTTGTTGTGTTTGTTGGGGGTTTTATTGGCATTAAGCTCGCACCTGATGAAAAATTCGCGACATTGCCCATTGCCTTTATGATCGTTGGTACCGCTTTATTTATGTTGCCTGTCGTCAAAATATTAGCATCCGTCGGTCGAAAAAGAGGATTTCAACTCGCTATTTTGTGGGGGATAGCCAATACGTTATTTAGTGCTTATGCAATTTATATTCAAAGTTTTTGGCTATTTTGTTTAAGTGTCCTGCTATATGGTGGGCTTATCGCTAGCGCACAGCAATTCAGATTCGCAGCCATGGAGTCGGTTGATGAACAGTACGGCGGTTTGGCCGTTTCGGTACTGCTAATTGCTGGTTTATTTGCGGCATTTTTAGGCCCCGAAATTGCCTTTGTTGGTAAAGACTGGTTTAGCACTGAGTATGTAGGCTCATTTATCGGCCTAACCGTATTATTTTCATTATCCCTCATTTTTATCCAATTTTTTAATGCTCCTGCGGCTGTAAAGACAGTCGGTCGTTACCAAGGTCGTGCATTAACTGAAATAATAAAACAACCGATATTTGTCGTTGCAATACTGTCAGGAACGGTGGGTTTTAGTGTCATGAGCTTTATTATGACGGCAACCCCAATAAGCATGCACGTCCATCATCACTTTGATTTGGCAGAAACTAAGTGGGTTATTCAGTCACATATAATCGCTATGTATTTGCCGTCTTTTTTTACTGGAATATTAATCCGTAAGTTTGGCCACAAAAATGTATTATTTGCTGGTTTATTGGCCTTTTTAGTTTGCTTAACCATCGGATTCATTGGCCAACAATACGTACATTACTGGCTCGCTTTGGTCCAACTAGGCATTGGTTGGAACTTCCTGTTTGTAACTGCAACAGCATTATTACCGATGAGTTATAAGCCAGAGGAAAAATTTAAAATCCAAGGGTTTAACGACTTAATTATGTTTAGTTGCCAAGCAATTGCGTCACTTTCAGCGGGTTGGATCATCCAACAGTTTGGTTGGACGACCATGTTAAGTTTGTGTTTACCACTGTTATTAATCACGTTATTTGTCATTATTTGGTGGCAACGTAGTCTCAAAATCCAAGAAGGTTAGTTCAATGGACTTTTTATCAGAAATCACCGCGGCATTTGTCAATTTTGTTTGGGGGCCACCTCTCATTATTTTATTAGTCGGCGGTGGATTATTCTTTTCACTTTACTCACGATTAGTGCCATTTCGTTATATTGGCCACGGCATAAGCCTATTGACGGGCAAACACGACAAAGACTCTGAAGACGGACAACTTACCCATTCTCAAGCCTTATCTGCGGCACTAGCGGGTACCGTTGGCATGGGCAATATATCCGGTGTTGCATTAGCCATTACAGCCGGTGGTCCCGGTGCCGTATTTTGGATGTGGTTAACAGCGTTACTGGGTGTTTCGACCAAGTTTTTTACCTGTTCGTTGGGCGTTATGTTTCGTCAAAAGGATGCAAATGGTGAACTTCAAGGCGGACCAATGTATGTCATCATGGAAGGTCTAGGAAAAAACTGGAAACCACTGGCTATGCTATTCGCCTTTGCCGGTTTGTTCGGCACAATTCCGTCGTTTCAAGCCAATCAGCTTACTGCTGCATTCCGTGAGGAGTTAATCCCAGAAAACTGGATTTCTTCTCCTGAAATGTTTAATTATATAATGGCTGCGATTGTCACTACACTTGTTGCGGGTGTTATTCTCGGTGGCCTACAACGTGTTGCATATGTCACGAGTCGACTTGTCCCAACAATGGCTATTACTTATCTGCTAATGACGCTTGCTGTGTTATTTAACCATCTTGGTGAAATCCCAGCACTCATCGGGTCTATTTTTACCGAAGCATTTAACCCTAAGGCTATCTCTGGTGGCATTATAGGCGTGATTATCATTGGCGTTTCCCGGGGTGTATTTTCTAATGAAGCTGGTATCGGCACTGAAGTCATGGCCCACGGTGCAGCAAAAACCAACGAACCGATCCGTGAAGGCCTTGTTGGCATGTTAGGTCCAATTGTCGACACACTTATCATTTGTACTTGTACCGCTCTTGTCATATTAGCTTCGGGCATGTGGCAGGGCGTTGAAGGAGTCAAAGGGGTTGAACTAACAATGCAGGTCTTTGGCCAAGAATTAGGCTTAACTGGTCAAGTCTTGTTGGCAATTCAAATACTTTTCTTAGCCGCGAGCACTATGTTTACCTATTGGTATTATGGTGAAAAATGCTTTGTCTTTTTGTGGGGTGAATCTAGCCGAAAATACTACAAGTGGTTTTATTTGTTTATGATCATTGTCGGTTGTATTGTGACGCTCGATGTCGTCTTTAATTTCATGATGGGAATGTACGGGTTAATGGCAATTCCGACAATGTTGTCAGCGTTCATATTAGCGCCCAAAGTGAAAACAGCTGCCAATATCTATTTCAAAAAATTAGCTAATTGATTGCCGTTAGACAGTAGTAATTTATATCAACGACGAGAGACTTAACATCACTCGTCGTTTTTATATCTTGTTAGCCTTTATACGTTTAGTTGCCTTCTGAATTGGCTAATTCTCATCGAGTTCTTTGAGCGATTTGTCCGCCACATGTTGCATATAGTCGGACACCTGTTCTAAATCAAGGATACCCGCACGATAACGTCCGATCCCTTTCCCCATTGCCGCCCAAGCTATAGCCATCTCCCGTGTTGTTGGCAACGGAATAGCATGTTCCAATTGCTTAAATATGGCCTTTTCATTGCTATTCGCATTGTTATAGATTTCTTTGCTAACGACTTGATTGACCGGCAATGCATGTATCTCTGACCACAACAGTGTTTGGGTTTCGTGCGATTGAAAAAACATCGCAAGCTTTTTCAAAATTGCTGCCTTGTTTGACGATAATGAGTTGTTTGGAAAGGCAATAACGTAAGCAGAATAATAAGGCCGCATGATTTTATTTTCGATGTGGGGCAATTCAGCAATCCCAACATTGTCCCCCATATTTTTTATCAATTTTCCGCTGGCCCATACGCCGTTAATCATATAGGCCATATTACCGTCGGAAAATCGGTCAAAAGTACACTGGTAATCGCATTTCTCATCCACAACATTTTGCTGCGAAAACGACCAATAATATGACAATGCGTTTTTCATGCCCTGTGTATTTAGTTGGATTTTTTGGTTCACTAATGGTGGCTCCCCAAATGCCGTCAAAAATGGTAAAAACCAATACATCTCGTTATAGCTCCAACCAATCAAGCTTGTCCCTGTTGTTAATATAGATCTTTGCTCAATCAACTCACGCCACTCTTTAGCTGGGTCGGCAATATGAGTTTTATTAAAATATAAGACCAAATGATTACCGGCGATTATCGGGATAGCGACTTGTCTGCCGTCAAGTCTTAGCCCGTTTATCAAACTTTTATTTGTATCTGGATGATTTAATGAGGCGGGGATTGGGCTATATTTTATCTCTTCTAGTCCTATGTAATCGGCTGGGACAACAATGGCGTCCGGCAACATGTTTTCGCCGGCTCGTTGTAACAGTTCAACTTTCAAATCCTCTGAACCTAACGTCGCAATTCTGATTTGAGTACCCGTTTGCTTAGAAAAACGATTAAACATTGATGTTAAGTCATAAGTTTCTTGCGTAAAGGCAACGGTAAGTTCTTCACTGTAAAGTGTAAAGTGACTCGTCAGCAATAATATAAAACCTAGACATCTACTCTTGTTCAAAGATTTGTCCCTCAAATAACTCTGGGGTTAAGCAATGCTGTATCGTTTTATAAAGCACAGAGTCAACGATAGGCTTGGCAATATGAGCGGTGGCGCCACTTTTCAAATATGAATCGATTTCATCCACTAATACGTTGGCGGTTTGCATAATAATGGGCATTTCAAAACCTTGTTTTCTAAGCGCTACAGTTGCCTGTAACCCATCCATTATAGGCATTTGAACATCCATAAGAATGATATCGAAATTTTGCGTTTTACAAGCTTCTACTGCTTGTTTACCATCTTCGACAATAACAAGTTTCACCATTGTCGGTTTTAATATATGGCTAATAATCAACTGATTAATTTTATTGTCTTCTGCGACTAAAATAGTGATATGAGTTAAATCTGGCACGTAAACATGTATATCTTCAGACTGTTCTTTTTGCTGTGTTTCGAGTACAGCCACTGATACTTTAAAAGTGGTACCTTTACCGACTTCACTTTTAACGCTGATCTCGCCCCCCATTAAATGAACAAGTTTATGTGCAATAGACAGCCCTAAGCCTGTACCACCAAACTTTCTGGTAGTCGAAATATCAGCTTGTTGGAATGACTGAAACAGTTTACTTTGTTGTTCCGCCGAGATCCCAATGCCAGTATCGACGATCTCCAATTCGAGAAACCATTGGTGATGTATAAATATTGCTGATACGTTGAGTCTAATGCCACCAACATTGGTAAACTTTGTCGCATTGGAAATAAGGTTTAATAGAACCTGACTGATCCTCATCGGGTCGCCAATCCAAAACTCACGCATATTATGTTCAAAATTAATGGTTAAACTAAGCCCTTTATCTTCGATTAAGCTTTCATGCGGATTGATAACCGACGCCACGATTTCCCTAACTGAAAAGGTTGTACTTTCTATTTCTACTTTGTCTTCTTCTAGTTTAGAAAAATCGAGTATGTCGTTAACGATATGAAGCAATAAGTTTGACGTTGATAACGAGGCTGTTACCCAATCTTTAGCTTGGTGATCCAGCTCATGCTTATCTAGCATATTAAGTAACCCTAAGATCCCGTTGAGTGGTGTTCGGATTTCGTGACTCATATTTGCTAAAAAGCGAGCTTTTATCTTCTCTGACGCCTCGGCATTTTCTTTTTCTTTTTCCAATCCTGACAACTGCTTTTGAATCGTGGTCGCCATACCGTTTAAATGGCTGATGAGTTCATTAAACTCTTGATAATTTGCATCGTAGTCAAATTCGGTATAATTGCCTTTAGACAACCGGCGACTAAAATCAAGTAGATGACGTAGCGGTCCGGTAATATGAGAAGCGAAAAATGCTAAGGCGAGCAAAACAACAATTAACATGATGAGCATAAATATTAATGTATTTATGACAGCAGACTCGATGTCTGTTGTGTAATGACTCGTAGCGCTATAATAAGTCAGGTTGAGTTGATGTGGTTCTTCTTTATCGAAATGCGATAACGTGAGATCAGTTGAGGTATTAGCCACCAGATAATCAACACCGGTTTGCTTTTCATCGGCCATGACTTTTCTTCCACCGATATCCATTTCTATTATATCTGGCAGCCCATCAGATGATAATTTTGCGGTCGTTAATTTATCGGTGTCAATTAAAACAAATAAACCAGCAGTGACTTTAAATGGGCTTACTAAAGAGTCGACTTTTTTCTTTAAAGGTAAATAAAATAAGATGTTAGCGCCGTCATTGAGTAACTCCATATAGTCCGTTGTAAGGGTCTGATGATCCAATATTAATAACTTAGAGGTATTATCATCAACCGCAATGGATATTAGTTTATTGGTCATTTTCTGAAATTCACCAGTGCCTATACGTAGAATTTCGTAGGGATACCCTTCAACAATAAAATCCGAACCATCTGCGATAAAGGCGCCAGTGATTAAAGTGTTGCGTTGCACCAATTTTTGCAACTGTTTTACCACAAACTGTGAGTACAGCAGATTAACGGCAACTTCACCCATAACTGGGCTTTGACTAAACGTGAGTAGTTCGTAATGTAACGTCGCTAGCTTATTTTTAACTTCAAGGGCCGTCGTTTTAGCTTCTAAATCAACATTGTTTTGTGCCCGAACTAACGCATCTTGATAGGTATTATTAATAAAATAAACCGCTGAAAAAGTAACCGGTATAAATACAAATAATAATATTGATATCGACAGTACCGTTAAAAAACGAGGCTTAGATTGTAAATCTGACAAATGAAGTTCCCTAAAATAACCACATCGAATGCCGAATAATCGACGGTAATTTTCTATCGACTTAATTACAGCCAATTATCTCCTTTTGGCGTGTTCTATCCCTGATTAATCAACAATTTACTTATCACTGCTTAATAAGTCGTCACTACTAAATAGTTTTAATATAAAACAAAAGTGATTCATTTGCCTTAATCTAAACGCACATATACTTAAATAGCTAATTTTGAAGTAGAACCAGTATGTGTTAAATTGACTTTACATTAACCAATTTTAGTCGAAAACCTGCATTTCCTCAGACTTTTTTATGGCCTGTTATTTACGCTAAAATTAGTTAAGTGGGGGGAAGAGATTCGATGTATTTTATTCCCTCTAGCATTAATTTTATGCCAATTCCCAATTGTCGAGATTATGGGGAATGCTTTACAATTTCACTTTTAAATATGAGTCTTAGGAGTGTGGAAGATTTACTTCCTTAGCTCCATTTAAACTAGGTAACCATGTATAAATTTGTTTTTTACATCTGCCTAATGTTTGTTTTTTCGATCATTGCGATTTTTCAATACGAACGAATGACAAACAAATGGGATCCACGAGCATATAAACCACAGTACACGCGCTGTGCGAGTGTTTACGTGCGTAAAAGTCCGCACCCGTGTAATGCTGGAGACCTTATTTATATCGACAGTGATGTCGCCCACAAGTATTGCACATCTAATGTCATCGCTAAATTTGATGACAGCGTCTATTGCCAATACAGTGGTTTCCGCGAGGACCTCGCCGACATCACAACTTCTGTCGTATCCGACAAGCCTAAATTATAATTTGGTTGCCAGTTTTAACATCATTGATTTTAATTTTGTAAATGGTGCATATCTGATTGGCATGTCAGCAAAAAAGCTCCTATGCATCACGGGCTTGATATGACTAAATGTATCAAATCCCCATTTGCCATGATAACAGCCCATACCTGAATTCCCGACGCCACCAAACGGCATTTCATGATTCACCATAAAGATGACAGCATCATTGATACAAAGTGTACCTGAGCTTGTTTGCTGCTTAATCATTTCAACTGTTTGGTTGTCTTGGCTGAACAAATACAAGGCTAATGGTTTCTCGCGTTGATTAACAAAATCCTTGGCTTCCTGCATCGAATCAACTTCAACAATAGGCAACACTGGGCCGAAAATTTCTTCCACCATCAGATCACTCATTAAGTCGGGATTTAATACAAATGTCGGTGAAATGTAATTATCTTTTGAATCACTTTCCCCACCAAATACGACATTTTCATTTTGCGCCGCCAAATAGCCCGATATTCTTGCAAAGTGCCTGTCGTTTACAATGCGCCCGAAATCATTCGATCGTTTAGGATCTTCACCATATTGCTTTACTACACTCTTTTTGAGGGCTTCGATTAATAGCGGTCGTGTTTTTTTAGTCACCAAAATATAATCTGGGGCGATGCACGTTTGCCCGGCATTTAAATACTTGGCCCAAATGATACGGTCTGCTGTCACCGACATATTAGTTTTGTCATCGACGATACACGGACTCTTACCACCTAACTCTAATGCCACCGGGGTTAAATGCTCACTTGCTGCGCGCATAACGATTTTACCTACGGTTTCACTTCCGGTGTACATTATGTAATCGAAACGCTGCTGCAATAACGCCGTAGTCGCTTCTACCCCGCCCTCATAAACAGCTACAGCGGATTTATCCATATATTTGGGGATGAGCTCAGCAATTAAATTTGAAACGTTCATAGCGAGTTCTGACGGTTTTAGTACCACACAATTCCCAGCACTGATTGCTGCTATCATCGGACTTAATACAAGTTGGATTGGATAGTTCCACGCGCCCATAATTAACACTGTGCCATAGGGTTCAGGAACCAAATAAGAGCGGCCAGGTTGGGTTAGCATAGGCGTACCTATTGCCCGTGGTTTACTCAAGGACTTAAGGTGTTTGATAAAGTATTTGATGTCATTTAGCACGTATGAGAATTCAGACGCATGGGCTTCAGTTTGTGATTTGTTGAGATCCGCTTTTAGCGCTCGATAAATCGCATTTTCATTTTCGACCATAAGTCGTTTTAGGGCAAGAAGTTGGCCTTTACGCCAGCCAATAGGCTTTGTCACACCTAAATTAAATGTATGGTTGAGTTGTGAAATAAATTCCATGGTATTCACTTGTATCTATATTAGTTAACTGCTCCGACCATATCGTGAAATATTAACGTTGGCAACCTTTACAAAACACAGTCGCTCGTTGACCAATTTTTACCTCAAGTAATGTCGATTCGCAGTTAGTACAAGCCTTTCCACCCCGACCGTAAACCAATAACTCCTGCGCAAAGTAACCTGGATTACCATCACTTTGAGTAAAATCTTTTAATGTAGTCCCGCCTTGTTTAATAGCTAAAGCAAGCGTCTCTTTAATCTTTTCGGTCAATAACTGATAACGCTTTTTTGATATTTTTCCTGCCGGTCGTCGAGGATCTATCCCAGCTTTAAACAAGCTTTCATTAGCATAAATATTACCAACACCAACAACTACATGATTATCCATAATAAAGTTTTTTACTGGTCCCGTTTTGTTGCGGGATTTCTCGAATAATCTTTTGTCATCAAATTCGTCTGTTAAAGGCTCTGGACCAAGTTTCAACAATAACGAATGTTGCTGGCCTGCCTCCTGCCACAAAAAAGCACCAAACCGTCTTGGGTCGTTTAACCGTAAAACTAAACCATTTTCAAATTCGATGTCAACGTGGTCATGCTTTTCAACTGGAACCGCCTTATCAATGATCCGCAATTTGCCAGACATACCTAAGTGTAAAATGGCTGAGCCTTTTTCACTTTCTAACATCAGATACTTAGCCCGACGAGTAACCGCTGTTATTGGCGAACCTACGAGTAATTGAACCTCATCAGGTATTGGCCAGCGTAGCTGTTTGTTACGAATAACAACTGCAACGACTTTTTGATCCAATACATGGGGTTCTATCCCCATGCGACTGACTTCAACTTCCGGTAACTCAGGCATGACTATTACAACTCTAACAAGGATTCAGGTATTAAATGCGTTAATGATGCTGGTTCAACATAGAACCAAGTATTTTGCTGGTGATTTTTCACATAAGTCGTCTGCTCAACTTTATCCACTGCGAACTCATAGACCCAACCACTCGACTCACCAGCGGCCCAGACAACCACAAGATATATTTCAGTGGTGTCTAACATTAAAGGGGGCGATTGCAATGCAACAAAAGGCTGTTGCGTCCATGTTTCAACAATTAAATCGGTATTTAAAGGCTTAGTGAGCTCAATCGTACTGACCGAGCGCCATGTTGCGCCTAAACGTTCGATTTTAATGCCATTAAAATCGATGCTTTGAATAATCGTATTCGCGCCCACCAAAGTATTAGTTTCTCCGCTTTCATGCCCTTGTGTCATCATTCGATGGGAATAATTAAATAACAAGATCATAAACATTGATGCAAAGATGAGGACGTTATTCCAGCCCATTCGTGACAGTTTTATACGCATGCTTTTCATATCAATAAGGAAGTTGTAGCTAGATTACAAGAAATGAGCTTTAGGAGAAAGAGCTGAATCATTTACGGAGATTTCAGGCATAAAAAAACCCAATCAATGATTGGGTTTTTAAACTTTTGCAAAAGTTTCAATAGAATTCAAAAAGCTTACTTAATTTTAGCTTCTTTGAAGATCACGTGCTTACGGATCTTTGGATCAAATTTTTTGATTTCCATCTTTTCAGGCATTAGCTTTTTATTTTTATCAGTAGTATAAAAATAACCAGTTCCAGCCGTTGAAACTAAACGAATTTTATCACGCATGATTTAGTTCCTTAGATTTTTTGACCAGCTGCACGCATATCTGCAAGCACTGTATCAATACCTTTTTTATCAATAATACGCATACCTTTAGTAGATAAACGTAATTTAACGAAGCGCTTCTCGCTTTCAACCCAAAAACGGTGAGTTTGTAGGTTAGGCAAGAAACGACGTCGAGTAGCGTTACGCGCATGTGAACGATTGTTACCAACCGTTGGGCGCTTACCTGTTACTTGGCAAACTTTAGCCATGTCATTTACTCCAAAACAAAAATTCTGACGTCAATCTAATTAGCCCTATTGGCCAATTAATTTGTCCGGGCATTCGAAAGGGCGCAATTTATACAGTTTTTGGTTGAGAAGATCAAGCGATTCTTGAGAATTTTAGACTAAACACGCTATATTTGTACGAATATGACGCAGAATCACAGTTTTTAGCATTTATCCCCCAAATTTAAATTAAAGCGGTTCAAATTGGTCATCACATACATTGTGAATTATGCGAAACTTTTGGTGCAAAATTTTGCCCTTGAAACCGTATTGTAAATCGACAATTTTAAATGTTCAATTAATGATCTTTTCTGTTTAATGCGATCGATATCGAGTAAATAAAAGCCATAGATAAATTAGCCAAGCCTAATTTTTCTCATATACCCCGCTTCGCACCACTTCTATAATTTCGGTTGTTGAAATAGACGGTGTTCGTTCGAAATACGTGACTTCGCAAATATCACTAAAGTGATCAAATTTTCCTTTCCAATCGTCTCCCATAACCAGGACGTCAGCATCAAACATTTTGATGTAGGTTGCTTTTAAATCTAGAGACTCTTCGACAAATACAGCATCAACACATCTTAGAGACTCAACGATATGTAATCTGTCGGCTTGTGAATAAATTGGGAAACGATCTTTTTTACTTTTGTTTAATGCATCTGATGACACACCAACGATAAGATAATCGCCGAGCGATTTTGCCCGTTCTAGGATTTTTACATGACCTGCGTGAAACACATCAAAGGTTCCAAAAGTAATTACTTTTTTCATGAGTCACTCCCTGACTTTGTATTAGCTAATAAATACTCAACAATTCGATTTGAACAATGGCCATCGATACTGCCTGCTAACTTTTCGATTACATCGGCTGTACCAGCCTTAACACCGGCATCTACCGCAGTACGGACAGTTACAACAAGTTCGCTATAATCCGCAGCTCGATAAGCAACTTGATTAAAATACTGGATATCTTCGTCTATTCTTCGGTCAAATCGATATTTAAATATGCCACGATAACTCCAACGTAATTTGTAAAAATCACACCAAACCACAGGTTTACCTAAAGCTGCGAACTCAAATATCGCTGATGATGCGTCTGATAACATTAAGTCAGATATTGCCATAAATGGGATAAGGTTATAGTCGCTTACAGTGGCTAGATACACATTGTCATGTGTCGCCCAATTTTCTAACAGTTTTCGTTGTTTATGGTATTTTTTCTTAGTTAAGCTAAAAAAGTGAGGTTTTAGAATAATGTTAAAATCAGCGAATTCTTTAGCAAACTTTTTTGAAAAACACTCAATAGAACTTGGGTAAAATGTTGGCGCGTATAATATCGTTTTTTTCGATGGGTCAAGTCCTAACGACTCAAGTGTCATCGAATTTTCTAACTGTTGGAATAAGGGATCTAGCTTGGCATAACCGGTATCGATAAAGCTACCGTCAGGATATAAATCCAACAAACGTTTTAGTCTATGCTTACCTTCGATAAAACGTACGGTTGTAGGTGATTCTGAATTTTGATAATAGCAACGCTTAGGCCCAATGCCATGTTGCATCATCACTGTCTTACTTACTGCGTGAAGTTCATCTAAATTAGCGACTTTATTACCAAAAATTAACCAGTCTGCTTTTTGAGATAGGTAAAAAGCCAATGCTTCCTCCCAGTCATCCACCCAAGTCGCCGTTAATTTTTCTTGCTCTATTACTTCTCGACACACTTGATTTAGCGGCTCATCACCCTGTTTGTAAAATACAAAATGAACATCTGCACTTGCCGCTTGCAACGTTTTTAAAACAGGTAAATATTGAGGCAAGTAATAGAGGTGCAATACATCAAATATGACATTCATATAAAACTCTTGTTAATTTTAATTTCGCGTATGATTAAATTGTAATGCAATTCAGGTTTAGAAGGTACTCATTAATAGTCGGAGGATTTTATTCACGACACCTTTTATAGAAGACCCGAAAGTAACTTTTCAGTTTGTCCAATGCCGTTTGTTAATGAGCATTTAGTAAGAGCGTTGTTAAGGGCTAAATTGGTTTCTGACTGTAAAATTTGCTGTACCGCCGCATAAATATCCCGACTATTAGGCTCTGCACTTAAGACTAATTGTTCTTTCTCACAGGCGCGGATCCTAGCAGGTTGGTCTTTAGCAACCGATGTCGTTACCACCATTTTTTTCATCGCAATGCCTTGTAACAACGAACCGCCACCACTTAATAACGCAAACCGACAATTGGCCAAAAGTGCGATAAAACTGTTATTTTCCAACTTTTTAACAAAATAAACAGATGCTGTATTAGCGGGAACTGTACCGGCAAAACTAGACCCGAGTACCACAATACATTTAAGCTTCAACTCTCTACTGACTTTGATTGCGATATCGCTAAAGACAACTGACGCAGGCTGACCATCCAGCGTATGGCCTCCAGAGCCTGCACTCAACAAAACGTAGTCATTTTCAACTAATCCAAACGACGCTAAAGTCGTTTTTTCTTCTGTTAAACTCGGTTGCTGATATAGGCAACCAAGATAAGTGGGCAAAGGCTTTCGATATAACGCGAGTTTGACTCTTTCCCATATACTCAGTGCAGGCAAGGCAAATTCAGGTTGTGCTATCCAATGTTGAGTAATAAAAGGCAAACGACTTAACATAAGCCCTTTTGCTCGCTTTTTTGGGTGTTGGCTAATAAAAACAACTTTAGCGCCCGTATTCATTGCATGCTTCATTTGCTGACCCCGTCCTGCCGCGTCAAAAATAACGATGTCAGGCTTTAGCTTATCAATGATTTGATTAACTTCGTCGGTACAGTTGGTGGGCGACGATGGTGTCAAATGAACAGGAAACTGGCAGTCATGTTTATAAGGGGCTTGTTCACTTAAAACAAAATGGATATCAACGTCGCTGTGTAAACTTTTGAAATGCGATGCAATAATATTGGAACGCATATACTCTCCTATACCTTTTTTAGAAGATACAGGAACAAAAAGTAAAGTTTTTGACGTCATAACATGCCATGCAGATAGGTTTGATGCACCAATGATAAATTTTTACGCTCCTTTTTCACAGTAATTTTACCGTATTGCCTTAAATTACAATCTTAAGCCGTCAATATGATTTAGACTATGCAGTAATTAACTCTAATTTATCAATTATAGAACACGAGAACAAAGCGATGGAACATATCTATCTATTGGCCTTAGTAGGTGGTGGCTTAATTGGCTTATCCGCAACGCTATTGCTATATACACTTGGCAGAATTGCAGGCATCTGCGGTATTACATTTTCACTTTTTATGCCTCAGATAACTGATAAAAAGTGGCGGATTACGTTTATTCTTGGTTTAGTCTCAGGTGCTTTTTTAATTCATTTGCTAACGCCAATCGCAATTCCAGCAGCACCAACTGACAATATCTACTTGCTAATAATTGCCGGACTTTTGGTTGGGTTTGGTACGCAGCTCGGAAACGGCTGCACAAGTGGTCACGGTATCTGTGGAATTGCTAGAAAGTCTCCCCGTTCAATTATTGCGACAATTACATTTATGGCGATTGGGTTTATCACCGTTTTTGTTTTGCGACACATATGGGGTGTTATATAGATGAACAATAAATGGCTTAGTAAAATAAACTTATTTGCAATTATCGCCGGTAGCCTATTTGGCGCAGGTCTAGCAATCTCGGGCATGACAAATACGGTAAAAGTTCAGTCATTTTTAGACTTATTTGGCGAGTGGGATATTACTCTTGGTTTTGTAATGGCTGGCGCATTAATTGTGTCTTTCGTCGCATTTCGCTTTGTCCTAAAAAACGACAAACCAATTTTTCACGACAAGTTTGAAATCCCAACAAGCAAAGATATCGACTCTAAATTATTAACCGGTGCCGCAATGTTTGGCGCAGGCTGGGCAATTGTAGGTTATTGCCCAGGACCTGCTATAGCGTCACTCATTTATGGTTATTGGCAAACCTTTGTGTTCGTTGTCGCTATGCTCGTAGGTTCGTGGATTGCCAGAAAATTCACTTAAGTATAATTTTGGAAACTGCCTAGAAATCCGAGATTGCAGAATGCTGGCTACCTAGCTCTATTTAATTCATAACATGCACACTAAATCTTGAGTTAAGTAGCGCTACAACAGACCACGTTCTGCAAATGACGTTACCGTATTGTGACCTACTACAAAGTGATCGAGCGTTCGCACATCAATCATTTGTAAAATTTCTTTAAGCCTTTTCGTTAGTTGAATGTCCGAGTGGCTTGGTTCACAAATCCCTGATGGGTGGTTATGGGCGAAAATAACCGCTGCAGTTTTATTCTTTATAATTGAGTCTATAACCACTCTTGGATAAACCGCTGCCGCATCAATAGTGCCTTTAAATAGCACTTCTGCATTTAGCACCCGATGTTGATTGTCTAGGTGTACTAACCAAAACTGCTCATAAGGCTCATCGCTTAACAACTGATGCAAATAATCACGTACTGCATTTGGAGAATCCATAAGTGGTTTCTCAAACATGACTTCTTTTAAATAACGCTTAGACATCTCAAGAGCCGCTTGTAATTGCACAAACTTAGCAGGACCAAGCCCCTTAATTTTACACATTTGACTACACTCAACTGACATTAGATGGCGTAATGTTCCAAACTCTTTAAGCAGGTCATGAGCAAGAGTCAATACTGGTTTCCCTGCAATTCCTACTCGCAGGAATATCGCTAACAATTCAACATCCGACAGCGAATGTGCACCATTATTCAACAACTTTTCCCGAGGTAAATACTCACTAACACAATCATCCATGTTATTTTCCTTCTCTTATAATTTAGCAGTATTAAGGCACAATTTTGTCACTCCTCTATGGTGAAAATCACAGAAAGAAGATAAGGTATGTGCCATCAAACTTTATACTTATACCAGATTGGCTAGGCGGCATGGTCCAGTTATTAAATAAAAATATTTTACTCATAGTTACAGGTGGCATTGCTGCTTATAAAACCCCCGAGTTTGTTCGACGGGTAAAAGAGCAAGGCGCTCAGGTTAAAGTTGTTATGACCTCTGGTGCCAAGGCATTTATTACGCCGTTAACTTTGCAAGCTGTTAGTGGCGAACCCGTCGCTGAAGATCTACTCGATACCAATGCAGAAGCGGCCATGGGCCATATTGAATTCGCAAAATGGGCCGACTTAATTGTCGTTGCGCCTGCCAGCGCTGACGTCATAGCCAAAATGGCAGCGGGACTTGCCGGGGACTTAGCATCTACTCTGCTTTTAGCCACTCCAGCCCCTGTCGCGATTTGTCCGGCAATGAATCAGCAGATGTATGCTCATGCTGCGACTCAAAGTAACTTAGCGTTACTGGCCAACAGAGGCGTTCATATATGGGGCCCTGCCAGTGGTGAACAAGCCTGTGGTGATATTGGTCATGGTCGAATGATTGAACCTATGCAGATAGTCGAACATGTTGTTAACTTCTTAACGCCTGCAGAACAAATACTCAAAGGTAAAGCCGTGGTAATAACAGCGGGTCCAACTAGAGAAGCCATTGATCCGGTTCGATATATATCAAACCACAGCAGTGGTAAAATGGGCTTTGCCATTGCCGAAGCAGCCGCCAAGTTAGGTGCCGATGTAACTTTGGTCGCAGGCCCAGTTAATTTAGCCACACCAAACGGTGTTATGCGACATGATGTTGAAAGCGCTGTCGATATGCATGCCATGGTGATGTCTCTTGCTGAACATACTGATGTCTTTATTGCTTGTGCTGCTGTAGCTGATTATCGAGTCGCTGAGCAATCAGATCACAAGTTAAAAAAGTCAGGCGATGACAGTTTGACTATCTCGCTTATCCAAAACCCAGACATTGTCGCTAGTGTGGCGCAACTAGAGTCTAATCGCCCTTTTGTTGTAGGGTTTGCTGCAGAAACGCAAAATATTGAACAGTACGCCATAGACAAGATGAATCGTAAAAAATTGGACATGATCTGTGCAAATGATGTATCTATCTCCGGACAAGGCTTTAATTCAGATCAAAATGCGCTTAAAGTATTCTATGCTGGCGGTAGTAAGGACTTACCTCTTAATACAAAAAGTGAGTTAGGAGATGAGCTAATGCAGATCATTTCGACTCTATTACCGTCAAATTAACTAATAATAAATGAGCTGGGGAAAACTATGCCTGCCGCAAAAAAAGGGAATCGTAAGGAACAGATACTGCAATGTTTAGCAGAAATGTTGGAAAGTCACTCTGGTCAAAGAATTACGACGGCAAAACTCGCCGAAAAAGTTGGCGTATCGGAAGCAGCGCTATATAGACACTTTCCTAGCAAAGCTCGGATGTTTGAAGGGTTAATTGAATTTATTGAAGGCACTTTGTTGTCGCGTATCAATATCATCCTAGAAAAAGATAAAACAACCGAAGGGCGCGTTTCAAATATCTTAAAACTAATTTTGGGGTTTGCTGAAATGAACAGGGGCATAACTTCAATCTTAACTGGAGATGCTTTGATGGGAGAGCATGATCGTCTGCGTGAACGAGTAGCGACCTTATTTGAAAAGTTAGAAACCCAATTAAAACAAGTTCTACGTGAACGAAAGTTACGTGAAGGTAAGTCTTTTCCAATTGATGACGCCGCACTTGCAAATATGTTACTTGCCTATACCGAAGGTAAAATGAATCAATTTGTTCGATCGGGGTTTAAACGTAGCCCAATGGAAGGCTTTGATGTTCAATGGGCGGGTTGGAAGTTATTCTGGTAACCCCCAAACTATGTTAGCGCTCTTCTTGTCACTGTTTAGATTAGCGCGAATAAAAGTAAGTGGTGGACTTCATATCCAAATATGAGTTCGCCTCTTAATTACAAAATTCCCCCATTTTCATTTGTTATTTTTCCCCTAACCTCATTTCGTCTTGATTTTGCTGTTAACCAACTTGCGCTAATAGACGCAATTTGTTTGATGTCGTAGTGTGAACCTCATCTCCATAACGTATTTTCCGTATTTTTATTTGAGGACCTCCAATTGAAAAAAGTTAGTAAATTGAGCGCTTTATGTGGACCACTCGTTGTTGGTCTGTTGGCATTATCAAGTTTTATGAGTACGGCACAATCACAATCACCCTGGCCTGAAATTAGAAAAACTCGGATCAGCACACTGCTACCCGCCGCATTAACAGCAGCAAATGTAGATTTGTGGCTGGTATTGTGCCGGGAAAATAATAATGATCCACTCGCCGACCATATCGGCTGTGAAAATGCAGGTGGTGAAGCCGCTTACCTTTTTTATAATCGAAATGGCGTTTTTCATTCGCTGGTATTTTCACCATCAAGTGAAGCCACCGCTTTGGCTGACTTAAAGATCCATCAGAAAGTAATCCCTGTCCCTCGTGGTCAGCAGGCCATCGACAGTGCTGCGAACTTTATTCACGATCAAGGGTTCGGTAAAATTGCAATTAATATGTCTAACTCAAACGCCCAAGCCGATGGCTTGAGTTACTCCCAATATAGTCGACTCACTAAAGCCCTAGGCAAAGAGTTTACAAAGCGCTTAGTGAGCTCTGACGATGTTGTTTATGAATGGTTATCAGTAAAATTGCCAGAAGAAGTCGAGATTATGAAAGAAGCGGCTCGTTTGGCATCTATTTGGCAAATTGAGGCGTACCAAATGGTGATTCCGGGTAAAACAACAGACGCAGATGTCGCGAGATTTTTGAAACAAAAAATGGCTCAACATGGCGTTAAAGACGGATGGGCACCGGATCAAAACCCGAATGTCAATTCTGGACCTGACCGAGGACATTCTCACCCAACAAACAAAGTCATCATGCCTGGAGACATGATTCAAATAGATTTTGGCGTTAAACTCCACGACAGATGGGTGAGCGACATACAACGCTTTGCCTATGTACTTGAACCAGGTACAACAAAACCACCTAAAAACATTCAGCATTATTGGGACAGCGGACGAGACGGCGGATTTGCCGCATTTGCCGCCATGAAACCTGGGGTCACTGGACTTGAAGTAGATCAAGCACAAACTAAAATAATGAATGAAACCGGTTCGGAATATGTCATGTGGAGTACAGGCCACCCTGTTGGTTATGTTGCCCACGACACCGGACCAAGTTTAAGTGGTGCCCGCAGTGAAACGATTAGGCCCACAGCATTAAAGCGATTAAAGGTAGGTATGGTTTTTGCGTTTGATGGCTTTCATAGCTGGAAAAGAGCTGATGGGACATTTAAAACAGTTTCAGTGGAAGAAATGGCAGTAATTACCGAGCAAGGGGCTGAATACCTAATTCCTCCGCAGCAGGAGTTAATCTTAATTTCATCGGATAAATAGCTCTTATAAAAGCCATAACATAATTAACGTGGATAATTAGTTAAGTAAATTCAATCAGGATTTACGCCTATTTATCCGCGTACTACTTGTTCAAGAGGTCCATCGACTTACTAATGTCTTAGTCGCAGGTATTTGGGTTTAATTTCGTTATTCAAATATTGTTTATTTGCCATTAGCTTGAGTGAGGTATTTAACGCATCAATAAAACTATCGGACCAGGTCAACTTTGGATTAACGGCGATAAAAAATGGCGTTTTTGGCAAGCACCCGGCTTCTTTTAACTGGTTACGTTTAAATCGACTTTGGTTCTTAATGTTCCATACCAGCACGTTTTTATCTTCTAAAAATAAGTCGATACGTTTTTTGTTCAATAATGAGATCAAGCGTGATACGCCAGCTGATCCAGTTAGTTTTATCACTCTTTCTGTGTTTTCTGTTTCCGCAATATAACTATCAATAGGCTCGCCATAGCCATAACTTGCGATGGCCCCAAGCCGCTTACTTTTTAACGAATCAATTCCATGGTATTTCGAAACATCTTCCATACGATTAAAAAAGCAAACTTGGTATTCCATCGTCGGCGTTGTAGTGAATTTTAGACTTGGGGCTTCCGTTTTAATTGCACTAAGCAACCCGTCATAAACCCCAGACTCAACCGATTTAACCGCTCTAGACCAAGGTAAAAATTCAATTTCAATGCGTGTTCCTAGTTGTTCACCAATATATTGGACATACTCATATACCATACCTTGTGATGAATTTAAGTTTTCACAGGCGTAGGGACACCAGTTTGTTGTCGCTAATTTAATCACTTTAGGCAATGTATCAAAGGCATTAACGCCATAACTGAAAAGGTACAACGCAACCGCTAAAAGGCTATTTCTAATTCGAACCATTATTTATCTACTGTATTCTTAAGCATTGATGACGACATAACACCAATCAACTTATCGAGTAATTCATTATTTAACTGACGCCAATCAAAATACGGGGTTACGATGCAATCACGTCCTTCAATTCGTAACAGCTTACTGGTGCTTTGGTGGGTAATTAATTTATCCAGATTCAATTGAGTTGCTGCGTATTGGAACCCCGCTACAATCGAAAAATAATTATCAGCACCTTCTTTAGCATAGTGCAAATAGTTCAAAGCCTCAAACCCTGCACCTGTTAACAGTTTAGTATCACGATATTGCTGCCAACTTTCGCAACCGGTGTCATACAAAGCAAAGGATATTTTCGCCATAATTGAAAACACTTTACGCCAGTGATTAGACGTATTTTGGATAATGCTCGCAACTTCACCTTCCGCTAGTACTCGAAAATCATCGTGGTGAAATTCAGGTAAGTCTGGACGATTCGCGATGTGCAAAACCCACTTAGGTGATACATGACCAAAACCACTTGCTAACATGTTTTTCTCAATAGTAAGCCTTCGACTAATCAAATGACTTATAGTCGAAATGATAAATATAAACGCAGGTCGAAAAAAAAGGCTCCTAAGAGCCTTTTAATTTAAACCGTGCGACTAAATGTCGTTTGGTTTAACACGTGAATTACGCTTACGTTCGTTTTCAGTAAGGAATTTCTTACGGATACGAATGCTTAGCGGTGTCACTTCTACTAATTCATCGTCGTCGATAAACTCAAGAGCTTGTTCTAGTGTCATAACGATATGCGGTGTTAACGTTTGCGCTTCATCTGTACCAGATGAACGTACGTTTGTTAACTGCTTACCTTTAAGAACGTTAACTGTTAAGTCATTGTCACGGCTATGGATACCAACTACTTGACCTTCATAGATATCAGTAGCGTGTCCAATCATCATGCGGCCACGTGATTGCAAGTTAAAGATTGCATTTGTAAGTGCTTTACCAGTCGCGTTAGCAATAAGAACACCGTTAAGACGCTGACCGATTTCGCCACCTTTGTGTGGACCATATTCGTAGAATGTATGGTAGATCAAACCAGAACCAGACGTTAACGTCATAAATTCAGTTTGGAATCCGATTAAACCACGACTAGGCATGATGAAGTCCATACGAATACGGCCTTTTCCATCTGGAGCCATATCAGTAAGTTCCGCTTTACGGATACCCATTTTTTCCATGATAGAACCCTGATGCTGTTCTTCAACATCAATAGTCACTGTTTCATAAGGTTCTTGGGTTTCACCGTTAACTTCACGCATGATTACTTCAGGGCGAGATACTGCTAACTCGAATCCTTCACGACGCATGTTTTCAATTAAAATACCTAAGTGTAATTCACCACGGCCAGATACTTTGAATTTGTCGGCGTCGGCGAGTTGTTCAACACGTAACGCAACGTTATGTACAAGTTCTTTGTCCAAACGCTCTTTGATGTTACGAGAAGTAACAAATTTACCTTCTTTACCAGCAAATGGAGATGTGTTTACTTGGAAAGTCATTGTTACTGTTGGTTCGTCAACAGACAACAAAGGTAGACCTTCAACTTCTGATGGACAACAAATAGTGTCAGAAATTTTAAGTTCGCCAAGACCTGTAATCGCAATGATATCACCAGCATGGGCACTATCAGCTTCATAACGGTCTAGACCTAAGTAACCAAATACTTTACCTACTTTACCGTTATGTACAGGACCTGCGGCTGTTTGAATTGTCACTTGTTGGTTAGGCTTAACCGTACCGCGTTTAACACGACCGATACCAATTACACCTAAGTACGAGCTGTAATCAAGCTGAGAGATCTGCATTTGGAAAGGGCCATCAACGTCTGCATCAGGTTCAGGAACTTGATCAATGATAGTTTCAAACAACGGCGTCATGTCTGTGCCAGTTACGCCTTCTTCATGAGAAGCCCAACCGTTAAGCGCAGATGCGTAAACAACTTTAAAGTCCAACTGTTCATCAGTTGCGCCTAAGTTATCGAACAAGTCGAATACTTGGTCCATAACCCAATCAGGACGAGAACCTGGCTTATCAATTTTATTGATAACTAAAATGGGCTTCAAACCCTGTGCGAACGCTTTTTGCGTTACAAAACGAGTTTGCGGCATTGGCCCTTCTTGCGCATCAACGATAAGCAATACTGAGTCAACCATCGACATGACACGTTCAACTTCACCACCGAAGTCAGCGTGTCCTGGAGTGTCTACGATATTTACGCGATAGTCCTGCCAATCGATAGCTGTATTTTTAGCAAGGATTGTGATCCCACGCTCTTTCTCGATGTCATTCGAGTCCATTACACGCTCTTCAGCGTTAACGCGTGAATCTAATGTGCCAGACTGGGCTAACAATTTGTCAACCAATGTCGTTTTACCGTGGTCAACGTGTGCAATGATTGCAACGTTTCTTAAACCTTTACGGTTTTCATCTGTCATTTATTTGAATCCTTAAATATTCAACTGTAATTACAAGTAAAGGCAAAACTGATAAAACAAAGAGCGCTTCAACTTGCTAACACATAAAATATGTGCGAAATTTTGCGCGCATTGTACCTACCTTCGAGCAAAGTTGGTAACGATATTGGTTATTTTTTGCGTTTTTATTGCAAAAACCCTAAAAAAAGTGTCATTATTGCGCGCTAAAATTTAATAAATGTTTATAAATTAATTACACTTAGCACCCGGGAATGGAGTGGTAATGAGCAAACTGTCTTTTTTTAATGAAGTTATATCGACGGTAATGGATTATAGCCTAGATCTCTTCGCTTACCTTGACAAAGAAAACAAATATGAATTTGTGAGTAAAAGTTACTCCAATTTTTATGGCTTTGAATCCAAAGAATTAATTGGTAACCGACCACAAAGTGTATTTGATACAGAAACGTACGAACAGGTAATCAAACCAAATTTAGATAAATGTTGGTTAGAGGCAGTCCCAGTAAATTATCAAGCCTGGCTTATGCCTAAAAAGGCCAACAGCCCTTGCTATATGTATACAACGTATTTGCCGCATATATCGAAAACCACCGGCGAAGTCGTGGGCATGATTGTGATGGCAAAAGATGTAACGGAATTCAAACGTGCCGAAGGCCTTTTGTCAAAGTCAGCAAATACCGATGCACTAACAAACATTCCAAACCGATTATTTTTAGAGAACAAACTTTCTAAATTAACAAAAAGCACCGCCCGTCGCTCAGACCGCTTCGCATTGATGTTTTGTGACTTAGACGGTTTTAAACAAGTAAATGACACCTATGGTCACGCCGTGGGTGACAAAATATTGTACCAAGTCGCCAATCGCTTAAATAAATTAGTTAGAGATGAAGATATCCTTGCTAGATATGGCGGTGACGAATTTGCAATTTTGATCACACCTCTTCTTGATGAACAAATCATTTCAATTATTCAAAATAAAATTGAGGCGGTTATTTCCAAGCCATTTGATATTTCTGGTAACAAAATTAGTTTGGGGATGAGTATCGGTGTTGCGATATACCCTGATGTAGCGACAAGCAAAGAAGCGCTATTTGAAATTGCCGACCAACGAATGTATAGCTGCAAAAATGCAAAAATCTAGGAAAATACAATCATTGGTCTAAATTTAAATAATAATGTGGTAACGTACTTTTTGAACTAGAATTTCCATTTATGGAACATAACCTAAATATAGCCAAACAAATATGAATGTAGAATTTATTAACCCATTTTTAAGTTCACTGATGAACGTACTTGAAACAATGGCAATGACAAAACTTACCCCAGGCAAACCAGCTTTAAAGAAACAGCAAATCTCTCGTGGTGATGTTTCAGGCCTAATCGGTATGGCGTCGCCACAAACTCGAGGTTCATTATCAGTTACTTTTGAGGCTGGTTTAGCGCTGGCCATCATGGAACGCATGTTAGGCGAACGTCCAGATTCAATCGACGAAGAAGTAACAGACATGGTTGGTGAAATTACAAATATGGTTACCGGCGGTGCAAAACAAATTCTTGCTGAAAAAGGCTATGAATTCGACATGGCCACGCCAGTGGTCGTCTCTGGAAAAGATCATACAATTAACCACAAATGCGAAAGCACAACGTTAATCATTCCATTCACATCAGACGACGGCAATGCCTATATTGAAGTCTCTTTTGATGTATTAGAACAAGGCTAATTTTATAACCGCAGCCGCTCTAAAGCGGCTTTCAAAGGCTTAAGGAAGAAGCATGAAATTCCGCTCGCTTTATTACCTCACAACGACTTTATTACTTACCTTATCAGGTTGCAGTTCAGACGAAAAATCAACTTCGGACGACACCAAAGAAGCAACTAACGATGTCATAATGAATGCCAGCGCCTATTCAAAGGCAGAATTACAGGCCCATGTTAATTCATTAATCGATATTCGCTATAAAGGCAAAACAGACACTGCCGCTTTAAATTTAGAGAGTGTTCAAAGAGCTTATGTATCAACTTTTGGTGATAATGGCTCATCTCTACCTGATTTTAATGTCGATTCAGTCGCGCCAAGAGCAGACGCAAATGGCAATATTGACATTTCTTTTGCCTGTAATTATGGTGGTTCGATTGCCTATTCAGGTAAGTTGAGTAGCGATCAAACTGGCAATATTAGTATGCAATTTATTGACTGCAAACAGGATTACTATTCCCCAGTACTTAACGGTAATGTCGCCAGTGAAATTAGTAATAGCATCTATGAGGTCGCAGGATTTTACTTTGATAACTTCCGTTGGTCTCGTGATGATGAGTCTTATTCTTACACAGGTTACGTCTTTTCTTCCCGCATAGAACAAGATAACCCGTATGAACTCACCTATACTGTTTCTTCAAAACTTTTAGTATCCGACTCAAATAATAACCAATATATAATTGAAATTGAGTCAGAAATAAATGATCAACTAGATTCCTTTTCACATACATATTCAGGCACTTTATATGATGGTGAATATGGGAAGACGCAATTTGCGTTGCTTAATAATAACGAAACTAATGTATATAGAACCATCTCCTTTGAAGCCGATAAAGCCATTAAAATCGAATTTTCGTATGATCACATCAAATATCTCGAAGATGCCAATAATGACAACATATATGAAACCGGCGCTTACTTTGGCTCTAATGATGAATTAATGTATGCTGACCTCAGCGAAAAAACACTAGCCCCTATAGACTTACTTTCACTGCCTCCAATTGTTAATTCCCCTAATGTTTATGATTATTGGAATCTATTTACAACATCAGATATCGTGGCAGAACAGGGTTATTTTTCAGACCCGGATACCCCAGAAAGCGAACTAACACTTTCATATCGTTGGTACATAAACGGCCAAGTTGTTGAGAATAATACCTCAAATACTTTACCCGCATTTACGGCGATTTATGGTGATTCAGTCGAAGTCAGCATGGTTGTGTCGGATGGCGTCAATATCATCGAGGGGGGTAGAACTTCCTTTGAAATACAAGATTCACCAGCAATTTTACAAGTAAGTAACCTGCCAAACGCTGCTAAAACCGGTGATTATCTACAGTTTAGTGCAGTGGTGCAAGACCCCGACTTTAAGGGAAGTAACGGAGTTGCCGCCTCACTTATTTCAGCACCTGAGGGGGCTACTATAGATGAGAATGGTACTGTAAGTTGGAATGTGGCGGGGGACATGATGTTCTCAAGTCAAGAAGTCGACTTTGTGTTTGGATTTGTAAACGAAGAGGCAAATTCACAACAATTCAGCCAATCAATAACGGTAACAGCTGATAAACCATTGCCAATTGCAAGCGCTTCTTTTGATATTCCTAGCACCAATAAATCAATGTGGGTAGGTGATTTTAGCGGCGACGGTAACAAAAGAATCTTGACAACAAATTCTAGAAAGTCCGTATATTTACTTAAAAGTATAAATGGCGAATTTAAGCATAGCTGGCTTTATCCCTATGCGTTGCCAACAGCTGGCAATATAAATCAAGTCATCCCCGTGCAATATGATGATGATGTTGAACTGGAGATATTGGTGGCTACCGAACATGGGATCAGTTTAATAAATGGTCTTACAAGCCACGCAATCGCCCTATTAGAAACTGAAGGTTATATATCAAGTATCGACATTGCCGATTTAAATGCTGACGGTTCGTTGGAGCTCATCTATCTCATTAGTGATAGCAATTATTCTAACAGCACAAAACTTATAGTTGCCCCACTTCTTACCCCGCATGTGACTTTGTTTAGTACTGATGCTCTTGACTCTATGGACTTTTCAATTGCCAATACCGATGAAGACGACCAGTTAGAAATTGTGTTGAGTAACGGCTTAGTCTATGACGGGAAGACGTATTTAAATGAATGGCTTAGCAGTAACAAATTTGGAAGTTCCATCGTGTCAACGGGCGATTACAATGGTGACGGAATTGATGAAATTGCTGGCGCTGACAGCTGGGGAGCAATCGCCCTCTATTCAGCCGTGAACAAGTCGCAACTGTTTAGTTTCGACAATTTTAATACGTGTAGTATAACAACTGCAAACATCGACGATGATATGGCAGATGAGTTGATCATTGGAGATTGCCAGTGGGGGTCAATTACGGCTTACGACTTTGTAAATAATGCCCTAGTTAAAAAGTGGTCGGTCGACATGCAGGAACATGGCTCAAAATCAATAGCTGTCGGCGACGCAGACAACGACGGAAAATTGGAAGTACTGTGGGGTTCTGGACAAAGCTCAAGCGGTGAAGACGTATTGGTTATTGCGGACATCGAAGACGGGATAGCAACGGTAGATAACTGGACCCGAACAATACAATTAGATAGTTATAGCAGTGCAGGCTGGGCATCAACCGATGGTAATAATGACAGGGCGATATTTTTTATCCCAGAAACGGGTAGTGGATACGATGGCAGCAGAGTATTAGAAATGACTGATACCGGCGAGTTTCAACTCAGTGAGGAGATTTCTTCGAATTGGGATAGAAGCCGTTATGCTATTGCTACCGATTTTAATAAAGATGGTATTGGCGATATATTTCTACCTTCCACTGCGCTTTACGATGGCTCATTTTCGGCATTACAACTTAACGACTACTCGGAAATTTGGTCATTAAATGGTGATTACGATTCAGATATCGGGATAATTCGGGCCTTCGACTTAAATAATGATGACTATCCAGACGCAGTTTACATGGACGGTACAAGCCTAAAGGCAATAGACATTGAAAATCAATTATTCATCGCGAATTATACGTTCAATAATGGGCTCAATGATTTTGAATTAGATTACAAAGATACGGCTTATTTCTATGTTTCTCACGGTGACAAATTAAGCGTTATGAAACTTGTTGATGGTGCATTATCCGAGCAAAGCTTCATAACTGAAAATTGTGGTCGACTTGAAATGATAAATTTTGATACTGACCCTGAATTAGAATTAGCTTGTATCGTATCGACTCATTATTGGAATACCGAAGGTAAAAAAATAGTCATTTACGATACTGACAACAGCACATTAAGCGAGATTAAACGTATTGAACTTCCGTTTGTTGTTTTAGACATGGCTGTTGATTTAAGCACCACATCAGAGCAGTCATTAATTATTACGACACAGCAAGGGACAGATTCTAGCGTGTGGGATGATGACAATAAATATCAAATTAGAAAGATCTCTCACACTGGGCTTCTTGTTTGGTCTAGTGCCGCATTAGTCGGAAAGCCAACGCCACACGGTCTTAAAACACGATTAAAAAATGACAAGTTAGAGATCCAGCTATCTACAAACGACGTCATGTATTGGATCAAATAAACGAGATGAGCAGTAATTGGCAAACTCAAATCACATTAAAGCCTCGCAAACGTGGATTTCATCTGATTGACGATGAAATCCTTGTTCAATTACCTAAACTGACCCAAAGTCAAATTGGTATTTTGCATTTGTTTATCCAGCATTCTAGCGCATCAATAACAATAAACGAAAATGCAGACCCTACCGTAAGAGTTGATATGGAGTCACATTTTAATAAGTTCGTACCTGAAAACGCACCGTATTATCGACACACCTATGAAGGGCCAGATGATATGCCAGCCCATATTAAAGCGTCCACATTGGGCAGTTCGGTTTCGATACCTGTAAACCAAGGCCGTTTGTTATTAGGGACGTGGCAGGGAGTATATTTAGGTGAGCATCGCGACCATGGCGGCAGTCGTCGGATAATAGCGACTTATGTTGGGAGTTAAGTTTGAGATCACAAATTTAGTAACGGTTTTAATTGTTTGGCATTTGGATGTTGCTTAGACAAAATCAAAAAAACGGGAACTGATTTTAGCTGATCAAATTCTAAATCGATATTTTCACTGTGCTTTTGTGGGTTGTAATAACTCAAAAAGTAGTCAAAGCGATCTGTTCGGATCAATTTAGAAGCAACGGCAAAGTCATCCACTTTGTAATGGTTTGTTGATTCGGTAAATTCAGGAATATTAAGAAAGTAAAAATTACTGTCTTTCAATGAAACCGTTGATAACTTGGCTAATTCATCAAAGCTAACAATTTCAGCAACCACTTCACGTCGAAAAACGCCAACATTAATATAATACAGTGGTTTTTCGCTAATCCAAAAAGTCTCAGTTAATGCCTCATTAGGTTGAGCTGCAGTCGAAAAATCAACACGACCACTGTGCAGCGCCGCAATCCCCCTCGCCATCGAGTTATATTTAAAATCGACAATATGCCCGTAAAGATTAAAATAAGATTGGATCTTATCTATCCCTAAGCCCTCAGCTTCACCGTCACTACTAATTTGCTCATAGGGTGGCAGAGACGAATAAAAAACACGAAACGACTCAGCAGATACCGTCTGCTTGAAGCTCAGCACAAAGATGAAAAACAATACAAATACTTTGGTCATGTAATTACTTATCCCAGTAGGCGGCGTACCCTATAATAGTACTAACCTAACACACTGTTATATCGAATGGGGTAGCTAATTTTTAGGCTGTGAATAAACAAACAAGAAAGTTGTCACTTAATTAAAACGACCGTATCTGAAAAATACAATCCGCTATGGCGGCTAACGCAAAACAAATCCAACGGCAATTCGATTGATGACAGATGAATTACGTATTCAAAGCCACTGTCTGGGCAAACCCGCAACCTATGGCTAGTTCAATGGCGACTTCCAAGACTAATACGAAAAAAGGCAGTAATTCGAAAATTACTGCCTTTTTAATATCTTCCTCAATAAGGGAAGTATAAATTTATAAGTCTATCACTCGTAACGAGTCGTTAGACTAATATTATTTAGCGTTGTATTTACGACGCACAACTAATGCTAAACCAGATAAAAACACAAGTAACATAGACGGTTCTGAAACGTTAACTGCTTTATCTACGTCAATCAAAAATGAAAACTCTGGAGCTTGTTGATTAAAGTCAATTGACACCTTACGATACAATTCATCACTAGCAACTTGATCTAAGTATGTCGCTGAAACATCTGTAGAAATCCCATTTAATGCCGCTTCAAAAGCTACAAACTCACGTCCTACACCACTGTTATTTGGTGCAAATGCTGAAGTTAACTGGGTATCAAAAACTAAATCTGTACCAAACGCATCTAGTACAAGTGACTCTAATATATCACTTCCGCTATAAACAAAAGTCCACAAGCCATAAATATTTGGTAAATCAAAATCACCACCAGTAAAACCTTGCTGTACTAGTGACCAGTCAGAACCAGAAACGCCACCACTTAATCCTTCACTAGCTACGATATTTTCTTGTGTCGGTGTTAAGCCTCCACCAGTCACTGGATTCAATGTATTCGTTAACATTGCCCAATCTAAAGTTTCAGTGCCACCTGATGTATTTAATGTGACTTTAAGGCCAGTCATATCTGCACCAGTAATAGCCGTTTCATAATCTGTTATTACACTTGCGTTTGAAAATAGAGTCGTCACTGACAAAGCAGCTCCAAGCATCCATTTGTTTAACATTTTAGATTTTGTATTCATTTTACTCTCCATTTTTACGACAATTATGTAATCTTTACATCAACTTGATAAAAATCACTTGTACTCGGATAGAGCAAAAACCAAACCAACATTAAATTAACTTTAAATAACAGCAGGTTAAACATATAAAACACAAAAACACGAGCAAAAAACAAGCAATTGGTAATGCCTCAAATATTGGCTGTAAAAAAAGCCGACAAACATTAGGTTGGAAAGTGTTTAGCGCTCAAATTAATTTCAAAGAATTAGTACCTAAAACCGCTACAAGCCATAGCTTTAGAGGCCAGACTAAGAAAATCCCAATATTATAAATTAGAAAAATTCTTTCATATGACTAAAACCTGTCTTTTTATGTAAAAAATACCGACACATTCATAAGAGAAGCATTCAAGAGGCGTTTGGGATTTATAAGCATTTTGTGTAGATTTGTAGTATTTGAATACTACAAATCATTTTAGCCAGGTTGATATCGGCCCTATTTTATTTGCCCTTAATTTCTATTCAGAAGAAATAAAATGAACGAAACACAGGAAAACTGCTTTATTTTTTATACTAGAAAATACACTCACAGTTTAGTTTCAATTTTATTAACATCACATTAAAAAGGTTCAACTATAAATTGTTGAACATTTTGGGCTAATTGATTTGTCAGTCTTTGTCTAGCTTCCTTACTTGCCCAAGCAATATGAGGTGTAATAATTAGATTGGGATGGGTAAAGTTAACAAGTGGATAATTTATATCAGGTGGTTCCTGTCTGATCACATCGACAATAGCGCCACCTATAACGTTATTAGTTAACGCTGCCATTAAGTCGGCTTCATTTACTATGCCGCCTCGAGCTGTATTAACAATAATTGCACTGGACTTCATTAATTCAAATTCAGTAACCGCAATTAAATTTTCAGTTTCTGTTGTTAACGGGCAATGCAGACTAATGATATCAGACTTTGCAATAACATCATTGAAGGCTGTGCGGCCTTCTCTAACCTTATCTAAGCCTTTGTGTTCACTTATGAGGATTTCCATATCAAATGCCCGAGCAATATTCTCTACAGTCTTTGCAAGCGTTCCATACCCTACTAACCCAAGGGTTTTTCCAGTCAGTTCCGTGATAGGAAAATCAAATAAACAAAAACTGCGACTCTGGCTCCATTTACCCTCTACCACTATTGCATTGTAATTAAGTGTATTGGTAAGTAATTGCATAACACTAGCAAAAACAACTTGAGCTACTGAATTACCGGCGTAATTGGTGACGTTTTTTACAGTGATATTATTTTTATCTGCTGCGACCATATCGATATTGTTCATACCGGTTGCAGCCACGCAAATTAATTTTAGCGTCGGCAATTTACCAATAAGTTCGGCATCTATAACGACTTTATTGGTTATTATAATGTCGGCTCCAAGGCTTCGTTCAAGCACCTCTTCGTTTGATGTGAATGAAAAAAACTGCCAATCTACAGGTAAAGATTTTAGTTCAGATATGTCTATATCTGGGCCTAATGTTGCTGAATCTAAAAATACCCCTTTCACGTTTTTCTCCAATTATGAAAGATATCAATCGTTCAGTTATACCACTTCGATTCTGTCTCGCATAAAAAAACCCGCAAAAAGCGGGTTTCATTTAAATTTGTAACCAGTCGCTAAGCGCTACTATTTACCTTTTCTATTTTCGATTAAACGTGGCACCACACTCGGGTCAGCCAAAGTACTGGTGTCACCTAAACTATCGTGTTCATTTGCCGCAATTTTGCGCAAAATTCGACGCATTATTTTACCAGAACGCGTTTTAGGTAAACCGTCTGTCCATTGAATTACGTCTGGTTTGGCTATTGGACTTAAGTCTTTAGCAACCCAATCGCGAACTTCTTTAGTCAGTTCGTCTGTAACTTCAACGCCGTCTTTTGGAATTAAATATACATAAATTCCCTGACCTTTTATGTCGTGTGGATACCCAACAACAGCCGCTTCTGCCGTTGCAGCATGTGCAACCAACGAGCTTTCAATTTCAGCAGTACCTAATCGATGGCCAGATACATTTAAAACATCGTCAACTCGACCTGTGATCCAGTAATACCCATCTTCATCACGGCGTGCACCGTCACCAGAAAAATACATGCCTTCATAGGTAGAGAAGTACGTTTGCTCAAAACGTTCGTGATCACCAAATAACGTACGAGCCTGACCCGGCCAACTGTCTAACATAACTAAATTGCCTTCGGTTGCTCCTTCAACAATTTCGCCTTCATTACTCACTAACGCAGGTTGGACGCCAAAAAATGGCCGCGTAGCAGAACCCGGTTTTAAGTCTGTTGCCCCAGGTAAAGGGGTAATTAAGATGCCACCGGTTTCCGTTTGCCACCACGTATCAACTATTGGGCAGTTTTCATTGCCAATTGTTTTGTGATACCAACTCCATGCTTCTGGATTAATTGGTTCACCGACCGAGCCTAATAATCTAAGGGATTTTCGATGAGTTCCAGCAATTACCGCATCACCCTTTGCCATCAATGCTCTGATAGCTGTTGGTGCGGTATACAACACATCAACCTTATGCTTATCAACGATCTCACTTAATCGAGAAACATTTGGGTATACAGGGATCCCTTCAAAAACAAGTGTGGTTACGCCATTGGCTAATGGTCCGTAGATTAAATAACTGTGACCAGTTACCCAGCCTACATCTGCACCGCACCAATAAATATCACCAGGTTTACAGTCAAAAACATATTTATGCGTTAACGCTGCGTACACTAAATATCCGCCGGTGGTATGTAAAACACCTTTGGGTTTGCCCGTCGAGCCAGAGGTATACAATATGAATAGTGGATCTTCAGCATTCATTGCAGTGGGTTCGCAAACAGCTTCACAATCTGCTGTTAACTCATGCCACCAAATATCTTTGCCAGCACGACTTGTTGTTCCGTCATGCCAGGCAATGTCTTGGCCGGTATATTTAAAACAAACAACCGATTCTAAACAAGCAGTGTCTGGACGCTCTAAGGCTTCATCGACATTGGCTTTAAGTGGGATCAAACTTCCACCGCGGAAACCTTCATCAGCGGTTATAATTACCTTCGATTGACAATCATTTATGCGGTCAGCAATTGCATGGGGAGAAAAACCAGCGAAAATGACAGAATGGACTGCGCCAATCCGCGCACAGGCCAACATCGCGTAAGCCGCTTCTGGGATCATCGGCATATAAATAGCAACTCGGTCGCCTTTTTCTATCCCTAATTTTTTTAGGCCATTAGCAATTTTTGCAACTTCGTCGTGGAGTTTCTGAAATGAGATATACTCTGATGCTTCGCCATCATCACTTTCCCAAATAATAGCGGTGTCATTGGCGCGGGTTGCTAAATGGCGGTCGATACAGTTGTAACTTACGTTTAACTCTCCATCTTCAAACCATTTAATATCAACATTGCCTTTCGCAAAACTGGTATTTTTGACCTTAGTAAACGGCTTGCTCCAATCTAGATTTTGCGCTTGTTCTTGCCAGAAACTATCAGGATTTTTGATCGACTCCTGATACATGGCTAAATACTCATCATTATTAAGCAAAGTATGTGCTTCATAATGCGCTGGAACTTGGAATATATCTGTCATGTCCCTCTCTCTTATTTTTGTTAAACCCTATCGGTAGCTAGCCTACTGGCTAGCTATTTGACGAGTTGGTATTACCAACTTCTTTTTTTATGTCCAATCAATCCATAATATAGAAGGTAACCATAACAGATGAAACCAACTAAATAACCTAAGCTAGTCTCTTCTGTTACATGGGCGATCTGACCAAACGCCAAAGGTAGAATCGCACCACCTGCTATACCCATTATCATAAGTGCTGAACCCTGCGCTGTATACTTGCCTAATCCATTAAGAGCAAGCGGCCACACCGCTGGCCAAACTAAAGCATGAGCCAGACCAAGCATAGCAACAAACGTTACGCTATCAGGGATAGTTGCTATACCGCTCCAACCCCACAAAACACTAGATATTGCATGGCTTTCAACCGACGCAGTTAGTACGCCAACCAAACACAACATCCCTGCTATTGCAGAACCCAGTAAGGCTTGTTGTTGACTAATATAACGCGGAATACATGTAGCACCAATAACATACCCAATAACCATAAATACCATAGTATAAGACGTGAGGCTGGCAAAATTTTCGACGTTCAACGCTTGACCATATAAACCAATTGTGTCGCCTGCGATAACTTCGATGCCGACATAAAAGAATATAGCCACGGCACCTAGAACCGTATGTGGAAAAGACATAATGTTATGGGCACTATCATCCTCTGCATCATCTTCGAGCTCAAGTTCTGGCAAGTTTGAAAACTTAACAAAAGCAACAAGCAAAGATAAAGCGATTGCCATACCGATATAAGGCAGGATAAGCGCGTTAGACAACTCGTCAATTTTTGCCGCACGAGACGCCGCATCTAAAGAAGCGATATGTGTTTCAGAATAATCTCCCATCCCTGACAAAACGAGCGCCGTGAATAACATTGGAGCCAAAACACCGGCTGCTTTGTTAATAAGACCCATAATACTTATACGCATTGCAGCGCTGCTTTCTGGGCCAATTTTAACAACATAAGGATTAGAGGCAGTTTGCAAAATAGTTAAACCGGAACCCAAAACAAACAATGCCGTTAGAAACACAAAATAATGACCCGTTTTAGCTGCCGGAATAAACAATAACGCCCCCACAACCATGACGGCTAAACCAAGTGCCATACCATTTTTATAACCCGTTTTATCCAACAATAATGACATTGGAAAGGCCATCACGGTATACGCAATGTAAAACGCAAATGTCACTAATAAGGCCTGAAACTCATTTAGCTCACATATTATTTTTAAAAATGGGATTAAAGAGCCATTTAACCAAGTGACGAAGCCAAAGATAAAAAACAACACACCGATAATAACCATCGGCATAAAGTTCGATTTTGCATCCGTAGCCGGTTGCGTGGTTGATATTGAAGTCATATGACTCTCCCAATTTTGCTTTTATTTGTAGTTATAGTTATTTTTTTGTTATACAAAAATCCCCACATAGTGAGGATTATATTAAATTAATTCGTATGGACTAACTCGCCTAAGATCCACGTTTTGGTAACGTTAAAGTCGTCGGTATAAAGCGTTAGGTCGGCGTTTTTACCGATTTCTATGCTGCCCATAGTGTCGGCGACACCAAGGTATTCTGCCGGATATAATGACGCCATATTGAGGGCTTCAGATAGTGGAATATTGCAATGCACAACCGCATTTTTGACCGCTGTAATCATATCAAGTGCTGAGCCGGCCAATGTGCCTTCCGGCGTCGCAAGTTTATCGCCGTCGCGAATGACCTCCACACCAAAAAATTCAAAGCCCTGTTGGTCACTTCCAACGGTAGACATAGCGTCCGTGACCAGTAAAAGTTTTCCCTTGGGCTTAGCTGCATAAGCCACTTGCGCTGAACCATAATGCATATGATGCCCATCAATAATAATGCCACACCAGGCTGCATCGCTTTGTAACGCTGCTCCCAACACACCTGGCTCGCGGCTCGTAAATGGGGACATGGCATTAAATAAATGGGTAAAACCATCGGCACCAAGCACTACCCCTTCTTTGGCTCGCGCAAAGGTCGCATTGCTGTGCCCAAGAGAAACTTTATTCTTGGTTGAAACTAAAAACTGAATGTCTTCGTCTGATACGTTTTCAGGCGCTAGGGTGATAATTTTTACGCCCAAATCTTGTCTAGAAAACAGCTCGCGTTCGACATCACCAATTGGTCGAACTAAGCTTTCTTCATGCACACCCTTTTTAGGGATAGACAAATGTGGGCCTTCATAATGCACGCCAAGGACGCCAGGTAGGGAATTGGCGATGGCCTCTGCCGTCGCATCTGCCGCCTGAATCATAACCTCTGCAGTATCAGTAATTAAGGTAGGAACCATAGCAGTAGTACCAAACTTGGCATGCGCTGCTACCATAGCTTTTAACGTCTCTATTGTGGGCTCAAAGTTAAATAATTTACCGCCACCACCATTCACATGATAATCGATAAAACCAGCAGTTAATGTTCCTGTCAATATTTGAGTCTGTGGTAAAACCCCATCGTGAATAGCCACGATTTTGCCATCCTCAACTTCTAACGTTTTATCACTAAGAAATTGATTACCATCAAATATTTTGTCTGCTGTTAATAACATAGCTACGCCCACATTTAAAAAAGTTATCTTAGCCTGTTTGGTTTATTAAGTCTTAATAAACCAAACACCTTCTATCTATAGCGTTTTTGTGACTTTGTTTAAGCCAGCCGGCGCGTCTGGGTCAACACCACGACTCACAGCAACATTCGCTACATCAATATAAAATCGCTGTAAAATAGTCAACGGCGCAATACGATTTGGAATAGTATTACTTGTTTGTGAAATGTGAGACACAGTTGCACCACGTTTTTTCACTTCGTTAATTTGTTCGTCATGGCTTTGTTTTGACTCATCATCGATATCTAAGCTGATAATGTCTAACCCGCCCTCAACTAATGTCACCGGACCGTGCAAAAATTCTGCCGATGAAAATGACTCAGCCTGAATACCGCATACTTCTTTTAGTTTTAATGCAACTTCACGTGACAAGGCATAACCAAAACCACGCCCCATAACAACCAAGTGGTCAACATTAGTCAAAGATTCTGGCTTAAGTTGCACTGGTTCATCGACTGTTTTTGCAAGAACAGCAGGTAATTCGTCCACAGCAGCAATTAATGCTGGGTCGTTTTTCCAATGCGCCACTATCTGTAGAAAGGCACTTAAGGTTGCAAGGTAACTCTTGGTTGCTGCAACAGCTTTTTCTTCACCAACATTAAGTGGGACGACAACATCTGCCAACTCTGCCAATGGCGAAGTTTGATCATTAACAAGTGCGATACAAAGTGCACCTTGAGCTTTAGCCAATTCAGCCTGAGATAAAATGTCTGGGCTGCGACCGGATTGCGAAATAACAATTACAGCGCTACCGGCTAAACTAACTGTTGAACCATATACACTTTTGACCGAAGGGGCTGCGGCCACTACTGGTGTTCCAGTTTCAACTTCAATCAAATATTTGCCAAAAACACCTGCGTGATCAGAGGAACCACGACCAACCATGAAAACAAATTTTGGCGCAAGGGAACGTAGCGTTTCACCTAGTTTTTCAACTACAGCTTTGTTTTTCTCTAATTGCTGTTGAATGCGAGCAGGTGCTTCTCTTGCTTCTCGTTCCATAATGGTATTTGTTAACATATTTTTATTCCTACGTTAGGTAAATGTAATGCTGGTTAAAGCGCTTTAATTTGTTGCTGTGCAAAAAATACCGCACCTATTTCCGGTGGCTGTTTGGCCGGAGTTAACTTGGCAACAACATCAGCGTCTAAATATTTTTCTACAAGGGGTGACAACCCCCCAATCAATGACAGTTTTACGTCTCTGCCATCCAGTAATTTCTTTGCAAGCTGTGAAAGATATTGAGCCCCGGCTTGCATAATTGCCAACGCATGAGCATCTTTCTGTAGGGCATGTTTAACAACAACAGGCGCTAACTTACCAAAATCGGTTGGGCTATACCCAGAGACAAGTTGAGCAAGATCTACAGCTTTGTTTATTTTATAAATCGATACTATTTCGTCGATAAAATCACTTGTTTTCACCAAACCTTCCATCACTCTTAAGGTCAACTCAATTGACTTAAAACCTAACCATGCACCGCTACCAGCGTCGCCAACTGGGAATCCGTGACCCCCAAGTTCAAATAATTCGTTATTTTCAGACACCAATGCACTCGAACCTGTACCTATAATCATTACTGCGCCATCTTCGCCACCGTGAGCGCCGATACAAGCAATATGTAAATCAGTGGTGTAAAAAGTATTTTTAAAAGGAGATGCCCACAGTTTCATTTCATTCATGCAAGCTTCTAAATTGAGGCCAGCGAGTCCGATACCTGCGATTAGGTTTGATTTATATTCTGCAGGCAAACCGGCTTGAGCCAGTGCTGCATCTGTAGCTTCTACAATATGTTTCTGAGCCTGAGCAACACCACGAAGCGCATTTGCTGGACCAGATATAGCATCACCTATAACACCGTCTTGTTCCGAATAAAGAACAGCTCGACATTTACTTCCGCCGCCGTCGACACCTAAATAAAGCTGTTTGTTATTATATTTATCTTTACTCATCTTCAATCCAACAAATTCTATTTTTGTTAAAAAAACGCTCATCCCTGAGCAAACTTCACCACAACATGAAATAACACTTTGCTAGCAATAAAACCCAATATGGAAATTTTATTGCCCAGTCATAAATGACAGCGCTGTCATTTAAGTTATCACAACAATAAATAAGATCAAGAAAGATTCGTGTAATTTTTTATAAAAAACTATATGTCATTATAAAATAGTAAATTTTTCTACCTAATTAAATAGATGGAAATATGGAAAACTTGGATATTTGAGTCTGAAATGAGTGCAGAAATTAGGTGATAAAACCATTCACAGCTAAGTGCATTAGTCTTTCATTTAAAATAATAAGAAATATCAAACAGTATAAAACTGGAAAGGAGACAATTTTGAACACCATTTTATTCGATTTTTTTGGTTCAAAGCAAAACTAAACACAACCCGACGATACGCATAGAGCGCAAATAAAATAGGCTTTATAGGTAAATGCAGTGCAATAAATTACTGCATTTACCTAGCTCTAATGTTCTAACGAACGGCTATTGATCGGCCTTTTCGGCTACCATCTAGTGTTGTTGTTCTAACTTCTACTAACCCGCTAACAACGGTAGGACCAGAATATAACTGCCAGTCACTTTGTTCCGTTCTATATTCGACCGGTAAGCCAAAATACATTGTATTTACAAGCAATTGACCGTCCTGAATTACAGCACCTGGCGTTGGCAATCGATAAAAAAGTCCAACGCTGTCAGCTTTGCTAAGCGTTTTTTTGCCGATGTGGTTTGAAAACCTGATCCAGTCTTTACCCTGGAAAAGTCGCTTATCTTTGGTAAAGTGATTTGTATCAGGTCCGTATACCGCACCTTGATAATTGTAATCAAGTTCCCAATTGGCTTTATGCCATGCTCGTTCCGCAAGTGCATATAGCCGTGGAAATATCATGTAAGACGCCTGGTTGTCGGTACGTACGGTCTCCGACCACAACTGCCCCTGCATACCGTAAAATTTAAATTCTTTGCCCATTGGCTGCTGTTTTATCGTGCCATCATCGTTCAGTTTTTTTGTATCGTCTGCGACATAGGGGTTTTCTTCTCTATCCAACCAATACTCGGCATGAGCGGGTAAGTTTTCTGGCATCATGCTAAACACTTTTCGGGAATTGAGGCGACGCGCAGCCCAGTAATAACCACGTTCATTGGCATCTGCTTCATATGGGAAATCGAAATAAAGAGCATCTGGCGATGACACAACGAGTTGCCATCCACGATTAGCCTGTTCATGCGCCGCACTATGTCCGCCCCAAAATAATGGTGTCCACGCGTTTGATTGCACCACTTCTGGCATTCGCCTTGCGTTGGTATGACCCATACCATCGTTCCAGCCCGCCGCTTCAATATTACGCTTAGCCAACAGTTGAGAGACTCGCTCGACAAAATAAGCTGCGATATCTTCTGCTTCGGAAATGCCCATCACATTGTTTTTTAATAAGGCTTCACACGCACTTGACTCTACCCAAGCTCCGGCAGTTTCGTCAGCACCAATATGGTATTTAGTTAACGGATTACCTGCTTCAGCGTGCATAATTTGCAGTTCATCAACTACTTTTCCAATAAAGTCATACGACGAATCCATGCACGCATTAAGCGTATTGTCGTTATAAAATTGGATTGACTCATACTGAGTTGTATCTTCTATGTCATGTAACAAATACTGTTTTGCTTGCTCTAACTTGCCCTGTTTAGCAAGGTTTGAATAACGCACTGCCATTGACTTTATTGCAGCTCGAGAATGGCCTGGCATGTCCATTGATGGAATGACTTGAATATGTCGTTTAGCCGCATAAGCCAGTATTTCTTTATAGTCTTCAAAGCTATAATATCCATTCATCTTCGAATCACGATTTGGCCCTACTCCTAATTGAGGCAACAAACAATTTTTCTCCGTTGCTTCATGACAACGAAATGCGCCAACATCGGTAAGCTCCGGTAATCCAGGGATAGCGACTCGCCAACCTTCGTCGTCCGCCAAATGAAAATGAAATTTATTCAATTTATACGCGGCCATCTGATCTAACACCGAAAGAATAAATTCTTTTGATTTAAAGTTTCGAGAAACATCGATATGCATCCCCCGGAACTCAAATCTAGGCTCATCTTCAATCACAATAAATGGCACCGTCAGGGAATTTGGGTCGAGTAAACTCGCAATAGATTGCAAGCCGTAGAATGCACCAACTTCTGTAGAAGCAACTATTTCAATTCCACTTCGCGTTGTTGCCAATTGGTATCCCTCTAGAGATAAGCCTGCGGCTTTTGTTAGAACAACTTTAAGCCCGTCTTCGGCTTGCTCAACACCCAAATAAGCCAGTCGCTCAATTGCCGCTTCGATACCACTGAGTTCAATTCCATTAACCTCGATCGCAATGCCACGTGTGAGATCGAGGTTACCTGCCATACGCGGGGCTTTAATAGATTTAGGGGTTGGTAAAATTGAATACGTCACATCAACGTTTTCATAAAACTGGTTATTTTCTTGAAACAGCCATTCAGCAGTCGCAGGTGACGTATTATCGGCTGGTGTACGCTTAAAATGTTTATCGTCCAAACTTAAAGGCACAACGTGGGGCAGTATTTCCAATCCAGTTTCCACGTCAACTTTAGGAACCGTACTCTCGATGAGAAAGGCATTATCCGTGCTATCAACCAAATAGTAATTCGGCATACGGTCCGTTTGAGATAATGCCCAAAAGCCAGCTTGAAACGGAATAACGTAAACTTCACCAGCTTTAAAGCCAGAAAACTTTTCGGTTGGGACTAGTTTGTGGAGATCACCGTTAATATGAACAATGTCAAACAACTCGCTGGAGTCTTGTTGGACAGGTGACATATTACTGAATTTAATTTGCCAGTTACGTTCAATAAACGATTCCGGAGAGGTCAATACAAGCTCGGCTTGATAACATAGGCCATCTACTTTGGTTTTATCACACTCATCTGTAGAACGATTTGTAATGACTCGAGTTTTCACATCCAAAATTGCAGCAAACTTTTTTGCACTAATGGGCTCAGAACCAACTGATGCTCCGGACGAAGCGGACATTGAATTAGAATCACAGCCAGTCGCACCTGCTAAGGTTGCTATTAAAATAATCGCAGAATGTAAAACGTTTTTCATCATAAATACCCAGTAAAAGTCGTTCAGCTTTGCGAAACACTGACCCTGAATTCGCAAAATGTCGCAGCTAACGCTGCAAATATCATCGCATTAAAATTGAACATACCAAATATAGACAACGCTGTCATTAATATTTATTTAGCTAATATCAAATTCATAATAAATTGTTTAAATTCAGTCACAAACACATAACACCAAGCAAGAGAGAGAACAAAACCATCAAAAACTGGTTGATATTTTGTCAAACAAGCGTAATTTATGAACCACCAATGACAACGCTGTCTATTGTCGCAACGCATTCTCTGTTTGATGGATAAGTTAGTAAAGAAAGTCAAGCTACGGCTTTTATATTAACTCCGCGTTGTATACCTGAGGCGATTAGCGTCTCTGAATAAATACATTTTGGGTATAGTAGTATGAAAAACAAATATAGCCTTAAGCTAATAACCACGTTAATTCTCGCTTATGTTATTACAGCATGTACCAACAGTGATGATCCTAAAGTCATCCAGGAAGTTGAACTGACTGCTGAACGTGACGGCCATTCTGTTGCTAGATTATGGAATGAAGTCGTGCTCGATGCCATTCGCAACGATTATGCCCGCCCAACGGTTCATGCCAGAAACCTATTTCACATTTCATCAGCGATGTATGACAGTTGGACCGCATACAGAAAAACTGAGACACCACTGCTTTTTGGCCAATCACTCAATGGCTATAACTGCAATAAAACCGATTTTGATGTGCCAGTCGATACCTTACCGGCTCAAGAAAAAACCATAAGTTACGCCACATTTAGCCTGTTGAAGCATCGTTTTGCGACGTCCCCTGGTGCTGGTTTTACTCTACATCAAGCTGAGGAACTTATGGTTGAGCTCGGTTTTGATTCAACATTTACATCCATCGATTATCAAAATGCCACAGACCCAGCGGCTGCGCTTGGTAATTACATTGCAAATTGCTATATCGAGTTTGGTTTAACTGACGGCTCTAACGAACAAAATGACTACGCAAACACTGTCTACAAACCAGTCAATGCCGACATAAAATTAAATTACGAACTCGCTGGTAACCCGGACATTACAGACTTAAATCGTTGGCAACGAATTGCATTGGAGAATTTTATCGACCAATCGGGGAATTTAGTCACCGACATTCCAGATTTTTTAGGCGCTGAATGGGGGCAAGTCGTGCCATTTTCACTATCTGAAAATGACAAACAAGTTTTTCAACGTGATGGTTTTGATTACCAAGTATTCCACGACCCGGGTTCACCGCCACTAATTGATAACGAATTGTCAGACGAATACAAATGGGGCTTTGCGCTTGTGGCAATCTGGTCAGGTCATTTAGATCAAAATGATGATGTTATGTGGGATATTTCTCCGCGTAGCTTAGGGAACATAAACTCATTTCCAGAAAATTTTGAAGACTTTGACCAATTTTACTCATTGGTTGATGGAGGTGACGCAAGTCAGGGTTATTCCATTAACCCAGCAACTGGCAAGGAATATGAAGAACAACTTGTACCAAGAGGCGATTACGCACGAGTATTGGCAGAGTTTTGGGCGGACGGGCCAAAATCTGAAACCCCTCCGGGTCATTGGTTTGTCATTCTAAACTCAGTAAGTGACCATCCACTTATGGAAAAGCGCTGGGCTGGAGAAGGCGACATTTTGGGTAATTTGGAGTGGGATATAAAGACCTACTTTGCTATGGGTGGAACAATGCACGACGCTGCTGTTACTGCTTGGGGTGTAAAAGGCTGGTATGACTATATTCGTCCAGTGTCAGCAATTAGAGCAATGGCCGACTTAGGCCAAAGTACCGACCCTTTGCTACCTTCTTATCACAAAAATGGACTACCTTTAGTACCTAATCACATTGAATTGGTAAATGCTGGTGATCCACTTGCAGGCGACAACAACGAACACCTTGGTAAAATCAAATTGTATGCATGGCGCGGACCGGCTTATATTGATTCGCCGGCAACCGATCAAGCTGGCGCGCAATGGATATTGGCGGAACACTGGTGGTCATATCAACGTCCATCATTTGTTACACCACCATTTGCCGGTTATGTGTCAGGCCATTCAACATTTTCAAGAGCAGCAGCAGAGTTAATGACCTTAGTCACGGGAAGTGAATATTTCCCGGGCGGGATGAGCGAATTCACAATTAAGGCCAATGACTTTTTAGTGTTTGAACAAGGCCCAAGTGTAGACATGACTCTTCAATGGGCAACTTATCAAGATGCATCGGATCAGTGCAGTTTATCTCGCATTTGGGGTGGAATTCATCCACCAGCAGATGATTTACCTGGCCGTAGAATGGGTATGAAAATTGGTCCTGAGGCATTCAATAAAGTGCAATCGATGTTTAACGGAAACTAAATGATGAAAAACCAGTTACTGTTTAGTCCTATAATCATTTTTACAATACTTGCCTTATCTGGCTGTGGTGGAAGTGATTCTTCATCTACAAATAACAAGCCAGTTGTTGAAGAAGACAAACAACAAACTGTTGTACTTTCCTTTTCAGATGCCACATCAACGACGGGGATTTCACTATTTCATGCTAATCGATTTGGCTCTAATCCAACGATGCCTTCAATGTTTGCTGCAGGGGTCGCAACGGAAGACTATGATAATGACGGCGACTTAGATTTTTACTTAATTGCCGGTGAATCAGGCACCAACAAACTTTATCAAAATCAGGGCAATGGCAGTTTTATCGATGTGGCTGAAACCGCAGGTGTCGCCATTGAAGGTGTCAAAGGCAGTGGCCCCGTGTTTGCTGATTTTGACGGTGACGGTTTGCTCGACCTATTTATCGGTTCAGTTGATTACGACCCTATATTTGTATTTCAAAACATCGGCAATGGTCAGTTTAAAGATGTTACGACTGAAACCGGATTGATATTAACTGCGCCCAACTCGGTTTCAGTAACAGCGGGCGATATCGATTTTGACGGCGATTTAGACTTATTTATGAGTCACTGGGGACACGATATCGATGACGGTGACAGTCTAGAGTTAATTTGGCGTAACGACTCTAATGTCGGCGACATTAAGTTTGTTGATATCAGTAATTCTATGGGACTTAACGACGCCTATTTTAACCAATTTGATACTGAGTCTAATCCTGATGGCGAAGAAGATTCTTCATTTGTGCCAAGTTTGTCCGACATCGACAATGACGGTGATTTTGACCTACTACTGGTCTCAGATTACGGCTTAACCAAACTGTTTCGCAATGACAACGGCACATTTAATCAAATTATTAGTGACGCGTTAATCGACCAGTTTGGAATGGGTTCAGCTATTGCCGATATCGATAATGACGGCGACATGGACTGGTATGTCACGAGTATTGCTGAACGGGAATACGACGGTGAGGACAAAAACCCAACTGCAGGTTACCGCGGCAATACCTTATATTTAAACGACGGTACAGGTAACTTTGCCAATGCGTCGGCAAGTAGAAAAGTTGCTGACGGCGGCTGGGGTTGGGGTGCGTGTATTGCTGACTTTAATAACGATGGTTTGCCCGATATTTATCATGTAAATGGTTGGGGTCAAAATGGACAGTTATTTTCAATGTTTCAAAAAGATGAATCACGACTGTTTATCAATAATGGTGATAATACGTTTAGCGATATCGCAGCAGTTTCTGGTGTTAATGACACAAATCAAGGGCGAGGATTAAGTTGTAACGACATGGATAACGACGGAGATATCGACATTGTCATATCCAATAATCAAGGCCCGGCAAAGTACTACAAAAATGAACTGACCACAGGTCATAGTTACCTTAAAATTAGATTAAAGGGTAAAAACCCTAATACCGCAGCGATTGGCGCTCGGGTTCAAGTAACTACGACTGACAACCTAGTTCAAACTAAAGAAGTCAGACTGGACAATAATTTTGTGTCACAAAACGCCAACGAACTGCACTTTGGTTTTGGTCAATACAATGGCCAAGTTATTATCGACGTTACTTGGCCTGACGGCTCTATAACCCAGCAAAAAGGCGTTAACCTCGGACAAACTCTTGTTATAACTAATCAGTAATCTAGGTGCTACGTAATAGGTAATAGGCACTAGAATCTGGATGGTAGGGGCTTAAGCCCCTAACTGAAAAACGTCCCTAGATTAGGACATTTTATGTGGCCACTTGTCGCCATATATGGATTGTAAATACTCTTTGTGTTGCGGAAAAACATCTGCCACTAATTGCTCACAATAACCACGGGATTTTTTATAGTCCAATACGGGTTTTGCTGCGGGCGCAACTTGCTCTAATTTAGTTGTAAATCGACCCACCCCCATAAGTAAAACATACCAAGATGGTCTTAGATAAACGAGACCATCATCTAACTCGTTTAAAACTGACTCGAAGTCACCATTGTCATCCCACACCTTCAACAGTCGTTCTAATCGCTTGGATTTCAATGCATTACGGCAATCTGCCCAGTACGCAGAGTCGTCACGAGTATTTGTTACGTAGTGCGTCACAATGTAATCTCGAATACCTTCCATCATTTTATTAACATTGCTGTTAAAGCTCTCTTGCGCGGCTAAATGATTACGTTGTTTGTTAGGGGAGTTATGTTCAATATGCACATAATGTTCGATAAAATTATCTATGGTGTATTGCACTAACATCAGTGCAGTAGCCTCAAGCGGTTCGATAAAGCCTTGAGACAATCCCACTGCCAGACAATTGCCTTTCCAATGATGTTCTATTCGGCCAATTTTCATTTTTAGGCGGCGAGCTTTTATCTCGGGTTTATCTTCAATGCCTAAGTGTGCTCGAAGTTCTTGTTCTGCATCGTCGTCTGAAATGTATTTGGAGCTATAAACATAACCGTTACCATAACGATTGGTCAACGGTATTTGCCACGCCCAACCACATGTCAGCGCGCTTGAGCGAGTCTGGGGTGTGATAGGCTCATCGAGGTTCAAATCTGTCGCTATGGCAATTGCAGAGTCATTAAACAGGTTGTCTTCATAGGATATAAAAGGTTCTGCCAATGCCTGTTGCATTAATAAACTTCGGAATCCTGTGCAGTCGACATAGACCTCAGCAGTATGACTTCCCGCATTAGACTGAACAGAATTGATATTCAAATTATCATCAACAATGACGTTTTCAATATCGGCTACGATATGTGTTAACCCAAGACCAATGGCGCGTTTTTTTAGATATTCGCCCAATAATCCAGAGTCAAAATGGTAACCGTAATCAATATTTAGGTCGGGGTATTTATTAGAGATTGGCGCAGAACAATCACGTGCCATTTGGGCTGTGACAAAATAATGATCTGGGTGGGCATTCGCCTCTACACCTGATCTTTGCAATTTAGCGTTATGAAAAAATGGTTCGCCAGGCTCAATGTCCAGCTCTGAAAAAAATGGATGAAAATATTGTTCATGCCCTTTGCGTGTGGACCAGTTTGGAAAACTTATTCCAACCTTATAAGTCGCGTTACATTGAGGCATCCAATCACTGTCTTTAATGCCAAGTTGGGCAAAAAAGTGTTTTAAATAAGGTGTCGAACCCTCGCCAACGCCAATGATCCCGACATTATCTGATTCTATTAAGGTTATATGTGTTTTTGGCCAACGATGCTGAAACATATTTGCCGCCATCCAGCCCGCCGTGCCACCGCCACAAATTAAAATAGATTTAGGATCCAAGGTACTACCTCATAAAAATGAAAAGGCCAATCAAGTGATTGGCCTTTAATGCTATGTTGGAGTTGGTATTAATTCAAATTAAAATTTGAAGTTTGCACCAACGTAGAAGCGACGACCATTTTGGCTTTCAGTCGATACAACTTTTGTACCTGTGTACTGATAGCCAGCCACATCACCGTCATTAATTAAGTAGTTGTTAAATGACTCATCCGTCAAATTAACCACTTCAAATTTAACTGTGATGTTTTCTGAAACGTCATAGCTGATTTGTGCATCCATTTGACTAGTTGCGTCACGGAATGTTGGACCAAATTCAGTTTGCGTTGTGAAATACTCACTACGGTAGTTGTAGTTCAAACGTGCACTATATGTATCCGTTTCGTAGAACACACCTAAGTTATAGGCATTTTCAGAAACGTCTGGGAACTGAACGCTACCATCAACCATAGTTACGTTACCATCACCGTCGACTTCAGCAGATGTATATTTACCTTCCGATGCGTCAACAAACGTATAGTTAGCAAAACCACCAAACCCATTATCGAAAATATGTTGGACTTGTAGTTCAAAACCTGAATAACTAGAGCTGTCACCGTTATCTGGGCTATTCAATTGGTTGTATTGAACACCGTTGATTTCTTTTTGGATGACATTGTTGAATTGGAAGTCAGTAATATCTTTATAGAAATACGTTGCAGCCAACAACGATGATTCAGTGAAGTAATATTCCATACCTAAGTCATACGACGTCGCTTTAGTCGGTTTTAAATCTGGGTTACCAGCATCACCACGACCTGTTTCAGGCGTTAAGTTAAATGCAGGTGCCATAGAGAAAGGCGAAGGTCGAGATATTGTTTTAGATGCCGCAGCACGTAACAATAAATCGTCAGACAAAGTATAAGTAACATTAACACTTGGTAATAAGTTGCTGTAACTATTATCTATGGCAACAGCTGTTGCTGACGCGTCATAACCGTTTGAAGTCGCATCAGTGCTAACATAACGAACACCGAAGTTACCACGGAAATTATCACCTTCAAAGTTTGCCATGGCGTACAATGAAGTGATTGTTTCTTCAATGTTAAACGAAGCTAACGGTTGGAATTGATCGCGATTCAAACATGTTGTACCTGCATCAACTAACGCAGATGTACAAGCAGGTTGAGCATACAAAGCGTCAAACATTTTAGAGCGGTCTGGATCAAAATACGTCTGGCTTTGTAACGAGTTACCCGCATGTTCAATGTTAAGTAGGTCTCCTGACCAAAAATCAGACACAGGGCCTAAACTACCTGCACCCCAACCAGCAAGGTTAGACAAGTTGTCTTGATGACGCTCTTGTTCAAAACTACGGTCTTTAATTTTACCGCCAAATTTAACTTGATTGATTAGACCTAATTCTAGATCCATCGTTACGTCAACTTGTGCGTAATTTTCTGAGTCGGTAACTTCATTGTACTGGTTGAAAATACCACCTAAGTACATTTGGTCTGTTGGGTTAGACATCCAAGGGTTTGCCCGTTCGAAGTCAATCGCAGGACCATGTGATGAAGGATTTGGATTATCAAAGATAATACCAGCGCGAGAATCTAGTGGATCTGCCCAGAATTCAGTAAAGAAGTCATAAATATCGCCTTTACCCGTTGTTGTACCGGCTTGGAAATGCACTTGACCAAAATCAGCTTCGTAGTTCACTTCAAAATCAAGTACCTGAGTACCCATTTTTGAACCATCACGATAGATATTATCGTAAGCTAAGAACTGAGGTACCCATCCACCTTGAGCCGGATCGCCGTAATATTCAAGATGCGTTAAATAACCACCAGATGTTGTACCTTCGCGAGCATAATCATCACCTACAGCGATACCACGGAAAGGAATACCAATCATATTTGAGTTTACGTTTGACGCTTCCATTTCAGAAAATAAGTAATGAACACTTACATCAAGTTGATCGGAAAGCATCCATTGAGCCGTCATATCAAAGTTTACACGTTCACGGTCTTGTTTAAATACCGCAGAACCTACACCCCAAGGAGTTGAGCCTTGTTCTTGTGGCGTGTCGTTTTTAGGTGGTGTAACCGCGATTCTCGCAATACCAGGGCCAAACCAACCAAAATCAGACTCTTGAGAATGACGTTCTACTGTTCTGTTTTGTATTGCCGCTGAAACGTTAATACCAAATGTTTCGTCTTCATTTAACCAAGCGGTTACGATTGAAGCACTGGGATCCCATTCGTCAGGAAGTTCAGAGTACTGCATATCGACAGAACCAGCGATTGTGCCTGACTCCATTTCTAATGGTTTGCGAGTATTAACGATTACCGTACCACCAAGCGCACCTTCTTCGATATCGGCTTGTGGCGATTTGTAAACTTCAAGGCCACCAACCATTTCTGATGCCAACATTTCAAAGTTGAAGTTACGGCCAGTATTGTTTAGTACAAACCACTGAGCAGTACCAACACCTTGACCATTCAATAATGTTACGTTTTGGTTAGGGGTAAAACCACGAATTGTTACGCCTTCGCCTTCACCAAAGTCACGGCTAATAGTTACACCAGGAATTCGAGATAACGTATCTGCAACGTTTTTATCAGGGAATTTACCGATATCTTCCGGTGTGATTGTATCTACAATTGCCATTGCAAAACGTTTTTGATTTAAGTTTTTCTTAGTACTGGCACGAATACCACGTATTTGAATAACTTCAACATCGTCGTCAGCTTTTACTTGTTCATCAGCTTCTGCGGCTGTAACTGCTGTAGCAGTAAGTGAACTAGCGATTGCCAACGCTAATGCGGATAGTTTAAGACGAGAATTTTTCATAATGGCTCCCAAGCTCATCAATATTGTTGTTGTTTTTTTAGTACACTAACTTTTATTTAAAATGACAGCGTTGTCATTAAACTAATACAAGATTATTTAAAAGGCAATCGTATTTACAAAAAATAGTTCATTTTTTTGCCACAAAAAACCACATCTATTTGTATTTATTATAATTTAAGTTTTATAAAATATTTACACTTTCAATATAAAACCAAATAGATGAACAATAAAACATCAAAATTGGCTATCGTTGTCAGACTCCACTGTGCTAGTCTTAGCTTGCAATCAGAGGAATCACTTAATGAAAATAACTATTAGCGAAGTTGCAGAAAAAGCAAGCGTGTCAATCAAGACTGTTTCGCGTGTCATTAATAACGAACAAGGTGTCCGCCAGGCCACTAAAGACAAAGTACAAGCAGCAATGGCAGAGTTAAACTACCGCCCGAGTCAAGCGGCCCGTAGCTTAGCTAGCACTCAATCGTTTGAGATAGGCTTTATATACGACAACCCTAATGCGTATTACATAATCGATATGCAAAATGGTATTTTGGATGTTTGTCGTGAACAAAACTTTGAATTGCTGATCCACCCCTGTGACGCCCACGCACCTAATATAATTCAAGAGATTTTACGCTTAGTAGCACGCTCAAACCTTGATGGTTTGGTATTGACGCCTCCTCTTTCAGAAAATCAAAAGCTAATTTTCGAACTTCAAAAAAAAGGCGTGAAGTTTGTTCGAGTCATTTCAGGAAAAGGCTCATTAGAGCAAGCAAACCAATGCGTTTATGTTAATGACCGAGCGGCAAGTTTATCTATCACTGAGTACTTAATTGATTTAGGACATAACGATATTGCGTTTATTTGTGGTGACCCTGAACATAAGTCGAGTCATGAACGTTTAGAAGGTTATCAACAAGCCTTAAAACAACGTGGGATCTCGGTCAAACCGAATTTTATTGTCGACGGTGAATACTCATTCGAATCAGGTGTAAATGGAGCTAAACAACTGCTCACGTTGAAAAAAATGCCAACCGCCATCTTCGCAAGTAACGATGAAATCGCAGCCGGTGCATTATTTGCGTGTCGATTAGAAGGTATCGATATTCCGAACCAAATTTCTATTGTTGGATTCGAAAACAGTCCATTCTCTAGACAAACTTGGCCTAAGCTAACAACAGCAGAGCAGCCGACATCCTTGATTGCAAAATCCGCAACTGAATTGTTACTTAAGCAGATCCGAAACCAAGTTATTGAAGATGTTATTGAGTTTAATCCAACTTTACTGGTTAGAGATTCAACAACGGCGTTTAGTCCTAAATAGCATCGCATAAAAAAGGCGTCTGATAGACGCCTTTTTTAACATTAAAACTCCCGCTACGCCTTATTCCATAATGACTGGGAACAAAGACAATATCAGTAACGTCGCCATCGAGTAATTAAACACTTTCAATTTGACAGCGCTAGTCAAAAATTGTTGAAGTCGGTCTCCAACAACGACCCAAACCGTAATCGACGGCAAATTAATGGCCGCAAAAATTAATGACACCCAGATTACAGATATTAAGTCTCGTTCGGGCGCATAAACACTAATTGCACTTAACGCCATGGTCCAGGCTTTTGGATTAACCCATTGGAATAAGACAGCTTGCATAAAGGTCATTGGCTTAACACTACCACTTTCTCTCGCGACAGCATTACCAGAACGCGCGATTTTTACAGCAAGATAAGACAAATAGACAATACAAAACCATTTTAGAACAACATAGCTTTGCGGCACCATGTCAAACAGTTGAATTACACCAATCCCCACTAAAAACACCATTAAAGTAAAACCACTGGCGACACCTATCATATGTGGTAATGTTCTGCGCCAGCCAAAGTTCACTCCTGAACTTAATAACATCAAGTTGTTGGGACCTGGGGTGATTGACGAAACAAACGCAAAAAGTGCCAACGTCATTAACGTTTCCATTTGAGCTCCATTTTAAATTAGGACGTTTTTCACTTGCTCAGCTTCGTTCTGTTCAAGTGATTCTGAATTAGTAGTTTACTGCGCTTCCAATCGAATTAAATTGCGTTTATTGTTTGTATAAAAGATAAATTGCAATTAATCATGAAATTAGACCGATACAACCAACAAATATTGCGCGAGTTAAAATCCGACGGCCGGATCGCCAATATTCAACTTGCAGAAAAAGTGGGTTTATCTCCTTCCGCCTGTTTACGTCGAGTTCAGGAGTTGGAGCAGTCCGGCGTTATTCAGTCATATCGAGCTGTGTTAAATAATCAGCGTTTAGGGATTGGCTTTGTAGCCTATGTCACCGTTGGATTAAAGACTCACACTAAAGACGCACAACAAGCCTTTGAACAGGCAATATCAGGCTCTACCGAAGTATTAGAGTGCCATAATGTCACTGGGGCTTTTGAATATTTACTGAGAGTCGAAACTCTAGATTTAGTGAGTTATAAGACGTTTCACACTGACGTACTTGGGGATTTGCCACAGGTCGCAACAATAAGTACACATGTGGTAATGGACTCTCCTAAAGATGAAAGACAATAACTGATTTAAGAGTAATTCGGAGTCAAAACGTCATTTTTCAGTGACACGACATTCACTATTTTAACCAGTTTAGGCGTTGATATAATTACGTTTTACTCGTCGAGTGATACCGCAAAACAAGGTATAGCTAATAGTAGACGCACAGATGGCAATTTCTTCTGCTGGTAATCCCTCTCCCCACAAGACGACAGAATCACCAATATTTACATTGGTTAACTCACTAATATCAACAGTAATCATGTCCATGGAAACGCGACCAACTAAAGGCGCTTTTTGGTCATTGATTAACACTGGTGTGCCATTTTGAGCATGTCGTGGATAACCATCTCCATATCCAACGGCCACCACGGCTATCGTGCTATCTTTATCTGCAGTCCAACCACAACCATATCCAACGGTATGTCCCTTTGGAATAGCATTAATCGCAATGATATTAGCCTTGAATGTCATTACAGGGCGAAGGTCAAAATCTTGAGATTGACTGCCTTCAATAGGCGATGAGCCGTAAAGCGCAATACCGGGACGAACCCAGTCTTTAATTTTATCAGGACGAGACAAGATCAATGCTGAATTTGCGACTGACTGCTGTCCTTCAAGCCCTGAACAGGTTTGTTCAAACTCGCTGAGCTGCATCTCGTTTAGTGGATTCTCTAAGTCGTCAGCGCAGGCAAAGTGCGTCATTGAGACAATATCGACACAATGTTGGCACTGTTCTAATTGTTGAAAAGCGGTCTTAAATTGTGTTGGACTAAATCCAAGTCGATGCATACCAGTGTCTAATTTTAACCAAACGGTTATCCGCTTTGCTGTATTTAAACTTAAAAATTGTTCTAGCTGCACTGGAGTATGGATCGCTACTTGTACCCCACTTTGCAACGCCCATTGATATTCGTCTAGATCAAAACACCCTTCAACCAACACTACAGGTTTATTTATTTGGGCATCAACCAACTCTTTCGCTTCACTCGCCCGCGCAACACCAAATGCATCCGCTGCGGCTAAACTTTGGGCAACCGGCACAATGCCATGACCATAACCGTCAGCTTTTACCATAGCTAATACGTTAGCGTGTTTTACCCGCTTTTTGATCTGCGTTAAATTGTGGTTTAGCGCAGACAGGTTGATGTCTACTGTAGGCTGATACATGATTTAGTCGTCTATGAAAGCATTGCCGGCATAATTATCGAATCGAGAATAATGCAGTTGAGTTGTTAACCTAATTCGGCCAATTGGACCATTACGGTGTTTACCAATAATAATCTCTGCCGTACCTTTGTCCGCTGAATCTTCATGATAAACTTCATCACGATAAATAAACATGATTAAGTCAGCATCTTGCTCTATTGAGCCAGACTCACGTAAGTCTGAGTTGATTGGGCGTTTGTCTGCTCGTTGCTCCAATCCACGGTTAAGCTGTGCTAGGGCAATAACCGGAATGTTCAATTCTTTTGCTAAAGCTTTTAATGACGCAGAAATATCGGCAATTTCCAAGGTTCGATTATCTTTAAATTCAGGGGATCGCATCAGCTGAAGGTAATCTATCATTATCATGGATAGACCACCGTGTTCCCGGGCGATACGACGCGCTCTAGAACGAACCTCGGTAGGCGTTAATCCCGATGAGTCATCAATATAAAGCTTACCTTTTTCCTGCATAATACCAAGTGTACTAGCCAAACGAGCCCAATCGTCATCGTCTAAGTTACCGGTACGAACTTTAGTTTGATCGATTCGACCTAGCGACGCCAGCATTCTCATCATTATTGAGTCAGACGGCATCTCTAAGCTAAATACAAGTGCTGGGTAATCTGAGGTAAGTGCTGCCGTTTCAACTAAATTCATAGCAAACGTGGTTTTACCCATTGAAGGTCGAGCGGCCACGATAATCAGATCAGATGGTTGAAAACCGCTGGTCATTTTATCGAGATCGGTGAAGCCACTTGTTAAGCCCGTGATACCGTCGTTGTCGGTACGCATAAGTTCTTCAATCTTATCAACGGTAGAAGTTAATATTGATTGTAGGTCTTTAGGTCCGTCATTTTTATTTTCACGCTGCTCGGCGATTTTGAAAACCCGGGATTCAGCAAAGTCCAATAGTTCTTCACTGCTTCGCCCTTCGGGGTTATAACACGCGTCGGCCATTTCATTGGCTGTGCCGATAAGTTCACGGACAACCGCTCTTTCTCGAACAATTGCAGCATAAGCTACAATGTTTGCTGCACTCGGTGTATTTTTGGCAATTTCCCCTAAATAAGAAAAGCCACCAACGCCTTCAAGTTTTTTATCTTTTTCTAAAGCTTCAGATACCGTGATTAAGTCAATAGGATGATTCTGGATCATCAACATGGCCATCGCAGCAAAAATATCTCTATGTTGCTTTAAATAGAAATCACCTTTTACGACTTTTTCTGCGACTCTATCCCACGCATTATTGTCCAGCATCAAACCACCTAAAACCGATTGTTCGGCCTCAATAGAATGCGGTGGGACTTTTAACGAGTCCACTTGAGCTTGTTGTTCTCTGGTCGGTTTATAAGACGATTTCGCCATTTAATACTCTGCTGGTTGAGACATTACGAGGGGTAATTTAGGCATACTATTCTAGGGATTTAGACGCTTGATAGCAACTTATGTTAGTGATTTAAGATCAAAAATGGGGCGAATTACTTCGCCCCTAATGGGACAACTTCAAAAGTGTAACTTGCTCTATTTTCCGATGCGAATGTCGCCGTTTACAGTATTAATTTCAACTTCAGCTTTACCACTACCTAGTGTAAAACGGAGTGACTCTCCCGGACCATATTTGTCTTTTCTTACTTTATCTCCGCTTAAGTTATTTTCAATATCACCGCCAGAGTGGGCTTCAATTCTAAATTCTGCAGAAATATCGCCACCAAATTTAAGGTCAGTATCGCCACCGACTGAAGTGATAAATAACGTTTTGATGTTAGAAAGATCAGCTCGCAAATTGATGTCACCGTTCACAGTACTTATCTCAATTTCTTTGATGGACTTTAAGTCCAAGTCCATATCACCATTAACATTGGTGATTTTTAGCTCGTTAACTTTACTGTTGGTATTAATATCGCCGTTCACGGTTTCAATTTCCAAGTCACCTTCGCTACCAGAATCGTCAATTTCACCATTAACCGAATTTAAATTAATATTGCCCTTTAATCCTTCCGATTTGATATCGCCATTGACTGTGCCTAATGCAATTCGGCCTTCTAATTTTGAAGCATCAATATAACCGTTCACTGTGTTTATCCGAGCGCCGCCTAATACATTTGCCACTTTGACATCAACAGTGACACCTTCAAATTTAACGCCGTTTTTAACGGGTATCCAAAACACCAATTTTGAGCCTTCTTCTTTCCAGTTGTTCCATTTTTGGCTGGGCATATGCACCTTAAAAACAACTCGTCCATTTTCATTGTTTTCAAACTGATAACCCTCTGCGTCCTTATCGAGCTCACCAACAACCTTAACTTCGTTTTTATCCCACGTTTTAATTGTCACTTTACCTGATTGCACATCAATTAAGACTTTCCCGTTTTCAGTCGTCGTTAATACCTTGTCTACTTTTTCACCCGCGGCAACTTGACCGATGGACAAAACAAGCAGCGCGGTTATGACTAATAAGTTTTTCATAAATATACCTTGTTAACGTTTCATTAAATTTGTGTAAATTTGGATTGATGCGACTTACTGATCAATGCCAATTGTTGTTGATGGATCTGGGTTAACATTTTCATCAACACTGCGTCTTCTGGTTGATGAATAAGGGCTTTTTTCAAGGCCTTTTCCGCCAACTCCAATTCGGTAAGTGATGAACGCCAGTTTGGCGAGACCACATTGGTATTACTGACCCGTTGCAACAGTTGCTGTTTTTGCAATTCAAAACTGGCCGAAACCGGTGTTAACCAACTCGGTTCTTCAATTTGTTGATCGATACCTTTCGGCAATCCTAACCAAAGCCCAGTGACTAGCGCCACTGGAGCAAACATAGCCGCAACTTTAAGCCACGGAGTTGATTTAATTGTCGAGCTACTTAGTTCACTTGGTGTTTGCTGTGGCACATTTGTAATGGCTTGCTCAATACCAGCCCACAAATCTCGTTTTGGTGCCAATTCTGGTTCCAAATCGCTGATTAGGTCATCAAATTGTTTGTCTTTAGATGTCATCATTAATGCCCTCCCCTCGTTTGTGATTGTTCGTCTTCTGCCAATAGTTGCTTCTGCAGCAATTGCTTGGCTCTGTGATATTGCGCTTTACTGCTACCAACAGCGATCCCTAGCTCTTTGCTAATTTCTTCGTGTCGCCAGCCTTCAATAGCGAACAGCACAAATACCACTCGAGCTTGTTCTGGCAGACTAGCAATATGTTTATCTAGACCACTGCGGCTCAGATCATAATCCGAATAATCGTCAGATATTTCCTGAGCATCGAGGGCCTGTTGGTTTTGTTCGTCTGAACCAAACCAGCTGCGCCACCACGGCTTTTGTTTTCGCATATGAGAAATAGCAACATTACTGGTCACCGACTGTAGCCATGTTGAGAATTTGCTATCGCCACGAAAGTTGTGAATTTTCTGCCAAACCTGCACGTAAACTTCCTGAGTAATATCTTCTGCAATCTCACGGTCACCTGACAATCGTAAACTTAAGGCGTAGGTTCGATTTATGTATTTATCGTAAAGTTGTTTAAGTGCATTTTGGTTGCCTTGTTTAAGCAAAACGACAAGCTGTGCATCATCGTCGACACGATTGACATCAACCTGTTGAAATTGCTGAGGCGAAATTACGTTTCCAACCAAAATATTCTTCTTTTATTGTTGAACTACTGTGTTGTTATTTACTTAGTATCAGGGGAATAGAAAAAGGTTTAAAGGAGAATTATTTATTTTGTCAAAAAGCCCGTAATAGCGAGCTAGTTTCGGTAAACCAAAAGATTGAATAGCGCTGCTTATCGTTAACAAAAAAGGCGCTTTCGCTCCTTTGTGTTAATCGTCTGTTGCCATGGATTTGAGAAGTGATTCGTAGGCGACTCTAATTTGTGGATCGTTTGGATTCGATAACATATGTACGTATACAATTTCACCTTCACCATTAATAAATATTGTCGTTGGCGTACCCATAACGCTAAATTGCTTAGCCACCGCATCACCTTCAATTAGTACCGGCAAGGTTAAGCCTCGACTTTTCATTTCTTTAACAGGCTTTGCTCTTGGATTTTCCCAAAAACTCACTGCATAAGTTGGAATACCTTTGTCCACATACCCCTTAGAAATGACATCTAAACCTGGCTGCAATTTTTTACAATAAGGACACCAAGTGGCCCAAAAATGCAAGACATAAGGTTTACCCTTTAAGTCCTCAGAATCAACCTCTAAACCTTGACCATTCGATAAAGACCATGGCGATGCTAGGTCTGGTAAAATAATCGGATTACCGTCTTCGTCAAGCTCGGGTTCATCAGCGTAAAGTGAAAAACAACAAATAAGCAGTAGAGTTGTGAGAATAATATGTTTCATTTGGGCTGACATTTCCTAATACAACGCGTTGTTGATATAGACCTCTAAAACGGCCTATATGTTACAAATACATGATGAAAAAGTATTGGAGTATTAATTCGTGATTATACAAATAAATACGATTGCTATTTAGCTAACCAAGGTTTCTTATTAAGCGTTATGCTAATGTTCGTTGGCGTACGGCTTCAAACAAAATGACACCCGTTGCAACTGAAACATTTAAACTTGAGACAGAACCTGCCATCGGTATTTTAACTAAGTCGTCACAGTTTTCTCGTGTAAGTCGACGCATTCCGGTACCCTCAGCCCCCATAACTAAAGCCAACGGGCCGGTCATTGATTTTTGAAATACGTCTTGCTCAGCTTCACCCGCAGTACCAACAATCCAAACACCTTCATTTTGTAAAGACTTTAAACTACGAGCTAGATTTGTAACGACAAATAATGGCATAACTTCAGCTGCGCCACATGCAACTTTACGCGCCGTACCTGTCAATTTCGCCGACCTATCTTTAGGAACAATAACGCCATGAACACCCGCGGCATCAGCGGTACGGAGAACAGCACCCAAATTATGTGGGTCAGTTACCCCGTCAAGAATTAACAATAATGGAGCAATGTTTTGTTGGTTCAATCGGGCTAATAGATCTGACAGATCGGCTTCGTCTTTTTGTTTAGCTGCTTTAACACGAGCAATAATACCTTGATGCTGTTCGCCGTCACTTTTATCGTCTAACACTTTACGCGACATATATTGAACAGATACACCAAGGGAATGAGCTTGGCTAATCAGTGGTGCCATACGGTCATCTTTACGATCTTTTAACGCATATACTTCAATTAGGCGCTCTGGCTCATTGGCCATTATGGCGCTAATGGAATGGATGCCGTAGGCGATTTCTGAACTCATATCTTACTTCTCTTATTGACTTTTTTTAGCTTTTTTGGCGGCAATTCGCTTAGCTGCACGCGTTTTAGGTTTACTCGTGCTGGCTTTTTTCTTAGCGTGTTTTTTCTTTGTTGCTTTTGGTTTTGTTGTTGGTTTTTTATTTTGACCAACTGCGCCGTCCGCAGAATTTTTTCCCTTAGATGTCCCTTCTTTTTGGGCCACTTCAGATTGTATATCGCCAGGCACGTCACCACGTTTCAAACGTTCTCTAATTGAACCACTGCGTCTAGGTTTAGACGGTTCTTTGCGGTCTTTGTCACTACTGCCTTTGCCCGTTGGGCGAGTATTTTTAGCCTGCGGTTTACGTGATTTTCCTGCCAACCTGTCACGCGATGAGCCCCGTGGCAAATCAGCCAACTCAAAATCAATCTGTCTTCCATCTAAGTCTACCGAACGAACTCGTACGTCTAACTCATCACCGAGTTTGAATACCTGACGTGTTCGTTCACCCACTAAAACATGGCGCCCTTGGTCATAATTAAAGTAGTCGTTTCCTAATCCAGTGATGTGAACCAGGCCTTCAATATGCAATTCTTTAAGTCTGACAAACACGCCAAATGAGGTGACAGAAGCAATAATGCCTTCATATTCGCGGTCAATGTGGTCCTGCATAAATTCACATTTCAACCAAGACTCTACGTCTCGTGTTGCTTCATCAGCACGACGTTCGGTCTTTGAACACTGTTCACCTAAATGCTCTAATTCTTCGCTGGAATAAACGTAGTGACCAGACGTTTTTTCACCTTGTTTATGCAAAACGCCTTTAATTGCACGATGGACGATTAAGTCTGGGTAACGACGAATTGGCGATGTAAAATGCGCATAGCCGTCTAACGCTAAACCAAAGTGACCGATGTTGTCAGGCTGATATACCGCTTGGCGCATTGACCTGATCATCATGGTTTGAATAAGTTCTGAATCTGGACGATTCAAAAATGGATTAACCTGATCGCTGAGTTCTTTAGGTGTAGGTTGATCACTAAATGTCAGTTCGCCACCAAGTTCTGCTAAAAATGCTCGAAAACTAGCAAGTTTTGTTGGGTCGGGTTTGTCATGTACCCTAAATAGCGCGCCTGCATCATTTTTTTCTAGGAACTTAGCTGTCGCTACGTTGGCTAAAATCATACATTCTTCGATCAATTTATGGGCGTCATTACGCTCAACAGTTTCAACCGAATCAATTTTTTTATTGGCGTTAAAAATAAACTTAGCTTCGATAGTATCAAATTCAAAAGCACCACGTTCAGCACGTCTAAGTTTAAGCGCTTTGTAAAGATCAAATAAATCCATCAAATGCGGATAGACCGCTTGATAACGGTCAATCATAGTCGCATCACCATCTAAGATAGCGGCCACTTTGGTATACGTTAGTCGGGCATGAGAATGCATGACAGCTTCGTAAAATTTAAAGCCTGATAATTTACCACTATCGGCGACTGTCATCTCAGCCACTAAACACAAACGGTCAACTTGTGGATTTAATGAACATAATCCGTTTGATAGTGCCTCTGGTAACATTGGGATAACTTGCGATGGGAAATATACAGAATTTCCTCTATCGATAGCTTCTCTGTCCAATGCTGAGTTATGTTTTACGTAATGAGAAACGTCGGCTATGGCAACATATAGACGCCACCCACCGGATTTTTTACGCTCACAATAAACCGCGTCATCAAAGTCACGGGAATCTTCACCATCAATAGTGACTAACGGTAAATTACGCAGATCAACGCGGCCTAACTTGTCTTGTTCTGAAACTTCTGGTGACAGTTTTTTAGCCAAGTTGACAATTGTGTCAGACCATTCAAATGGAATTTCATAATTACGTAGCGCGATATCAATTTCCATTCCTGGCGCCATATGCTCGCCTAAAACTTCTCTAATTGAACCAGTTGCACTTGATGACCTATTTGGACGCGATTCTATTTCGACAATAACCATCTGGCCGTGTCGAGCACCGTTTTCTGATCCTTTCGGGATAATGATTTCGTGTTTAATACGACTGTCATCTGGTACTACAGATTGCACACCAGACTCAACAAAATAACGGCCTATTAGCGGCGCTGAACGAGCTGTGACTAAGTCAACAATGCGGGCTTCGGTTTTGCCTTTAAATTCGCCTAATGATTGCGCTCTTACGATATCGCCATGGATATAGCTCCGCATTTGGCTGTGGCTTATATACCAGTCGCTGCGGTTATTCTTAGCGTTTTCAGGTTGTAAAAAACCAAAACCATCGCGGTGACCAATCACTTGACCGACAATAAAATCTTTCTGATCGGGGATCGCGTATTTTTTAAACTTTGTAAATAATAACTGGCCGTCACGTTCCATCGCTCTGAGGCGCCTTTTTAAGGCAACTTTTAAATCATCGCTGGAGACCTGACAAATTTTCAATAATTCGCCATACGAAAGGGGGGAGTCGTTCTTTTCGATTTGTTCTAAGATAAATTCGCGGCTCGCGATAGGGGTTCCGTATTTAGCAACTTCCCGATCGTGATTCGGGTCAAATTTTGGCATTCAGTTTCACTTATAAAAATTAAAAAATAATGTTAAGTCGTTAGTTTAACACCATATGAAGACAAACAAGTTAATAACTATCGTTTTTGTCAATTTTTTTTATAAATAACGTTTAATAAAATGAACGCCTGAACAAATACGTTAAATTGGCGTGTGTTTCGCCCTCTTTAACGCTTTAGGATGCATCAGTTTTGCGAGTTTAGCCAACAAGGTGGCCACTTTTTGGTGGGTGGTTGAGTCTTCAATTATAGCGTGATGTAGCCACTTATAACTTTGTTCGTAATCATATGGGCTACCAACCCCATCTAAATGCATTTGTACCAACCTCATTTGCGCATTGAGGTTTCCTAATTCCGCGGCTCGAAATATTAACGTGTGAGCTTTATCGATGTCCTTTTGAACAAATATGCCTTCATGATAATAGCGTCCCATCTGTTCTATTGCCGCAACTAGGCCTTGTTTTGCCGACTTACGAATATAATAAATTCCCAGCTCTGCGTCTTTTTCAATGCAAACTCCCCACGCGAGCATGTCCCCATAAAGAAATTCATAAGCCGGTATATGGAGTTTTACTGCATGGTCTTCAATATCTCGATTTAACTGGCACCGATCGGCTTTTACTTTATCTAAATGCTTGTTTTCTTTTATTAAAGCTAACAATTCATCTTGAGTATAAATTTGCACGACTTTCAATTTATTCTCGTTATAAGAAAAACTATAAGCAGAAAAAACAAGCAGTAGTGTCAGAATATATTTCATGTGCGCCAGACCAAATTGTAGTGTTGCTTTCAATTAACCGATTTATTGGTTAATTGAAAGCAAGTACTAGGCCATTCCCTAAAGTAAGTTTTTGGCTTTAATCGGCCCTTTGGAAAAGTCGACGGGTGGAGAAGGAATAAATTTAGCTTTTGCCCCGCCATTTCGATTTTGAGGCGACGCTACGGCACTCGCACTACAACTGTCATTGGCAAGGTAATATAGCCCTTCTGCCAACAATGGATCAGAATCAACACCCCAATCCCCTGTAACGACATCATTCACTGGGCAGTCAACACTCAGACCATCAAAGTAGTCACCAAAGCCTACTGCGTTCTGAGTTTGGAAGTTAATTGCAAAAACCACATGGTCGCATATTTCTTCTGGATACATACCAACTGGTTTACCACAGGTATTTTCGCCTACGATGACAACTTCTACGAATGGGTCTAACGCATTGATAACTAATTCACTCGCTGAACAACTGCCACCAGTGGTTAACACAATAACTCTGTCGAGATTCATTTTTTCAAAGCCGGCCCCTAAACTAAAGTACGACGTTTGGTCGCGACTCGATTGTTTATCATTGTGAACGTACTTTACAAAAACTTCATTCTCAACTTCATCTCCCGCGATTTGAGTACTCAATTGCTTTGCGACACGGATTAAACCGCCGCCGTTGTATCTAACGTCTAATATCATTTCGTCGATGTTTTGATCAGCAAACTCATCAAACGCGACGTTAAGCTCCTGTTCAGATCGAGAATCAAACGAATCGAAAACGAGATATCCAACTTTTTTAGCTTCGCCTGCGATAGTGACATCTTTAACCTGAGTCGCCATTACAGTATTGGCCGTTATCGAGCCTTTACTAAACTGAGTATCTATTATTGAGCCGTCTGGTTTTAAAATTTCAACATCAATAGTATGCCCTGCTTCATTAGGGCCAAATACGGTATTCAACGTCGTTGTGCCTGCTGCAACCTGAGACAATATTGTCGCCATATCAACACCTTCGACGCCAACGATGGTATCACCGCGACGAAGACCATTCTGCGCTGCCGAACCCTCTTCAAAAACATATCTGATCTTAAGACCATCATTATTTTCTGTGGCCGAATGAGAAAAGCCATAGCCAAAGAACACTGACTTTTGATAATCGTCATATTCTGCTGTAGTCATTGCAAAGCTAAATCGGTCTTGAGGAACGCGAAGACTCGCAAGTGCTTCTTTGATATCAGAATGCTTTTCAGGGTTAAACGACTGTGCTAAATCGCCATACCAAAAATATTCATCGTCCAGAAAGTCATATAATCGATTGTTGGCATCCGGTGCTGAACACTGACCATAAGTAACGTCATCGTCAGTTTCCAAACAACCGGATAAGCTAATACTTATAAGAGCGACAAAGAGGGATTTTATGTACATGTATTTTATCCTTAAACTAATTCATCATTAGATTATCGAAAAAAACCTAGGAGTACATCTAATTATAGAAAGAAATTTCGCGAATGCTGTAAACAAAAAAGCCACCTTCCGGTGGCTTTATTTTAACTCTAATAAATTTAGGCGTTTTTTCTACGGTAATGAATACCCATCAAACCAAATACAAACAATGCAATAGACGCTGGTGCAGATACTGCAGCAAATACCGGCGTATAGTCGCGAATTAACCAACTACCACCAGCTAAAGGCGTATCTTTGTCCCAAACCCAATCAACCATTTCAGGCGCAGCGCCACCAATAAACTGGACAGCTTCTATTTCACCTGGTTCACCAGCAACATCAGTTCCCGACATACCCATTGTAGCGAGTGCACCATTGCCTACGTCATCTAACGTGTTGCCAAATAATTGGATAAAATCAAACATATTACTTTCGTTTAAAATAGGTGTGCCTGAAATATCAGCAAAAAAGTTAAATGCCATAATTTGAATTTCAAACATTTGTGCGTAGCGCCAGCCAGTCGAAAACTCTGAAGTTTCGCTTAACGTGTCATCTAAAACTGAGTCCGCTAGGTCAGCGGTGATGTCATTGAAGCTTATGTCTAGCGTTTCTGTTAAATCTAACCATTCGGTCATTTGACCTTCGATGTTAGTAATCGTAGTTCTACCATTGTCGATAAATTCAACAATTGGAACAGCCTGGGCTTTACCCGTGACTAAAATGCAAAGCAACATTGCGATTGACAAAATTTTCATACAACAACCTCTAAATTAGGAAATGAACAATCCATGTTGAATAAACAACTATCATTCGTCGAATGTAGTTTTAATATATCAATAACAAAGCAATTAATGAGCCAACAAAAACAAACCCTTTAAATACAACAATATAAGTATTACCGAAAATATAAAAAAAGCCAAGTGTAAAATTTATCGACACTTAGTAAATACAAAAAAACCGCCATGATGGCGGTTCTTAAAAACAATTCTACTTACGAAAACGGGTTACGTAAAATCATTGTTTCATTTCTGTCAGGACCAGTAGATATGATATCCATTGGCACGCCAGTGATTTCTTCTAAACGTTTAATGTAGTTTTGCGCAGCTTGTGGCAAACCTTCAAAAGTTGTAACGCCAAAAGAGTTTTCAGACCAACCTGGAACACTTTCATATAAAGGCACGACAGCATCATACCCTTCAGCGGCCATAGGTGGAACGTCAACAACTGAACCATCTGCTAATTGATAACCTATACAGATTTTTATTTCTTCTAGACCATCAAGTACATCAAGTTTTGTTAAGCAGAAACCTGTAATTGAGTTAATTTGCACTGCACGTTTCATTGCAACGGCATCAAACCAACCTGTGCGGCGTTTACGGCCTGTTGTAGCGCCAAACTCATGACCTTTAATGCCTAAGTGTTGGCCAACTTCACAATCAAGTTCTGTTGGGAATGGGCCTGAACCAACGCGTGTTGTGTATGCTTTTACAATACCAAGTACATAGTCTAAGTAACACGGACCAAAACCTGCACCAGTTGCAACACCACCAACAGTTGTGTTTGAAGACGTCACATACGGATATGTACCGTGGTCAATGTCAAGAAGTGTACCTTGGGCACCTTCAAACAAGATTGACTCACCAGCAAGGCGTGCAGCGTCTAATAACGACGTTACATCAACAACCATAGCTTTAAGTATGTCGGCAATTGCCATAGCATCATTAAATGTCTTATCAAAATCGACAGGGTCAACTTTGTAATAATTAACTAATGAGAAGTTATGGTACTCAAGAACTTCTTTTAGTTTTTCTTTAAATTGCTCTGGATTAAACAAATCGCCAACACGTAGGCCACGACGTGCTACTTTGTCTTCATAAGCTGGCCCAATGCCACGGCCGGTTGTGCCGATTGCTTTATTACCACGTGCGATTTCACGGGCTTGGTCTAGAGCGATATGATATGGAAGGATAAGCGGGCAAGCTTCAGAGATAAGTAAACGCTCTTTAACAGGAACGCCTCTTTCTTCCAACATTTTGATTTCAGTCATCAAAGCGTCTGGAGATAATACAACGCCATTACCAATAATACATTTTACGCCATCGCGTAATACCCCAGAAGGGATTAAATGCAGTACTGTTTTCTCACCGTCTATTACTAACGTGTGACCCGCATTGTGGCCACCTTGATAACGTACAACGTAATCAGCCTTGTCAGTTAGTAAATCAACTACTTTACCTTTACCTTCGTCACCCCATTGGGTGCCTAAAACTACAACGTTTTTGCCCATTTCATTTTCACTCAGAAAAAATTAGGCGGGGATTCTATCAAAATTGCGGGGTAAAGATCACCCGATTTGGCAAAAAAGATTCACATTGTTTATTAAATATCTGAATTTATTAGATAAAAATTAAACTTAACGAAACATTAAAAGCACGATTCCAAGTACAAACAACACACCACCAACAAATCGGATGCCACTTATTGGTTCATCTGCTAACTTTCTAATGTAGTTTTGCCATATTTTTGGGAACAATAACGGCATCATTCCTTCAACTATTAATACAAGTCCAATTACGGTTAACCATTCTATCTGCATTTTTATCTCACTACATTACGTGGCATAAATACCAAAATTTCATGTATTTATACGGTACCAACAAAAAAGGCCCCGTAGGGCCCTTTAACTAGTGGTAAGGTTATTTACCTGAGGTTGATTTCATATATTTGAAGAAATCGCTGTCTGGTTCGATAACCATAATATCTTGACGACTATTAAAGCTATTTCGATACGCGTCTAAACTACGAACGAAACTAAAAAATTCCGCGTTTTTGCTAAACGCATCAGCATATACGCGTGCTGCTTGTGCATCACCTTCACCACGTAAAGTCTGCGAATTTTTCTCTGCTTCTGCAATCATAATGGTAATTCTTGCATCGACATCAGCTCGAATAATTTCAGCTTGTTCACGACCCTCTGAGCGGTGAGCTTTAGCTACTTTTAATCGTTCTGTTCTCATACGTTCAAAAATATAGTTACTGACTTCAAGTGGTAGATTGATTTGTTTTACACGAACATCCAATACTTCCAAACCTAAATCACTAGAACTTTTAGCGGCAATAATAGCAGCTTCCATAAGCTCTGTGCGTTCACCAGAAACAATCTCTTTAATTGTACGAGTACCAAATTCAGTTCTTAACGCGTTGTTTACTTTTTGCTTAAGTAACTGTTCTGCATTTGCTTTAACGCCACCGGTAGAAAGGTAGTACGTTGCAAAGTCAGAAACACGATATTTGATAAATGAATCAACTATTAAGTCTTTTTTCTCTGCTGTTACAAAACGGTCTGGCACATCGTCCAGCGTTTGAATACGAGCATCTATCATTCGTACTTTTTCAACAAACGGCAGTTTGAAGTGCAAACCAGGCTCTTTCACCAATGTGGTACCAGAAGCATCACGCTCAACTTTACCAAACTGAATAACAATAGCTCTTTGACCTTCTTTCACAACAAATAGTGAAGAGAAGGACATAAGACCAATAAATATTAGGGCTACAATACTAAAGTTTTTCATATCTAGTTCCCGCCTCCATTAAATCTGTCGCCACGGCCCGAACGGGACGGTTGTGGCTGATTAGTTGGACTTGAAGAGCCCGCGTTATAGCCATCTTCTGGACGATTAGACATCACAGGAGTCTGAATGTTTTGCTGCTGCATAATTTTATCCAGTGGCAAATACAACATGTTGCCACTGCCTTTTGTATCGACTAAAACTTTAGATGTATTTGCATACACTTGTTCCATCGTTTCTAGGTAAAGACGATTACGAGTCACTTCAGGAGACGCTTTGTATTCTGGAAGTAACTGCTCAAACTTAGCAACTTGACCCTGTGCTGATAAAATTTTGCCTTGTTTGTATGCCTCAGCTTCTTGACCCATTCGGTTAACTCGACCACGAGCACTTGGCTCAACTTCACTAGCATAAGCTTTAGCTTCGTTGATATAACGAATCTCATCTTCCTGCGCAGCGATAGCATCATCAAATGCATCTTTCACCTGTTCTGGTGGGCGTGCATCTTTAAAGTTGACGTCAACAACGCTGACACCGAGTTTGTATGGTTCAATAACTGTGTTTAATTCATCCCAAGTGTTGCGACGAACTGTTTCACGACCAGCTGTTAAGATGGCATCCATGTTTGAATGGCCAATTACCAGTCGTAACGCACTATCTGTAGCTTGACGTAAACTTGAGTCAGGATCAGGAGTAGAGAATAAGTAAAATTTCGGATCAATAACCTTATATTGAACTTCCATATCTACTTGAACGACGTTTTCGTCTTTCGTTAACATAAAGCCTGACGCTGGAATTGTACGAATAGTTTGTACATTCACAGGAATAACTTCTTGAATAAAGGTCATCTTCCACTGAATACCTGGATCAACTAACCCGGTGTATTCACCAAACGTTAAAACCACGCCTTTTTCAGCTTCTTTAATGGTATAAATACCAGAAAGTGCCCAAATACCTAAAGCCACAATCGCAATAAGTCCAAATCCAAATGGGCTCTGTGCTTTACCACCTTGATTGGAGGATTTACCACCAAACATGCCGTTAAAACGGTTGCCTAAATCTTTGAAAAGTTCATCCAAATCAGGAGGACCCTGATCTTTTCCACCGCGATTTTTCCACGGATCGTTGTCGTTTTTTCCCGGCTCGTTCCAGGCCATACCTTTCTCCAGTACCTATTAGTAATCAATAAATTATTAAATTCGCATCATAACGTGTAGTTAAAGACGAATATCAGTGAATGACACAAACATAACTCTATTTAGTCATCCAGTTGCCATTTTTCAATGGCATAGCTCATTTGTTTATTTAACTTTTGATGATCGACAGTGGTGATACGTACTTGTAGCACCCATTCACCCTTATCATTTATTTTTTCATCTAATATACCATTAAGTGTATAAAGTGCCGCTCTTAACTTACCCTCTGATGGTGGAATACACAAAGTGATATCCAACATAGAAAGGCCCAACAGCTCAGACATTGCGTCGAATAACAGGTCTAACCCCAATTTATTCTGTGCAGACAACCAAACTGAGATTGGCTTGCCTTCATCATCGCGTTCAATATGTGGGCGAATATCTTCTAACAAATCGACTTTATTAAATACCAGCAATTGCGGAATATGATCAGCGTCGATTTCTTTCAATACTTCTTGAACCTGCTCCATATTATCAGCACGGCGGGCATCTGCAACATCAACTACGTGCAACTGTAAATCAGACTCGCGAGTTTCTGTTAATGTTGCTTTAAATGCGGCAACGAGATCGTGTGGTAGATGACGTATAAAGCCAACTGTATCAGCTAAAATAACTTCGCCTACGTCTTCAACTTCTATTTTTCGTAGGGTTGGATCTAATGTCGCAAACAATTGGTCAGCGGCATACACCTCGGCATTTGTTACCGCGTTAAATAATGTTGATTTACCGGCATTGGTATAACCAACTAATGACACTGTCGGCACCTCTGCTTTTTTACGTGAACGTCTACCCTGTTCGCGCTGTTTTGATACTTTTTCTAACCGTCCCAGAATGTGCGTTATACGAGCACGTAGTAGTCGTCTGTCAGTTTCTAACTGCGTTTCACCAGGACCACGAAGACCAATACCACCTTTTTGGCGCTCTAAATGAGTCCAACCGCGAATAAGCCTTGTAGAAATATGACGTAGTTGTGCAAGTTCGACCTGCAATTTACCTTCGTGTGTTCTTGCTCGTTGAGCAAAAATATCGAGAATAAGTCCTGTGCGATCTAAAACTCGGCACTTAAACAACGCTTCAAGGTTTCTTTCTTGGGAAGGCGATAAGGCGTGGTTAAAAATTACGATATCAGCGCCGTCACGTTGCACCGCATCAGCTATTTCTTGCGCTTTGCCGGTGCCAACATAATATTTTGCGTCTGGTGAGCGTCGCGTTGTTGTTATAACGCCTAACGAAGAAACGCCGGCAGATGACACTAATAGACCAAGTTCTTCTAAGTCTTCTCGGTCGTTTTCATTGGAAAAGTTCACGTGAACAAGGATTGCTTGTTCACCGCCTTCATATCTATCAAACAAATGTATTTCCTGTTTTTAAAAAACACAAAAAGGAAATACATCGTATGACATATTTCCTTTATGGTATGCATTAATTTACCCGTGTAGGCGTAAGCCCTGGATAGGCATTTATTCTGCGTCTTCTCCACTACCTTGGTAGTGTGGATTTGTCTGGAAAGGACGAGCAGGCACTATCGTTGATATTGCGTGTTTGTAGACCATTTGACTTAAGGTATTTTTAAGTAAAATCACAAACTGATCAAAAGACTCCACTTGGCCCTGCAATTTAATCCCATTTACAAGATAAATTGATACAGGAATACGCTCACGTCGTAACGCATTTAAAAACGGGTCTTGTAAAGATTGCCCCTTAGCCATTGTTCATTCCTTATTGTTATTCTGTTATTTTTATACAAAATGTAGAACATGTTTAATGTCATGTTCTATGCAACCCCTTGTCATCGCCAACGTCTATTTTTCCTTAATATCACGTTATCGGGTGTTGCTTATGCAAGTTACCACAATATTATTGGGGTAATAACTTTAAATTCAAGTAAATCGATCAAATTTCAACCATTACTTCATAATTTAAGCAATATCTTCCTATCTACTTATAAGCTTAGCGAGTTTATCATTCGATGCAAGTTTTCTTTTTCTTTACCTATGCTTAGGTGCGTCACATCGGGCCAGCTTCGTAACCACGTGAGTTGCCTCTTAGCCAATTGACGAGTCGCTACAACGCCCCTGAAAATCATTTCATCCCAGTCATGTTTGCCGTCAAAATATTCCCACATTTGTCGATAGCCAACGCAACGCATGGAAGGTAAGTCTAAATGCAAATCGCCTCGTTCATAAAGCGACCTAACTTCTTGTTCAAAACCTTGTTCTACCATGTTCAGAAATCGTTGTTCAATTCGATGATGGAGCAATGTTTTGTCTTCACACATAAAAGCAAACTGCTTTACTTTAAACGGTATCGGCTTTTTTTCTTTTTTCATTAATGCCGTCATCGTTTCACCACTAATTAGATAAATCTCATAGGCTCGGTTAATACGCTGCGGGTCATTAGGATGAATACGTAAAGCGGATTCTGGATCAATTTCAGCTAACTTTTGATGCACACCTTCCCAACCAATTTTACTTGCCAATTGCTCAATCTCAGCTCGGGTTTCGGCTTGGGCGACAGGTAATGTCGATATTCCGTCAATCAGAGATTTGTAATACATCATAGTGCCGCCCACTAAAATTGGCGTTTTTCCATTTTGGTATGCCGACTCAATTTCCTTCAATGCATCTCGACAAAAGTCAGCAGCTGAATAAGTCTCTAATGGATCTAAAAAGCTGATTAACTGATGAGGATGCCGAGCTAATTCTTCGGCCGTTGGCTTGGCTGTTCCAATATCCATGTCTTTATAAATGAGGGCCGAATCCACACTTATCAGCTGGCCATTAATACGATCGGCTAATTCCATCGCTAAATCGGTTTTGCCCGAGGCTGTTGGCCCCATTATCGTTATGACCGGATATTGCACTGACTGGCTCATTTTAATTCACTAATTTGGTTAATATTGCAGAAGCAGAGAGTTTAGCTGAATGTTGTAGCACATTGACATCAAGACTCCCGTTTTTAATATATTCATTAAATGTTGTACGGATCTGTTCACCTGAAATTGGCTGCGCACTGGTTTGTTTTAAGATATTAACAAGTATCGTCTCGGTTAACGTTTCCGTTGCCATTAAATTTTCAAAAAAACGAGGCAATGTTCGACCGACTTCCGAGGACCGTAAGACACTTGGCACTTGCTTAATGATAATGTATTGCCCGTGTAATTTTGTTTCAAAGCCACTGTTTTTAAGCTGTTCAATATGCTGCGAACACCATTGTAGTTCATCTTTTGTTAGCTTTAATCGAACCGGCACCAATAAAGGTGCTGGTGTCAGATTGATTGGCGTTGCTGGATTTAGCTTCATCGTCGATAACATATCAAACAAATAGAAGGTATTTTGCCAAATAAAATAGACATACCTGTCTTGTTCGATATAACAAATGGACAGTAGGTTGTTGGTAGGCGTATTAATCTCGGCAACACTGTCTCTTAGTCCACGTTCTGACGTCGGAACTTGCTGATGATGCGCATCGGTATCTGCGGTTAGCTCGTCCACAGAATTCGCAAAATTATCAAATGCCTGGCGCTGACGATTAGAAATTTGCACTGAATGACCATGGTTCATTCTAGGTTTTTGCGCAGTAGGTGCATAGTCGTTGTCTGCACGCTCAGTTATTCGCCTAATCGCTTCATCCCCAACCGGCAACTCTCCATCACTCTCGTTTCTTTGTTCAGAGCCTTCCGCTGCTCCTGTAAACAAAGAGCCTTCAGCCTCACTCGGTAAAGAGCCTTCAGCGTCTCTTTTAAGCAAAGTGCCTTCAGCGTCTCTTCTAAATAAAGAACCTTCCGCTGTTCCTGTAAACAAAGAGCCTTCAGCTGACTGGGGTTGATCATCAAGTGAAGTCAAACACGATTTTTGAATTTCAGTCTGCTCAAATGCTTTTTGATAATCATCAGGGGCAGATCCCAACCCGCCTTCCAATTTTGTTCCGTCACCCTTACCCGTTTCAGGTAACTGGTAAAAATGTTCAATTGCTTCCTGCACTGTGCGCACGACCAGATCATGAATAAGACGCGAATGGTGGAACCTAACCTCATGTTTGGCTGGATGTACATTCACGTCAACATCAGTCGCTGGCAAATTTACCGTAATGACATATTCCGGCTGTTGCTCCGAATGCAACGAATCGCCATAACCTTGGCGTATTGCATGTTGCAACAATTTGTCGCGCATCATACGGCCATTTACAAACGCATATTGCGATGGGTTAACACCTGCGCAAAGCTCAGGTTGATTAACCCAAACCGATATTTCAACGTCATCATACTGCAAATATCCATACTGACATTGATCTACAAACCTTTGGTTAATGACTTCGGCCAACCGACCCGACATTTGTTGTTGCCAATCAGACTCGTTACCTTGTCCTCGGTATCGTTTAATTGTTTTACCATTATGTTTGAGTACAAAACTAATCTCAGGCCGACTCATCGCGATTCGTTTTATTAACAATTCAATATGGTTAAATTCAGTTTTGTCAGCTCGAAGAAATTTGCGACGTGCAGGCGTATTAAAAAAGAGATCTAGCACTTCAATACTGGTGCCATTTGGATGTGCCGCAGGTTTAACCGCCACGGCCATGTTTAGACCTTCGGCACTTGCCGCCCAGGCTTCGTTTTGACTTTGTGGTTTAGATGTTAAAGTCAACCGAGAAACCGAGCTAATAGAGGCTAACGCTTCGCCTCTAAAACCCAAACTGTGAATTGCTTCCAAGTCGTCAAGGCAGCTAATCTTGCTTGTTGCATGTCGTGACAATGCCAATGCAAGTTCGTCTTTGACAATGCCTTTACCATTATCACGGATCAAAATGCGTTTCTGACCGCCACGATCTATTTCCACTTCCACTTTAGTGGCGCCAGCATCTAACGCGTTTTCAACTAACTCTTTTACAACTGACGCGGGACGTTCGACAACTTCGCCAGCCGCAATTTGGTTAGCTAATTGCGGTGGTAATATTTGAATAGGCATGGATCAGACTTATGATTGCGGAATGGACAAAACTTGACCCACACGGATCATATTTGACTTAAGTTTATTGGCTTTTTTAATCGATGAAATAGAAACATTATAACTTTGTGCTACTAACGACAAAGACTCGCCACTTTTTACTTTGTGTTTAAGATTTTTAGTCCGCGCGAATAATGTGCCGTCTGGTGGATTATGTTTAAAATAACCACGCACTGCTTTGAAGATAGAATTAGCTAATCTTGATTGATGCCAGCCATTCGTTAACAGTTTTTCTTCTTTTAGATTAGAAATAAACCCTGTTTCAACTAATATGCTTGGAATATCAGGTGATTTAAGCACCCCTAAACTTGCCGCCTGTGGCGAGCGTTTGTGCAATTTTGTAATCGACTTTAATTCACTTAAAACGCTATTGGCCACACCATGCGCTTGATCCATCGAATGATCCATCGACATATCAAGTAACGTTCGCGCTAAATATCGCTCCGACGTCGTATTTTTAATGACTTCCGCCGCACCACCTAATAATTGTGAATGCTTCTCTTTTTGCTCTAACCACTTACCTATTTCTGAATTAGCCCGTCGTAAATTAAGAACCCAGACAGATGCACCATTTGGTTCTGGCGAAGTGAATGCATCGGCGTGAATTGAAATTAAAAGGTCGGCGTCAGAGTCTCGCGCCTTTTCAGTTCGTTTATGGACGCTTAAATAATAATCGCCCGTACGCGTCATTACGGCCCGCATTCCGGGCTCTTTGGTAATTAAATCTTCTAATTTTTTCGCAATACCTAATGTAACTCGTTTTTCATAGTTGCCTCGACCGCCTATTGAGCCTGGATCTTCACCACCATGACCTGCATCAATCGCAATAACAATGTCTCGGTCAGTTTTGAATTGTTTTTTGGTGTGCGCCACTTTCGCCACGGAATCAACTAAATCAATAACCAGCCGGTCGCTATATGGCGCGGTTGGTTTTAAGGCAAAAATCATGGCTTCAACTTTTTTATTTAAGTCGAGCACTAAACGAGCATCACCTTTCTTTTTCGGTGTACTGGTACGCACTGTATTTAACAGATTAGTATCTTTTGCAAGATCAGTTAACACTGCACTGATTTTTGTATCATGCAAATCAATAACCAGTCGTTCAGGGTTGTTCAAAGTAAAATAGCTGTATTCAACTGGTTTAGATAAGTCTAGTACCACGCGAGTAGAATCTGGAGACGGCCATACTCGAACATTTTTGACATCTATTGCAGCAGACACGCAAGCGCTCCCAATCACCAAAATAGTAATGACTAGGTTTTTCATTATTTGAAAACTTTTCACAAGCTGCATAGTGTTGTTTAGATCTCGTTTTTCAATCGTTGTAAAATTGTCTCACCTAACTCAGTACCGGCCTTGAATGTCACTTCGCGTTGTTGTTCTGCGTATTGCAATTCAATAACTAGATCTGGTTTAGGCAGTAAACCTGCGCCCTTTTCTGGCCACTCGATTAAACATACGGCGTGATCATTCAAATAATCCCGAAATCCCATATATTCGAGCTCTTCTGGCTCCGACAGGCGATATAAGTCAAAGTGATACGCATTCAATCCCGATAACTCATAAGGTTCAACCAATGTATAAGTTGGACTCTTTACATTGCCGTTATGCCCTAACCCTTGAATGACACCACGACTAAATGTCGTTTTTCCTGCTCCCAAGTCGCCATGCAAAAATATAATTGTTGAGCTCGTTAATGACTTTGCCAGTCGACGGCCCATAACAACAGTTGCATCTTGATCAGGTAAAATTTCTGAATATATTTTTATCACTTGTATCGACCAATAGTAAACACTTACATCGTAGTTTAATTAACGTTAATTACCGTTACATCATTACTACGTCAAACTGATCTTGATTATATAACGACTCAGTTTTAACTTTAATCTGTTTGCCAATAAAAACTTCAAGCTCCGCAAGGTTATGATATTCATCATTAACCAGTGACTCTGCTACCGTTGGCGAAGCATAAACAACAAACTTATCGGCGTCATAAGCGCGATTTACCCGCACTATTTCGCGTAATAATTCAGCACAAATCGTCTCTACGGTTTTTACATAACCACGACCATTACATGCTGGGCACTCACCACAAAGCACATGTTCAAGGCTTTCACGTGTACGTTTACGCGTCATTTCAACTAATCCAAGCGCGGAGAAGCCATTAATATTGGTTTTAGAACGGTCTTTTGATAAAGCAACTTCTAAACTGTGCAAAACACGGCGGCGATGGTCTTCGCTCTCCATGTCGATAAAATCGATAATAATGATGCCGCCAAGATTTCTCAATCTTAATTGCCGAGCAATCGCTTGAGTCGCTTCGCTGTTGGTATTAAAAATTGTATCTTCTAAACTGCGATGACCAACAAACGCCCCTGTATTAACATCAATTGTTGTCATCGCTTCAGTTTGGTCAATGATCAAATATCCACCTGATTTTAATTCGACCTTTTTATCCAACGCTCGTTTGATTTCAGATTCGACATCAAACATATCGAAAATAGGGCGTTCACCCGGATAATATTCTAACTTGTCGGTGATCTCTGGACAAAATTCATCGGTAAACGCCCTGAGTTCACCAAACATTAATTTTGAGTCGACTCGTACTCGTTCTAGTTCATTGGCGATAAAATCTCTAATCACCCTAAATGCTAAACTCAAATCTTCATGCAGTACTGACTGGTGGCGAGTCTTCTTTTTCTTTTTGATGATCTTGCCCCACAGCTTTTTAAGAAAAACGGCGTCCTGTGCTAGTTCATCTGCATGGGCACCCTCAGCGGCCGTGCGAACAATAAAACCACCGTTCCCTTCTTCATAATGAGATTCAACAATGGTTTTTAAGCGTAATCGTTCTTCGTCTTTTTCTATACGTTGCGAGACACCTACATGTTTTGCGTCAGGCATAAATACCAAATAACGAGACGGCAAAGTAATATCTGTCGTTAGCCGTGCCCCTTTGGTTCCGAGTGGGTCTTTAACCACTTGCACAATAATTTTTTGGCCTTCACGAACCAATTCAATAATGTCTCGTGTCGTTGTTAAATGAGATTTAATTTGGTCTTTTTCGTCGTCGTAGGTGATGATGTCTGACGCGTGCAAAAAGGCAGCTTTTTCTAATCCTATATCCACAAACGCGGCTTGCATACCCGGTAAAACACGACTTACCTTACCTAAATAAATGTTGCCAACAATGCCCACTGTACTTTGGCGTTCTAAATGCAATTCTTGCAGCATGCCATTTTCTACCTGGCCGACTCGTGTTTCACTCGGGGTAACATTTATTAAAAGTTCAATGCTCATTGGTCTAATATTTCCTGCAATGCGTGTTCTAATTCAACGAGTGGTAATCCAATGACAGCCGAAACACTGCCAGAAATACGGGTTACAAACTTACCACCAATGCCTTGAATCGCATATGAACCTGCTTTATCAACGGGTTCTTGAGTTTGCCAATAACGAATTATTTCGTCGTCGGTTAAAGTTTTAAACAGCACGTCGGTTGTTACAACTTCCGTTACGACTTGCTGATTTTTTATAATGCAAAAGCTGGTCATTACTTGATGTGTCCGACCCGACAGTTTTTGTAAAATTTGTAAACTGTCATTTAAGTCGACAGGTTTACCTAAAATTTCATTGTCACATACAACCGCCGTATCAGACCCGATAACAATATCATCGATATTCCCTAACTCTTGAACTTTTACCGCTTTACTCTTAGCTAAGCGAGTAACGTAGTCAATTGGCAACTCATCCGTGTAGGGCGTTTCATCAATGTCGGCTACGGCAATGTCAAAATCGTCAACGATATAGGCTAATAATTGTTTACGCCTAGGCGACTGACTTGCTAATACGATTCGCATTTTTATCTAACTCTAAATTTACGGCGATAGCCACGCAATACTGGAAATAGCCAAAGCCAAAATAGCGAGCTTGTGATCACTGGATACATTTGCTCTGCCGACAGATGTACGTCCAATAGGAATCGATTTAACCAAAAAATAATAATGTGATACAGAACTAAAAACACACCAATTAATATGGCTTGTTGCCAAACAGAAAAGTTTCGCAGTTTTTGAAAATTACTCGCCGTCACGAAAACAACCACAGAGAGTGCCAGCGCATGTACGCCGAGCACAGTACCGAGTAAAATATCCAGTAAAAAACCAACAACCCAGGCCGTACCTATGTTAACTCGATGCGGTAAAGCGATTGTCCAATATAACAACACAAGCGCAAGCCAATCTGGTCGAAATGACTTAATGGCTAGTGGGAGAGGCATAATGCTTAAAATAATAGCCGCTAAAATACTTAATGATATGTACCACCAAGCGGAGCGAAATACGCGTGTCATTGGTTACTTTCCCGATCATTTGTATCTTGCCATAGCAGTAATACGTGTTTAAGACGGTCCACCTGCGCGATTGGACGTGCCACGACTTGCATAAATGGCTTAGTAACATCTGGTGATATTTGGGTAATTTCGGCAACAGGATAACCATCAGGAAAAACCCCGCCAAGACCAGAAGTAATTAACTTATCACCTACCTTTACATCGGTATTGTGCGATAAATTAGACAATTCCATTTTAGTTAAGTTGCCTGAACCGGTAAGTATTCCACGAATATCGTTACGCAAAACTCGAATTGGGATAGCGTGCGTTTGATCGGTAATCAAAATAACCCGCGACGTGGTATTTCCAACTGAGGTAATTTGCCCAACCACCCCTAAGTCGTCTAATACCGGTTGCCCTATAAAAACATCGTCAGTCAAACCTTTGTCGATAACAACATTATGAGCAAATGGATGACTTGCAACAGAAATAATTTCGGCAACTTGTTTGCGGGAGTCACTGCGTAGATTCGTTTTTAATAGAGATCTGAGTTTGTCATTTTCAGTTTTCAGCATTTCGTATTGCTGTAACTTTTGATTTTGCAGAAGTTGTAATTTTCGTAGTTTTTGATTTTCTTCAAGCAACGAGTTTTTGCTTGCCAAATGGGTAGCAAAGCTATCAATTGTGCTTTCAGGCAGAGACGCCAAATATTGAATTGGCGATACCACAGTAATCAAAAAGCTCCTGATCTGTTTAGAGCCCTCAGTGCGGGTATCAGCAACCATTGCAATGACACTAAATATCAATGCAAATAACATTCTTAATGATAATGATGGTCCAGCACCGAATATTGGATTCATAACCCTACTTAAACTAAAACGGCAGTGGAAACTGCCGTCTATTTATAACTAAAAAGCACCGCTACGATTAATCGTAGCTAAATACATCTCCACCGTGAACATCGATCATCTCTAGTGCTTTACCACCACCACGTGCAACACACGTTAGTGGATCGTCAGCAATGATAACTGGGATCCCGGTTTCTTCCATTAACAAGCGGTCTAGGTCACGTAAAAGTGCACCACCACCGGTTAATACCATACCGCGTTCTGAAATATCAGATGCTAATTCTGGCGGTGACTGTTCTAAAGCAACCATTACCGCGCTCACAATTCCTGACAACGGTTCTTGTAATGCTTCAAGTATTTCATTGGAATTAAGCGTAAATGAACGAGGTACACCTTCCGCTAAGTTACGACCTCGAACTTCTAGTTCTTTAACATCACTCGATGGATACGCAAAACCAATTTCTTGCTTGATCCGTTCAGCGGTTGCTTCACCAATTAAGCTTCCGAAATTGCGTCGAACATAATTGATAATTGCTTCATCAAAGCGGTCACCACCGATGCGAACTGAAGAAGAATAGACAACACCGTTAAGCGAGATAATTGCAACTTCTGTTGTACCACCACCAATATCAACAACCATTGAACCCGTTGCTTCAGAAACAGGTAAACCTGCACCGATTGCCGCGGCCATTGGTTCTTCAATTAAAAATACTTCACGAGCCCCAGCACCTAGTGCCGACTCTTTTATCGCACGTTGCTCAACTTGTGTCGCGCCACATGGCACACAAACCAAAACACGCGGAGACGGGCGTAAAAAGTTATTGCTGTGCACTTGTTTGATAAAGTGTTGTAGCATTTTTTCGGTAACATAAAAATCGGCAATAACACCGTCTTTCATAGGACGGATTGCTTTAATATTTCCAGGCGTACGACCTAACATTCGTTTTGCTTCGGTCCCCACTGATGCGACACTTTTTGGTCCACCAGCTCGTTCCTGACGAATTGCTACAACCGAAGGTTCGTTTAGAACAATACCCTGATCTTTTACATAAATTAACGTATTTGCCGTACCAAGGTCGATCGACAGATCGTTTGAAAACATACCGCGCAAACTCTTAAACATGGCGCTTTTATTCCTTCAGAAACTTGAATTTTTTAAACAACGGGTAACTTTACCTAACCCGCTGTATCTGAGCAAGCGGGGATTCGGGCAATTACGATAAAACTATAAAAAAAAGACCTAAATCGGCCTTTTTTTTCTATAAATAACAAGTCTACTGTAATTATCGTTCTCGACGATAGATAATTCGGTCATTTCCACGGTATCGTCCAAATACAACGGACGTTGTAGGAACACTTGTATCTAATGTACCATCACCGTCCCAATCGAACTGCAACCAAGGCAAGTCGGTACTTAAATCTATGCCAATATTAATCCCGCCTACTAACCCATCACCTGGTGCCGCGAATGACAAAATAACTTCACCCAAATTAGGCGTTACTGAGCTTACGCCCGAATGGCCAACAATATATGTTTTACCAGTCGAATCGTCCAACGTATATTGAGTTGAAGCCGTTTCGACATCAAAGTCATTTAAACCATCGATGGTGACAAACGTCTCTAAAAATATGGTTTCGATATCATCCAGGTTTGTTGTCCACCCTGTACTTTCATCATATTCTTCAACGGTTGCAGTCCAATCTAATCCTTCGGTTTCAGGGCCATAATTGTTTTCTGTTTTCACCCTTCCGTAGCGGACTTCGGCCCCTATGATATTTGCCACATCATAATCTTCATACGCAATACCATTTGCACTGCCATCGGAGTCATATCCAATACCGTCTGCATCCGTCAAATCACTGGCCAGTAACTCGAGTGCTAAATCAACATCAAACTTGTTTATTGGAGTCGCCGTTTTGTCAAAGCTAAACGAATCATCAAGAGAAAATTCAAAGACGCCATCCCAATCTGTTGCGTCAGTTACGGTAATAGCATTTAAGGAACCGCCATCAAATAACCCAGAGGTAGCGTTGTCAGTGTATTTCCTAAGGGTTAAGTCAAACTCGTTTGCCCCTGAAAATTGATTGTAACCGCCGTCGTAATTCAAGACAGTGACATCTTTGTAGCTTCTAGCGACGACTTGATAAGTCGGATTCGTGGCATAACTTAACGTCTCGCCAATATATGAAAATTCGTTTGTACCCGCAGTATGAGTGTCACCAATATCACCAGCTTCGGTTTCTATAATCGAGAAATACGCTGGGGTAAAGCGTCCTGCTGATACCGTCGATGCCGCTGATATTTCAGTCCCAAAATAGGTGTCTCGGGCATTTAACGTAAACTCACCAACCTCATCAAAGGAAGCAACATTACTTGAGTAAACACCATTACTGAATGTTGTCGAAATGCCTGTCCAATTATCAGAGTTTCCTGCTGTTGTAGAGACCAAACTGCCATAGAAGAAAGGACTTGGATTGGCGCCAGAAGACACACTTGGTCCTAACATAAGTGGATTAATTTCCAGTGCAGATGCTTGATAATTAGGCGTAATCGTACCATCAAGGTTCACCGCTTGAATGGCCAAATTAAATGGCCGCCCAGCCATATAAGTACCACCAGCGAGATCAGTTCCACTGCTGTCTTGCATCTTTATCTGTAATTCAGCCGGGCGAACCACAAATGAATCGTTCCCCGTTGCAACACTTCCAGCAACAAGAACACCATTCGGATCGGTAAATGTTAGGTTTAACTGCCCAGCATCCGGATAAGCCAAATAAAATTCGGCGGTCGCATTAGCATTGCTAAAGTTTAATGTACTATTTGACGCCACACCGGCTGTAAGCGGGGTGTAACTGCTGTCGTCAGTGGAGAACCCTAATGCTTGAGTCCCTGTGTTTGGCGAAACATAATTAAATGACACATTTACAGATTGATTGCCGGTATAGGCCGGAACACAAGTTGTCCCTGCGTCATCCGCCTTTATCGCTTGTACGCTTGCCAATGTGCCGCCGTTAGACTGGGCATACGTTATCGAACCCGCTACAAAATCGGGGATAGAAACTAGATACCCAGAGTCAGCAAACACCATATTACAGCTCGCTGTAGAATCACTGGTATTTAAACATTGCATTTCATTAGTGGCTGCCGGTGACATTCCACTGAGTGACAAACTTATCGTTCCAGAATTGGTTTGCGTCAAATTGAGTTGCTGCACCCCATTATCAAATGAAAGGCCTGTTGTGCCTTGCGTGCCTGAAGAAATAATATTACCGATAACATCTGTAACGACAAGCTCACTGCAACTTGCGTCTTTACAGGCTTTAACTTTCACCGTATCGGCTAAACACGTTAAACCATTGCCATCGTGTTCAATACGGTAATGGTCGATTACATTGGCTTCACAATCTAGACATTTAACTACAAAATCATCAAAACTCACGCCAACATCGTTGTCGTAAGAAAAGAAACCGACATCGCCTAACACCGGACGTTCGGCTGCTGCAAACAACGTGGAAATGCCATTGACACAAATAGAAATTCCAGCTGCATTTACCGTTACCTTTATATCAATGTCATCAACATCGTAAAAAGAATCTGCCGTCAAAATTGTCGTCACACCATCAACGACTTTGAGCAAATCAAGTGAACGATGGGTACCAGGGAAAGTCGTATCCGTCGCATACCCCTGTGCAAATTTAGTCCATCTGATTAAATAAAAATTATCATGGTCTTCATATCCAAATACTAAGCCCGCGTCGTTATTGGTGGTGCCACTTGAATTTGATGTGAGTGAAGCTTCAACTGTATAGCTATCAATAGAGGTTGGATCAAACCCTTCGTTACTAACATCATGTAAGATCACGCCATATTCGTTGTCGCCGCCAGACGATACCCCACCGGCGATGTTAATTTTTCCGCCGCTAATATTAAATAAAACATCTTGTTCTTCGTTACTTGATGAATAGATAGTTTCACCTGGCCAAAGGCTAACTGCGTTTGCCCCTGATTTATCGAATGTTATCGCCTGCCAATTATCGTTTGTGGTACTAAAGTCATCACTGAAAATCTCAGTATAGCTCGTTGTATCAGGGCAGCTTTGAGGCAAAATTTCGCACTCTTCATTTAAGCTAGCTTCCTCGAAATAATATGGGTCGTAAAACAGATTGTTTACCGTGTCATCGGAATTATCATAGATGTAATTTATATTTTCTGTGCCGGTGATCGCGCCAAATATCGCTGTTCCAGTAATCGCCGCTAATGGGTCTTTTGTATATATCGCCCCCTGGATGACGCTACCCGTTAAATCGAGGTTATTTAAAGCGACAATAATAAGTGGGTTTGGTGAATCTAAATTTAATGCACCGCCGGTAATTGTGACATTGTTAGCATAAATAATTACTGGGTCAGTTCCGGTAAAGTCTACTGTTGAACCATTAACTTCAAAATTGTCGTAAACCAATGTCCCGGTTGGTAAAGAGGTTGTAAGCACAGGTAACTCGACAGAAAAATTATCCGTCGCATTTTCCATATCCTGAGTAATATTAAAATAACTGGTCGAAGATTTATTTACCGGGTTGGGCCACACGTTGTAACACGCATCGACTTTGACTGTGACATCCACTGCAAAAGTATCGATATAAAACTTATCTGTCGGCTCCATAATCGCTTTGGTGCTTATTCTTAGTTCCGTTTTAATTTCTCTATAATCGTTTAAGTCAACGCTATAACTGCCACCTGGAGTTGACGAATTAAATGCTTTAAGTAATGTCCAAATTATTCCATCGGTAGAGACTTCTAAATCAAAGGACTCGCCAGTTTCCACTGTGTCTTCTAGTCGATAGTCAAAACTCAATACTGCCGTTTCAGCATTGGTTAAATCTAATGTACGGGTAATAGACGTATTTGCATTTGATACCAATAACTCAGACCCTATAATCTGAATGTTACCGTCCGTAGCATCATTGTCGTCCCCGGTTTCTTCCCAGTCGGTTGCCCAATTTAATTGCCCGTCATTATTGTTATATGCAGCAGTATTAAAAAGATCCAAATAGGAATGTTCTGGAACAACAGGTGTGCCGGATGCATTTATCGCAAAGTTGTTGATATAAAAATGATCGGTACTTTCCATATTTGACTGGGTATTAATGCGCACTTGAGTATCTGCAGTTAAATAGTCATCAATATTTATACTAAATGACCCGTCTGCGTCATCATCTGAAAACGATTTTAAAGTTGTCCAAGTACTGCCGTTATGAGAGATATCCAAATCAAATGATTCGCCACCGCCCACAGTATCCTCTAAACGAAAGTCAAAACTAATGGTTGCTGTTCCATAACTGCTTAAGTCAACAGCACGACGAATACTGTTGCTGTTATTACTCACCAATAGTTGGTTGCCGGTAATTAAAATGTCTCCTAATTCGTCATCCCCATCGTCTCCGCTTTCAATCCAATCACTAGCCCATGGTAGATCGCCGTCATTGTTACCGTAACTTTGGGTATCAAACTTGTCTAAATAAGTCGCTGTAATAGTTTCGTCTACCGTAATCGTAAATGACTTTTTAAATTTTTTGCCTGCAATGTCCTGCGTTTGGACACAAACAACGTAGTCACCTGAAGTTAGATTATATTGGGTTTCGAGACCATCATTGTCGATTTGGAAATAACTATTACCGCTGCTAGCTGAACAGGAACCGCCATTAGTAGAAGCGCCACTAGAAATAAGAGAATATGTGAATGAATCGTTAGTATCTGCATCTGTTGTCGTCAATAACCCTACGGTCGCACCAACACCAGTATTCCCGACTTCGATTGTCGAGTTATCTAGACTAATATCTGTTGGAGTTTCATTAGTGACTGATATATTCAAAACCTGTTTAAAAGAAGCACCATAAGAGTCCGTTGCTTTGACACAAGCTGCGTACGTTCCCGCGACTGAGTTTTGGGCAAAACGTAATTCGGTGCCATTTATTGAAAACTGGCTATTACCGCTCGCTGTTGCACATGTCCCTGACGTGGTTGACGCAGTGGCATTTACTAAAGCGTACGTTACAGGCGTACCACCATCATTATCTGTGACCGATAAAGTGCCGATTGTTGAATTCACAGCAACGTCGGGTTTTGCGACACTCGAATTGCTAATTGAAATTGCTGTTGGCGGCAAATTAGTAATAGATATGGTTAAATTCTGTTTAAAGGACGCCCCATAGTTGTCTTTGCTTTGAACACAAATTTGATAATTTCCCACAGCTGGATTTGTGGCTAGAATTAAAGCACCGCCACTTATAGTAAATTCACTATTTCCATTTGAAGTACTGCACGAACCTGCAGTAGTCGACTGCGATGTTCCGACTAATGTATAAGTATAAGGTGTAGAATTATCCGGATCGGTAGAATTAAACGTTCCAACAGGGGCGCCACTTACTGCGCCTGACTTAGACACAGTGCTATTATTAATGCTAATCGCCGATGGGGCTTGGTTAGTTGACTGGATAGTAAATTGTTCTTTATAGGTTGCGCCAGAGGTATCCGAGCTTTGAACACAAATATTGTAATTACCAACTGCTAGAGGTGCGGAGCCCACTTGTAAATAAGCCCCTATGAGATTAAAACGACTATTATCTGAACTAGAACTACAACTACCTGCATCAGTTGCAGTACCTGCATCGACAAAACTGTATACAAACGACGCGATACTATCGGCGTCTGTACTCGTGAATGATCCAATATTGGCCGATGTTGTCGCATTGCCGACATACACCTGATCATTACTCAGTGTTATGTCCGATGGAGGCTGGTTACCAGCTTCGACGATCAGAACTGCACTCGCAGTTATACTGCCATTTAAGGACCAAAATCCCCAAGAACAGTTACTATATCGATGTGCTGAAACAGTTATATTATAGGTTCCAGCCGCGGATGGTGCGGTAAAATTAAAGCTACGCGTCGCATTTTCATTACTGCCGACGTCCGCAGTATCAACGCAATAAGATGAACCATTTAAGGTGAAAATTGACGACTGCCATTGGTTGCCAAACCAGTTGTTATTCGTCGTAACATTAACGTCAACCGTAACCGTATCGCCTGCGGTAACAGTTAATGTCGTCTGCCCATTGAGTTTAACTGAGTTTACGGCGCGACCGGCCATAGCGTCTAACGACACTAAAGATAACATTAAAGCACATACGATTCTGACAATTTTCAACATACTACCTCGCCGTATTAAAACGCTTTAGCTTCAACATCTACGGTTCTGCTGACGCATACTTTATCACTCGACAAACATAGTGCATCGGTACTATTTGGAGAACTATTATTTCCAGACATACCTGCCTTACAGGCCCCCGTACTAGATATATAATAATAGCTGACGCCGCCGGAAATTTGGGTAGTACAGGTCGAAATCACTGTACATTGACCAAATCCAATCGTCGTTAAATACATTTGCTGACTTGCTACGCAACTTGAAACAGCTCCCGTTGCCGTTGGAAATATTTGAGCGAGCGCTTTTTCATTTCCAGACTCCGCTGCAAATAGTGCTCTTGTGCCTAAAACCTCGTTATTTACTTGCGCACTGCTTGACGAAATATTGCGGCTCAATGATGCCGCTAAAAGTGACATTACAACGATGATAAACACCGCAATTATCAAAGAACTGCCGAGTTGCTTACCTGCTAAGCCAAACTTTTGGGTAAACATATTAACACTACGATTAGGGTACATTAGGAATATGCACCTCTTGGTTAAAAAACATATTTTCGTTTTGGTTTGCAGCAAATTCTAAGTATAGATTAAAAACAGAGTTTCTATACAAAACTCCTGAACTATAATTAAATGGAGCTTCTCCAGGAAGAGAATTAGTAATACCCTCTGCCATTAAAACGCCTAACAAACTCACAGTATAATAATCGCGCTGACCAGCACGTATTGTATTAATTTTTAATCGATATAAATTACTATTGTTTATGCAATAAATAACGGAATGATCCGCAGTATAATAACGTTCAATAGGAGATTTCTGGGCAAACGAGTCACTCTCTGTAAATTCCACTGTGAGCTCAGGCGCTGTCCCTGTCACATTATCTATAACACTATATCGATCAGTATCGCGGTAAAGGTGATTGGCTTTTAATCCATATATATAAAATCGGTCACCGGAGTCATACTCACCATTAAAGCTAATCACGTCAGCTTTAGAACCACTTTGTGGCGCAAATGACGCAGGTGATACCGCATCAAAATCCGTTCGATAGGTACCAGATGCTTTAATAGGTATAAATTCCACACATCGCTTATCTGCCGTAATCCTAATGCTGTTTGGTATTGAATCTCGTATTTCTCTGGTTAAACGTTCTACCACAAACCGAGCCTGACTTAAGGTACTTTGTCGAGTTGTAGAGTCTACGTATACCTGTGTGCCAAACACCAAAAATTTTGCCGTAGCGGTACCGAGAATCCCCAAAATTACAATTACGGCAACAAGTTCGATTAGTGTAAATCCACTAATATTTTTTTGTTTTGCCGTAACCCACTTAGGCCCAATCATTAATAATTGGCCTTATAAGCAGCATATTGAATTGGACCACCGGAGGGAGGTGTAACTGTCACCACAATTTTTTTTGCTTCACGTGCGGCAAGTCCAATATCAAGTCCCGCATATCGAACTTCTACCAAAACTGTAAATTGCTTATAAACGTCTACTAGCTTTACATTCTTTATATTGGTAATCTCATCACCCGATGCACTAAAGCAATGAAAATCGTCTACATCATCGTAGGATAATCGGCTACTCTCTTCAGTCCACACATAGGGTAACGAGCAATCGGGTAAATCTGAGATACAAGCCGTGCCGCCTGCTTCGTCACACCTTGGATCGTTTCCAGAAAGCGGTGAGTTTTCATCAAACCGTCGGGCCAAAATTTCATTAACAAAAGATTGTGCAAGTTCTGCAGAGCGCACTTGAAACCATGGGTCTGTGCTTTTTTTTGCCTGTGGGAATAACGCGGAAGTCAAAAAAACTAAGGCATAAGCGAGTAGTACTATGCCTATAATTAGCTCGATAAGTGTAAAGCCTTTAGCCGAGTTCAGCTTGGAACTTACCATCGAGTCAGCTAATCTGAGTTTACGGGCAAACACGTATATATCCTTCCGATTCAATACAAACAGCATCGGCCCCAAAATTAATGCGGCAACCTCCTGGCGCACAACTCCCCGTATTAACGCTAGGCACTCCCATTGAATTAAAATCTAACGACGAAATACTGTCGCCCCCCGCATTGAGAGCCGTGTAACTTTCAAGCCCACTAACGAGATTAAAGTCGTCAATAGCACCAGAACTTGAAGCTAAGCCAGTATCACATTCACCACCAATTTGTTGTGCCGCCAAACCTAACTCGGTCGCCAAAAATAGTACGCGGTGGCAAGTCGGATAATTTGATTGGGTATTTTGCATTGCTCGTTGTTGAACATTGCGCAGCAAACCAATGGTTTCATCGCGCTGAGCCGTTTGTTCATAACCCGATATGGAGGTAAGACGCGGTATCACAGATACCGCGAGTATTGCTAAGACAACAATGACAATCACGAGTTCAACGAGAGTAAAACCTCTTTGTGTTGTCATGTTTTTCTACTTACTGGTTTTAACGCTTTAGTCAATTGATAGACAATTAACAGTCCGTATCAACTACTGTGATAGCAGGTACGCTTGTTGCTGTTTCTGTCATTACATACTGAACGTAGCACCCAAGGTCCGTATTAGTAGTGATCAACGTATCTTCGCCTGTTGCAAGGCCGTCATACTGACCAACTGGGTAAATACGCAACGTTGTATTGGTGGCTGCTGCTGATGTAACACCAACTTCCCAATCGGTACTGGCTAAATCAAGCATAGCTTTAATTGTCGCTGCGTCCGCTTGTGGATAACCAAAATCAACGGTAATAGCAGTATTACTCGTTAATGTTTGGTCTTTTGCAATCGCTTCGCCAGCTACAAGAGCTTTAGAATAAACTATATTTACTGCACCTTTTAATGATCCCGCCATTCCTTGTAATGTCGATTTACGCGCATCACCTTGAATGTCTAAAAATTTAGGCGAAGCTGTAACCGCTAAAATACCTAAAATCACAATGACTATGATTAACTCAATTAACGTAAAACCAGCTTGGTTTGCTTTATTTTTCATCTTTAATTCCTAACCTTTTATTGCCTAATTTTCAAAAATACTAATTTGACCAGCGTCTGCGTCATAATAAAAACCCTGAACACCAGTTGCTGTAAAATGACTTGCTGCAACAGTGTCACCAGACTCGATACCTGTACCATTTGCTAATGCAAAAATACAATCTTGAGTGGTTGCACTCCCTGCGTTAACAAGATAACGCTCACTTGAATAGCTACTACCCAAAGCAATGTGTGTAGGTGGCTGTTGTAAAATTGCATTAAATACTTGAATGCAATTCGCGACCGTTAAATCATCACCCTGTGTAGTAACATTAGCAGTTGCTACCGGATAACCCAAATCATTAACATCAATTGATACGGTGTCATATACAACATTTGTATCGCCACTTGGACGACCAGCTAGCTCCCACTCGGCACGAACAAGTCCAACGGCACTTGCAAATCCACCTGCAACCCCCTCTACAGATGCATCTTTTGCGTCATCTGTCGCCCCTAAGAAACGAGGCAGTGCATTTGCGCCTAGTAAACCAATGATTACTATTACAATAATCAATTCAATTATGGTAAAGCCTTGTTGTTTTTTCATTTTTAATTAACCTCTAATCACGATAATTTTAGTCTATATAAAAAAAGACGTGTTTGAAAACTATAAAACTGCGAATTTTACGTTTATTTTTCAAATAATAATCAATTATTGAGCAAACGTCCGTTTTCAGTGTTGTATTCGACTTTCCATAATCGTTGTTTGCTTAATTTCTTTTCAAATTGGCATTTATTTCGAGATTGCAAAACTTGCACTCCGTCTAAATCTACCGGTTCATTTGTTTGTTCCAACACTAAAAATCGCCAAATGTTGTCACAATCTAAATTTTTTACTACATCACCTTTAGAGTCGCCAATAACCACAGGCCACCCAAATTTATTAACATTCACCACCCAGTTATAGAGTTCTCCAGTGCTAAATTGAAACTTGAGCGTTAGTTGTCGCGGTTGTCCACGTTGGTTCCACTGTTGATGGATATAAGCTAAGGCTCTTTCCAGCCGCTCTTGTTTTAACTCTAACGTTAACAATTCAGTATCACTGATGATTAAATTAAATGCCTTTAATCCGCCAAAAACTAAACCCGACACCAATACCGCCGAAACAACAAACTTGGTGAGCGTATGCCCAGTAATTGCATCGTTGTCCGTGTATTGTTGTCGAAACATTAACTATCCTTTAAACGCACCCATCATATCCCACATTGGGGTAAATATACCAAGCGCTAATACACCGACCATTACCGCTACAAATGAGATCAATACGGGTTCTATTTTGGCGGTTAAACTCTTTAAATCGAAATCGACTTCGCGTTCATAATAATCAGCGGCTTCTTTAAGCAATTCGTCCACTCGGCCGGTTTCTTCACCAACTGCAACCATTTGCAACACAAGCGGTGAAAACAACTCGCTCGCGACAGAAGACCTTAACAATGAATCACCACGTTCAATATTTTTTCTCATTTCGATAATTCGTTTTTCCATATACTTATTATCAACAGCCTCGGCGACTAAAGTTAACCCCGTAGTCATAGGCACACCTGAGTTTAAAATCATTGAAAAGCTACGGGCATAACGACCTAGTAAACTCCTTTCAATAATTGAGCCAACAAATGGGATTTTTAATTTAATTCTATCCCAATTTAATTTACCTTTTTCTGTGTCTTTGTAAGCTCTAAAGCCCAATATCGCTGACACAACAGCCACTAACAACAATTGCCAATAATTTACAAAAAAGCTGGACGAGCTCATCAATAACTTGGTGGTAAACGGTAGATCTGATCCCAGTTTTAAAAACATCTCTGCGAACTGCGGTATAACCAACATATTTAGAACAACCATTGCAATACAGATAACAATCAGAACGGTTGTCGGATAATTCATCGCCGATTTAATGCGTTTTCGAGTTTCTTCATCTCGTTCAAAATATTCAGCTAACTGTAAAAATGCCTCTTCCAAACGACCCGTATTTTCCCCCACATGAACAATACTGACAGCTAACCTAGGGAATACTTTGTGATGACTTGAAAATGCTGCGGATAATGATCTTCCGCGTTCAAGTTGCTGTGCGATATCTCGTAATGTCTTTTTCAATACAGGGTTTTGCGAACTATCAGCTAAACCAACAATCGCTCTGATCATTGGAATACCAGCTTTAGTCAACGAATACATTTGCCGAGAAAACACCACCAAATGCTGAGTATTAATCCGGTTTAAAATTCCCTCAAGAAAATCTACTTGTGAACCCGCTTCATCTGTTAACGTAATTTTTAGTGGGATCTCCTGCCGTGCTACCAAGACTTCAGCCGCAGCACTTTCATTAGGGGCTTCGACCTGACCTTTGGTCAGTTTACCCTTTGCATCCCGAGCTTGATAAAGAAAAAACGGCATCTACTTCAGCACCCTTTAGTTATACGTCACAGTATCGGAAACAACATCAGAAATCCGAAGGACTTCTTTTATCGTTGTGATACCTTGTTCAGCATATTCTAATGTCGCTTGCCCAAGTGTTTGATAACCTGGCATTGACTTCGCTATTGACGAAAATAACTCCGTATCGCCATTTCTTAACGCGCCAATCAAATCTTCATTAGTCATTTCCAGCAACTCATATACACCGATACGCCCTTTGTAGCCTGTACCATTACACGTTTGACAGCCTTTACCATGATGAAAAACAACATTGTTTTTATCTTGTTTAGCAATATTGGATACCCAAATAATTTCCTGTGGCTCTGGTTTATATTCCACTTTACAGGCGTTGCATATTCTTCTAATTAATCGTTGAGCCAATACCGCACGCAGCGAACTTGCCACCAAATAAGGAGCCGCCCCCATATCAATCAATCGCAGCGCGGTTGATATCGCATCATTAGTATGGAGTGTAGATAAAACCATGTGACCGGTTAATGCAGCCCGCAAGCCAATTTCAGCGGTTTCTTGGTCTCGTATTTCACCAACCATTATGACATCTGGATCTTGACGTAACGCGGTTCTTAGCACTCGAGAAAATGACAGGTCAATTTTAGTATTAATTTGTACTTGGTTAATCCGAGGTAACTGATATTCCACCGGATCTTCAACCGTAATAATCTTACTAGACGAGGTATTTAATTCACTTAAGCAACCATATAACGTTGTTGTTTTACCAGAACCCGTTGGTCCCGTGACTAAAAACATACCGTTGGGACTTTTTACTAGCTTTCTCACTTTTGCCAAAATTTTCGCTGGCATACCTGTGGTTTCTAACGTCAACAAACCCGCACTTTGATCCAATAAACGCATAACAACCGATTCACCGTGTTGGATAGGCATCGTTGAAATACGAACGTCGATCTCGTGGCCTTTTACTTTGATATGAAAACGACCATCCTGCGGTATACGTTTTTCTGAAATATCCAAGCCAGCCACCAACTTCAAACGAAGTACCAGTGCCGGCGCAATATTAACTTCACCGAGTATGCTTTCTTGTAAAATACCATCAACACGAGTTCTAATTCGAAGGCAATTTTTATCAGGTTCGATATGTATATCCGACGCTCTAACTTGAACAGCATCCTCAAACAGAGACCGTAAAAGTTTCGCAACTACAGTATCGCCTTCGCCATCACCATCGATTGTGGCGAAGTCAAAATCAGCACTTTCCTCGTATTCTGCCTGAAGCTGATGCGCAAATTGTTCAATTTCTTTTGTTCGGCGATATAGGCCGTCAAATGCCGCTAAAATTTGGCTTTCTCTTACCACGACTATTTCTAATCGTTTTTCACCAATCAAACTATCTAGTTGCTCGATTGCCGCTAAATCCGCTGGGTCAGACATACCTACAGTGATATGTTGGTCCGAACTTTCTAAAATAATAGCGCGAAGTCGTCTAGCATGAACTTCGGATAATTCACTAGCGAGTTTCTCATCAATTTGAACATCAGATATATTTAGGAACGGCAGGTTTAGCTGTTGCGCCAAAAAGCGTAGCAACTGCTCTTCACTGATAATCCCCGACTCAATTAGTACGGTACCTAACTTACGGCCAGTCTCTTTTTGCGCCGATAAGGCCGACATCAATTGCGTTTCGGTGATTATGTCTTCATCGACAAGTAAATCACCTAGTCGTTTTTTGAGTTTTGGAGCTGCCATGATTTAACCCTTCAATTCCGTGCTGCGTTGTTTGGCGAAGGTCATCGAATCTTTTGATACGCCGCCTAACTGCAATAGTGTTGTATAACTTTCTAACGCTTGTTCAAACTTACCTTGACTGTCTTGCGCTATGGCTAGCCCTAACCACCAGTTGCCTTTTTTAGGCTGTAATTCGATAAGTTGTAAATACGCCTGCTCGGCTTTATCAAACTGCTGTAGTTGACGCCCGAGACTGCCTTTCATTGTTAAAAACTCAATAGACGCATCGTTTATTTGTACATCAAGATACGACAAAGCTCCCGCAGCGTTATTTTCTTTAAAGAAGATCTTTGCTGCCGTTAAGCGCCACAATTCGATATTGGGGTAGCGTTGTAAGCCATTGTTAAGAATAGAAATAGCACGGTTAGATTCACCTCGACCATACCAAGCACCAGCTAACAAACTACGAGCTTCTATGTGTCCGTCAGACATCTTCAATAGCTGTTCAAGCTGTGTAATACCTTCGCTGATATAACCTTTATCAAATGACTTTTTAGCCGAAACAAGTAGCTTCTCGACACGCTGTTCAGGTGTTAACGACACATTTGTACGCTCTATGACAAAGCTAGATTCGTTTATGTTTGAAGGTTCGTCTACTGCGTTTGACTGTTCACTTGCTTGCGCACTATCCTGACGAATTGAAGCCACGGAGGTTGTCTCAGGTAGTTGTTCTTTTCGGTTATTCTCAACAACCTTAGCCTCGGCTGACGCAAGCTTTTTAACCGGTGCAGGTTCTTGTTCAGTTGCCGCTTGATTTGATGTTATAGGGTTGGAAACTTTGGTTTCCATAAGTTCTTGCTCTTGCGCAAGATTCGACAATTGATTGCTAAGTTCAGTCTCAGCTTTACTTCTTTGTTCTGAATCTAATGCAAGGCTACTTTGCACGCGGTTAACTTCGCTTTGAGCGTTCAATTGTTCGCTTTTAACTGGGGCTTTGAGAGCAGTTATTTTAAGACTAGATTGCTCGTTTTGAGACACTCCAGTCGCAGGATAGTTATTTGATGCTGGTTGGCTTTCATTATTTGAAAAACTTAACTTCCAACCGATGACCACTAAAGCAACCAAAATTAAGCACATGACCACTAGCAACCAATTCGTTTTTGATTTTACAACTGGCACATAGTTTCGGTTTATATTGGATTGATTTTCATCAGGTGCCTCAGATTGGCGCTGATCTAAATCTTTTAACATCTTATTAATTACACTCATCAATTTGCTCCTTGCAAATATGGCGCTTGCCAAATCGCAACTGCTGCAATGCACGACAGTAAAACGCTAAATACCAACAACCAGACATTTCGTCTCGACGATTTAATAACGCCGTCAGTATCATTTGCGGCGGCAACAATATGCTTTTTGTCGACGCTATGATCCCCTTCACCATAAGTTAACATTAGTGCCTTATGACAAATAATATTGGCCAATCTTGGTACACCTGTACTGTATTTGAATACGGCTTTCAGGGCATTCGGTGTGAAAACATTCGCCCCTTGATAACCAGCCATAACCATCCGATGCTTTACATAAGCGTTCATTTCATCGATATTTAAACTGCGTAATTTATATGAAAAAGTAATTCTCTGACGAAGTTGTCTTAAACGTTCAGACGCCAACATCTCATCAAGTTCCGGTTGGCCAAACAAAACGACCTGCACTAGTTTTCTTGACTCAGTTTCCAGATTGGTAAACAACCTCAAAGCTTCAAAACTTTCCCACGGGATGGTTTGTGCCTCATCAATAACAAGCACAACTCCCTTCCCTTGCTGATTTAACTCAACCAGTTTCAATTGAATCTTCTGACTTAATTGTTGTTGGTTAATTCGGGTTAGCCCTTTAATCCCCAACTCGCTTGCAAATGCATAACGGATTTCTTCAGGTGAGAGACATGGGTTTGGTAGGTAGGCAACTTCAAATGCATCTGGCATTTCATTAAGAAGTTTTCTACAAAGCAACGTTTTACCCGTTCCTACTTCGCCCGTCACTTTGATAAAGCCTTCGCCAGTCTTTAATGCGGTCATCAAAACTTGCATTGCTTCATTATGGCTCGGGAGGCCAAAATAAAAATTTGTATTAGGGGTAAGCGAAAACGGCAGTTCTCGCATCCCAAAGTGGTACAAATACATGTTTATTTGTCACCATACCAACGATTCAGCACATCCGCACTGCGTTGCATTTGTTCCTTCCATGTACCGGTTCCAACAACCGTTGGTCTGATTAAAATGACCAACTCTTTCTTACGTTCTGAATCTTGTTTCGATTTAAACAAATTACCTAAAAATGGTATGGCACCTAAAAATGGTACTCGAGACTCTTCATCTGTTTTAGCCGATTGCATCAGGCCACCGATAACAACAATTTCACCGCTTTTGGCCCGAATTACCGTATCTGATTCACGAATGTTACTTTTTGCTAATGGCAACACATATTGCTCTTCATTAAGCGTGACGACCTTTTGCTGTTCAGCAATTTCTGTTACTGACGGATGCACATGCAATATCACGTCACCCTGTTCACTAATTTGTGGCGTTACATCCAGCGCAATTCCCGAGAAGAATGGTTCTAAGTTAATTTCTGGTGTACTTGACGTCGCAGTACCAGTAACGGTTGTATTTGAAACGTCAGTTACGAAATACTCGTCCTCACCCACTTTAATAACCGCTTTTTGATTATTTGTCGCCGTAACACGCGGTGACGATAGAACTTGCACATTACCTTGAGTTTTAAGCAAACTCACAACACCGCCAAAGTCGACATTGTTAATGGTTAAGCTTGTAACTCCACCTAATGCCGCAGAGATTTCATCACCAAATGAACCACTTGAAGACGTATTAAACGCAAAATCAGTCCCATTTTTATCCGCTAAAACATTTTGCCAGTTAATACCTTGCTTATAGTTATCATCTAATGCGACTTCTACTATTTTGGCTTCTAGCACAACTTGCCGAGTTAAACTTTCTTCGGAAAGCTTCACAAAATTTTTCACTGCCATGATTTCAGATGGAAAACCACGGACGGTAATCAAACCCGATTGAGGACTAATAACAACGGCGTTGTCGTCATCGCTACTTGCACTCATAATCATTTTCAAAGTGTCTTCAAGCTCTTGCCAAAAATCGCTCTCTGACGTAGTTTGAATGTTCGAGCCCGCACTTTGTCCCATGTTATTCATGCTACTCGAGCCAGATTGTGTGCTTCCTTGATTACTATTGCTATTGCTACTACCAAAATTTTGGCCGCTCTGACTGCTTTGACCGTTTTGGCCATTTTGACCATTTTGTTGAACAATGCCGCCGGAATTAATACTTGTAGAGGTCATGCCAAAACGTTTAAGCATTAGGTAATTTATTGCTAATGTTTCTGTTTTAATTTTGGCTGGAAAAATTTGGATTACTTTGCCGTGATATTGAACGTCAAGTGGATAAAGACTTGTTAATACGTTCATTACTTCATTTATTGTGACGTCTTTTAAATCAAGACTCACATTTGCTTCAACCCCTGAATGAAAAGCCACACTGTACGGTGAGTCTTCGACTAAACCTTGCAAAAATGGTTTAACGGGGACGTTGTTTGCTGAAACGTTAAAACGCTCTTCTATGACAGCCATTTCAACCGAATTTGAGTTTGATGCCATAAGATCAGCATTAACTGAGTCTGGGATCACTAAAGGCGCATTTTTAGTTTCGTCAAAAACTTCATGAACTTCTTCTGATCTTTCAGGTGTAGGCGTTAAACTACAACTAGCTAACAAACTAGTCGCTATCGCCACTGATAAAATTACATTAAATTTCGGCATAATATTATTCATAAACATATAGTCTTTTTTGTGACCCTGATTTTGTCAAAACCACGTTATTGTTATTAACTTGGCTGATTTTATACCCATTAACCATTTCACCGACGCGGTGCAATTGGCCACTAATAATAGCCATACGGGTGTCTTTTTTATTTACAATTCCCTGCAAGGTCAACTCTTCGTCAACTGCTGCGGCCGCGCGATTAAATGTACCTGCAGAATCCACGTTACCAAATATCTTTGGTGCAGTGGGATCATGCACTGTGTCAGAAAACACAGTGTTTGGAAAAATACTGATAATTATGATGACCAAATATTTCTTATAATCGAATAACATTTTTACTGTCGCTCACGGTTACCAAGGATAATGTCATGTCCGCCGTTGGATGGGTCGTTACATGATAGTCGAGATTAGTGACTGAGAACTTATTGTTCTGAGACAATATTTTTTTAACAAGATTCATTAGGTTGAAATACTCACCAGAAACAACAACTTCAAACCCATGTCGATAATATTCAGGTAAGGCGTCAGATTGTTCTATATCTTTTACATCAATATCAATTTTTTCAGGTGCTAAAATCGTTACACCAATTATTCGAACATCACTAGAGGTACTTAACAAACTTGTAAGTTCCTTTGCCATTTCTTTCGGTGCTACATAATCGACCAAAGTTTTATCTAGCTTGCGATTAACGTCATCAAGTTGCGCTTTTAGTCGTTCAATATCTTTTTTTACTTGGTCGTTAGGATCGTTTTTTAGCGCTTGTTTAACTTCTTCAATCTGCGCCCGAACATTAGCTAAACTTGCGTTATGTTTTAACAGAGCACTTTGACTTTTATTCAGTACAGCCACTTGAGATTCGATCAGCAATATAAAAACCAAATAAGCCGTTAAAAATACGCCACACCCTGAAATGATTATTTTTTCACGCTGAGAAAGTTCTAAAAACTTGTCACTGTACTCTTGCCATTTCGACATTATTCACGCCCTTCTTCAGGAGTTATTAGCCCAGCTGACGTTGCAGCCTCAAACCCCAACACCTGTTCATCAACTGCCGCAATCCTTAAATGACTAAATTCTCTATCTTTAAATGATTCTGTAGTTTGTAAAAATGTCAGCCAACGTGTAACAGCATTTGAATGCGTGGTGAATCCGTTAAATACCACGTCATTTTCATTAAACATAAAATCTGTTAACCAAATTTCGTGATCATGATGTTCCGTTAAATCTTTCATAACGTGATAAAAATTGACACCCTTACCGGATTGTTTGTGCATTATTTTGCTTAACAAAATATTCTTAACTTGGTATTCGCGCTCAAATTTTATTTTTTGTGACGTAAATGTTGCGGAATCATTATGCTTGATTAATGCTTGCTGGTAATTGGCAAGTTCCTGCTCAACATAACCTAATTCCATATTCACTTTATCTGCCGCAGTTATCACATCTAAATTCTTCAAATAAATAGAACCGGCCCAACTCAGCATAATCAAAAGTGATGCCGCACTGGCAATAAGCACATTGGTTAACGTAAAATAATTTTTTTGTGGTCTAAGCGAATCTTGGTATAGATTAATCGTTATCTTCATTCTGAAACGTCCTCTTCATGACGTTCGACTACGGTCGACATTGCAGCACCTAATGCCGGGATAAACTTAAGACTCAGTTGTAAATCATTAGCTATTTCATCAAATGAAAAGGGTTTACTTTTAACCGGTAAACTTAAATCTAATGCATCGACAATGGCTTGAATATTGGCGCTGTCGATCGCTATAAATACATTTTTAATCGGGGGCTGCTTTAGCTGACCTTCGTAATAATCAATAGAACGTTGAATTTCAACTGCCACATTATCTGTGCCGCCCATCTGAATTTGCTCTGGCGTCATTGTATTGAGTGCTTCTGCACCACGAATTTTACGAGCAAAACAAATTTGTTGGTTTTTTAATATTAAAATAATGGCATCACTTTTAGCGTGCTGTAAAAAAACTAACTGCGCTGTATTTTCACTTCTTTGCAACTTTGCTACCGCAAATTGTTCAGTGAATATTTCTAGGACATTCGCGCCAGCATCATGAAATGGCTCTAATATTTTTTGTAGGTAGCTTCGCGATGTTGCAATTATTTGTGCTTTTGGTGTTTGCCCAAAAGGTTGCAGCGGCATATCTATATAGTCACACACCATATCAAGAGGCGGAATCGAAATTAAATCTTTAAGCTTCCAGGGCAATGCTTCTTGAATATCTTGCTCAGGCAACTCAGTAATTTCTATCTGGGTACTTTGAGAACGATGACTCGGTAATACGATGGAGATTGACCCAGAGACGATATCATTTTCTTTTATAATGGTTTCTAGAACATTTGGTAGTTGATCTTCAGACGAGTAAGCAACATCAAAATGCGTATTTAATAGCATTCCTTTTTCGCCTTGTTCTAACATAACAACGCGCACAACTTCTTTATGGATGGCAATCCCAACATGTAGGCCATTCGATTTACGATTTAACAACTTTTGCAAAAAGGCTGGAAGCATTGATTTCATTTATTTTTGTTACTCCATCATAGCCTTGTAATGTATCCTGTTACGCTATTCAACTTCAACACTAATCATCTATGAATACTGATTTTTTTAATTTTCAACCGGTTACTCCTGTACAACAAGTATCTTATCAACGGAGCGACAAAAAAAAACTTACTTTTTTGGTCAAACGTGATGATTTAATTCACCCCCTTGTTTCTGGCAACAAATGGCGAAAGTTGAAATACAACTTAAATCTAGCACAAAATGCCAATTTTGCAGGGATTGCGAGCTTTGGGGGCGCTTTTTCTAATCATATTGCGGCGCTCTCTGCTCTCGGCCACCAGGCCGATTTTCCGACCATTGGCTTTATTCGAACAGATCAGATTGATAGCAAAAACCCAACTTTGCGTTTAGCAAAAGATCGCGGTATGACACTAATCAAGTTGACGCGAGAAGAATACCGTTTACGCAACGACCCCGGCTTCATAACGTCTTTAAAGGTGCAATACCCAGATTATCTATTTGTTCCTGAAGGCGGCAGCAATGAAGCCGCTGGCGCAGGCTTAAAAGAACTGGCGGATGAAATTAGCCAGCAATGTGAATTCGACCGATTTGCTGTAGCCGTAGGTTCCGGCGGTACCGTCAGTGGTTTAATGGACAACTTACCCCATAACGGTATTGGCGTAGCAGTTGTTAGAGACGACACTTTAATAACTAATTTAACCAAGAAATATGGCAATCGATTGACGCTCAAATACAACCCAATAAGTGGTAAATACGGAAAAGTAACCCCAGAACTTGCGGAATTTTGTCTCGATTTTTTTACACAAACAGGTATTCCTGTCGAACCTATTTATACAGGAAAACTATTGTTTAACCTTTGTTTACATCGAGAGTATCTAAATATTCCAGATGACGAGAAAATTTTGGTGATTCATACCGGAGGATTACAAGGGATTAGTGGTTTAATTTATCGCCAGAAAATTTCAGCATCTGATTGGATTTCGGTAATTGAAGCAACGGCGAACTAACATAGTGACCCTGGATCCCAGAAATCCCTAAACGCTGTAACACTCTAATTTCTTCATGTTTTTCTACGCCTACAGCAAACATTGTTAAGGATTTTTGATTGGTAATTGCAAGCAAACTCCGTATAAACATTTGATTTTCTGGGCGGTCATGTATGTTATTGACAATGCTCTGGTGCAATTTGACATAATCCAACTTAATGTAATTTACGTAGCTTGTATCAAGAACGTATAGCCCCACTTGATCGACCATAATTCTGGCATTGTAACGATTTAATGCGGCAAATATTGTGGTTAGCTTTTTAGCATTTTGAGCCAACTCAAACTCAGAAATTTCAAATATTATATGGTCAATTACGTTACGATTAGCTTTAACAAACGATATTAGCCAATTTACAAATTTTCTATTTAACCAACTATCAATGTGAATATTCACCGAGATCATATGAGTTACGTCGGTTTTTAACGTTTCAATTAACAAGGTTAACATTTGCTTGTCGACTTCAGGGATCAAACCACTCTTACGAGCCATAGGTAAAAATACCTGTGCATTAATCAACCCTTGTTTGTCATCCTCCATGCGGACAAACACCTCGAAGTGATGAACATGCCTGTCATAATCGGAAACAGGTTGAAAGTACAATTTAAATTTATTGTTTGTAATTGCATTTTCGATAGCGGTACGCCACCGCACAGAGCCCTTAACATCGGACTGTGGCAGCGAATCCGTTTCATACACAAACCAGCCTGATGGACCATGTAGCTGAGCTGCGCGCAAAGCCATGTCGGCTTCTGCCAAAATTTGAAACGAGGAATCTCGCACGGTGAACAAATCCGCTCCAATATGACAGATTGCATTTTTATCATACTTTTCAGGCAGTTCTATTTTTTGTCCCATTCGTAGAATATTCATGGCGACACGTTCAACTTCTTTAATATCAACAAATGGCAATAGAATTGCAAAATCTGAGTGACTAATACGCGATACCAGACTTTGCTGAGTGTCATCCACGTATTGTTTCAAAATTCCGGAGTATTGAGATAGCAGTAAATCAAACTCACCTTCGTCATCTTCGAAGTCGTCGAGTGCGCCAAATTGCACAATTAACACAGCTCCATATGCTTCATCTTCTTGCTGTAATAATGACTCTAATCTTTGTTCAAAATAAAGCCGATTACCTAAACCAGTCGCGTTATCCAAAAAGGTTTGGCTTCTTATTGAATGATCAACTTTATTGCCACCTTGCTGAGCGTCTTGTTTATTTTGATGTAAGGTTCGTACGGTATTTACTAAATTGTAATCCGTATTTTTAACAAAAAAACGAAAGTCGCCACTTTTAGTGTATCGATTCGCCCAAGCTTCCAGTTGCATAAATACATGCCACGCGCCATAAACGTTTCTATGGCTGCTCGCCAAGTTAATCATTAATAGAACAAGCAGAACGGAGTTAGCGAGTGCCAACTCAAATAAAATAGCTGCGAGGAGTGATTCGTGAGATAAATAAATGGTGCCGTAATCGGATTCGAACTCTATATTTTCTGGATACCAACTAAAATCCACCGATTTTGTAGCGAGAACTTCGCCATAATCGTCGGTTAAACGCCAAGCTAATATCGTGTCAAACAGAGCGGGAGCAGATTTAATTTCGGAAGGTGTTAGGTTAGCTAAAAAGGTACTTTGAGCTTGCACTTGCTCAGCAAGATCGGACTCACCGTCAACGATAATGACAATATTGAATAACAAAAATATCGAGAATACTAATACGATAGCTGAACGCATTAAGCTTCGATAAATAGTCCGTGAAAGTTGCATATCCCTGCGCTAATTATTTTTATTATGCCATTCAATCTAATAGGCTATAACGCGTTTGGCAAGCGTTCTGCTTTAAGAATACAAAAAAAATATTGTTTAAAGTACCTCAATATTGACATAACACCTTCAGATCCGGACGCCAAATATTGAAGTCCTTCGTACATTAAGATTGAACCCTTTGATTTTTATTAATTTTAATAAAATGCCAAATAATTAGACCGGCTATTTATTGTTTTAAATCTATTGATTTTACTGCCTTATCAATCCTAGCAAAGGATGACGAAAGAACTGGAACGTAATTAAAAATTAGCACTGCGTGGCTTTATTGGATTAATAATTCGAAGGTACACTTTACGCTTTATACTAGAATCAAAAATTAAGATTGAAGGTCCAATTCATTTTTTTCAACAAAATAAAAAGCCGCTTACTAGCGGCTTTCAATGTAACTTTTCAACATTCTAAATTTTGTCTTGAATTAGAACGGAATGTCGTCATCAAAGTCCATGCTAGGTTCAGGTGGCGCTGCCGGTGCTTGTTGCGGCTGAAATCCACCTTGTTGAGCTTGACGCTGTTGCGGTTGGAAACCACCTTGTGGAGACTGTTGGTATCCACCTTGCGCCGGAGCTTGTTGTTGCATAGGTTGCTGTGCCTGCTGCTGAGGCTGTTGGGCTTGTTGAGGCGCAGCTTGCTGGAATCCACCAGGTTGCTGTGCTGGCTTTTGGAAGTTCCCCGCTGGTGCGCTTTGACCATCGTTACGACCACCTAACATTTGCATTTGTCCGCCAAAATCAACCACAACTTCTGTGGTGAATTTATCTTGACCAGTCGCTTGATCTTGCCATTTACGCGTTTGAAGTTTCCCTTCAAAGTAAGCCTGTGAGCCTTTACGTAAATATTCGCCTGCAACTTCAGCAAGTTTGCCAAAAACAACAATACGGTGCCATTCAGTTTTTTCCTGCATTTGACCGGTATTTTTGTCTTTCCAACTTTCGTTTGTTGCTAAACTAATATTTGCAACCGCGTTGCCATTCGGCATAAATCTTACTTCAGGATCTGCACCCAAAGTACCAATTAAAATTACTTTATTGACTCCGCGAGCCATAATATTTCTCCTGCAAACTAAATAAATTCACGTATTAATCTGTCGACAGAATCCCTGTCGTAATTAGATTTTTCTACTTTAAGATAAATTCGATGTTCGTCTTCAACTAAGGTCGCTTCCATAACACCTGAGCAATCACTAATTTTATCAATTAATTGTTGCCATTGACCACCGTCAACAGGTTCGATTGGGATTGAAACTCGTTTCGAACTTGCCGGTAATACCATAGAGGATGCGATAATCAGCCATAGTAACGCAAGTACGGCATTTGCCGCAAACAAATAACTGAAGCCAAAATTTTGTACGAGGTAACCGCCTGTTATTCCACCTAAAAAAGCACCAAAAAATTGACTGCTTGAATAGACTCCCATCGCACTGCCTTTTTGTCCAGCTGGCGACAATCGTGCGACATGCGCTGGTAAACTTGCTTCCAAAAAATTGAAACCAATAAAAAATAAAAACAACGTTAAAATAAGCGGCCAAAACGACTGTGTTAAAACCATAGCGCTTAAGGCAATAATTAACATGCCTATAGCTGCTAAAAACATCACTTTTTCTAAAGACTTTTTGGCAGCGATAATGATCATCGGTACCATAAAAACAAATGATAAAAACAACACTGGAAGATAAATTTGCCAATGATTATCAATGGCTAAGCCTGCGTCGGTTAACAACACAGGTAAAGCGATAAACAATGATGTCATCATCATGTGTAATATCATGACGCCAAAATCAAGTCTAATAAGTTGTGGATGGCATAACATCGAAATTAATCGGCTAGAGGTCGCTGTCACTTCACCGCTGTGCCCACGGGTATAAGAAACAGGGACGATAGTTAACACAATTATAATGCCGACAACCGCCATAATAGCCGTCAGGTTAAAAACACCGGCTAAACCAAATGATTTTGCCACCATAGGGCCTAAAACTAATGCCGCAGCAAAGCTCATGCCGATACACATACCAATAACAGCCATAACCTTTGGCCTTTGTTCTTCACGAGTAACATCTGATGCAAGCGCCAATACCGCACTGGCAATTGCTCCCATCCCTTGAATTGCTCTACCAAAGGTAACCATTTCAATGCTTTCGGCTAAGCCAGCAATTATACTACCAATGGCAAAGATAATTAGACCCAATACAATTATTCTTCGACGTCCATAACGATCTGAAAGCCAACCCATTGGTATTTGAAAAAGTGCCTGGGTTAAACCATAGGCGCCAATGGCTAAACCAATCCACATAGGCGTTACACCTGACAGTTCTTGTCCATATATGGCTAATATAGGCATTAGCATGAACAAGCCCAACATTCTCATGGAGAATATGAGAGCTAAAGAGACGGCAGCTCTTTTTTCTAAATTATTTAAACGGGTAGACTGCATGTTGTTAACTTAAAAGAATGTTCCAAACTTTGACAGACCGCACAGTATACTGGTAAACCAATATTAAAAAAGGTGTTTGAGGTCTAGTTTTTCGGATAAATCAAACATAACGACTTCAACTACAAAAAAGAATAGTTGAAGTGTGCATGATCAGAAGAACCGAAGGTTGTGTTGATTTACAAGCAACAACCAAATCTTAGCTTAGAGTTGGCTTCGGATCTGCTTGGCTTGAGCAAACCAAATTTCTTTTTCGCCGTTAGACAAAGCTGCATCTAGCTCTCGTTTGGCCTCCGCGGTACGTTCAAGTTTTATAAGTACCTGTGCTAGATGATAACGAATAGTCGCGTTATTAGAATCCATAGCATGGGCACTTCTTAACATTTCGAGTGCGGCATCATAACGTGCTTGGTGATAAAAGCCCCACCCTAACGTGTCTTTAATAGATGCATTTGAATCATTTAAGTCAAACGCTTTACGGGCAAACTCCATGGCAGTTTCCAACGATGAATCCATATTTATCATTGCCATATTATTTAGTAGAAAGGCATCATCTTTATAGTGACCTAAATCCATTAACTTCTGGTATAGCGGTTTTGCCGATTGAAATTTATTCAAGTTCATATAGTGATCGGCTAACAACCTAATACGCCAAACTTGTTTAGGGTACGTGGGGATAGATGCTTTAACCAAGGTCTCAAATTCAGCCGCTTTATAATTTTCTTTGGCGATTTGATACAAATTTAACAATGCTAAATTAAACTCTGGGTTTATTTCTATTGCCTGCCAATAATAGTCAAACGCTTTAGGAGTATCGCGTCTAGTGCTGGCAATATCACCTAATAATAAAAGAACATTAGGTTCGTTTTTCACTTCTTTATACAGTTTTTCCGCTGCTAGCTGAGCTTGTTGTATTTCTTGTTTATCTAACTCAAGTCGAATCGACTCTATATTAACTCTAAGGTTATTAGGAATTAAACTTTTAAGCTTAGCGATAGACTTCCCAGCACCTTCAAAATCGCCGACCTGACGTTGTAACACAGCAACGTCATAAATCATCTTAGGTTTGCCTTCCGCCAATCCATATAATATGCCTAACTGTTTAGCTGCTTCGTCTTTTTTGCCAAGCTTGTCTAATACAGCCACCTGTTTAAACAAATATGGCGGGTTAAACATATATGACGCAGATAACTCTTTAATCACTTTATAGGCCGATTGATATTCTTTTTGCTCAAAGTAAATGTCGTACAACAACTCTTGACTCAACCGTCCTGTTTTTTTGGCCTGAACAGTGACCAACAAAGGTATTGCTTGGTCGAAGTTTTTGTATTCAGCATATATTTGAGCCAACATATATTTAACGTCTGCATGCGTCGAACGCTCTGCATGAAGTTCTTCTAAAATATTTTTTGCAACATCAAAACGACCCAACATCTTGTGGGTTGTTGCTAAGTTAAAGCGAGCTTCAAAAAAATCAGGGCGAGTTTCGAGTAACTTCACAATAATTTTTTGCGCTTCGGCTGCTTTATTTTGCTTAATTAATACCGCAGATTTAAAATTTTGTAGATCAAAATTATCTGGAAATTGCTCAGATAACTTTTCAACAACGTCATATGCTTGAGGAATATCACCGTTTTGCAGGAACATAAGGCCACGAGCTATGTCTAATCGAATATCAGACTTGTCATTTTTAACTCTTTCAATCAGCAACCTAGCCTGTCCAGAACGACCAGATTGGTTGTAAATAGAGACTAAACGCAACGTAACATCGAGTTCATTTGGGTATTCAAGTTCAAGTTTCTCTAACAACATCTCAGCTTCAAATTTTTGACCATTACTTAAATATAAATCGACCAAACGTATGGCTAGTTTCAAATCACTGATCACAGCGGATTCGTGGCGCTCAAGTAGATAAGTTGCTTCGCGAGATTTGTCTTGTTTAAGATAAACGTTAGTCAACATCGAAATAGCGCGTAAATCACCAGGTGCAAGATTTAAGTATTTGCTAAGTTCTTTTGACGCTTGCTCTATATTACCTTGTAAATATGAAGACAAGGCAGTGACAAAAATGAGAGATGGTTTATTAATAAACTCGTCTTCCGGGATCATTGAGGTGGTATTAGACAACGATTCTAACATTGAAGCCGATTGTTCATCTTGTTTTCTAATTGACATCATCCAACTTGAAAGCAACATAATATGTGGGTCTTCAGGGGTTACGGCCAAAATATCATTGATCATTTTTTCGGCGTCATCAATTCTACCCACTTTTATAAATGCAGAGATAATTGAACGTTGAACCACGGGGTCATTATTTACATAATTTAAAGCTTTATTGTACGACTCTATCGCTCCTTGATAGTCGTTTTTTGACATTCTAATTTGGCCTTGAAGGTGGTAGGTACGATGGTCGTTTGGATTGATAATCAGTGAACGTGAAATTAGTTTTTGCGCTTCTTCAATATTCCCCAATGAAGATTCTAAAGACGCTAAGCTATTTAATGCCCGAGTGTCTTTAGCATTCAAAGCAATGGCGTTTTGATAGGACTTACGACTCAATACGGTTAAATCTAGATTTTGGTACGCTATCGCTTTATTGATATAAAGCTCATATGCCGAGCTATCATTTAGCTTGTAACCATCGGCAAACACTAAAACCTCTTTGTAACGTTTGGCAAAGTTTAGTGCCGTGGCGTAATCAGATAATATTAAATTAATGTCGGCTTTATAGGCTAATGATTCTTCAAATTGCTTAATTGCTTCGTTGAAATAGCCACGCCTTAAAAAAATCTTTCCCATTAATATCTTTGCAGGCAAGTTGTCTGGTTGCGCATCTAAGGCATTTTTTAGATAGATAAAGCTGGATTCGTATTTCTCTTCATAAAATGCTTGAACAGCTTGCTCATAATAACTATTTGCCGCTTTAGCGGCGAATGAAAATAAAAGTAAAAATGAAATCGATGCAGAAATTAGGGCACGGTGAAACATCGTAGAAGCCTCTGTTGCTTAACTTAGAGAAAGAGAATTAATTTTACTGTAAAAGAAAACAAAAAAGATGGCAAAGGCCATCTTTTTTTATTTTAGACAAAATTTAAATTTAGAAGTTTAATTTAAATTTCGATGATAATTTTTTCTGTCTAACGATAAAGGCTAAACCAAGTGCGAATATTGCAATTGAAGAAGGCTCAGGTACGTCAACTGGTGGTGTACCACCGCCGCCGTTACTTGTTTTTGCCGTTACACCCATCAATTTGAATGCGTCGTAATCACAATTTTCCATCTCGTTGTAAAGTCCGACCAACCAAAAGGTAGAAGAACCAGCATCACTATCCAAAGCATAATAATTACTTGAACCTTGTTTTGAAATAGTAGACATATCAACTTCGCTGTAGATATCATCCCAAGTTGACGTACCATTTGACATATTGGCTACATCTTGAGAAGAAATTGCAACTGCACCAACATCAAGAATGTTGTTTTGACCATCGCTATACCAACCGACACTAATACCTTCTAAACTTACTGCTTCTGAAAACGACAGCAATACCATGTCTTGGTCAGAATACATTAAACTGCTGCTGTAGTTATCAATTGAATGATCAGGCACAGAGTTTGAATTTTCATCACCGTTCACAACACCCCAACCGTTACTATCACCCCAATAATAAAGATCACCTTGCTCCACTATTTGGTCGTAATACTCTTTACTGTTTGATGCGCTAGTATCACCTTCTGAATCGGACCAACCAGTAATAACAACTTCGACGCCATCACTAGTAAGTGCAATCGATTCTGCATCGTTCCAAGTGCTACTATTAGAGCCAGCTACCCATGTACCATCTGTAGTTATGTTTGATGATTGCAAATCCCAATCGATACTAGTCGATGTTGCTGTAGCATTTGCCGACGCTGTGATCGCCGCGATAATTGCCAATGTTCTTAACATATGTACTTCCTTCAACTCTACTAAAACCGAGTTTAAATTAATTTCGTCTACACTGGTAAAGCAATATACAAGCCAACATTTAAATTATTGTTTTACAACAACTTTAATGGTCAACCAATTTGAACTGTAAAAAATATAGACACTTAAATTTTTAGCCATTTTAACCTAATGGCTAAAATTGTCATTAACTAGTTACTTATTTTACAGTCACTATACAAAAGCTCGACGGTCTTTCCTATTTAAGTTTAAGAAAACGAGCATTGTTATTAAATTATTCACCAAATGATGGCATACTGACCGGTCAAATTATGAGGTTATGACGGTAATATGGATAAAATAGAAGTTAGGGGTGCGAGAACCCACAATCTAAAAGATGTTTCTTTAACGATTCCACGCGACAAACTCATTGTCATCACTGGACTATCCGGTTCAGGAAAATCATCTCTAGCTTTTGATACATTGTATGCCGAGGGCCAACGACGTTACGTTGAGTCTTTATCAGCCTATGCTCGTCAGTTTTTGTCATTAATGGAAAAGCCTGACGTTGATCATATAGAAGGCCTTAGTCCAGCAATATCAATTGAACAAAAATCAACGTCTCATAACCCACGCTCAACCGTAGGTACAATTACCGAAATTTACGACTACCTAAGACTGCTCTTTGCACGCATAGGGACGCCAACATGTCCTACTCACGGCGAAAAACTAGAAGCACAAACCGTTTCGCAAATGGTCGACCGCATTCTAGCGTTGCCTGAAGGCAGCAAAATCATGCTGTTAGCTCCTATTGTTAGAGACCGTAAGGGTGAGCACGTTAAGACACTAGAAAACTTAGCGGCTCAAGGCTTTATTCGTGCGCGTATCGACGGTGAAGTATGTGACTTATCCGATCCTCCAGATTTAGAACTTCACAAAAAGCATACCATTGAGGTCGTTGTAGACCGTTTAAAAGTCCGCGACGATATTCAACAACGCCTTGCCGAGTCGATAGAAACGTGTTTAGAACTCAGTAGTGGCAATGTCCAAGTCGCTTACATGGATGAAGATAAAGAAGAGCTCACATTTAGCGCAAACTTTGCTTGCCCTAAATGTGGCTACTCCATGCAAGAATTAGAACCTCGGATGTTCTCGTTTAATAACCCTGCAGGGGCATGTTCAAGCTGTGATGGACTTGGTGTTAAGCAGTTTTTCGACCAAGAAAAAGTCGTTATTAATAGTGAACTAAGTCTAATAGGCGGTGCAATACGCGGTTGGGATAAACGTAACTTCTACTATTTCCAAATGCTTAAGTCACTTGCTGACCACTACAAAATCGACTTGTCATTACCATTTTCAGAATTGTCAGACGACCATCGCCACGTGATCTTAAATGGCAGTGGCCAACAGCCAATCGAATTTAAATATATGAACGACAGAGGCGATGTAGTTGTTAGAAATCATCCTTTTGAAGGCATATTAACTAATATGGAAAGGCGTTATCGCGAAACAGAATCTAATTCTGTGCGTGAAGAACTTACTAAGTATATTAGTACTCAGCATTGCCCTTCATGTGATGGTAGCCGACTTCGTGAAGAAGCGAGAAATGTCTTTGTTACTGGCGTTAACTTGCCAACAATTTCAGATATGTCGATTGGTGAAGCGAGCGAGTTTTTCCAAAACATGGAACTGACTGGCCAAAAAGCCCAAATCGCTGAAAAAATCCTAAAAGAGATCTGCCAACGACTCGGGTTTCTAGTCAATGTTGGACTCAATTATTTATCTATTTCAAGAAGCGCAGAGACCCTGTCAGGCGGTGAAGCTCAGCGAATAAGACTCGCCAGTCAAATAGGTGCTGGCTTAGTGGGCGTCATGTATGTACTTGATGAACCTTCAATAGGTTTGCATCAACGAGACAACGACCGTCTATTGCAAACTTTAGTGCACTTAAGAGACTTAGGAAACACAGTAATCGTTGTAGAACACGATGAAGATGCCATTCGAGCAGCTGACCATGTTATCGACATCGGCCCAGGCGCTGGAGTTCACGGTGGCGAAATCATCGCCCAGGGTACGCCTGATGAAGTTGAAAACACACCGGGTTCATTAACGGGTGAATACCTTTCTGGCGCTCGGGAAATCGCAGTCCCTAAAACCAGAACGCCAATCGACCGCAAAAAGATGTTGACGCTATCCGGTGCGACTGGCAACAACTTAAAAGATGTGACGATAGAAATCCCTCTCGGCTTAATGACTTGTGTAACGGGTGTGTCAGGTTCAGGTAAATCAACGTTAATAAATAGTACGTTATACCCAATTGCGCATCGTGAACTCAATAACGCAACTACCTCTGAACCAAGTCCGTATCGCGATATTACAGGTATGGATCAGCTAGACAAAGTCATCGACATTGACCAAAGTCCAATTGGTCGAACACCAAGATCTAATCCAGCAACATACACTGGTATTTTTACCAATATACGTGACATGTTTGCCGGTACGCAGGAAGCACGCTCCCGCGGTTACAAAGCGGGTCGCTTTAGTTTCAATGTTAAAGGTGGTCGTTGTGAAGCCTGTCAGGGTGACGGCATGATCAAAGTGGAAATGCATTTTTTGCCGGATGTGTATGTACCTTGTGATGTTTGTAAAAGCCAACGTTATAACCGTGAAACCCTGGAAGTAACTTACAAAAACAAAAATATTCATCAAGTTCTCGATATGACGGTTGAAGACGCCAGAGAATTTTTCGATGCGATCCCAGCGATTTCGAGAAAACTGCAAACACTTATGGACGTTGGTTTAAGCTACATCCGTTTAGGTCAGTCAGCGACAACATTATCTGGTGGTGAAGCCCAACGAGTGAAACTCGCAAAAGAGTTGTCCAAAAGAGATACAGGTCAAACGCTGTATATTCTTGATGAACCTACAACTGGCTTGCACTTTTACGATATTGAGCAACTACTAACCGTCTTGCATCGTCTGCGGGATCACGGTAATACACTGGTGATTATCGAGCACAATTTGGATGTTGTGAAAACAGCGGACTGGATTGTCGATTTGGGTCCTGAAGGGGGTTCAGGTGGCGGTGAGATTTTGGTCGCCGGTACGCCTGAAGAAGTATGTGAAAATACAACCTCTCATACAGCTAAATACTTAAAAGAACTTTTGGTTGGCAAAACCATATAAGTTTCTGGTTTTAAGCAAACAAAAAGGGTTAATTAACAATTAACCCTTTTTTGTTATTTTTGTCCCATCCTAAAATGTGCTCACACGTCTTCGTCGGGACAATTAATAGTTATAATATGGTCTGAACTTGTCACTACGGTTCGACGTCCGGCTGTTGTCCAAGTAAAAATGCCTCTAATTGCTCAGCGGGCATCGGCTTCGCGTGGAAATAGCCTTGAGAAACATCACAATTTAAATTACGAATAAAGTCCAACTGGAATTGTGTCTCAATCCCTTCTGCGACAGTTTCTTTACCTAACTTTTGACTTAGTGTGATAACAGTCTCAGCAATAATGCCATCGCCACCCTCGCCGATACCTTTAATAAACTCTCTATCAACTTTAATTCTATCCAACGGCAACTGTTGTAAATAACTTAGCGACGAAAATCCTGTTCCAAAATCGTCGATCGCAATCGCAAACTTATTCTTTTTAAGCTCTTCAAGCGCAATGATCACCAGTTTTGGATCATCCATAACAACACTTTCGGTGATCTCTAATTCAATTTGCTCAGGGTCAACTTCGTATTTTTTGGCGGTCTCAATGACGTTTTGAACAAAATTAGAATTACGGAATTGAGGCATCGATATATTCACCGCAACACGCAATCCAGTAAGCCCGAGTTGCTCAAGTTTTTTAACTTGCTCACAAGACTGTTCTAGCACCCACATACCTAATTCAACGATAAGGCCGGAATATTCAGCGAGTGGAATAAAAATCAGTGGTGAAATAAATCCACCATCGCTATTTGGCCAACGTAATAACGCCTCCATGCCATCAAATCGGCCAGTTTTAACATTTAATTGCGGTTGATACCAAACCTGTAATTTACCGTGATTAAAGTCATTAACTAAACTGCGGATCATACCGAGTCGCCAACTTGTTTCATCTTCCATTTCGGTTTCATAAAACCGATACCGAGATTGAGTGTCTTTTTTCGCTTTGTTTAGTGCAATGTTTGTATGTTTTAGTACCGATAAACCATTTTTTCCGCCATTCAATTTATCGCAAATCCCCAAAGTCGCATTGATAGGGATTAAATGCTCTTCGGCTTGAAAAGATTGATTAAACAGGGGCAAAACAACATTAGTATCTAATGTTTTTGTAGTTCCAATAAAACCAAATATATCGGCCCCGATCCGTGCAATAGTCACACTTGGGTCCAATGAATTTTTTAATCGCTCTGTCACACATAATAACAAGGCGTTGCCCGCTTCTTGACCAAGTCCATCATTGATATCAGAAAAGTGGTCAATGTCTAGCAACATCACCCTATCCCCTGACAACCTGTTTTTTGTGTACAGGTCGAGCAATTGGATAAAACGCGAGCGGTTTGCTAAGCCCGTTAATCGATCTTGGTAAGCGACCTGACTAACTTGTTTAATGAGAATAGAGTTGTCTAACGACGAACCAACGTTTGCACAATAGGTTTGCAGTAAAGCCGCTGATATTGTTTCAACAATCGAGTTATTTAAAACCAAAATAGCCGTGCAGGACTTCGCTTCGATATAAATAATTTCAATATCATCTTCAAAAACGTGACCGCTGGTTTTAATTGCTTTGCTAATTAAATGAACCACATTTTCACTCATGACACATTCAAAGCGCATATCTGTATATTGTTGGTAAGCACCAATTCCACGATTGACCCAAAACCCATCCTCCGGCACAAACTTTTTGTCTTTTGAATAGTTTAATAACAGTGCTGCGTCTGTTCCGCCAGCAAACAATTTATTTGAATTACCAACAAGTAAGTCGGTAAATTCTTTAAACTGCTCTGTGGATATTAACTCTTGATTTAGCGTGTTAATTTGTTCTAAAAAGTTTCTGGATTGGCTTATGACTGATAATTGCTGAAAAGACCGTATAGCAGAGAAAACAGACGTTAAAAGCTTATTTCGTGTAAGCTCAGTCTTGGTTTTGTAATCGTTAATATCGTATTCCATGATCACGTTCTCTTCTGGAGCATAACCCGGTTGTCCTGTTCGTAGAATAATTCTGACATCCGTCAGTTTTAAATTTTCTCGGATTTTTCTGACAGCCATTAATCCAGCATCGTCAGATTCCATAACCACATCAAGTAAAATAACAGCGATATCTTTTACAGTTGTGAGAATGTCTAATGCCTCATTTCCTGAATACGCATGTAAAAATTCCAATCGGCAATTGCCAACTAAGGTATTGGCTAAAGCCAGTTCAGTTATTTTATGGATCTCAGGTTCGTCATCAACAATTAATATTTTCCATGAGCCTGTAACTTTAGCTTCATCCGCAAAGTCTGGTTCATTTTCGTTGTCAGCGAAAATAAATGTATCGTCTTCTACCATATTGGTTGCATGTCTATTCACGAATGTCCTATTCCATTTCCCAAACCCGTAAGTAAAAAATTACTTGTTATAACAAGTGTAGATAGTATTTTTAATTAAAACCATCCTAAATTAAATTTTATCTTTTTGACATTGTATTAAATTTTCTTAACTATAAGTGAAACTTTGTTAAAGGAATATCATGGCTAACCAAGCGTTGCATCCAAGTCGCACTAAATACCTTGCGTTGTTAAAACAAACAACCGGGATTGAATTTGCACTTGTGCCTGAAGCTGAACCGCAGCTAGAGCATAAAGCAATCCGTACAACCAATGCGGGCGACCAAATTTATATTAAAAATCCAGAGTCCAATTTGTTGCAACGCGGGCACAAACGTGAGCAAATTCTGCTCTCTCGTCAACAAAATAATCTAGAGCAAATTTTTAGTTTGGCACTTGAGTATGTCAATCAAGATGCCCAATTTGAACGCTTAGACTTAGATTGGTTAATGAAATTTACTGAATTTGCAAAGTCGAGTTTTTCTTCAACCAAACAAGAGCTGTGGGCGAAAATTTTGGCTGTAGAGTTAAGTCAGGTCGGTACTTTTTCATTCCGTAGTCTTAAAACACTTTCTGAGATCAGCAGTAATGAGGCAATGACATTTTATCGTTCGGTGTCTTTAGCGTGTCGTATTGGGGAGGAAAAAGGCGCTAAAATTTTAACTGGAATTTATAAAAAACCAACTTTGATGTCGATATTTAGCGGTTCTAATCGAATGGTGATAAACCTCAACAAATTTGGACTTTCGTATCCCCAATTAATGACGCTCGGTGAGTTGGGCTTGCTGTATACTCAAGAGATAGAGTCTGCACCATATTCATTTAACGACAAAATCCAGTTAAATTACCACGGCCAATCTATTGGTATGACAATACAGCAAAAAGAAGTGATATTTACCTATTACAAATTTACCCAAACGGGCTATGAATTAAGTAAATTAGTCGCCTCAGACAAAGATAACAACTATCTAAAAACCTTGATTTCAGATTTCAGAGGGCTTGTTGATTTTCAATCTGAGGTTAATGTTAAAAGCTAGATTCGAGTGAGACAAATACAGAATTCCATTCTGCTTTTGCTACGATTCCGTCTTCATATTGATAAGATATCTGTTGGTCTTTATAACCGATATAGACGGTAATGGCTGCCAACATATTTTCTGAAAATTGATAGCCAATCGCTGTTTCGTAATCATGGTTTTTATCTCCAGTTTGATATTCAAAATAGGAGAACAAACCCATTAACGGCAAACTACTTGTCAATTTAGCATAAAATAAAGGTTCAATTGAGGACACGCTCGTTTGGGAGTTAGCACCGGAATTTACGTCTGCAACCTGATATTCCGTATCTTGAAATCGAAAATTGACACCCAAATCAAAGCTCAATATATCTCTGTCGACAATTTCATAATAAGAAATAAAATCGACAATTTCATACTCGCCGCCATAGTTCAATTCACTTGCGATACTATATAATTGGCCGCCCAAACGATACGTTTGATCGAGTAACGCGATGTCTTCAAAATCAAATTTTGAGTAACCCATCTTCACATTTGGAATTAAAAATATCGGATGTTCTATGCTACCGTAAATTCGGATTTGGCTTTGTGAATCGCTACTCCAACTCAAAACGGCATCATCAGCTTCGCCAACGTAACCCGTATTATCCGCCTGCCAATGTTGTAGCCCAAATTTAACACCCAAGGTATCAGCAAATGCACCACAACTTGCCATCATCAATAAAATTGCTAGCCATTTGCTGTTCATTGGTTACCCCTGTATCAACAACTTGTTCAAATCAATGATCGCGGCATTTGCCCGGGAAATATAATTGGCCATTACTAATGAATGATTGGCTAATAAACCAAAACCGCTGCCGTTCAAAACCATCGGGCTCCATATGGCTTCTTGACTCGACTCTAATTCCCGAATGATTTGTTTAAGGCTTGTCGTTGCACCTTTTTTTCGTAGTGTTTCGGCAAAATCAACTTCTATGGCTTTCAAAAAATGTAATAAAGCCCAACTTGCGCCTCGCGTTTCATAAAACACATCATCTATTTTCCACCAACTGGTTTTCACTTGCATAGTCGAAGGCGCAGATGTTGACTGTTTTGCAGACTGTTCACCGGCTAAGTCGGTATTTGAACGCTCCTGGCCTACACTTGCACTGAGTCGTTGACTCAAACTACCTAAGCGTTTTTCAACTTCATTAAGCCACTCTCTTAGATTATCTGCCCGGGCATAAAACTGCGCGGTATTCTGACTTTTATCAGCAAGTGAGTTTCGGTAACTAATAAGGGCTTCAACTGCTTTTCCATATTCCGACTCAGCACTTGGCCACGCCCAAGACCTATGGTCTATATTAAACTGCGGTTGTGCAATTTTAAGATATGGGTTTTCTAAGGACTGTGACTGAGAGCGACTAAAATCTTTACGCAATGACAAGGCCAGATCACGAACCATTTCCAATGCACCAAATTCGAACGCTGGCATATTATCCAGCATGACACTTGGCGGCATGATGTCATTAGACAAGTACCCACCTGGTTTATGTAAAAGCGTGTTAGTCACTTCGATTAATGTATGCGTTGTTGTAAAACCGGTTACAACCTCAACATTAAGTTTTTTGGCCTCTTCAACTGCGCGATGTTGCACGTTAAATACGTCGGGCATAAAACTCCAATACTGTGCTAACACTAACATTAGCAACGAGACGGTCCCGACAGCGGTCGCTATCCATTTATACATAAAATTCGCCTTTTTAGTGTTTATGTTCGTCAAGTATCGACTTTACCGAAAACGTAATTTGAAACTTTCGACCTGAACTGGTGGTAAATTCAACGTCTACTTTCGAACCGGCTTTTGGATAATTAGTTAAGTTTATAAACATTAAGTGCATTCCACCGCTTTCAAATTTAATTGAGTCATTAGCAGGAAGCAGGATTTGATCCACTTTTACCATTCGCATGTTGTCGCCATTCATAATGTGGTTATGAAACTCGACTCTTTCGGATATTGTGGAGCTTGCATTAATCAAATATTCATCTGTATCAGAGCTATTGGTTAATGAAAAGAATCCTGCTGTGCTTGGCATCCCAGGAATCGCAGCTCTAATTACAGGTTCAACCATAACTAAGTGATGACCAAAGCTAATATTACTCCAAAGAATTGCCGCACTAAGTGCCACAATTTTCCATATTTTTAACGACATACAAACCTCCAATAATGAGATTTGTCTATCTTACCCGATCCAAATTTAATTTGGACCTCATTTATTATATGCAGGTTCATTTGAGTCAGAAAAAATCCAATACAACACCATTGCGACCAAAATTATTGGCCAGAAAAATGACACTCCAACAAATAGCATAGTTGCACAAACCAAGCCCGCAAAGAAAATCACAGCACTGAATACACTTATAAATAAAACTAACACTAAAGCGGCGGTAAAAAAGACCACGCCAACTATCAACGCATTTGAGATTAGCCAGTCAAATCCTTCAATATCACCACTGTAAGTAATATGGCCATTGCTAAATGGGCTCATATGCCAAAATATACTCAATGCTAAAAATACCAAAATTACTTTCATTAATGATTTCATGACTATGGCCTCCTAATAACGTTTTGTTGGCATCAAAATAACCGCCAATAAATAACCAAAGATTGCAGCTGCGGGGAAAAACAAACCAAACCCAATTGTTGCCGCCCGAACTAACCAGGTCGGTTGGCCATAATGTGCAGCGATTCCCGCACATACACCCGACAATTTACGATTTAAATAATCTTTCGCCAAAGGTTTACCTAGATATTCTGATTTCATGATATTTCTCCAATAATTGGAGCGACTTTTAGTTGGTCGCTCACCAATAAATAGTTAATTTTAAGATTAGCCGTTTGCAACTTTTGCTTTAAGTTCTTGTAACTCAGTTTCTACTTTTGAGTCCGCTTCAAGTTTTCTAAATTGCTCTTCAAGTGACGGATTAGAAGTAACATCGTAAGCTTCCACTTGGCTTTCTAGGTTTTCAATTTTCTGATGTAACTGCTCATAACGTTGGCTGACACTTTCTAGCTTACTGCTGTCTATTTGACGACGTGTATGCAATTGAACGACTGCTGCTTGTTCACGTTTCATTAGTGTGTTTTGTTTCTGTTTTGCTTCTGACAATTTAGTCTGTAACGACGAAGCGTCGTTAGTAATGGCGGCAAGGCTTGTTTCAACAACATTTAGCTGCGCTTGAATTTCTGAAATTTCATTTTCACATTCAGATTTAGCAATGAGTGCCTGGCGTGCAAGATCTTCACGCTCTTTATTTACCGCAAGTTCGGCTTTGTGTTGCCAGTCTGTGCTTTGAGAAGTTAACTTAGTGATTTTACGTTCCATCACTTTTTTCTCTGCAATAAACTGCGCTGCCTGACAACGTATATCAACCAATGCTTCTTCCATTTCCTGGATGATCATACGTAACATCTTTTCAGGTTTTTCTGCACTATCTAATGCTGAATTTAAGTTTGAATTTACTATGTCTACAAATCGAGTGATAACGCCCATGACGGCCTCCTATTGATACTCAAATATTCTGCTAAGCAGTTTTTGTTTTGTGTTTTTAACAATTTATTTGTTTAACTACTCTGTTCTTATTCCAATCATCGTGCCAACACATAAGTTATTGTTTTTATTTATTATTTAAAGAATCCTCCTATTATCACAATTTTAACAACTGCATATAGTGGCTAAATTAACCACCTATATAGCGCAATTGACCAACACATTTATTGCAAAGATCTGAGGCATTTTTACGTTAATAAAGTGTGATTAACGTTTTATAAACCTGCGGCAAACAATTGGATAATATGCTCCGCAAATTTATCGCGAACACAGACCTTCCTCTGGAAATAAATGGTTAGGTAGACCAGTTCTAACGATGGATCAAAAATATGCGAAACAGCGGAAATGGATATTACAAGTAGAGGCGCTAAGTTGTTGATCAGCCGCTAATAGGTGGGGATAGTCGACCGAAATCGATAACTTAATAAGATATTAAATAATACTATTCCTAATAATTAACTAGGGTTGATTTCGTACGTTATAGATTTTTGGATTTTTGGATTT
>NZ_JAHKQH010000023.1:0-60598 GCF_018861025.1 Psychrosphaera sp. B3R10 | reverse complement strand
TGGATTTTTGGATTTTTGGAAGGGGTAAACACTAACTATTAGATAGCGCTATACAACTCTTTTTAGCGCCATCTATTTTTGGGGGTGCATTTTTTGAAACCGCACCCCAAACCGATACACATTTACCAACAGATAAACACATCCTAAACTCAATACCGGCGACAATGCCGCGATAAATAGGGTGGCTGCGGTATACATCATTATTCAGCACCGTCATCTTCGTTAAGTGAAAATGTAGCGGCATATTCTTTCGAAATATTTAACGCCATTTTCGCTTGAACTAAAAACGTATCTTGTGTGATATTTTTAGTTTGTGCATGAACCAAAGCTGATACATGTTGAGTTTGATTGTGAATCAAGTTGTCTAATTTCGCTACATTATTGATTTCGTCAATTGTAACCGGTGTAGACATAACCAGACTTGTTGCTAGGATTAATGATTGCATGATAATTCTCCAATTTTAGTTTATTTAATAACTTAGTCGAAGTATTAGTTACAAAGGTTGTGCCATACTCAAAATAAATTTTAAATAACTGATATTAAAGGGATTATCAAAAATTAGCATTCAAGAGATAAAACAACCAATATGGTTTCAGATTAACATATTGGTTATTTTAACCACTATTTAGTCAATTTCTCTTTGGCGAAAATATGAAGAGGCTTCGTGCAGTAGTTCTTTACCTGGTTTGTCTGACTTAACGCCGTTTTCACTTAAATAACGACGAAATATTTTTGCGCCTGGCAGGCCCTGAAATAGTCCCATCATATGGCGCAGAACATGCCAAGCTCGGCCTCCACCGGCTTCGTAACCAGTAATATAGTCAGACACATGAGATAACACTTCTGTACGGCTTGGCTTTGCAGACTCATTATCTAAATACACAACTTGATCAACATCCGCCATTAAATATGGATTATGGTAAATTTCACGCCCCATCATGACACCGTCCACATGCTTAAGGTGCTCGGTGCATTCTTCCAACGTTTTTATTCCGCCGTTTATAATGATTTCTAACTCTGGATACATTTTTTTAATTTTATAGACACGTTCGTAGTCAAGAGGAGGAATGTCGCGGTTTTCTTTTGGACTTAAGCCCGTCAACCAGGCTTTTCGTGCGTGAATGATAAACGTATCACAACCCGCGTCTTTGACAGTCTCAATAAAAGTTTGTAAAAATTCAAAACTGTCCTGCTCGTCTATTCCAATGCGAGACTTAATTGTCACAGGAATTTCAACAACGGCTTTCATCGCTCGGACACATTCAGCGACCAATTCAGGATTTGCCATTAAACATGCGCCAAACATGCCGTTTTGAACACGGTCTGACGGACAACCAACATTTAAATTTATCTCGTCGTACCCACGCTCTTCCGCAAGTTTTGCACATTTAGCAAGAGCTTCGGGATCGCTACCACCTAGTTGCAATGCCACAGGCTGCTCAGCATCGTTAAATTGTAGGTAGTCGCCTTTACCAAAAATAATGGCCCCTGTTGTTACCATTTCAGTATATAAAACGGCGTGCTTTGACATCGTTCGATAAAAATAACGGCAATGCCTGTCAGTCCAATCGAGCATAGGCGCTACGCAAAATCGACGATCTATCTTATTCGTTGAATTACTAGAAATATTGCTGCGGGACTCCGCTTGATCTTTAATACTGTCCGTCACGTTAAAAACTCTCTTTATACCCAGATTTTCTCAATTTTGCTAAACGCTTATATACAAGTCGTTAAACAATTTTTGCGTTCACAAATTTACTAAAATACACAGATGCTTTGTTCCAACTTAATTTAGCACCGCTATACCGGAATTGAATAATTACAGAGATTATACACTGAAATCCAACGAACCTTTAACTTAGTCACCATCAAATTAACTAACTGATAAGCAAGTAGAGCAAGCGCCAAAAGCAAAACCTGGAATACACTATGTAAGGAATTTCTTTACAATCATTGTCAGTATTTTTTACAAATGGCAAAGTACAAAACCCTGTACATTTTTTAACCTAATGAAAACATTAAGTAACTTTGTAAAGGCATGTTAAATGCTTACTCCTATCTGTAAATAAAAATAATAATATTCAAATGAATGGAGACACAAATGAAAAACAAGCACTTTAAATCAATATTGGTGGGCGCAACGCTTGCCATGTCATCATTTGCAAATGCAGGGTTAATGTATGACGCAAATGTCACAAATAACGCCATTTTTGGTAGTGGCAACCTCAACGGTTCTTTTACAGTGATGCAGGAAGATGGCATTGAGCTAGGGCTAAGAGGCAAATTACGACACAATGCTAGCGGTTCCGCCGAAAATACCTTTAATAGTAACGGCGACGGCACGTATTCATTTGATGCCGGTGTTGCACCAACTCAATCAGCGCCAACAGCGGTTTGGAGCTTTGAATGGTCCATTAATTCTGATTTTGATGGCTCGACAGGTAACCACTTAGACGACTATTTATTTGAGTTAGTCGTAGATTATGATGCCGGAGGTGGCGTTGCATATCGAACTTACGACTTATTTGATGGCTATTACGACCACTCTATTGGAACTAATGCTACAGCTCAAGGAGCAGGCGATGAAGCGGCGTATCTTGATGTTGCAGGATTTCAAACTCTGGCAGCCAATAATAACTTGGCACAAAACTCTTGGAAAGCGCATTGGTTCTTCGGACCAAGTTTCGATCCAACAGTCGACGGTACGTATGATATTAGCTTAAGAGCAAGTTCAAATGGTCAGATTGTCACTATGAACACAATCCAAATTATCGTTGGCAATGGTGCAATTGAAGCGCCTGAACCATCAACTCTAGCATTTTTTGCAATGGGCCTCGTTGCACTAGCCTCACGTCAATTTGGTAAAAAAAATATAGTTTAAACGACAATTTGTCGAACAATAATATGTTTTAAAAGTAGAAAACACCTAGCTAAACCCTAGGTGTTTTTTTGTTTTTCACTTAAAAAAACATCCATCTATTGATGATTGCATCCGTATTTAAAATACGAAAATGTTTTCGACCTCACCGTTAAAACCCGATCACACGAACGTAAATAAACTTATACGTTTTAGTTACATCATTTTCTATTCAACAATAATTCACCTGCAACACAAAAAAAACCAAGGTGTTGATTTAGATAAAAATAATATAAGTCATGAAATTTTTTGGCTAAAAAGGATAAGACACCACTCAAAACCAGTGCAAAAATTTGCCATTCGATGGGTGAAAAATATAAACGATTAAGTTACTATTATCTCTGCATTATTTTTAAATTGTACAACCACCAAAGATTAGAACTAATGAAAAAAACACGACTCACCCTAAAAGATGTTGCTAACCAATTAGGCGTTTCAACAGCTACTATTTCAAACGCATTTAATCGCCCGGATCAACTATCAAAAAAAAAGCGTATTGAAATACTAGAGCAGTGTAAAAGAATTGGCTTTGAAGGTCCTAACAAAGCGGCTCAAATATTGCGAAAAGGCCACTCCAATATTATCGGTATTGTGCTGTCAGACAATATTGATTACATCATTAGTGATCCGGTTGCGAGCACCTTTATGAAAGGCGCAACTGAAGTCTTACGTGAGCATAAAAAACATACTCTTTTGTACTCTGGCGATTCTGAAAACATAGGTGATATTGCCGACTTCGTTGACGGTTTTATTTGCTATGGTGCTCCCATCAATCAAGCGTTAGTTAGCGAATTAGCTAATCAGTTAAAGCCTGTAGTAACCGTTGATTTCGATATTGAAAATATTCCATCAATTAATGTCGATAATGAAACCGCTTGTTTTGAAATAGCTAAATCCACATTAAAAGAGTCAGATCAAGTTGCTATTTTGGGTCTGCGTTTAATTGACTCTAAAAGTACCTGCAGGATCTACGATTCGCCATTATTAGATTTTGAACACTCAATATCGCACCGCAGATTAGACGGTTATATTGCAGCGGCTAAAACCGTTGGGATCTCAATCGAAGGAGACCGAATTTGGACAATAGCCAAAAATACTTCCAAGTATGCGAGCCAAGCTGCAAACGAAGCTCTTACGAGTATTCCGCGTCCTGATGTTATTTTATGTATGAGTGATTTAATTGCATTAGAAGTATTAAAACTGGCAAAAGATAAAGGCATAAAAGTGCCAGAAGAATTAAGGATTACGGGCTTCGATGGTATCGATGAAGCGTTGCGTACTCGTCCTTCTTTGACAACGATTTGTCAGGCAAATGCGGAGAAAGGAAAAGCGGCGGCAGAAACTTTGTTGTTAGGGTTAACCACATCAAGGTTAGTTTCATACGAAATGAAGATCGGAGAGTCCACTTAGCTGCGATAGTTTCTGTAGTTGCTGAAGTTTCTGTAATTGCTATAAAACATGCACAGATCCAAGTTAGCTTGGCAAACTGGCCGTTTTAAAATTAAGCAAGCACTTCTGAAAAAAGTCTTCGATTTGATGCTCGTCAAATTGATCCCCAGTATTTGGTTGCTTAGTAGCTAGCGCAGGGAACGTGCCATAGCCCGCCAATAAGCAGTGCCATGACATATTACCAAAGTGCGAATTAAGCTTTTGCCTAGCAATTTCCTGACCTAAGTCGCCATTTCGGAACCAAACATCTAACAACTGTAATAAAGGTTCAGATAAGTTATTGTTGTCACGATTTGCTCGCCAATAATCGGTGTCATTTCGAGTATTTAATTTGTAGTGAGCAACAATATAGTCTCGTACTCGGTCAAATCGCTCAGTCGTTAAAGTGTTGTATTCATCCTTATGGGTATCTCTAAAATTCCCTTGTTCAAAACAGGCCATAAATGATTCAATTGAAATCTGCACTAAATGCAATGCGGTAGCTTCAAGAGGCTCGATAAAACCTTGGGATAAGCCTATAGCAATGCAATTTTTTTCCCAGTGCGAACTTACTTGTCCTACTTTCATTTTGAGGTGACCAGCAACCTGATCACTGTCTAACAATCCTAAAGCCTCACGCAGTTCATGTTCAGCGCTGTCGGCCGTTTGAAACTGAGAACTATACACATAACCATTGCCAGTACGATGCGTTAGAGGGATTTGCCAACGCCAACCGTTGGACATTGCGATAGACTGAGTTTCCATTTTTGAGGAAATCTCCATCGTCGGTAAAACAATCGCTGAGTCATTAAATAAATTGTCCTTGAACGAATTAAATTTTACACCCAGCGATTGCTGCAACAATTCAGACCTGAAACCTGTGCAGTCGACAAATAACGCTCCCTCGATAGATTCACCGTCGTTACATATCAACTGTTTAATATCACCATTTGGCGAAGTCTCAACGTGTTTAACCGTTGTTAACTTATGATGAACACCAAGTCCGATGGCATGTTGCATTAAAAACTGCCCTAATAAACCAGCGTCAAAATGATACCCATATTCCATTTTAAATGGAAAGTGCTCAGGCACCAGCGGCAGCTTGTCATGCGCTGCTAGATAAGCATTAAATAGAAATTTATCTGGCTGTGTGACAACGTCTAAACCGAGTCGACGCGTTAAACAATTAACAGCAAACGGCCGTTCAGTAAACGTATCTAATTGTGATAGAAAAGGGTGGCTATAGCAGTCTACACCTGATGCGGGACTCCATCCTGAAAATCGAATATTGAGCTTATAAGTGGCGTTACATTGTGCCATCCAATCTGGATCTGATATGCCCATTTTGTTAAAAAAACGTTGTAAAGTTGGTGTCGAGCCTTCGCCAACGCCCACCGTTTTGATGTCTGGAGATTCAACAACAACAATTTCCATTGGTGGAGTTTGCGCGGTTTCTGACAGCCACTGTTTGGCCATGAGATTAGCTGTCATCCAGCCCGCAGTGCCGCCGCCTAAAATAACAATGCGAAATGATTTAGTCATCCGCTTAACCAACATACTTCGTTAGGAAATCATCATGGGTCATCATTTGTGGCAAAGGAGCCATTTTTGCTTGTTTTATTTTGGCTAGTATAGAAAGCAACTCTTCGCTAGACATTGAATCCGCTGACGGGTGATAACTCGTCGGGTTAATGCCTTGCCCTAACATTACCTGTAACCAAGAGGCATCTAAAAAGATATCATGTTGCTCATTAAACATTGACCCAGTATCTTGGAAGAGTTGGATCTTCTGACTTAATCTTTCAGGTAATTTTAAATTACCCATATCTTGCCAAAAACCAGAATCGGTGCGCTCATTCGCGTAATAGTGCAAAATCACAAAATCTCGAATGGTTTCAATTTCGGTATCCGATTCTTTATTAAATGCATTTGTAACAGACCGAGTTATGCCTTGGGTTGAGAACATTTTGGCTAAGCGAACAACAGCAGATTGGATTAGATAGATACTTGTGGATTCGAGGGGTTCTAAAAAACCACTAGATAGACCAATGGCTACGACATTTTTATGCCACTGTTTTTCTACCTTACCGGTTCTAAACGTTAATTTTCGTGGCGCAGTCTGCATTCTTCCCTGGACGTTTTCGGTCAAAGTCTTCATGGCATCATCGTCAGACAAATGAGAAGAACTATAAACGATACCATTGCCAGTGCGGTGTGTAAGCGGTATTTGCCACTGCCAACCCACTTTATGGGCTATGCTTCTGGTATAAGGTGGTATCTGTTCCATCTGATCCGTTGCAACCGCTATGGCCGAATCTGCGGGTAACCAATGTGACCAATCTTGATATTTAATACCAAGTGTTTTTTGCAACAACAAACCGCGAGCGCCCGTGCAATCAACAAAAAAATCACCGTCGATTTGTGTGCCATCGGCCAGTTGTATCCCTTCGACAAAATCTGTATCGGCGTTTTGTTTAACATGCTTAATAATGCCTTCAATGCGCTTAACACCATTTTTTTCAGAGTAACGTCTTAAAAATTGACCGTATAAACCTGAATCAAAATGATATGCATAAGGAATTTGATAAATCGGATCTTGGGTGTTCATTTTATTAAATTTGTTTTGCTGGCAACAAAGATAATTGAGGTCGTAATCCCAAATCGAGTCTTCTAAACCTAATTGGGTTTTGGCTCGTAACCAATAATGTTGAAAATTACTGAAGCCAATACTTGTGCCGGGTGATCCGAACGTATGGAAATAGCTTTCACCGTCAACTCGCCAGTTTTCAAATTTAATCGCAAGTTTAATCGAGCCATTTGTTTCTTTTAAAAAAGCACGTTCGTCGATACCTAAAAACTTATTAAACGTTTGAATTGGTGGAATTGTCGCTTCACCGACCCCCACAATACCTATGGCTTCGGATTCTACTAAGGTAATCTCAACCGATTTAGGAAGAACTTTGGACAGTAATGCTGCTGTCATCCAGCCGGCAGTTCCACCCCCTGCTATTACTATCCTCTTAATCGTTTGGGTCATCATAATTTACCTTAACTTTTAATTGACTCTTTTATACCATTCCATAATACCAATTAAATTCCAAACACTATTATACGATGGTATTTATTCAGTATTTTAGGCCAATACAACTTATGCAAATGTAAAAAAAGACCCCTTAAGAAATAGCTCAAAAGGGGTTGAGATTACACAAACAAGCAGTGCATAGTAGAGGTTATTCTTTTGTCAGTGCCGAGCAAGTGCGCCAATTCTATTGGGCCTTCAACTCGAAGCACTTAACGGTACAATTACTTTTTACCATTAATTTACAATATGGCATCGATGGAAAAATATTTGACGTCAACGTCGATAGTCCATTCTCACAAAAAATCTCAGCCGTAGATCTATCAATTATAATGGACAAGGCGATTTCACTTTCATCAATTAACTTTAATGGGGCGACCGCAATTTGGCCAAAGCCTTTATCAATCCATCCAGATTGTGTCCTATCTATCTCAATCGCATTACCCTCGGCAATGTAGTTAATAACGAGCTTTTCGTCTGCGTTATTAGCGAAAGTGATCGTGTTATTACCAATTGATTTATCAAATTTCCAAATGACTTCATAGGCCGACGATTGCGGTAATGACTTAACTTGACCAACGTCTAATACATACTGAGTTCTCAACGCCAAAATATCTTCCGAAGGCAAATTTGATAAAAAGAAGTCGTTATCGGTTTCAACTAAAGTCAATTCTCTCGGTAACGTCATTCCGCCGCGCCATGGGTGTGTCGGTAAATCATTGGCATATAGCCAATTTGACATCCAAGCGATGAATATTCGTTTGTTACTGGTCGCTTGTAATCCGTCCCACGTAACACCTGCATAGTTATCTGGGCCGTAATCTAGCCACTTAGTTTCTGTTTGTGACGAAACAAAGTGAGTACCATCAAAATCCCCCAGAAAGTATTGTGTCGCGGACCCTTTGTTTGGACCGCCAGGGTGAATGCTCACAAGCAATGCCCATTTAGTAATGCCATTTGCAGTTGTAAGTGGAAACAAGTCAGGGCATTCCCAAACGCCGCCGTGTTCACCGTAACCTTCACCAAATTCGCTGACCAATTGCCAATCGATAAGATTTCTGGAGACAAAAAACTGAATGACTTGCCCAGCGGCTAAAGCCATCACCCATTGATTGCGCTCGTCGTCCCAAATAACTTTAGGGTCCCGAAAATCTTTGATCCCAGGGTTGGCAATTACGGGGTTATTTTCATACTCTTGCCAAGTTTTACCTGCATCTTGACTAAACGCCAAGCTCTGTACTTGCACTGCGTCTTCAGAATGATGAGTAAATGTAGCAACCAATGGAGGGTGATTGCCATTGCCTAAACCACTTGTATTATTCACGTCGACAACAGCGCCACCAGAAAAGATGTATCCTAACCCCTCTGGCGCAGCATATATTCCTATATCATGATGTTGCCAGTGAACTAGGTCAGTTGAGGTTGCGTGTCCCCAGTGCATATTTGCATGTTTGTCACCATCAGGGTTGTACTGGTAAAAAAGATGGTACACTCCTGCAAAATAAACCATACCATTTGGATCATTTAGCCAATTTTTTTCCGGTGTGAAATGGATGAAAGGGCGCCATTCATCTGTCATGAAGTTATCGCTAATTGTCATATCATCGCTCACAAATAATCCGCCATGTTTATTCTTAAATCCAGTTAAATGTCTAGCTATGGGCCTTGTAATATCCACTTGCTAGTTTATGTCGATAAAGGCCGCCAGCGATAAACTGACAGCCTCTTACACTCTAAATTAACTGTTACTCATTAATAGAAAGAGTAATTCACGTTAAGCATAAACGATGGTCCAAATTGGCGACGAGTGGTTACAACACCGTTATCATCTACCGTTTCTTCATCAACATCGGTCAAGTTGGTGCCCTGCAATGAGATACGTAAACCTTTTAAGTACTCGATATCTGAGTCTTCAAAGTCGTAACTAATTTGTGCATCCACTAGAGTCACTCCGCTACGGTTAGCTGATTCAATTTTGTTTGAACCACCACGTTGATACGTTGAGTAATCAGAGCGGTCTGTTCCAGCAACACGAACTTCAAAACCATCCATTGCATAGTAGGCTGTTAACGAGAAGTTTTTGTCTGACTGGCCAGCAATTGGCGAGCCATCATCAAGTTCCGCATCAATAAACGTGGCTGACGCTGCAACACCAAACCCTTCGAGGCTATCATCAAGCATACCAAATGGTACGTTTGCCGTTAGCTCAAGACCTTTAACTTCACCTTGTAAACCATCTTCAAAAAACGAATAGCTACCGTAGTCTGGTGGGGTAATTAAATCACCAGCTGCATATGGGACTTTCTTAGGACCATATTCGCCATCTTCAACAGCAACACGGTCATGGAATCCCGGGATATAATAGTCTGCACCGTCATTCGTTTCGTCATTTCTGAAGTTAATTAACGAACTTTCACCGCTACTTGCTTGAGTTAAGTTCACTAGATCTTTATAGAAAACAACCGCTGACAAATAACCTTCATCTTCAAAATAATGCTCAAAAGACAAGTCGTAGTTATTCGACTCCAACGGACGAAGTGACGGGTTACCTGCAAATTTTGACCACGGAGTCCCGTAATCAACGACATCGTCAATCGTATTTGGAATTGAAATTAGGTCGATGTTTTGATCAAACTTAACAAAACTAGACGCTTTCATCTGGTCGATTCTGGCACGGCTAATGGCTTTATTTGCTGCAAATCGAACAAACTGACTTTCGTTTAGTTCTAAACTTACGTTCAAACTTGGTAAGACATGACTGTAGTCCGCACCGCTTTCAATCTTACAACTGTCATCAATTTGCTTGTCGTTGTTGTCATCACACACCGCGTAATTAGAACCCACAATGCCGTTATAACCTGAAGAAGATTGGTCTGTTTGAATGTATTGCACACCAACATTACCCGTTACGTCATAACCACTGAGTTGAGTTTCAAAGTCACCTTTGATGTAAAAAGTTGTTACTTTTTCTTCAACTAAATAAGTATCACCGAGTCTATCTGGTTCAAGTAAACCAGCGTCGTTAAGCGTATATTCACCGTCTTGATAAGGTGCAAAACCGTCATAGGCAACAACATGTCCTAAACCTGCCCAGCTTAAATCTGCTAACCCGTCATAAACATATTTAGATGGAATTGAGTCCGAGAACGGATATGACGACGCAGTAGCAAAGAAACCTTTGTTGTCTTTGTCTTTTTTACGGTCACTATAGTTAATACCAGCGGTGACAGTATGGAATAAATCACTTTCGATGAAACCAACCACTTCCATTCTCATGGTGGTTAACTCTTCGCTGAAATCCGCGTAGTTTAAGAACCCATCCTGAGCATTAAGGTAGCTAAATTCATCTTCGCCATTAGCTGTTAATTCAGAAGTTTTAAAGTCGTCTTCAAGGTTAGCTAAACCACCGCCCCATACTTGTGGGCCAGTTAGTTGTAATGCGTCTGGGTCAGAAAATGCGTCTAGGCCCGACGTACCAACAAAAAAGATACCGTCTTGGCTCATTTCAAACGTACGTTCACCAAATTCACCTGAACTTAACGTGCCTGAACGCGCTAAACCAGAATAAGACTCGCCTTGCAAATCACGTTTACTTGACTCACTTTTAGCAACGTCAAATTCAACTGACCAATTTTCATTTAATTTATACCCAACGTTTAAGCCAAATACGCTCAAATCACCGTCTTTTTGTCTTGGGTTATTAATGAGAACTGAGTTTGCATTTACTTGCGTCCCCGTAGTATTAAAACCAGAACCAACAACATTCTCAGCAGCAAACGGTTCTACAAAACCACGAATAATCCCCGAATCTGAATAGCTAATATCTAATGCATCGATAACAATGTTTAGTTTATCATTCGGTTGGAACTGCAATACAGCAGAAACCGTATCTCGTTCTAAAACTGTGCTTTGTACTACGGTATCTAAACCAGACGGTAAAATTTGACCGTCGTCATTTGTGTTATAACCCCAAACACCATACTTTCTTTGATTGTTCGGAGACTCAGTCGTTGCAACCGCGATAGCAAGACCAATTGTGTCATCGGCAAATTTCTCTACAAATGATAAAGAATAACGCTTACCCGTGTTATCAAATTCTGGGTTATCCGATTCTCTGCCGCTAATCTCATAATTACCACTAACTGTTAAGGTTTCTTGAGCTTGCAGCGGGCGTACTGTTTCTAAATTAACCGTACCACCAATGCCTTGAACCATAAGTGATGCGTCAGTCGACTTATAAATTGTCGCACCTGTCATAATCTCTGATGGATACAGGTCATATTCAACACCACGGTTATCACCGATACCGATTAATTCACGACCGTTTAATGATGTCCCCGTAAAATCTTCTTTAAAGCCACGAACAGAAACACCTGAAGTACGACCGTTTACACGTTCGCCCGACATACCTGGTAATCGAGACAACGTTTCTGCGATTGAAGAATCAGGTAACTTGCCGATATCTTCCGCTGAAATAGCTTCAACGATAGAAGAGTTTTCCATTTTCACCGCTTGGGCTCGCATCAAAGAACCACGAATACCCGTGACTGCGATAACTTCGACTTCGTCGTCAACTGCGGTTTCAGCAGCGACTGCATTGTGTGAAAACATTGCCGCTGATACCGCTAGGGACAATATGGTTGGTGTGAATTTATGTGTGTGTTTCATTTAAAAACCCTGCCTTTTTTATTATATAAAACATATTATTACTGTTGATTATTTAACTATTTATTTCTTTATAACAAACCTGATACAAGTCGCTATTTGCGATAACTAACGTCAAATACAGATCCAAAATTTGATGTCCTCAAACGGTAATTGATTCCGCCACCACTTTTGAATGTTTCTTCTCATTGGTTAATAAAACCCAAGATACAAGTACAAAGAATGCGACCACTGAGCCCAATATTTTATAAGACAGCTGGAAGCCAAGTTGGTCATACATCATGCCAACACCAATGGACAATACCGCTGCGCCTATTTGTGCCATAAAGACAAAACCGACCAAGTAAATTGTTGCTGACAAATGCTCTTCAAAAGTCGCTGAGATGTATTTAAATATTGCAATTAACATGATTGGAAGCTCAGCTGCATGTAATAACTTCATAAACGAAATGCTGTAACTGTCGTCAGCAAAACCTGAGCCGATTATACGAAGCGCCATAATTGCACCAGCTAAAATCAAACCGTTTTTTGCACCAATTCGATTTACAATAAACGGTGCCAAAAACATTCCTAAGGCTTCCAACATGACTTGCAACGAATTTAGATAACCGTACATTGCGTTCCCTTCTTCTTTAGAAGGAAAAACCGAAGCAAAATAAGTCGAAAACTGTTGGTCATAAACGCCATATACCGTTGTTACACCAATAACGTAAACGGCCATTGCCAAAAATTGACGATTTTTGAATAACTTCAAAACGTCACTGACATTTAGCGCAGCCGAGGCTTTATCGAAAATAGATTCATCTCTACTTGATGTCGCTGGCACAACAAAGCTAATACACAATAAAAAAATCAGGCCTGATAGGCTGGCTAGCCAAAAATTCAAGTCGGGATTCACGTTAAAAATCTTACCGGTAAAGAAAGCTGCTATTGCCCAGCCAATTGATCCCCACATACGCGCTTTGCCAAATTCAAAACCGGTCATCCGGCCAACACGGTCAACATAACTTTCTATGACCCCTACGCCAGCACTAAACGCTAGCCCAAAATACACACCACCTAATGCGCCACCTAGCCACACATTTGACTTCAAAAGTGGTGAATAGAGGTATATGGCAAATGGTCCGACAAAGATCAGTAAACCAGAGATAAAAAACAGTACATGTTTTTTTAAACCAAGCTTGTCTTGTAGATAACCATATACTGGTAGTATAAACAGAGCGCAAAAAGCACCTAAACTAAAAACAACTCCTCGCTCCTCGCCATTTAATCCAACAAATTGCTCAAGCCAAATTGAAAAAATAGAGAAACAAAACGACCACGTAAGAAAAAACGTCAGTAAAGCCCCGCTAAGCAACCAATAGTTTCGTTTTGCAATACTCGTCTGCATTCCGTGATCTCTTTTAATAGCAACCATGTAATTTAACCTCTAGTGTCTAGCCATAGACATTTGTGGTTGAAACATGACTTACCAACTCAAAAATTTGTTAGTAACAAATTGACTAATTTAAGTGGTGCAACTCATTCATTAAATTCAATACTAGTTAACGTTCACTTTTTAATCAAGCATTTTTCTTAATCAATTAAGTAAAATATCATCACAAAAACACCAAGCAACTGATATATAAAATAAAAAAACCCACTAAAACATATAAAATATTTAGTTACAGGGCTTGTAGGTAACACTAACCTGGTTATTGGGTCCACAGTGCTAGGAACAAAAATCTTAATTTAATCATGAACTTAATATGTGAGAGCAGAACAGCGCTCAAATTAAACTAGACAAATGTTTACTATTTAACCTAATATTAAACTTAATCGTTTAAGTTATGAATAACTGCTTTAACAATAACTAAAAAAACTAGTGTTAAGCATAAGATTACAACGAGTCTTGCAGAGTTTGTTTTTGGTATTTCCAGCAATAACGATATTTTTATTACCGGAAACCTTCAGCATACTTAACTTGTCATCAACGGGTAGGAGAGGAACGTGGAAACAAAAGTGGCGAATAATCAACTGATACGAATTTTGACGTATTTAATGTTCATGATGTTTGCAATGACAACTGACGCAATTGGTGTGATCATTCCAGAGATCATAAAAGAATTCGACTTAAGTCATACGGCAGCCAGTGCATTTCACTATGGTCCAATGATGGCAATTGCCGCTAGTGGCATGTTACTTGGGTTTCTAGCAGACAAGTTAGGCAGAAAAGTGTCTATAATTATCGGCTTATTAATGTTTTCCGCCGCATGCGGATTATTTGCTATTGGCAGTAGTTTTGCGTTTTTCCTCTTCCTGTTATTAATCTCCGGCGTTGCGATTGGTATATTTAAAACAGCTGCGCTTGCGCTTGTCGGAGACATTACAGTATCTAATTCAGATCACACCAAAACAATGAACCTAGTCGAAGGCTTCTTTGGTGTTGGCGCTATCATAGGGCCATTTATCGTAAGCTATTTATTGGCAAACGATGTGTCGTGGAAATACCTATATATTGTTGCTGGCGTGCTTTGTATCGTTCTTTGTATTTTGGCGGCGTTTTCACATTATCCCACTTACGAAGCTAAACCAAATTCTAAACACAACTTAAAACAAACCTTCGAAATCGTTAAGCAACCAACAACGCTTGGGTTCTCAGCCTTAATAGCATGTTATGTCGCATCCGAGGCCGCCATTTACGTTTGGATGCCTTCCCTTCTCAGTGAATACACGGGTTCTCTTGAATACGTTGTGCCTTGGACAATTACCATATTCTTTACCCTACGAGCACTAGGCCGTTTTGGTGCGGTTTGGGTGTTAAAACATATTAGTTGGGAACTAGCGATGATGCTGTTCTCAGCCGCCATTTGCTTATGTTATGTATTAAGCATGGCATTGAGTTTAGATGTAGCAATTATTCTACTCCCTGCTTCTGGGCTGTTTATGGCCATGATTTACCCAACGCTTAATTCCAAAGGCATCAGCTGTTTTCCTAAAGAACAACACGGCGCCATTGCCGGTGTTATTTTATTCTTTACTGCTGTTGCGGCGTCAGTAGGCCCATTACTTATGGCAATTGTTAGCGACATGATGGGCGGCCAGGCCAAATACGGATTTTACGTTGCTACTGTATTTGCCGCGCTATTGTTTGCAGGTTTGTTCTACAACTGGAAATTTAAACCAGCTCAAGAACAGCTTCTCATTCAACAAATTGCAAATAACTAAGGTAGCCTGATGAACTTATCTAGACAAACACAACAGTGCCTTTCTCGAATTAAGCAATCGAGTAACTTTAAGGCATTAACCAACGCAAAGACTGACGTATTTGAGCAACGCTTAGACCAACACTTTCCTAGGTTGTTTGATCTATTTTTATCCATTTATGATAATCAGTACGACCTGTATTTTCATTTAGAGGCACTTGTTTGTGAACTAGCCACTAGTTTTAAAAAACGTCCAGTTGCGTTGCACCGATCTGACAAAAAAAGGTTAAACCAGCCCGATTGGTATCGAGATGAAAAAATGGTTGGTATGGCCGTTTACGTCGATTTAGTAGCTGATGACTTAAAAGATCTGATAAGTAAAGTCCCTTACTATAAAGAGTTAGGGATCACTTACTTACATCTAATGCCTTTATATAAGTCACCTGAAGGCGATAGTGACGGTGGCTATGCGGTTTCAGACTATCGTCAAGTTGACCCTAAATTAGGCACATCTAAAGACTTAAAAGCGTTATCAAATGCATTAGCAAAAGCCGACATTAATTTGGTGCTCGATTTTGTCTTTAATCATACATCTGACGAACATGAATGGGCGATAAACGCTAAGCAAGGTGATGAGAATTACCAAGACTACTATTTTGTGTTTCCAGACCGCAATGAGCCAGACGAATACGACAAAACACTTCGTGAAATATTTCCATCGGTTCGGCGTGGTTGCTTTAGTTTCGTTGAAGAGTTGCAGCAATGGGTGTGGACGACATTTAATAATTTCCAATGGGATCTGAATTACCAAAATCCATCTGTATTTAGGGCGATGACCCAGGAAATGTTATACCTAGCGAATTTGGGCTGTGACGTTTTGCGTCTAGACGCATTGGCCTTTGTTTGGAAAGAACAAGGCACTCAGTGCGAAAATTTACCTAAAGCTCATTTGCTCATCCAAGCCTTTAATGTTTGTACACAAATCGTTTGCCCAGGTGTTGTGTTTAAATCAGAAGCAATTGTGCATCCTGATGAAGTGGCAAAATATATCGACAAAGACGAGTGCCAAACGTCCTACAACCCTTTACTTATGGCGCTATTGTGGAATTCATTGGCAACCCGCGAAACTGACCTACTAGAACTAAGTTTACAGCGTAGATTTGCTATTGACGACTCATGTAGTTGGGTTAATTACGCCCGTTGTCACGACGACATAGGTTGGACGTTTGATGATGGTGACGCGGGTGAACTTGGTATCAATGGCTATGATCATCGCGCATTCTTAAACCAGTTTTATACTGGCAGCTTTGACGGTTCTTTTGCCACTGGTCGAGGTTTCCAATACAACCCAGAAAATGGTGATTGTCGCGTATGTGGTTCTCTCGCGTCTTTATGTGGTCTCGAAGATGCATTGGCGACGCAGGAGCAATTACACATCGACCACGCTATCGCTCGTATTTGTTTATTGCACGGGATCATCTTGACCATTGGTGGAATTCCTTTGTTATACCAAGGTGACGAACTTGCTGCTCTCAATGATTATTCATATGAAAATGACGATAAAAAACAGCATGATAGCCGATGGGTTAACCGACCTAAAATAACCAACAAGATGCTAACTGATGCGCAAAAGCCCGGCGCACCTCAGAACATTGTAAATAACACAATTAAAAACCTTATTTCCCTAAGAAAAAATAGCCCTGTTATTGGCTTAGGACATACCGACATTCTATCACTTGGTCATAGCCACCTATTTGCCTATAGACGAACATTAAACGCCCATGATGACGCTGTGTTTGTTTGTAATTTTAGTGAGTTTACGCAATCGGTTAGTCTCGAAAAAATAGACATTAATCCAAATGAAAAGCTTGTTGAAAACTTAACGGGCCAAACATACCAGCATAAACCCACCATGACACTGGCACCTTATCAGTTCATGTGGCTTACAAAATCAGCCCTAAATTAATAGGAGAATAATGATGGATAAAGTGATCTGTTTTGGCGAAGCTCTCATCGATATGCTTTCCACTGAACCTGAAAAATTCACCCAATATCCTGGCGGCGCGCCAGCAAATGCCGCCGTCGCGGTGTCTAAGTTAGGCGGTAATGCAATATTTTGTGGCATGTTAGGCAATGACACGTTTGGTAATTATTTGTTTAACAAGTTTGTCGAGTATGGCGTTGAAATTAATTATGTGGCGTGGACGCTCAAGGCAAAAACCGCGTTAGCGTTTGTTACATTAGACGCTAGCGGAGAACGTAGCTTTGAGTTTTATCGCCCACCTTCAGCCGACTTACTATTCACTCCAGATGACTTTGACATCGAAATGTTTGCGGTGAGTTCTATTTTTCATTATTGCTCAAACAGTTTAACTGAAACGCAAATAGAACAAAGTACCTATACCGGGATCCAACATGCGGTTGAGCACAACTGCATTGTCTCTATGGACGTTAATTTGCGGATCAATTTGTGGCCAGAAAATGGCGACTATAAGTCAAAGATAATCAAAAGTATGAAGTCGGCAAACATAATCAAAGTCAGCCTAGAAGAATTGCATGAACTTGTACCCGCTGACGAGGCCGATGACTTTTTAGCGGCTTTATTGACTCAACAATGCCAACTAATTCTATTAACTGATGGCGCGAAACCGATTGTGTGCATGACTAAAAACCGAACTTTTGGTGTACCAACGCCAATAGTAGATGTGGTTGACACAACAGCCGCTGGTGACGCCTTTATTGGTGGTTTTCTGTATCAATTGAGTAAGCAAAAAGTAAAACTGAATACGCTAGAGAACTTCGTCGATTCGCCACAGTTAAATAAAAGCGTTTCGTTTGCTGCTCAATGTGGTGCTCACACAGTTACGCAACAAGGCGCTTTTCCCGCTTTACCAGACCAAGCGATGGTGAGTTATTTTGAACAAGAAGGCAATGGATAATGCGCGACAACTCGCACTCATTAGAATTTAAACTTAAAGCCATAGCTATGGTTGTGTATAACGACTACAGTATTTCTGCAGCCGCAGATAAACACTTAGTATCAAATTTTAAGATGTACAGCTGGGTTAAAAAATACGCGCCCATGTTAAAAGAAATGAACAAAAAATCGCATTTAAGACTCAAAGCTGAAGATTCATTAAAGGACGTTCAATTGATAAAAGCATCGGGCGATGATAGTGACAGTAAAGCAACAGCCAATCATGCCAAACCATTACGCCAACGACTTTAACTTATTCGCGCTTAAAATTACTTTTTTAAATAACATCACGCGGCGTATTGCCGCCGCGTATCGTTATTACGACTGTAAAATTTTATCCACTTTATGATCAGTTGCCGGTAATGTTAACGTCATAGGTTGGTCGACGTAACTTACCTTCAATAACGCGACATCACGCATAAAATCGATAGATTCTATATCAACCGAAACCACATTTAAGCCGGTTCTTTGCTTGAGATCAGCAAATAAAATCGCTTTGTTTTCTGGCTTAATATTGTCAATCTTTTCATAAACAACATGTTGTATTCCAAATCGATTACGCAATAAACTCGAATCCACCACAAAGGCAAAAGCACATATTGCACCGTTAAGAATAAGCAAGTCTACTTCTGACATTTTGCCCACTGACGTTAATAAAGCAATCGCGGTCACCAAAAATAAGTAAGTCATCTCTTTTATGGTGATCGTTTCCGTTCTATACCTAAGCATAGTGAAAACAGCAAACAGTCCAAACGCAAACTCCATCGACATATCAACGCCATGCAATAGATACGTTATGATAAAGATGCCTAAACCAAACAATAAAAACGAACCCGCAACCGTTGCATTTTTGTTTATTCGAAAATAGCAGCCATAACAAAGCACACTAATAGACACCATATTAATAAAAAAACGTAGGATAAATTGTAAATCGATTTCAGTCATAACAACCTCTTAATAAATTTGAAGTATTCGGTGGGTTAACGCGCAATCATTCGCCCATATTGAGGCACGCTAAACGAGACAATGTTGGTTTAAAGCGGTTGGCTTTTAACGTTGATCCCTTTAATAACGAGCAACCAATGCAATATTTACTAAAACTGGTTGGCGCAATATTATTGCTACTCATGAGTTGATAAAATGGCGAATGTTTTGATATTTTTTGTTGCTTTAATTCGGCAATAAAAAAGCCTGGAAGTTCCACTCGTTTTGTTCCATCGGTTGATAAATACCAAAGGTTAAAATCAAGAGTAAGACGCTCTGCTTGTTGCTCATTTGCCAGTGCGATTCGTTGGTAACCACCGCGTTGAATAATTTCCAAATCGTTGTATTTATCCCGTGTTTGGGACTTAATAAACGGCATCACTGCGTCAAAACCTTGATCTTTTGGAAACAGTTTTTCCCTCGTTTTTATCGTTCGTTTTTTGTTGTTTTTAAACTTAACCTCGATAAAGTGCGTGTCCGTATCAACGTAGTGGCGATGCCTCACTTTATAACGATTTAAGCGGCCATTATGGTGGTCTTTGTACAATCGCATATCCGGTGTATCTAAATATTCATTTTGATAGGTTGAAACACGTTTTCCGGCAATTTCTAATACGCTGTAGGACTGATGAATTTGGCCTAATATTTTTGGTAACATACTAATCGGTAACATAAACTTACTGTCGACTCGATCCATCAAATTAGCCTTATCCAGATCGGCCAGACCGTGGCTTTTAAACAACGTTAACGCCCTGGACAGCCCAGAATTTCTTTGAGGGTCAGAGTATTTGGGTGCTGCCGGGGTGTTGTCTATTTGTTCAGTTTGTACTGCTATCATTGTTGACTCGCTTTGGTCGCTAAACATTAAATAAAGTTAGTGGAAAATGTTCCACTAACTTGGCGAGTACTTCTAATTGAATACTCTTTTTGTTACTAACCGCAGAAGCCTCGACCTGTACCTGAAGATGGAATATCACCTTCAAGCTGTTGACGAATATTAGCGACACGGTAGTTGATAAAGCTTGTAAGGCCATAAAATCGGCTAACAGTACTATTTAAGTTTTGTTCAAACTGCGAAGCGCTATAAAACGCGGTTGGATCGTTTTCAACATGAGGTCGGATTAAGTCAGCGATTTCTTCAACACGGTTAGCAAATGTTGTTGGTTCAAGCGGACCTTCGATAAGTTGCCACAGATAGCCGTGGTATACATCTAAGTTAGCTTGTTGCGAAAATACATTGTTAATAAGTGGTTTTTCCGACATGGGTCCGTCTGTCGGTTCGTCAATGTATAACTCACGAATATCAGTACGACACCCCATATTGAATGACCCAAACGACTCATTAAAATCCCATGGCAACAAGCTAAATACATCATCTTGTTCATAGATATAGTAGTTGTGAGCCAATGCACCGTGGTAACTATCTAAGTTAGATAAAGCAACACTCACCGACATGTAACGTAATAAACCGTCAACATCTATGAGGTCGGTAGAACCGCTATCTAGCTCAGCCACAAAGTTTAAAAATGCACCGTTATCTGTGGTGTCTTCGTTTGTCTGTAAATTGATATCACTGTAGCTTTCAATATTGCTACTTAACCAAACCAGATCTGAACCCACACCGTCTGGCTTATAAAGATCACCGTTTGCATTGCTAAAATTGTTTTCTAAAAATTCACCGTCAATAGCTTCAACCATTAGGTACAAACCGAATAATTCATCGTTAATATAAACATTTACAAAAGCATGCTGTGGTGTCGCAACGCCCATTTCCTTTAGCAGGTCATAGGCAAAAACTTCACGCATATAAGAAGGGTCATTAAATGAGTTTTGCAGGGTAAATTTTTTCAAGCCAAAAAACTTTTGGCCATCGACATACTCATTTATATCAATTTTAAAGCTGTACCGGTCACTTGTTGACTGCGCAACACTGCGTAAACTGGAACCACCTTTGGTACGAATAGCCACACTGTCGAGCGTCGCGCCATTGAACGTGATTGCCGTTTCGTGGTATTCCTCGGCTTCTGGATCCGATAAAATACTTTGCCAATTATCCGTCGTAATATTGATGTATAAATCCCTTACAACGCTTGAATTAAAGGCGACTACAGCGATATTGTCAGCGCCCTGGCTTGGCTCTAATGTATCTTGCTCCCAACCATAACCACTTCCGGTTTCGTCCAAATTCAAACCAAAACTGTAACCTTCAGGAACGTCACTCGCATCCCAGCTTAAATAATCGACAGTTTCATCATCTTTTAATAAGCTCAATTCATCATTGTTACCAAGACCAAAGGGGACAAAGTAGTCACCAGGATCAGTGTCTGTGGCATAAATAACGAAATATTCCCCCGCCAACAGTTCCACATCGGGTAAATCAATTGGGTCGATATCATCACTTTCATCGATAACTTGGTAGTCAGACAGGGAGATACTGTCTTCACTATTGTTATAAAGCTCAAACCAATCCATGCCATCATTAGCTGCATTGGCCACAACTTCCGTGATTATTAACCCCGTATGATAAGCCAAACTATTACCCGCTTCGGCGGTTGGTATTAATATGTGAGTCGCGTCACTTCCATCTGGGTAACGACCATAGCTTGTACCAATTAACGCTTGGCCTTTTTTCCATTCAAGCTGATCAATTAAATCATCTCCTTGATAAAGACTGACAACGTCTGACGAGGACAATTTAAATGCGACCGTTGTGGCATCTTCAACCGTGTCAGTTGTAGCATAAATACGGTAAAACTCACCTTGGCTCAAAGTGACATCTGGTAACGACGACAAAATGCGATCTTCGTCCGCGATAGTATAATCGGCAAGGTTAATCGTGCCGCTTCCTGTTACATAAAGCTCAATCCAGTCAAAACCACCGTCACTATCTTTAGCAACAATTTCATTGATTCTTAATTCTGCGTCGTTGTTTAAAATTAGATCTGTAGGCGCTAATGCAGACTCACCTAATTCAATATTAGCTGCACCTGGGGTTGGCGATAGCGTTTGTGCTGTGCCGGTCCCGTCAGCAAACAAACCAAAGCTATAACCTTCACTCGCTTCGCCTTCTTGCCAGTCGAGTAGATCGACCTGCACATTGTTTTCATAAAGTGCGACTGCATCGTCAGAACCCAGCTTAAATGTCACAAAATAGCCATCCGTTGTAGCCGCGTCGGCTTCGTCAATCGCATGAATAACAATAAACTCTCCAGCATTAAGAGTCACGGAAGGCAAAGACTGAGGTTCACGACCGTCTTTATCGTCGGTAATTGAAAAGTTTGATAAATCGACAGAGCCTTCTTTTACATACAACTCAATCCAATCGTTACCGCCGTCACTGGCGTCCGCGACAATTTCATTAATGACGAGTTGGCTGTTGGTTGATGTATCTGTTGACTCTTCTATACCTGCGCCGCATCCATAAAGAATTCCAGCTCCGATTTGCAATGCCAATAAGGCGTATAACTTTGTTTTCATTTGGCGATCTCAATTGTAGATGTGACCATGAAGATATCGATTGAATGTGTAAAGAATGTGCACCAAATGAGAAAGCGTAGGAATTACGTTAATAAAATTGCTGAAACAAGATAAAGGAAAATTGGATGAGACGACTTAGTGGGTATTGATGATGATGTTCTGCAAGTCATTATTATTAAGCTTGCGACGTTCTATTTTTTAGAAGGTAATGTTTTATTTATTCCAATTTTACTCTTGGGTGGATTTGGTATTGTAAATGCGCATTTAATCTTAAGGAGACAACTATGCATTCTTTGATAAACAAAATGAAAACGATATTAACTGGCGACGGTCTAAGCCTAGTTGCGAAGATCCAAGACGATACCGCAATGAATAGCAACCAAACTCAAGTGTGTAATTACCAAGATAACTATTACGGTGACCAGATTTGTGTATTAGCCGAATAACAATACAGAAAGAAAAGTGACAGGTGGCACAGACAATCTTCTTTGCCACTGCCTTTATCATGAGTCTAAATTTTTTACTTCATGCTTTTAGCTCAAACTTTTAGATCTGGGATTTGTATTAAATAATGGCAAACTGCCTGATGAGATTGTGGTAAACATTATTTAAGCTGTCGAGTTCGCTACGCTGTGTTGTACCGCTATTAATCAATGCCTGAATGGTCTTGTCCATTTGATACAGAGTATCGCGTAGACTAGGGTCAGCAATCATACTTTGCATCCACGTTACCGCTGCTATACGAGTGCCTTTTGTCACGGCGTTAACTTTATGAAGGTGTCTAGAGGGATAGACAACTGCGTATCCTGCCGGAAGCTTTACAGCTTGTTCTCCGCTGTCTGAACGCAATACAAGTTCACCGCCTTGATATGACTCCGGGTCAGACAAAAATAGGGTCATGGATACATCACTTCGCATGACATTTTGAGAATTGGGTAAACGCATAACTGCTGCGTCGACATGGTAACCATATTCTTCACTTTCACTGTATCGATTAAACACTGGTGGGAAAATATGGTGAGGTAACGCCGCCGATACTATGTCCGGCGTGTTACCTATTTGAGCCAAAATACGATTGGCGAGTGCCTGTACTTTGGGATCATCACAGTCTGCCTGATTGTTATTTTTCACATCAGCCGCCATGCCCATTGCGGTTTTTGATCCATCTTCCCATGAAGACGAAGGCAAAGATGCAATGAGTTCAGCAACCTCTTGTTGGTTAAACAATTGTGAAATAACAATCATGGCAGTTTTCCTTTGGTCAATTTAGAACTGATAGTTAACAGTTAAACGTGTGCTTCTGCCGTCACCTAGGTACATAAATGAACCCGAGCGATAAGCAGCTGTCCAATATTCAGTGTCTAACGCATTACCAATATTAAGACGTAATGTCATTTTGTCATTTACGTTGTAATTAGCAAATAAGTTAATGACTTGATAGTCAGGTACTACGATGCTGTATTTATTTGTCGTTGAGTCATAACCCGCCGCAGTATCCGGTTGGCCGCCATACATTTCACTTTGGTATGAGTAGTCACCACCAAATGCAAAATCTTTAGTTAACTGGTAACGCAATTGTAAATAAACACTATTGTCTGCAAAGTTGCTCAGAACACGTCCGATATTGTCTTCATTGTAAGAATCCAACACCTCAGAGCTCATTGACGCAGCAGAAAATTGTAAGCTTAACTGATCATTGATGTCGCCGATTAAACCAACTTCAATGCCTCGAATTTGGTTTTCACCGGTATTTAACGTCCCTAATGTAGAGTAGCTATCGCCGACACTTTCCATAACATCACTTTTTGTCATTTGGAAAAGCGCTAGCGAGAACATCACGTTATCGTCAAATACCATCCATTTGGTGCCTAACTCTAAGTTTTCTACAATTTCTGGGTCCGCTTGCGCTGCTTGCTCCGGTGTACCACATATTCCACCGTAACCACAGTTCGCACCTAAGTCAGATTCACCGCCGTTGATGTTTGTTGCGGTACTGTAATTAAAGTAGATATTACCGTCTTCAGTGATTGCATGCACAATACCAACGTGACCGTTATACATATTGTCAGAGTAGTCATATAAAATATCACCGCTTCTGCCGCTCGTATCATTGCTGTAGTCAAAGCTATCTTGACGTAATCCAAAGAAGACTTGCGTGTCATCTGTTACTTGAACAGTATCCATGAAATACAAAGATGTTGTTTGAATTTCAAATGTCGCATCAGCGTCACCAGTCACATATGAACGGCCCATTAAGCCTTGAATATCATCTATTTCTTTTCCGTTTTCGTCTATATAACAGTAGCTATCCGAAGCGCCACGGCGACCACTAACAACGCAGTTCGTATCGTTATTGTTGGTAATGTTATATACGCCGTTAACCACTTTTTCATTGGTAACGTCGAGTCCAAATACCAGCTTGTTGTCTTTACCTAACAGCTTTTTATCCCAAAATAAGTTAAATGCAGTGGCCCAATAATCTACTTCCTGCCACCCCTGGTGAGTACTTAACGTCATCGTGCTCACACCTGGTGCTATTGGGTCCGTCGCATCACGTGTAGTTGCACTTGTACCTGTCGTAATATATCCGTTTTCAGTGGAACCAATACGAGTTGAGTTTAAAAATAAAAGCTCGTCGCTAATCTGATAATTGGTACGGAAAGTAAACGTCGATACCTCAGAGTCAAGAAAGTCATTCGACTGCGCATATACGGCGATGTCTTCAATTGGGTGTTCTGCTTCACGATCGTAATAACTCCCTAGATCAGGAACGTCGTTCGCTTTTAGATAATATCCATCGGCAATAAACGATAACTTTTCGCTCGCTTCATACACGCCAGAAGCCTGAACACCTTGACGTGCTTTGGTTATACCGTCACGGCCAGGTTTCGTTTCATCGGCATCCAAAATATTTAGACGAACTGCACTTTCGTCTGTTAACGCTAGGTTATAGTCTAGAGTCACTCTGTGGTGATCATCAGTGCCTAAACCCACATCAACACGGCCAAAGCTATATGAAGTTGATGCTTTTTTGGTAACGCTATTTACCGCACCGCCTGATGAACCACGTCCGGCAAATGTCGAACTTGGTCCTTTAGTGATTTCAACACGCTCTGTCGCAAAACTTTCACGAGTGGTCATGCCTGGGTCACGCAATCCATCAACAAATACGTCACTGCGAGCTTCGTGTCCACGAATAATATAACGGTCGCCAAATGCATTACCATTTTCGCCAGTCCCCAACGTTACGCCGGATTGAGCTGATAAGATGTCTTTAAGATCAGATTTACCTGATTCTTGAATTTGATCTAGCGTAAGAACCGTAATGACTTGTGGTGTATCTACAAGCTTTGCCGTGCGACGAGGATCACCTGATTTATCGTAGCGATAAATTGAATTTCGAATACCGTGAACTCGAATGTGCTCAATTTCTTCAGCGGCTTTTTCGGCGATACAAGCCTGAGAGTCTTTTTCGACGCATACAGATTCGTTTGTGTCTGCGATAGCCTGGCTAGCGCCAAACGACAGCGCAAGTGCGATAGTTTGCGCACCTAACGCAACCACTTGATTGCTTTTAATATTTTTTGTCATCGTTTGATTCCCAACGTTTTATTTTATGAATTTATTGAAGTGGCGGGATAATACTGTCAATCGACTATCATGTAAATGATAATCATTCCTATTTAGATGTTTATTTTGGGAATAAGATATTTTTTTAGATAATAAGACACTACAAAAATGCACATGATTGCGATTTTCGTAGGATAATTTTGAGATGGTGCATATTAGTGGGTAAATTAAGAAGTACAACAAGCGAACGCAATGCAAACGTTTAAGCTTAGTGGCAACTGGTCATGCACACCTGTTGAGTTTTGTTAATTATAGACATGCACTGTCGGCTAAATGCCGTAATGGTGTTTAGCGCTATTATAACTTTAATTTTCGGAGTGTTTTTTGTTGGTACATACGCTCGTCTGCTTTAGACAAACAATTAGAAGGGGAATCGCTTTCTATACTTGTCGCAATACCAAAACTGATCCCTGATTCTGGCCAACGAAAGGTCACGGACTCATCAATACTATTCAAGATGGTTTTGATTTTAGAGCCCATTAACGATAAACGGTGTTCAGAAACCGCCTCACAAACCCAGATAAACTCATCGCCGCCGGTTCGAAATACTTGCCCCAAATCTCCCAACTTATTATTCATTAAATCCGCAACGTACTTTAAAAATACATCACCTTCCGCGTGACCATGTTTGTCATTTATCGATTTAATACTGTCGCAATCGATAAATACCGTCATATAAAATTCACTTAATTCTTTTAGCTTTTCATTTAAATAGTGGCGATTTCCCACTAGTGTTAATGAATCAAAGCGGGCATCGTTAAGTACTTTTTGATGTTCAATTTGTTTGATTCTCAGCCATTCCGATAATGAAAGTTGAATACAGATGCAATCAAGAGCTAACGCTACCAATACAACAATTTCAGGGTATTTCAAGTCAAAATCAGACAAATGTGACACCATAAAATAGCCCAAGGCTAAGCTATACAAAACGTTACCGACTAAGAAATACTTAGCTTTAAAATCCCTAACGGTCAGCATTTTAATACCAACAAAAATACTAAGAACGATCCACGCACAGGCCAAAATATGCGTCATGTAAAATGCACTTTTGAATGGTAATAATATTCCAAGTACGCCAAACAACAATGCAACTTTAGCGTAGAGGACTAAACCTTTAGCAATCCAATTTTTGGATTTTTCTAAGTCGAACAAATAGAAAGCAAAATAGCTAGCAAAAGCTATTGCAAACGGGAAAATATAAACCCCGCCATAGGTTGTATTCATCAATGTTGACGACAAAAAGCTTTGTATCAACCCTGACGCAAATGCCCAGCCGATACCATGTAAACCTATATAACCTGCACAATAAAATGCCACGAAGTGTTTTGTTCTTAAATACACCACAAAAGCCATTAGGGCTAATGTTAGCATCACTGACACTGACAAAACGCTAAATGTATTTATCTTAAGTTGCGTTTGAGAAAAGCCGAACTCGGATTGAATTACAATATTTGCGGGTGTTGGGTAGAGTTTAGCTTTTATGTAAATCCATAAATAGCCCGATGTTGACTCGGTAAAATTAAGCCTGAATGCCTGCATGTGAGCCAAATAAGCTTGACTGTTTTTATTCAATTGAGAAAAATCAGCGACAAGAGTCATAGTTCCGTATTCGTCCTGCCAAAATGCTACGCCACTATCGACAAAATTTGCCATTGGCATGACATACCAAGCACCGGCTCCGCCTGTCGCTATTGGAATTTTGGCGACAGCAGCTCCGTTTTTTCCAAGCAGCGAATTGTATGTTGTATTTGATTGTTGCGCTGCTTTAATGAGGTCAGCTGCATTATGAGGATTTTTTAATTCGACGGCGTGCCACAAAACTTTATCATTGATTTTTAGATAAATGTCATCGTCGCTTAACTGCACTAAGTTGGTAGAAAAAGCCGCAAAAGAACTGCAGAACAATAAACAACTTAAAACGCGGAAGAGGCCTATATAGTATCGTTCCATTAATGCCTAACTTAGTTAATGTGTTGTACTAATTATTGACCATAGCGCCTTATTGTCAAACGCATTTTTGCTACGTAACAAAGAACCACACGACTAAAAATAGTCGCGCAACAAAAATGCGAAAAAGCCGCGCTTAAAATTTGCTCAATTTATTTTACCAGTGCTCTTCAATTCCTGTTCTAATAATTTGATATCACCAATCAAATTACCAACAGAAGCATTGTTAAGACCATTATATATTCCACGAATATGTTTATTGTGATCAATTAGCACTAGATTTTCTGTATGCAGAAAGTCTTTATTACTTACATATTCACCCAAGTCTTCGTTGGCAAAATAGTCATTTCGAGCCAAGTTATAGATTTCATCCATGTTACCCGTGACTAAATGCCATTGATTAGCATTAATGCCATTTTCTTTAGCGTAAGTTTGCAGTATTTCCACTGTGTCGTTGGTGGGTTGTATCGAGTGGGAAATAATTTTGAAGTAATCTTTATCTGCATAAGCTTCTTGTACTTTAGACAATTGAGAACGCATTTTGGGACAAATTCCGGGGCACGTGGTAAAGAAAAAACTTGCGACATAAATCTTATCTCTAAATGTGTCTGCCGTAACATATTTGCCACGCTGATCAATAAACTTAAAATCCGATATTTGATGCATATCGTTAAGCTCTAGACTGTCCGATTTTAACCACTTAGGGGTGAACTCAGCAGAATCGTAATAAGGCAATCGTTCCATTTCATCGGCTATTGCATTAGCGAATAAAAGGTTGCTGCAAAGTACGCTAATCAGCGTTATTAGACGGTAATAATTTTTCATCGTTAAGTTCCACACACATATTTGCTCGTTTTAGGCCATACACACGACCGTTCACATATTCATAATTACTATACAATTTGCCGTTTTTACGCCACGCTTGCTGTAGTCCAGACTCTCGACCAAATTCATAGTGTAATTTTTTAAACTTTTCACCCGTAACGTACCATTGCTCAACATCACCGTGGACTTTGCCATTTTGATAACCCGTGACCGAACGAAGTGTGCCATTACTCCACCAGCTTTTTGTTTCGCCCTCTAGCACCCCCAACTTATAGGTTGAGTGAAAGCTTAATTGACCATTTGAAAACCACTGTTTTAAATAGCCATCTCTTAGGCCCTGCTTAAAACTTGACAGCTTTGCCAGTTGCCCAGACGGGTAATAAGTCGCAACCTCACCTGTATATGGCTGGTCCTGATATAATCGCAAACCACTGGTTTTAGATATAGCAATCTGCTTTTTGTCTACACGCGTTTGTTCTGACGCGGTCAAATCAAAGCTGGTGCTTATTAACAGCACCATGATGGCAACCCAATTACTGGATGGCATTTGGCGAACCTTGATAGTTCCCAGGGAACAAAATGTAGTAAGCATTTAGGTAGAGTTCATTCTGGATATGGTAGTGATATTCATCTGCAGTCGAATGTTGAGTCATTGCAGTATGACCACCGGATTCGTCTAGATCTGTTGGGTAAGTTCCCGTTGAATTACACTTTCGACCATATAAGAAAAAACCATCAGAGATAACACCAATTAGATTACTGTCGTCATCTGAGAATGAAATGGGCTCTAAATGATAATGGTAACTTTGTGGACCAGTATGAGCACCGTTAAAATCTAAGCTACCAGCTGCATTGTCTAGTGGAATTCCGGGACCTTCTTCGTCGTTATAAATGACCGAACCACTAACGGCGATACCAATTGCCCCTAAACCTGTTGCTGAAGAGCTACCCGACTTACTTGGACTGTTAGCAACCGTTAAGGTATATGTGCCAACAAAATCATCAATATCACCGGGAGCCATTTTTTGCGTTGTCGTCACGGTTGGGTCAACATATAACTCATGGCTGCTCGACCAGTATGGAGAGGTATGATTGGGTAGACCGTTGGTTTCGATTATCACATTGGAACCACTGATCGCTACATCAACATTGTCTGTATCAAATTCACTGTAGGCGCTATGTAAAACCTCAGACGTTGTTGTATCGTCATTATCAGTAGTATCACTTGTCTCCACCATGGTGTCGTCGCAACCGGCTAGGCCAATTGTTAATATTACGCATGTTGCTTGCAGTACCATTAATGATTTCATGTTTTTGCAGTCCTATAATTTGGGTCAATACGAGCTTACATAAAAAGCTACTTTAACTGTTGAGATAATGTTAGTGGGGAAGTGTGCAAATAATACCCGCCAATTGTGCAAACAATGAGGAACTTGCAAATAGACGACTGACTATTGATTTGTTTATTACCAGCCAATGAAGAGTATTTAAATTGGGCAGTTCTAAAATTTAGATTGGATGTGATAACAAGATGGGTTTATCAATAATTCACCGCTGGCAGTATCCGCACACGGTGAATGTATTAGGATCATCGCTAAAGGCAGGTGCTTATATATTATGTTCCGACGCCTGCATTCCTTTTAACAATCGACCAAAAATATCAGCCCCAGTTATAATGCGTTTTGACTCGCCCCATAACAATAAAACATCATTTTCAATCGCACCATCAAACGACTTTTCAAGCGACTCATTGGTTTTCATCTTAATCACAGCTTCGCTTAATGACGCCGAACCGTCCGTAAGCACAATTGGCCGATGACAATATTGATACGGGTCGAACTTTTCCGGTTCAAACAACGCGGCTCGCAGACAACCATCTGCGTCAATAACCAACAAAGGTTCATCGTCGTCATTGGTAAAGACTACCCAACGATGACCAGACTTATGTAACTGTTTTAAGAATGGGTCGTCTGCACTTGGCGTTATTTCTGGAATAATCGGTAAATCCAGCTTAGCCGGCAACTTAATAATTGAAGCCGGGTCAACAAATTCCCCTTCCTCACTAACCGTGATCTTATCGAATTTAAAAAAGTTAAGCGCACCGATACCTTCAACATGATTAATTTCGGTGTCTTCTGATTCAATGTGTTTACGGATAATGCTCGTAAGTTCATTCTCAGCTAAATAAGTGATGCCTTCTTTTCCTAACCACATGTCTAAAATCAGCCCCGTTGGTTTTGCCACCGGATACAAAATAAACTGATAGAAGCGAATAACAGGCGACAACAACGCCCCCATTTTTAACGCATTACGGGAAAAATAAGCCTGCGGGGTAATCTCACCAATGATGGTAATTGCAACAGCGGAGAATAAAAACGAACTAGCGCCAGCAAGTACCGAATCTGACAATAGGGTCAGTAGTACATTGATACCAACGTTCCCCCACAAAATTGTGGTTAGCAAAAAGTTAGAGTCGCCACGTAATTGTAAAATCTTTGCAGCGTCTTTATTTCCCTTGGCCGATTCAACTTCAAGTTGCAAACGACTTGGTGCGAAAAACGCTAAATTAAGACCTGAAAAAATTGCAGATTGTGAAATACACACTGCAATACCTATCCAAGTAATGATTTCAAATGACATTATGTTTCCTATCTTAATAAATAATTAGCAGGCAAATGCCATTGCTACGTACTTGCCTTAAAAACCGGAGTATATAGCGAAAAATCAATTTTAGTACAAAGATATTTTTTCGCCTTTTTCAATCGTATCTTCCGTGTGTTCAACCTTATTTTAATTCTTTTTAAATTATAAACTTAGCAACTTAAAAAATGACTATTGTAAAATTGGACCTCACAAGCACGGTGACAAACTTACAATTCACGGCTTTAACTACCCAGCGTTAAATCTATTTAGCGTCTAGCTAATTGACAAGACGCGCTTATGTTTTGTTAAAAGTAGAGCAAGGCTATTGATTTGGTTTTGCTGTTGTTTTGGGTCGGTTTTGTATGGGGATATTTAGTTCGCCTCTTGTTATCCGCAGTCGTACCTTGAGCAAATAAACAATATCGTCCTAACAGTGTTAGTTGTAAAAATGGCTAACGGTATAATGGCGTTAGCCATATTTTGCGCGCACTTGAAAGCGGGCAGATAAAAATTACAGGTGGGCCTTTAATACCTCTGGAAGTCGCTCTGGCGTGAAAATTTCAATCCAGTAACCATCGGGATCTTTGATAAAAGCAATGCTTTTCATCTTGCCATCGTTTGGTTTCTTTTTAAATTCAACACCCAGTGACTCAAATCGTTCGCATGCCGCATCAATATCCGGAACCGAAAACCCGATGTGACCAAACCCTTTTGGGTCATCATTACCACTGTGGTATTTGACGTTCATGTCATCTTCGTCGCCCCAATTATGGGTCAGTTCCAACATTGCTGGTCGGCCAAATGTTTGCACCATACGTTCATCTGAGTCTGTGGACCAATCCGAATGTTCCTCCGGTGAAACCGTCGCCATAAAATAAAGTGAAAACTTCATTTCAGGGAAATCCAAACGTTTAACTAACGTCATCCCTAATATTTCAGAATAAAATGCTAAGGATTTAGCCGGGTCTTTAATTCTAAACATGGTTTGGTTGAAAACAAATTTGTGGGTAGCCGGATCATGATTTTCTACTAACCCATCTGCTTGGTCAAAATGGCGACTCATAGTGTGTTCCTTTCTTTTGAGCCCTCAAGTGTGGAGCTCTTACTGACTAGTCTAAAAGTGATTAATTGGGCATCTAACGTTATTTTTCAAATCGAATATTGTTTTATATGCAAAATAGCATTGAACAAAAGCTAATTTCTCAACGCGAATTTAGCGAACGATAAACTTTTCCTGAGTGAATTCAACAAATTGACTCAGTCGCTTTGGCTGTTGAATTAACTGTGGATGCAGAATATATATCTGATTCTGTTGCGTTATGTAGTCATCTAAAACCTTTACTAAGTCGCCATTATCTATCTCTTGTTGAACAAGATATTCAGGGATTTTAATATATGCATCGAGTTGCTGTATTTAGTTGTGTTTATTCAATGTAACTTTTACATTAGATACGTCGAATAAATTATCAAGTTCCATTAATAGGGGATATGCGTGATTTCTATCAAACAAATATTTTCAGTTGTGGTGTTAGCCGCAACGGTTGCCGCCTGTACCGATCCAGAATCATCTGGGTCTGTGCAAATTGAGTCTGCTAAACAAAGTAAATCACTCAGTATCGAAAAATACCAACTTAAAAACGGACTTGATGTTGTTTTGCATCAGGATAAATCTGATCCTGTCGTCGCTGTAGCGATTGTCTACCACGTAGGTTCTAACCGAGAATTACCAGGCAAAACTGGTTTTGCGCACTTTTTTGAACATATGCTGTTTCAAAATTCTGAGAACGTAGGCGCTGGCAACTTTATTAACAACATTGGTAGTATGGGCGGCACGTTAAACGGCGGCACGTGGCAAGACGGCACGATATATTATGAAGTTGTCCCTAACGACGGCCTTGAACAAATCCTGTGGATGGAGTCAGACCGCATGGGTTATTTCATCAATACAGTGACACAAGAAGGACTTGAGAACGAAAAACAGGTCGTAAAAAATGAAAAACGCCAAAGTATCGATAACCGTCCGTACGGACATACAGATTCTGTTGTTATGGAAGCTATTTACCCAAAAGGTCATCCGTATAGCTGGAGCGTTATTGGTAGTTTAGAAGATCTACAAAATTCGACATTACAAGACGTTAGAGACTTCTATCAGAAATGGTACGGGGTTAATAATGCCACCTTAGTGCTCGCCGGTGACTTCGAAAGCGAACAAACCAAAGCTTGGATTGAAAAATACTTTGGTGAATTACTACCACAACCAGAAGTCTCAGCATTGCCACCAATGCCAGCAAAACTAGATAAAAACGTATCATTGTTCCACGAAGATAACTTTGCTCAATTACCAGAACTTACCTTAACCTTCCCTATTATTGAGCAATACCATCCTGACGCGTATGCCTTAGAATTGTTAGCCGATGTCTTAAATGATGGAAAAGACAGTGTCTTTTATCAAACCCTTGTTGAGCAAGATAAACTGGCTCCTTCGATACACTTATCTGCCTACATTGGTGAAATTGCCGGTACTTTTAGTATTTCTGCCCGGGCGTTTGACGGCACTAAATTAGACAATGTAAAAGCCAGTATCGACAAAGCCGTCGCTCGATTTTCTAAGGAAGGGTTTAATGATGAACAACTTGCTCGGATTATTACTCGCAAAGAAAAAGCCTTTTATAACAACTTAACGAGCGTTTTTAATAAGGCATCATCGCTGGCGATTTATAATGAATTTGCAGGTGATCCAAATTTAATTACGACAGAAATTGAACGTTACAAAAACGTGACTCGCAAAGACATTATGAATGTTTTTAACAAGTACATTAAAGGCCAACACTATGTCGCCACCAGCTTTGTTCCGAAAGGCCAGACTGAGCTTGTATTATCAGGTGCAATCAAAGCTAATGTCGTAGAAGAAAAAGTGGTCCAGGGCGCTGAAACAACTGCAGTCGACAAACCAGAGACCGAATTAACACCTCTGGTACAGGCAACTTCGGCGTTTGACCGGTCAGTTAGACCTGAATTTGGTAAAAAGCCAACGATAACGCTGCCTGACGTTTGGAATGCAACATTAGACAATGGTATTCAAGTGCTTGGTATCGAACACAACGAACTGCCTCTAGTTTCGTTTTCGATTCGCATAATGGGTGGCCATGCATTTGATACTAAAGGTAAAGTCGGCACTGCAAACCTAGTTACCAGTATGATGATGGAAGGCACTGCTAATAAGACACCACAGCAGCTTGAAAAAGCTCTCGGAGAATTGGGTGCTGATATTCAATTTACCACGAGCGACGAATACCTAACACTGACGGGTAATACACTTGCTGCGAACTTTACAGAAGTTATGTCGCTTGCTCAGGAAATACTATTGCAGCCACGTTGGGATGAAGCTGAATGGGATCGCATTAAAAAAGAAACCATAGCTCAAATTCAACAATCAAAGGGGAGTCCCGGCGCAATTTCAAATAACGTTTATAACAAATTAATGTACAGCGCAGACAATATGTTATCGACGCCAATTTTAGGTACAACTGACGATCTAAATAATATTGACCTGCAAGATCTGAAAGCCTTTTACGCCTCTAATATTGTCGCGAACTTAACCAGCGTTCATGTCGCTGGTGATGTCACGCAACAACAAGTCAAAGCAAGTTTAGGCGCTCTTTCAAAAGGATTAACAGTAAAAGACGTCACAATGCCACCAGCAAAAGCGGCAACGCCAATTGATAAAGCTCAATTATATTTTGTTGACGTGCCAGGGGCTAAACAGTCGTTTATCCGAATTGGCTCAAGAGCTATGGTTGCAAACGCAGATGATTATTACCCCTTAGTAGCGGTAAACCACAATTTAGGTGGCAGCTTTTCAGGTCAGTTATTCCAAATCTTACGATTGCAAAAAGGCTATACCTATGGCGCTTATTCAAGTGTAAATCGCAGAAACCTAGGCGGTGTATTTACGGCAAGTTCAAGTGTACGGTCAAATGTGACATTAGAGTCACTACAAACATTTAGAGAGATTATGGCTGATTACGTCGCGGCCTTTGATGCCAATGCTCTAAAAGAGACTAAATCAGTATTATCACGTTCAAGTGCCCGCGCTTTCGAAACCACAAACAGTTTGATGGGTGTATTACAAAATATCAGCAGCTACCAACTGCCAAAAGACTACGTTGCCAAACAACAAGCGACATTAGCTAATTTGACCCTAGAGCAAGCGCAACAAACACTTGCTAACTACATCAACCCAGGCAAAATGTTATACCTTGTCGTTGGTGATGCAGAAACTCAACTTGAGCGCGTTAAGGAATTAGGTCTAGGTGACCCAATTGTTTTAGATACTTCGGGCAACCCGGTAAACTAAATTCACTTCAACTTTATGAGTGAATTGGTATTCACCTTCTTTAATTGATAAAGAGGTAAATGACTGCCAATTAAAAGCCAACCTTAACGACTAAGGTTGGCTTTTTTGTTCTGATCATTATGAGCCAATTGAAGGTGGATTAAGACCTGTGGGGTCAGAGTCGCTGATTTTATTACTTCCTCTGCACTCGGTTGGAGGTTCCAAATATCGCTCAGGCTCGACTCATATTACAAGCTAGGGGATGACGGTTTTTCCTGGGTATTTGGAATGACGTTTTTGTTCTGGTTATTGTGAGCCAATTTAGGGCGAATTATGAACTTCCTCTGCACTTGGTTGGAGGTTCCTAATATCGCTGTGGCTCTTTTGGGAAGACGGTTTTTCCTGGGTATTGGGAATGACGGTTTTGTTCTGGCTATTTTGAGTCAATTTAGGGCGAATAATGAACTTCCTCTGCACTTGGTTGGAGGTTCCAAATATCGCTAATGCTCGACTCATATTACAAGCTAAGGAATGACGTTTTTGTTCTGGCTATTTTGAGCCAATTTAAGGCGGATTATGAACTTCCTTTGCACTTGCTTGGAGATCCCTAATATCGCTGTGGCTCGACTCATATTACAAGCTAGGGGATGACGGTTTTTCCTGGGTATCTGGAATGACGGTTTTTCCTGAGTATTTGGAATGACGGTTTTTGTTCTGGCTATTTTGAGTCAATTTAGGGCGAATTATGAACTTCCTCTGCACTTGGTTGGAGGTACCAAATATCGCTAATGCTCTTTTGGAATGACGTTTTTTGTTCTGTTTAATTATTGCTTAAAATTGACGTTTTTCTGTTCTGATAATTTTATCGAATCAAAATCATTACAAGCGTTTTTGTAATTTATGAAACAATTCAATGTCGTGTGCCATAAAACGTTTTGTTTCAATGCGATTGAGTGACTCTCTCAAGCCTTCTACGTCATTCACTTCATTTGCAATTTCCGCCAGTCTTAAGTAGCTAAGACTTTGATATGAAATTTCTTTTATTAACGATGCTTGTTCAATCACTTCTCTCAATCTAATCTTAGCTTCATCAAATCGTCCTTGAAAATGTAAAGCTCGTGCCACGTTATAACTTGTCATCAATTGATAATGAATACCCACATCTTTATGTGCAAAATCATAAGCTAACGAAACATAGTTCAAGGTCGCATCACGGTCGTTTAAACGGTGGGAAAGATGACCAAGTATCGTATAAATCTGCTTCTTAATGTAATAGTTATTGTGACTCAAAAATTTTCGTTCTAACTCTAAAAGTAATGATCGCCCTTTTGTGTAGTCACCGGTATAAATTTGAAAGGTAGCATAGTCGATAATGCTTTGTGGCGCGCTACTCGTTAAATTGGAAAACGCGTCATCTACACGTTTTATATAAGGAGTGAGATCTTCATCACCGTTGAGCTTACCCATTTTTACTTTGTACATCAGAGAATTGATTTCAACTCGGTGCGGCAACGATGGCAGCGATAACAAAGCGTTAGTTTCTTTTAGTACTGCAGGGTAATCTTGGGCTTGGAATAATAAATCTAATAAATTCAATTTACGATGAAACCACAAATGTGAAGCAACAGGAGTTTTTTCAATTCTCTGAGTTAAGTCATCAATGCATAGGGCCAAATTTTTATCACACACAGTACGTTTTGAGTCGTTCGCTTTGACCGGTAACGTGGCAACAAACAACACTAGAAATATTAACTGATGTAATCCGAGATATTTATACATGACCAACTTCAACAAACTCATTTCTATAATTGACTAATTATTTGCAGAATAGCAACAAAAACCGCGCATAAAAAGAAGCTTTTTAATCGGGATAGATTATCCATCTAAGCGCACGCCAACCCCTGCTCAACTCATAATAGCCGAAATTTTTGAGAACCTGTGGGCGAATTGTTTTTTTTAAATACTTACTAAAAAATAACTGACCGCAAACACATAAAACCTTGTGTATTTATTTATACTTGAACCCACAAAAATGTAACTTTGATCGCAAGAAAACAATTCCCATTGAAAAACCTCACGAGACAAATTATGGATGTTCAGAAACCAAGTCTGGATTCCATTTCCTGAATGTTTTATCCAGAATTTCATTCGCTCGTTTTTTGAAGTCGGGGTCATTGCCCATACCTATCAAACTAGGAAAAGTCAGTAGGTTCTTTTCAATTCCAATACTATAGCCGTCAAACAAAACGTTGCGGTTTAGCATGTTACGTATATTTTCAGATGACTCTCCGTCACGTAAATAAAAATAAATCGCACATGGCCAACCAGCACCACTTATTGCCTTGCCACACAAAATATTTGATTTTTTTAATATAGGTAAAACCGCCTGGGCATAACGGTCATCACCCCTGAGATTTATCTGAACTCATGTCCTGAAACGGAAGTACTGCAATTGAACGTTCTAGACTATCGTCAGCACTTGAGTCATTCCACTTATCGTATGAAATGAACCCCAGAGCAAGCAAAAGTGCCACAGCCAACATATAGTTTATTTTGCTGCCTGTTTCATGTCGAATAGACTCAGCTTCGTCAACTTCATGAGAATATTTCAGCCCCTCTGGCGTTAGCTCAAATGCCCAGGCAAAAATGCAGGCTACCGGAAATCCGATCGCCAGCAACACAGTAATGATGGTGCTAAATACAGTGGGTAGATGTAATGCGGGGGAAATAACAGAAACAATTTGCAGAATTAGCCAGCTCGTTATTAGATAAACCGTAGCAACTTTAAATACGTTCCGTCGTTTGAGTTCGCTAATAAAGCTCATGCAACCTACTCCATTCGATTAGAGTAAATAACAATAACTAAGTTACCCAAACGGTGCAATTATTAATCAGATAAACGCAAACCGACAGCTATATGAATTTACAGCCTAAAGCTTGTGATGAATAGAACGGAAAAATCGCTGGCAGGTTACTGAAAAGGTAGTACAACCCTTACCGTCAATCCACCTTCATCACGGTTAAAAAGTCCGATGTGACCATGATGCGCATCAGCAATTTCTCGGCACAAAGCAAGTCCAAGTCCGCTGCCACTAGGTTTGGTAGAATAAAAAGGAATTAGTGCGTTTGCCATCACGGCTTCTGAGATGCCTTTTCCTTTATCCATAACAGAGATACAAGATTCGTTTTGGCGTTGTTCAAGTTTGATACACACATCCGCCGCTAGAGAACCAGACTCATGTGCATTTTTTAACAGATTAATTAGCAATTGTTCTAATTGCACAGGATCTGCATAGACAATTTGTCCGGGCTCAGATAAATCGACAAACTGCCATTGAGACTTCAACATCGCTATAATCTGTCCCCAGTCATTTGCTTGCACTTTAGGTTCAGGAAGTTTAGCGAATTTACCGTACCCCTGCACAAAGTCGCTCAAGTGCTGAATACGCTCATCAATGGTAGAAAAAACCCGAGCCAAACGAGCCTCTTTGATGTTTTCACTTAAAATTTGTCCACTGTGTAACATAGAGGAGATGGGGCCAAGTGAATTATTTAGCTCATGGCTTATTACTCGAATAACCTTTTTCCATACCGCCACTTCTTGACGACTTAACTCACGTGTCATTTGCTTTAAAATAAAAAGTGTATGACCTTGATTATTTAACGAAAAATATCCTGTAGACATGTGCCATGTTTGCGGCTCATCATCATCAAACGTAATAGAAAAAAGTCCCTCTCTTTTTTCTTCAATCGCAACTTCAACACCTTTGGGAGCTGACTTCAATAAAGTCGATATTCGATTGCCATCCAGCCCTTTTGAAGAATTAAAAAAACGTCTAGCCGCGATATTGCTAAAAATCACTTGCTGCTGATCATTAACAAGAAATAACACTTCTGGAGAACTTTGGGTTATTTTATCTAACAGCAATTCTCGCTGATATAACCAATGCTTTTCTTCTCGAAGATTCAGCGCGGTGCTGTTATACAACGAGCATAATTTGCCGAGTTCATCGTCATTTTGATAGGACAACGTTGTCGAGTATTCGCCATCTTTAAGATTTAATAAGCCTAGCTCTAGTGCAGATAGGCCCTCTCGGATATCCCTTAACAAATAACGTGCTAATAAAACACTTCCGATAACCACCGCTATTGCGCTTATTATTTTCGTATTTAAAGAAAGGTCGTCTAAAAAAAACAGTGGCATAGTGCAAATGCTACTCACAATAACAACGACGGCTATAATTCTAGGAAGCACATTGGCAAACATCAGTAGGGTATCTCAAACTTATCTAAGCGCCGATATAGAGCTTGTCTACTTAAGTTAAAGTGACGAGCGACGCGCGCAATCACCCCTTTGTGCTCTCGCATTGCAATTTCTAATTGTTGTTTTGTAGGTCCCGCATTGGCTTGTTTTGCTACAGTTGGTTCAAGTCTGTTATTCACTTGCTCACTAAGCGCAAAATCTTCAGCTTCAATCACACCGATTGGCTTTAAGACAGCGACCCTTTTACAGCCATTTTCAAGCTCTCTAACATTACCTTGCCAAAGATGACTTTTAAGCGCATTTTCTGCAGATAAACTTAGCTCTCTATTTGGCAAAAAATGATGCACCAGAGGCATGATATCGTCTACTCTGTTGGCTAGTGAAGGTACGTGCAATTCAATTACATTCAGTCTGTAAAACAGATCTTCCCTAAATTCACCAGTTGCAATGGCGTCTAAAAGATTACTGTTTGTTGCTGAAATCACTCTAACGTTAGTTTTTATTGTATTTACCGAACCGAGACGTTGAAACTCACCCGTTTGAATAACCCGCAACAACTTTGTCTGCCCAGAGTAGGGAAGATTGCCAATTTCATCTAAGAACAAGGTTCCGCCATCAGCGGCTTCAAATAAACCAATTCGCTTTTTGTTTGCGCCAGTATAGGCACCCGCTTCAGCACCAAATAATTCGGCCTCAATTAAGTCAGCAGGTAACGCACCACAGTTCACTTTGATAAAAGGCGCGTCAGGTATAAGGGAGTTAGCTTGCACGACTTCTGCTATTTTTTCTTTCCCGCTCCCGTTAGCACCTGTAATTAATACTGAAATGTCTGATTTTGCGACCTGAACCGCCATGTCAACAACACGCTGCATAGCAGGGCTCGCATATACGAGACCGACATTGTTCGCAATTGACTTTGTGCTTTCAGTTATCGCTTGTTGACGTTGTAGCTTCTCACTTGCTTGATTTGCTTTACCTAATGCCACTAAATTTACAATTGTATTTAGTAGCTTTTGGTCATCCCAAGGTTTTGCTATGTAGTCCACCGCACCGGCTTTAACTAATTCAATTGCTTGCTCTAAATCAGTCCAAGCTGTGATTAGAATAACAGGCAGATGGGGATCTAAATGGCGCAGTTGGTAAAATAACTCTTTACCTTCATCGCCGGAAGTCGTGTCTCCGGTGAAATTCATATCTTGAATAACAAGGGAGACACGCAATTGATTCGCGTATTGTAAAGCCTGGACAGGTGATGTTGTTGTAATAACATCGTAACCATGAATTTCAAGCAATAACGACAGAGCTTGGAGAACTGCCGGTGTATCATCAACGATTAATATCTTATCCATTGCCTGCTCATTGCTTGAATATATCCTTTTTGGAATAAGCATATAGCCTACCAATTATGACCATTAAATACTACGAGTCGCAATGCTCGGAGATATGTTAGCAGCTTTAGTTGCCGGCATGACGACCGAAAGTAGACTCGCAATAAAAACAAATAGTGCGGTCATTAATACATAGAATGTATCAAGCGCTGGCATGGAATAATTTTCTAATAGCAACTGACCCATAAATATTGCAGCAATCGAACCAAGCACAAGCCCGAACACACAAATAATGGCGTTCTCAATTAAAAAGTAACGCACAATCGCTGACTTTCTAGCCCCTAATGCGCGCCGCGTTCCTATTTGTTTGGTACGTTTATTAATATTAAACACCGTGAGGCCAAATATTCCAAGACCCGTTATCAGCACAAGGACAATGATAAGAGTGATGAGCATACGTAACATTAAAATATCTGAAGCGTTATTATCTCGTTTATCTTCATCCATGCCTTGTAAGCCAATAATCACTCGCTTGTTGTGATCTTGGATCATCAAGTCTTCAATCTGGCGCATGATGGCAGTTCGTTGCTCAGGCTCGGTACGGACAATTATTTTCTGAAATATCGAGGCACCGACAAACGGTATGATGGATACGTTATCAGGACGACTGTCTTTCAACCAAGCACTCTTCATCGGCTCCGCAATACCGATAATTTTCAGTGGTGCAACGCCAAAATAAACGGTTTTTCCAAGTGCATCCCCGGTTGGAAATAGCTCTAAACCTAGTGCTTGTGTAATGATGGTAACTTCAGGGAAGACATCTCTACTTGCAGACATAATCACTTCATCTGGACGGAAATTTCGCCCTTCAAGTAAGTTTACACCAAGCGTATCTAATGCGTTTTCATCCGCTAAAAAATAGGCGGCTCGAACATCTGGGCCCTCTTCAGTCGCAGGTTTTAGGCTTAAACCACCCGCTGAACCACTGCCAGACAAAGGAACTGCGTTAAACAAACTTGCATTCTTAACGCCAGGAATATTCCGCAACATCGTTTCGGTTTCTTCAAATTTTTGCACTATGTCGAGTTCTTTATCAAACGTCATAGTGGTAAAACTAAATATCTCATCTTCTGGATAGCCAGTTTCTTGCGATAAAAAGTCTATTCGATCTTTTGCGATAAAAGCCGCGTTGCTCACAATAGCGGTTGTAATAGCGATTTGGATAAGCAACATTATTGCACCCGCTTTGGAGCGAAGCAGTGAATTAAATATAGGTTTAATTTCTAACATGATAGCTCCTATTGCGTTTTTAAGTAGATGGCAGGTTGCGTCTTACATACAAGCCAAGCGGGATAAAGACCGGCGATTATACAAGCGCCTATCGCTATTGCTGGCGCGGTTAAAACCATGGTCAGATCCATACCAGCAAGATCAGCATATTGGCTACTCGTCACTCGCACTCCCCATAAACCAAGCTGGGCGATACCAATACCAATAACTCCACCGAGTAAACCAAGTACCGAGACTTCCACAAGGTGCTGAAGAAAAATTTGACGCTTGTTTGCACCTAACGCTCTTCGTACTCCAATTTCAGGCGCTCTACGAATAAACTTACCAAGCAGCAGTCCCAAAATGTTAGCTAAACAGACTGCTAAGAACATAAAGCTGAGTCCGACCAATATTTTATTATCTTCCGATACCACTTTGTTGTATTCCATCCATTCGTTGACATCTTGTAAATTGAACTCTGGTTTTTCACGTGTATATCGGCCTTTAGTACCTTGTTCAGTTAAATAGGAAAACAGAAAATCATGATATTGTTTCACGTCATTTTCTGTTGGTAATTCTGCCCAGAACTGCACCCAAAACATTTCAGACTGCAGTTGGCCTTCAAACGTAGTCACATTCTCATGCTTCCAGCCATTGGTATTGCCACGACTGACAAGTTGCATAGGTTCCCACAAGGTGAGGGGGATAAAGATAGGCTCCGGCGCATTAAACGAACCGTTGTTTAGGTCGTAATACTTAGTATGAATTTGCCACTGTTTAGTCACGCCAACGACGGTAAAAATTGAATCGTCGAGATAAATTTGTTTTCCAACCGAGTTTGTACCACCAAACAACTTATTGTTTGTTTCTTCATTAATAACAACAACAGCGTCAGCGGCTTTTTCCTGCGCTAAACTCCAAGGAGAACCATAAATAAAGTGTTGGTCAAACATAGTGAAAAAATCTTGTCCTGCCGCCCTAACCGACGATAAAAAAGGTTTCACGTCTTGGTTATTCATATGAACAGTAAAGGCGGTGCGTATAGACGCCGTTTTACGAACTGGCGTTTCAGCATTGTGCAAATACATTGCGTCTTTGTAAGTCAGCTGTAACGGCACATTATCAGACGTCCACCATTCATTTCCGTCGTCAGTTGTATTAAGTTGCACCGCAAAAAGTTGGTCGCTCTTATGCGGAATAGGGTCCATCGACATCATGTGGTAAACCGACAAACTGGTCATCGTGATGCCAATACCTATAGCGATGGCCATGACCATTAAAGCCGATACTAACGGCGTGCGCTTTAAGCTGCGCCAACTTAAATCGATATAATGAAAAAACATGTTACACCTCTGCCATAGACTGTTGTACGCGCTCAGCAACAGAGTCCGAGGATTTGTTTTGATACAAGGTAAAGTCCGCTAACTGCCCATCAACAACTTGAATATTGCGTGGTGCTCGACGCGCGAGCTCTTGGTCGTGCGTCACCATAATGATGGTTGATCCTTCACTGTTAATATTTTCTAACAGTTCCATCACTTGACGCGCCATTAGGCTATCTAAGTTACCAGTTGGCTCATCGGCAAGTAAAAACCTCGGTTTGCCAGCTAACGCTCTTGCAATTGCAACCCGCTGTTGTTGACCGCCTGACAATTGTTGAGGTAAGTGTTTTGCTCTGCTGGCTAATCCAACTTTCTCTAAACACTCTTCGATACGTAGTTTACGTTCCGCTGCCTTGATACCTCGATAGCGCAACGGAACTTCAATGTTTTCATATAAGCTTAAGTCGGGTATTAGGTTAAAGCCCTGAAAAATAAAACCTATTTTTTGGTTTCTTAGGTCCGCTCTTTCATTGTCACTTAGAGAACCAACATTCACGTTATCAAGCATAAATTCGCCACCAGAAAAGGGTTCTAACATGCCCGCTATATTTAAAAACGTTGTTTTTCCCGAACCCGATGGTCCTGTCACAGCGATGAATTCGCCTTCTTTAACTTCTAAATTAAAATCTCGTAACGCGTGGGTTTGAACTTTTTCCGTTTGATATACTTTGCTGATATTTTTCATGCTTAACATGGTTGTGTTCCTTTCTATGTTTAACTGGTTTGCTGCGCAAATTTTGTTTTATTCTTTATTAATCCGCTTCTTAATTTAATAAGAAGGAGTCGGTTTTACTGTATTCGTCATAGTTCGAAATAATAATTTGATCACTAGGGTTTAAACCGGACAGTATTTCTACTTCTCTCATGCTTTTAGCCCCAAGTTGGATCTCAACTTTTTTAGCAATGTCGCCCTCGACCTTAAATGCATAAAAACCGCCTGATTGCATAAAGCTGCCGCGGCGAACTTTCATTACGTTCGTTTTGCTTTCAAGCAGAACTCTTGCGGAAACTTGTTGATTCTGGCGAATACCGGTAAGTTGTTGCTGATCAAAACGCACTCTGGCAGTAACTTGTCGATTTTTTACTTCCGGCGAAATGGCTGATAATTTGCCCAAGAAGGTAGTTCCCGCAATGTTAATTTCTGCCTGCATTCCAATTCCAAGATCATTGGCATAGCTTTCTGCTACGTTCAGCTCAACCTCATATGCACTTAAATCGACAAGAGTCATCAACGCGTCATTCTTTTTAACCAATGCACGCTGTTGAACTAATAAATTTCCCACTACGCCTTTTACCGTCGCGAGTATATTTAAGTCATTAATCTTACGTTTTAGTTCTTCCAACACTAAGGCCTGACGCGAGACGGTACTTTTGGCACTCGCCAATTCGAAAGCTAAACGCTCTTTTGCAACACTCACTTCTTCTTTTGCATGTTTATAAGTCAATTCTGCTCTAGCCAGATCATCAACCGCCATTTCAAAGTCGATTTCACTGATAAGGTTACTTTTCATAGATGCATGAGCACGTCGGCTTTCTCGTTCTGCCGCTTCTAAATCCACTTGTGCTATATCAAGCAACTTAGTCAATTGTAGTGTTTGGCTACGAGCATCTAGCTCCTTGCGTGCTAACTCACCTTCAAGGCGTTCTATTTCCGACGTTTCTTGTTTTAACAGATTGGCTAGTTCGGGGCTGTCCACTGTAGCAACGATCTGGCCGAGATTTACGGTATCGCCTGCTTTAACTTTGAGCGACACAAACCCTTGCTCAGGGCTGTAAACTTGTGGGGCGTTAGCAGCGACAATACGACCATTAGAAACGATATCACGCACTAACTCCCCCATTTCAACACGAGCGATTTGCATAGAAGCGCGATCAAATGAATGGCTAACTGCGGATTTGTTCATTAATGTTTTAGCTGTAAAAGTAATCACAATTAGCGCTATGAGAATGATAATCGCTATTTTTTTAATGTTCGGTTTTGATTCAATAGCAACATCCTGCGCACTTGTATCCTTAATCATCTTCTCAACTCCATCGACCATGAATGCAGTCATTCATATGCCTTTTTAATAATTTAATACTCTGGTTAAAGCGAGGACCATGCCAACAGGTAAGTAACTGATTAATATGGGTATAAACAAAATAACAATAAGAATAAAGTGTCCGCGGACAGTTTAAAGTGTCCGAGCGGACACTTTTGATTTAAGGACTAAGCTATGTTTATAGTTTTGAGTAAATACGCGCCATGGGGAGGAATTAGAGTGCTTTGTTTTCACTTGATTCTCTGGCATGCAAAATATCAACCCCCACAAAAATGAGAAGATTAGGGTAAGAAATTTAATTGGGTTTGTAACATTTAGAAATAACGCGGTACTGGGCAATTATGAGTTAGTATCAAAGGTTGGCTCTGTGCTATCAGCGGACCTTCAAGCGTAACTCCTTTCTGCCCCTAAGTGCGTTAACGTAAATACTCTAAGGTCTGCTTTGAGCGAAAAACAGCCGGACAAGCACCTTCTGATTGTAATCATTCTTTCCCTATAGCTGACGTTCGAACTTTCCTCACTAATAAAGGATATCACTCCGTTAGTATGCAAAAATTAAATCTAATTATCATATTTCATGCAAATTTCATAAATATGAAGCTAGTTCCGTTATTTAATAAATTCAACAAGTTGATGATGTAGTAATACCAACGAATTACATATCAAGCCAACTGATTAAAAGTCAGTTGGTAGGAGGTGAATATACTGGTTTATAACGGTATATATATAGTGATTGACAACAGTTAGTACCACTGAAATTTAATCAATAACACTACTATAATAGCTGTTTTAAGTGGTTAAAACTGGTTGATTCAGTTATTTTTCACTGTTTAATAGTGAAATTCAATCATCTAAAGGAGTTTTTACGGTAAAACTATTCCATATTAAAGTTTGTTAAAAGTTTGTTGTTATTTCAACTGATTGACGCGTTTTTGGTGTCGGAGTTTTTTACAATATCACAGTGTAAAATATCCTGTAAATTTTTATTGCATTGAAATTGTTGAATATTTTAATTTGGTATGGTTTTTGTATTATAGTAAAAGTATTAATAAATTACTATTTTAATGATTACCTACCAAATTTGATGGAAGGGATTAAAAAGGAATATCAAATGAAATTTAAACTTTTTGGAAGAGCTCTTGCTGGATTAATATTCCTTTCTAGTTGTGTAGCTAATGCAGGACTTATAGAAGCCGATCTGTCAGTTGCGAATGACAACCTTGCTGTTTACGACACATCAAGTAATTTAACTTGGTTAGACTTAAGTCAAACATTTGGTATGTCAATAAACACAGCTATCAACAATTTTAGTGAATTTAGACTTGCGAGCCAAAGTGAAGTCATAGGTTTATGGACTTCACAATATCCCTTGATTGATTTCAACCTACAGTTCAACTATTTAGCGGCTGACGTAAATACCGGAAATCAGATAATGAGTTTATTAGGTTCGATTTATGGTCATACTTTCGGAATGTATGTGCAAGACAACAGTGTTATTGCAAATATAGGTACAAGAACAGACGGAAAATTGTTTACTGATGAGAACTGGATAAGTTATACATCAAGTTTAGATTTTCAAAGCAGTTGGCATGGTGTTTATATGGTTAAAAAATCGGAATCTGTACCAGAACCATCAACACTTGCTATTTTTGCATTAGGAATGATTGGTTTAGCATCACGTCGATTTAGGAAACAATCTTAATATAGATTCTTTGTAGTAAATTCCAGAAAACATCAATTGTAATGATTGGTGTTTTTTCGTATCTGGTAATTAGTAAGTTAGGTTTTTAATAGTTAAACCTTACCATAGGATAATTAATCCTTTGCTATGCCATATTTGTATAGGACTTCAGACACTTTAGCTTAATATTTAGCACTACTGGCGTTAGTTTTATTTTTTTTGACAAAAATTCACCAGTTCAGACCTGTTTTTTACGAGTCATTGTCGCGATGGTTGATGTTAGATAAGCTAAGGCTAATGTCGAATCTTTATTATTGTTATGTTCGCAAATTGCAACGTGTGCTTTATTGCTAATAATTAAGACAACTAACCGACTAGCTGAGATTGGTACAAATCAGCCCTTAGCTTCTAAATTGGTTTTGTCCAAATGCGAGTTACAAACTAACTCGCCTTTGCCCCCCTTATGAGTTAACGCAAATACTCTAAGGGCCCCATTAAACGGTCAACCGACCGTTCAATTACACCTCTAGCGTTTTCATTATCCCGCACCTTTCAACTGTACTGTCTGAAGAACAGGCTTTCTTCATTATTTGAAGTTCTGATTTTAATGCATTTAACTCCTTTATTCGCTGGTTAACTAAATCGAGCTGTTTTGCAATCAAGTCATTTATCGAGGAGCAACTTTCCTCTGGTCTGTGCTTAAGGTCAATCAATGTCTTAATATCTAACAAAGGAATATCAAGGTTTCGACAATGTTTTACGAATTCTAGTTCTTTCAAAGATTTTTCATCATATAGCCGAAAATTTCCTTCGCTGCGGCTGGGTCGATTAAGCAACCCTTCCTTTTCGTAATATCTAATTGTCTGTATGGAGCATCCAGAAACCTTAGATAGTTGGCCTATTTTCATATTTTTTAACCCTTGCTTGACTCTATAGTTACTATAGGTTTTATAGTTGTGCAAAGCAAAACTAACTAAGTGATAATGATATGAACAAGAGCTATTTAGTTGAAACAAAAATACTAAATTTTAGTCACGATGCGATTCAACGATTGATTAAAGAACGAGGTTGGCAGAATTTAGACGATTACAATAAGGTTGGTGCCGCCTACACTTTTGTTAAAGACGAGATTCAGTTCGGATATAACCGCAGCGATGACATAGCCGCAAATGAAGTTTTGGCTGATGGATATGGACAGTGCAATACCAAAGGAAACTTGTTAATGGCCCTATTAAGGGCACTTAGCATTGAGTGCCGATTTCATGGCTTTACGATTGACCAGCAACTTCAAAAAGGCGCAATACCTTCATATGTATTTTGGCTTGCGCCTAAATATATTATCCATAGTTGGGTTGAAATATTCTTAGATGGTGAGTGGATCAATTTAGAAGGCTTTATTCTGGATGATACATATCTAACTTCAATCAAGTCTAAGTTTAGCCAAATTAAAGATAGTTTCTGTGGATATGGAATCGCTACAACATGTTTGTCAAATCCTGAGACCGAGTGGACTGGAAAAGATACATACATTCAAAAAGAAGGCATTCATGATGACTTTGGTTTATACAACTCGCCAGATGAATTTTACAGCCAGAAAGGGACTAATTTATCAGGAGTAAAACGTTGGTTATATCAATCAATGATTCGTCATCTTATCAATATGAATGTCAATCGACTGAGAAAGACTAGCAACCAAAGCAGAGGTTAGAATGCACAGCCACAATCATAGTCACCACCATGCGCATGATAAAAATGAGCGCATTGGTTGGACGTTTTTTCTTAATGTCACTTTTACCATCATTGAATTTATTGGTGGTTGGCTAACCAATAGTACTGCAATCATGGCTGACGCGGTTCATGATTTAGGTGACAGCATATCTATCGGTTTTGCTTGGTTGTTGAGTCACTTTTCAGATAAACAAGCGTCTTCAACGTACAGTTACGGTTATAAGCGTTTATCACTGTTTGGTGCTTTAATAAATAGCGTAGTTTTAATTGTTGGCTCTATCTTTATATTAGTTGAAGCTATCCCTAGGTTAGCTCATCCTGAAATGCCGATGGTAGAGGGGATGTTAGGATTGGCACTACTCGGTGTTACAGTCAATGGTTATGCCGTATATAAACTTAAGGCAGGAACTACGTTAAATGAAAAAGTATTATCGTGGCATCTCTTAGAAGACGCTCTTGGCTGGGTGGCAGTCCTAATTGTTTCTATTATCTTGATGTTTGTGGATTGGCCTATTTTAGACCCGTTATTATCGATAGCTTTCACACTGTTTATTTTGTTTAACGTGGTCAAAAACTTAAAATCGACCTTAGCACTATTTTTACAAGCGTCACCTGATGAAGAAACACAAACCAAGATAACGGATGCCTTGTTATCTAATTCTGAGGTGAAAGAGATTCATCACATACACTATTGGTCTTTAGACGGGGAAAGCCATGTGTTAACTGCACATTTGCTATTAAAAGAACAATTTGATGTATCTACTATAAAATTGCTCAAAAAGACCATAGCTGAAGATTTAGCCACTTTTGACTTGTCTCATACAACCATCGAGTTTGAGTTTCCTGACGAAGTTTGCCGAGATGATTAACATAAATGCTATACAACGAATTTAGATTTGTACTCATAAATTTGTTATCTTACAGCCGTCTAACGAAGAGAATTTAATTTTGAACACTAACGTTGCTTTAAAAATACTGCTGATAATATTGATTGTTTTACAATCGTTTGTCACCGTATCTGCGAGTATGGAAACTCACCAGTTAGACGTTGAGCATCTACAAGTCATTCATGACCACGAAACAGATCACTTTTCTCAACTAGATATTGGTAACGAGCACGATATAGACGACTGCCACCATTGCGGACACTGTAGTGGCAAACATACCAGTTGGATTTTGATAAAAGCGCTTACACCAAACCTATCTTTAAATCACTCAGACAACTTTAACAAGTTAATTTTGTTGCCTCTAGGTACTTCAACTAGGCTCTATCGACCACCGATCAGTTAACTTTACTCCATGCAGTGCGCTTTTGCGCAAACACAATTTGGTTTAATAAAAGTTAAGAGTCATTATGAATAATATTTTTCGAATCACGGGCATTGCCTTAGTGATCATTATTGGCGTGTTTTCAATAAACACAACACTGGCTAATGAAAGTCAAAACATCACAACACCCGATGAACATTCACATGAGCATGAAAAGCCCACTAAGGAGCTTGCTCATGACCACGATCATGCTAACGACAAAGGAAATAACCCTGAAAATCTTGCAGTAGTTGAAGATGAGCATGAAGTTGGGGTTACCTTAAGTACTGAAAAAATTAATTTAGCAGGCATTAAAGTTAATGCTGTTTTCCCAAGGGCACATCTAAATACGGTGTACGCCCCCGGAGAAGTGAAAGCAAATGGCTATAAGAGCTATATAGTTTCACCTCGTACCGATTCTGTGGTTATTAATCGCCATGCGAGCTTGGGAGACCACGTCAAATTTGGACAACAATTGGTTACCTTGTTCAGTGAAACTATGGCTCAAACTCAAGCTGACTTTTTAATTGCGTCTTCTAACTGGAAGCGAACAAAAAAGCTAGGTACTAATAATATAAGCGAACGTGCACTTGTTGAAGCAGAAAACATCTACAAAGGTGTATTCGGCAAGTTGGTGGCTTTTGGTTTAACAAAGCAGGCAATCGAAACAATAGCCCAACAAGATAGCGCTACGTTTGGACAGTATGATCTCGTTGCTGAGCGAGAGGGCGTTGTTTTACAAGATGATTTCATGCAAGGCCAACGTATTGAGGCGGGTGAAACCATCATGTTACTTGCTGATGAAAAAGACCTATGGGTAGAAGCGAATGTTCCCCCAAATAAAGAACTAAATTTATCATTAGGTAGTCCTGCATTAATTGATTTGAATGGTTTTAAATACCAAGCCAACGTTATACAAGAAGCTCACACAATTGACCCTATCACTCGAACCCGAATTGTTAGACTGTCGATTACTAACCCTGAACATAAACTTCATTCCGGTATGTTTGTGAAGGTCTATTTTCAGTTCGAGTCGAGTAATGAAGTCATTGCCGTACCAGAAGAAGCACTAATAAGAAGTAGCGATGGTGACTGGACAGTGTTTATTGAAGATCACCCAAATGAATTTAAAGCGGTTGAAGTAACAAGAGGTCGGTCTTTTGGCGATTATTGCGAAGTTTTGGGTATTGAAGCCGGAACGAAAGTCGTTACACGCGGTGCTTTTTTTGTCGCGTCTGAGATAGCGAAGGGCGGATTTGATCCGCACAATCACTAAGGAGGCCAGCATGTTTAATCGAATTATAGATTGGTCTATTAACAACAGATTGCTTGTATTGATCTCAGTAGTTGCTCTGATAGCAAGTGCTTCGTTCACTATACCTAAGTTGAATTTAGACGCGTTTCCAGACGTTACAAACGTACAAGTAGCCGTTAATACTGAAGCGCCGGGGTTAGCTGCTGAAGAAGTAGAGCAACTTATTACCTATCCAATTGAAGCTGTGATGTACGCATTACCAGATGTAGAACAAGTCCGCTCTATATCAAAAACAGGTTTGTCGGGTGTTACCGTAGTATTTAAAGAAGGGACAGATATATATTTTGCTAGGCAATTGGTTTTTGAACGCCTACAGGCTGCCAAGGAGCTTATACCTGTTGGAGTTGGAACCCCTGAAATGGGGCCTAACACTTCAGGCTTAGGGCAAGTATTTCAATATTTGCTGATTTCGGATGACACAAGCAAGTACGATTCAATGGCGCTTAGAAGTCTGAACGACTGGATCATTAAATTACTAATAATGCCTGTAGACGGTGTAACAGATGTGCTGTCATTCGGTGGTAACGTTCGTCAATATCAAGTTAATGTCGATCCTTCCATATTATTGTCCTACGAGTTAACTCAAGAGGATGTGGTATCAGCGCTTGAAAATAACAACGCCAATGTCGGTGGTTGGTATTTGAATCGTGGGCAAGAACAGCTAGTCATTCGAGGCACAGGTTGGTTTGAAAGTGGTGATAAAGGTATTGCTAATATTCAGCAAGTGCCTGTGAAAACACTTAATGGTGTCGTAGTTACAGTGTCTGACGTTGCTAAAGTAGAACTCGGTGCCGAGATTAGACAAGGTGCTGTCACGATGACACGTAAAGCTGACAATGGCGCTGTTGAAAACTTAGGTGAAGTGGTCTCTGGCATTGTTTTAAAACGCATGGGTTCGAATACCAAAGCGACGATAGATGGTATTAATGCCAGAACTAAGCTTATCAATCAGGCTTTACCTGAAGGTGTAAGGTTTGAGCCTTTTTATGACCAAGCAGACTTAATTGAAAAAGCGGTGGCAACTGTAGTTGAAGCCCTTACTTTAGCTTTTATCTTGATTACTATTGTACTGGCGCTCTTTTTAATGAATTTAAGAGCCACATTTTTAGTACTGATTTCTATTCCAATTTCTATTGGTATTGCATTAATGGTAATGGCTTGGTTGGGTATTTCAGCTAACTTAATGTCGCTTGGCGGTATCGCTGTGGCTATTGGTATGTTAGTCGATGGTTCAGTTGTTATGGTTGAAAACATGTTTAAACACCTAAATAGGCAACTAGAAAGCGACAGTGATGAAGCAAGAATTGAAACTAAGCAAAAGTTAAAATTGGCAGGTAAAGAGGTAGCTCGCCCGATCTTTTTTGCGGCTTCAATTATTCTCGTTGTTTTTACGCCATTGTTTAGTTTCGAAGGTGTAGAAGCAAAGTTATTTCAGCCAATGGCTATCAGCATTATGCTAGCAGTGGTGTCAGCTATTGTCGTTGCTTTATTTATTGTTCCTGCACTTGCCACTTTCATGTTTAAAAAAGGAGTCAAAGAAAGGGAAAGTTTGATTTTAAAGCCTATCGATATTTTGTATCGAAAGTCTTTAAAAATCGCGTTAAAGCAAACCAAGTCTGTTGTTTTTGTATCACTAGCATTCTTTGGATCGGCAGTGGTTGTTCTTCCACAAATTGGTACTGAGTTCGTGCCAGAATTAGAAGAAGGAACGATTAACCTGAGAGTTACGTTAGCGCCTTCTTCTAGCTTGGAAACGGCACTTTCTGTTACCCCAATATTGGAAGAGAAGTTGATGGCATTTCCTGAAGTGACTTATGCACTTAGCCGAATTGGTAGAGCAGAAATTGGTGGCGATCCCGAACCTGTGAACAACATTGAAATCTACATTGGCCTTAAGCCTGTTTCAGAATGGACAAGCGCCTCTAATCGTTACGAGCTACAAGACAAAATGGAACGCTCATTGGAAGAGTTTCCGGGGCTGTTACTAAATTTCTCTCAGCCTATCGCTACTCGTGTCGATGAGTTGTTATCAGGAGTTAAAGCACAGCTTGCCATTAAATTATTTGGCTCTGATTTACAGGTGCTTGCAAACAAAGGGCGAGAAATAGAAGCTGCCATTAAGTCAATTGACGGTGCCAAAGACGTTGCACTAGAGCAGATTGCAGGTGAAGCACAACTTGTTATTGCTCCAAATCGACTTGAGCTTTCTAGATTTGGCCTATCTGTTGGCGATGTCATGGAAGTGGTTCAAGATGGGATTGGAGGCGTTGAAGCAGGTCAAATTATTAACGGCAACGAACGCTATAACATATATGTGCGCCTAGATGAGGAATTTAGAGCGAACAGTGAAGCAATAGCCGATATAAGGCTTCAATCTCCTACTGGGGCATGGGTGCGAATTGGTGATGTAGCATCTGTCACTTTTGAGTCTGGACCTCCACAGGTTAGACGAGATGATGTGCAGCGTAGAGTGGTAATTCAAGCCAACGTCCAAGGCCGTGACATGGGAAGTGTAGTTGAAGATATTCAAGCAAGGATAACCTCTGAAGTAGAGTTGCCAGCAGGTTATTCAGTATTGATTGGTGGACAATTCGAAAGCCAGCAACGAGCGCAACAACGTCTTTCTATAGTCGTACCGCTATCATTGGCTTTGATTGCACTACTCCTTTATTTTGCATTTGGTTCAGTAGGACAGGCTATTTTGATCCTGCTAAATGTTCCACTAGCCGTTATCGGTGGTGTATTTTCACTTTACTTTTCGGGTCAGTACCTATCGGTTCCAAGCTCTGTTGGCTTTATTACCTTGTTTGGCGTGGCTGTGCTTAATGGAGTTGTCATGGTGGAAAGTATTAACCAACGAGTCAAAGATGGATTTGAAACCACTGAAGCAGTATTTGACGGTGCGACTTCGAGGCTACGCCCTGTGCTTATGACTGCAATTACATCCGCACTAGGCTTGATACCAATGCTGTTATCAAATGGAGTTGGTTCGGAAATTCAAAGGCCACTTGCTAGTGTCATTGTTGGAGGCTTAATTACAGCAACATTACTCACGTTATTTGTTGTACCAAGCCTATATCAGTTATTTTCTAAAGGAAAATTAAAAGATATTAGGTCTTAGCAACTCGATATAGCCCCATTCATCCTTTGCGCGGGGCTATTCAAAAGGTCATATAGAGACGTCCTTCACGCAGATTAAAAGTACCTTAAAGGTCTCTTAATGGCACAAAGCACGCATTCGTTCTAACTCATAATTGTCCATTGTCTTTGTTTTCCCCTCCAAATATCCAGCCTCTCAGGTTTTTAGTTTCAATGACAAATATTCAATATGGACTTATTAGAATATGATCTATTTGGGTGGTTCCATCGGGTGTTTTAAGTGTGACGTCATGGAATGTGGGGTATCTTTGGCCATTATCTTCACCTAATACTGCTATGATTCAATCATAACATCCTCTAATTAGGTGGCCAAAATCACTATGCCACTACATTATTTAATTTTGAATAAATATAGGATTAAGTCGAAGGTACAATCGCCCCCTACCGAGATAGAGCTAATCTTCACTCTTGCCGAGTTTATGAGCTAAACCAGTTCTCAAAATTAATAGAATTAAGGATAAATTCAGTTAATCTTAAGGTTTATGGGTTAACTTACGAGATATTTTATTTGTTAGGTAATACAAACTTTGAAAGTTTTAATTATAGAAGACTCAATCCCGCTAAGAAGAAGTTTAAGAGTTGGCCTATCCAACCTTGGTTTCACCGTTGACGACACAGGTGATGGTTCTGAGGGGCTAAGTATGGCGTTAGCAGGTAATTATTCATTGCTGATACTCGACCTTATGCTTCCTACCCTTAACGGTACTGCGATCTTAAAGGCAATTCGTCAAGCAAATAAAGATATTAGGGTATTAATATTATCTGCTAAAGATCTAACCGAAGATAAAGTGGACGGCTTACTTAATGGCGCTGATGATTATTTAACTAAACCTTTTTCTTTTGATGAACTTCATGTTCGTTTGCTGTGCCTAATGCGACGCGGCAGTTTAAACGTTAATGATAGTAGTATAAATATTGGTGCTATTTCATTAGACCTTCATTTAAAGCAGCTAAAGTGCGGAGGGACTGACGCTAATTTGACACCCAATGAATATAAAGTTGTTGAGTGCCTTTTTTCTAATCAAGGTAAAGTTATCTCACCAGAAAAGCTTAGCGAATATCTAGCGGGACAATATGATGCTGTAGCTAAAAATTCTATCGAAGCACATTTATCGTCAGCAAGAAAAAAAGTGAAAGCTCTGGGGTTCGAGTTACCTATTAAAACTAAACGCGGATTTGGTTATTTCGTAGAGAGTGATTTGTGAATTCTATTAAAAAGAAGCTCAGCCGCTACTTATCAATTTCGATATCAATACTCTTGGTTTCTATTCTTCTAGCAACAGATATAAGCGTTGACACGTGGATCAGTAGTGAATTTGATCGTGCTATGACTAACAAAGCTAGTTTACTCGAAACATTAGTCGAAGAAGACGAGCAAGAGGTTGATTTTGATTTTGCGGGTGAATTTATGCCTGAGTTTGAAGGTAAAGAAAATCCTGAATATTATCAGCTATGGCACAAAAATAAGGTATTTGAAAAATCTGATACTTTAGAGCTTTTTGAGGTCAATGAGCTACCCAGATTAACAGTTAACCTTGGGGGATCTAAGTTTAAAAATATTACTTTGCCTGATGGACGGCAAGGTAGGATGATTTTTACCAAATTCCTACCTCAAATTGACTCGGAATTGAGGAAAAAGCTTGGGGTAACTAGAGCTGAATTTGCAAAAACACAACAACCTATGGAATTTGCTTATGCCCTTAGTACAGAAGAGTTAGACTATATACTTTGGTACGTGGATATTATTTTTATTCTTGTTTCTCTACTTGCGGTATTCACAATAAAAAAAATAGTCTCAGTAGTTGTCGATAAAAGCTTAAAGCCAATCGATAATTTTAATAGTCAATTAGGAGAAATTAATCTTAACTCCGAGCAAATAAAAGTGCCTACCGACCAACTTCCAGAAGAATTACTACCTACGGCTAGCGCGGTAAATCAATTTATTATGGAAACTCACGAACTTTATAAACGTGAAAAACGGGTAACATCAGATATCGCACATGAACTCAAAACCCCTATTGCGGAGTTACTCAGCTTGAGTGAAGTTGCCATTAAGTTTCCACATGAAGAGCAAATCACCAGCCAGTTAGCCTCTGATGTGCAACAAATATCCAATAGGCTCAAAAATATAGTTAATGGAATTTTACTACTTCAAAAAAGCAGTACGACAACGGCTCTAGAAAAATCAGATATCAATCTAGTGCAACTAATTGAAAATACATTAAAAAGAGAAAACCTAAATAATAGAGAAATATCTTTCATAAAAAACCAAAATGGCTACACGGTAAAAACAAATAAAGTTGCCCTTGATACTATATTATCAAACCTGATTAATAATGCTTTTTACTATAGTCCAGACAACTCACCTGTAACCGTTGATATTTCAGAAGATAAAGACAATACGGTAGTTCAAATTTCTAATCTCTGCACTAATGGTTGTAACGAGGAAGATCTTAACCGATTTTTTGAACCTCTTTGGCAGCAAGATTCATCAAGAACTTCTACACAAAGATATGGCCTAGGGTTGGCAATAGTTAAGTCTTATTGTGAAAGGTTAGGCGCTTCTATCTCTGTGTCACTTGGTCCAGACAAACAAATAACTTTCACCCTCGTTATTTAATGAAAGCGCTTATCTATCTATTTGTTTTATTAATGCTACCGGTGAGTTTCCCTAGTAAAGGAGCTGTTCGCGATATTGGAGTCGATGGTTTACTCGACGAAGAGTTATGGCAAAAAGCGACTAATCATGATGAAACTTACCAAGTATCGCCTCAAACATTTAGAAAATTAAATAACAACCTTTCTTATAAATTTATTACTTCTGAGCAAGGAATATATTTAGCTTTAACGGCAATTATAAAAAATAAACTGAGGTTAAGAACCCAGGAAAATGACAAACTTTTTACCAATGATCACTTCCAAGTAATGCTCGATATGGATAATTCAGGCCAGACTAGCTATGTATTTTCAGTTAACCATCAGGGCAACTATTTTGACGGTATTTATAAACAAGACAAAGAATTAGATCTGGACTGGAGTGCCCAATGGCAATATGCCGTTAATGTTACTGATGATTTTTGGACAGCAGAAATATTTATTCCTTGGTCATCAATGTCTTTTAGCATTCAAAAGCAAAACCAATTTGGCTTAGCAATTAGCCGCTTAGATGAAGCTAGTAATTCCACTTATGCATCTATTCCCGCCAATTCGACTATGAATAGTTTTTTACAACTTTTTTCCAAACACAATGTTGTTGTAAAAAGTCATTCAGGCTTTGATATTTACCCTCATATTTCACTTAATCGAGATATTATTAACAACGATGAATCTGCGGATATTGGCGCTGAAATATTTTGGAAACCCACAAAAAATCAACAAATAAGCGCCACGCTTAACCCAGACTTTGGACAAGTAGAATCCGATGAACTCGTTGTTAACTTTTCCGCTATCGAAAGTTTTTTCACCGAGAAAAGACCTTTTTTTAATGAAAATCAGAGCATCTTTGATGTATCAGGGCCTGAAACACTCAGAATAGTGCATACGCCAAGAATTGGCGGGGATGCATATTATGATGACGATTATTCCAGCGACCTTGATGCCGCACTTAAATACACCTATGCCAATGATAACTTTGCGTTAGGGCTAATGTCAGCTTTTGAAAGTTCGTTAGATAAAAACTCTACCGGGCGAGATTTTTGGTTAATGCGGGGGCAATATTATTTTGGCGAGAATAAATTAGGTATTTCTTTAAATAACGTTTCAACTCCCAGCGTAGAACGTCAAGCACAGATATTATCTACCGACTTTATATACACGCTTTCAGACAGTACAGAGTTTAATGTCGGTATTATAAATTCGAGAGTTGAGCAGCAAACTTTACCTATAGATGGCGTTGGTTGGTGGATTACAGGCAGCTCTGAGTTTTCAATAAATCATAGCCATGAGTTTAGCTTGTTTAGCTACGGTGAGAACCTACAGCTTAATGATATAGGTTACGTCAAACGAGTAAATAGAAAACAGTTTGAATATGAGTATCAATATCAAATTCCAGACTTAAACCTATGGTCAATTAGAGACATGGCCTTTTCCTTAGAGTCAGAAATAAAAACCAACTTTCAAGATAAAAAGTTACCACTTCTCTTTGGGTTTGGTATTGAATTTGTCACAGAAGATGAATTCGAATATCAGTTTTCTATTGAACATGGCTCATCAGGTTATGATGACTTCCTAACTCGCGGTTATAATTCATTATGGTTGCCCTCATTTTACATAACCGAATTAGAAGTTAGCTCACCAGAATACCTTTGGGGGAAATTTGATTTCCAATTTGAATTAGGCACAGAAGGGTTTTCTGGTCGCTTTTACAATATACAAAGCAGTATTGAACAACAGTTCAATGATAATCTCTATGTTTCTTTTACTATGTCGCAATACAATAGTGACAGTTGGCTAGAGTGGGATGAAGGAAACATTATTGATGAGTTTGATTTTACTGAGCAAGGGTTTGAGATCAGCGTAAATTACCAAATAACGGATAATCATGAAATTAGAATAAAGTTAGAATCAGTGATTGGTAAAGCAAAGCACCTTGCAAATTATCAAGTTGATTCTAATGGCAAGGCTATACAAACCAATGAATCAGGTGATTTCTCTTTTGCAGAAAATGAGTTTCAACTGCGATACAAGTATTCATTTAGTAAGCTCACCGCCTTTTATTTAAGCTATGGTTTTGGCGGAGAATTCGAAGATGAGATTGCTAAGTTTGGTAAAAGAAATCTCTACAAAAAAGCGATTGAATCAAAAGAAGCACATAATATCTTCGCGAAGTTAAGGCTACATTTTTAAATTACTTGAATCACACTAGACTTTACTAATTGAGTGATTATTTTAACTCTATCGAGTCTATAATCATTGTTGCGACTTCATCACCATCTTTTTTCTGCAATACTTTAACGGGAACAAAATTATACTTTTCACTAAACCAAAACGTTGTTTTTCTAGTACTATTGTAACCCTCCCATATTTAGA
>NZ_JAHKQH010000043.1 GCF_018861025.1 Psychrosphaera sp. B3R10 | reverse complement strand
TGATTTTATGGGAGGGTTACAGATTCATTATATTTTCTTCCTAAAACACTACTTAACGTCACGACTTGTATCACTTTTATCCGCAACATGTGTGCTTGGTCAAATTAAAAGTGCATCTATTGCCAAATTTCAGTTTTCACTAAGCGATTCTTAAGTTTCAGTTCATAAAATCAGCTCATCAAACTAGAGGTGATTTATGTTAATTAAGCCTGAACTTTGCAAAATAAATGTTCATTCCAACAAATCCTTTTATTGGAAGCCATTCGCTCTTTTTCTATTATTTTCGGCATTAGTTTCAAGCATTGCGTTGAACAAAGACCAATATATAGCCAGCCAACTAAAGGTATTTATTTTTGGTAATCAAACATTCCAGTTTTTACCTCAATACTTTTGGCATAACGTTACTTATTTAGGCGATGCGTTAATTCTCGTTCCTTTGCTTTCATTCATTTGTTTATTTAGCGTTAAAGCATGGGCTGCAATGTTTGGCTCAGTACCGCCTGCATTTATTATAAGTCATGCAGGAAAAGCATTTTTCGCTATTCCCCGACCAGCAGCAGTATTGGAGCATGACCAGTTTACTATTATTGGTCGTACTTTAGCCGCACACACAAGCTTTCCTTCTGGGCATACCATTACAATTTTCACTGCTATGTCAGCACTTATTTTTGTATATTTGAAGCAGGATAAACATCATTCGAATTTAAGAAACTCTGTAATAGCAATGCTACTGTTTATTGCAACCATCACTGCTATTTCAAGAGTTGCCGTTGGTGCTCATTGGCCTGCCGATTTACTCTTAGGCGCTCTTTTGGGTGGTATGGCAGGGATGAGTGGTGAGTATTTAAGTCGTCATTACTCAAAATGGTGGAACTGGGCAGTGACTAAGCCTATTTATCTAGGATACTTTATTCTTAATTTTTGTGCGCTATTACTTTATTTAACAATTAGCGGCGAAACCCCTGCATTATTTATAGTGTGGGTAGCGATAATTGTTAGCGGCACGGTCGGCACATACATTTCACTTAAAGCTATCCTATTAAAATGATATTAAAACTAAATTCATTATTCTTAATGATGAAAGCCAGTAATTATGTGCTAATAACTAGCATAATAAATACAATTTTTTTCAATCTAATTTTGTTCTCTTTTGTTGTAGAAAATACCGATGTATTAAGTGCCAGTGGTGCTGTCATTTTGTTGTCTGTGTTCCTCATCGCTTTTACCTTTACTTTTACATTCGCTTCCATTGTTACATTAATTTCCCCTATCTTACTTAAAATATTTCTTGGAGTGACCGCGATAATTAATGCCATGGCAATTTACTATATGGCTAATTACCAAGTGGTTTTAGATAAAACCATGATGGGCAATATATTTAATACTGAGTACTCTGAATCATCTGAACTTATTACCTTTAAGCTTTTATTATTTATAGTATTTATCGGCTTAATTCCGGCTTATTTTTATATAAAGCTTAAAATAAATCGACTAGATAGAGGAAAGGTCGCGATAAATGGAGTTATTGGATTAATTACTTCAATCCTTATCCTCTATTTAAACGCCTCAAGCTGGCTATGGATAGACAAATACGCAAGCTTGCTTGGGGGGAAAATATTGCCTTGGTCTTACATCATTAACACCAATCGATATTACGCTTCACTGAATAACTCAACTGACGGACAAATGCCCTTACCTGATGGGCAATTTAGCAATACTAAAAAGATGGTCTTTGTCTTAGTGATAGGTGAAACCGCTCGCTCAGACAATTTTTCTTTATATGGTTACCCGAAAAATACAAACCCTAAATTGCAACAAACGCCTAATTTACTTGTGTTTAAAAACACACAGTCATGCACCACGTATACTACAGGTTCACTAGCTTGCATGTTATCTCACACTGAAAAAGTCGCCAATTTTGAAGCATTACCAACTTATTTAGCTAGGCATGGGGCTGACGTGATATGGAGAACAAACAACTGGGGAGAGCCAGCAATTGACGTAAGCAGTTATGTTAAAGCTAGTGATTTACGTTCAAGTTGTCAGGGAGAAGGCTGTAGATTGGATGAGGCTCTATTAACAAACTTAATTGAAACTATTGAATCATCAACAAAACAAAAAATATTTATTGTTTTGCATACTAAAGGAAGCCACGGCCCTAGTTATTACTCTAGATATACAGCAAGTTTCAACCAATTTAAGCCAGTTTGTCGAGATGAGGAAATTAGTAAATGCACTTCACAAGAGCTGATTAATGCCTATGATAATACGATTTTATATACGGATCATTTTTTAGCAACTTTGATCGCCAAGCTTGAGAGTTTGCAGAGCATTCCATCAGCCATGATGTATATTTCAGATCACGGTGAGTCATTAGGAGAGCAAGGACTTTATTTGCACGGAACACCTTATTCATTTGCCCCTGACTATCAAAAAAACATCCCCTTTTTGTTATGGGCTTCAGATTCGATGCAATCGCATAAGCAAATAGACCTGGAGTTTATACAACAAGGCGAGAGTCATACACACTTCAATGTATTTCATACTGTATTAGGTGCGTTTGATTTTCAATCACCTATCTATAAAAAAGAACTAGATGTATTAAACCAAAATATTTCACCTAACCTGAGAGAATAATCAGTGTAATTTAGGTCAAATATCAGTTTACACTAAGCCGATCTTAAGGTTACCTCATTACTATAAAGTCACATTGAACGAGGTGACTTTATGTATAGAATTATTACTTCCACCGTATTAGTCAGCACATTACTAAATATTAGCTTTACATCTAAAGCTTCCGACCAAAAGCAAGTCTGTAACCAAACAAAAAATCTTGAACTGACCACTAACGATATTTTTGACCTAGAAGATCCTGACACTATTTTCCTCCATCGATGGGGGAATTTTCTACACATAAAAACCAAAAGTACAACCCTAATAAATGAAGCCGCCTTTTTCATAAAAAAATGTGAAATTGATGAGCAAGACTTACAAGAGTTAGAGCGCCACCTTAGAAGCAAAAAGTATCTCAAAGATGCACGAGTTACCACTAACGAAAACTCATCCAAGATAAAGGTTGAAACGTGGGATAATTGGTCATTAATGCCTACGGTCGATTTTGGCAGAAAAGGCGGAAAAAATAAGTATGCCATTGGTATTAAAGATAGAAATTTTCTTGGCTTAGGCATTAATGCGGAAATTGAATCGTTTACCAATGATCAGCGCAGTGGATATAAATTTAAGTCAAGTTTCCCTCTGTTTTTAAACAACAACATCAATGCAAATATTCGCTTCACAAGCAATGATGACTGCACATCAGAAGCAATATCAATAGACAAAGACTTTGTAAGTTTCGACACAAATAATGCCTTTAATATTGGTTTCAATAATTTTAATCAAATTGATACTCAATACAAAAATGGTGAGGAATTTGATCGATACAACCATAAACAAAAGCTTTCTACCGCACGCTGGCAGTGGCTGTATAAAGATACGACTGCCAATACGCTAAGGTTTGGTATTGGCTATACCAGTGAAGAACATCAGTTTTCAAACGATGATATTACCCATTTAACCGCACCAGAATTCCTGCCTGAAAATAGAGAGTTTAACTACCCATTTCTAAGCGTTGAATTTTTACAAAAAGATTATAGAAAACTCACCAACGTCAATTTAATTAATCAGATTGAAGATTTTAACTTAGGTTGGCACCTAACAGGTAATGTTGGCTCCGATATCAGTGGGTCAAATACCTCACCAATACTCATCTGGCAGTCGAGTGTTTCCAAAGGCATAGATATTTTTGAGAACTCCTTTTGGTTTTTTACAGCTACTTTTGAAGGGGAAGCGTATAGCTTGTCAGGTAAAGAATCTAGAACTCTTCTAAATATTAGCAATGAGTACTTTCACAAATTCAATAACAATTGGGGCGGCTATTTTAAGAATGTAAGCCAAATTAGTCAGAACCAATTTAAAGACTCTCCCATCGTATTGGGCGGCGAAACTGGGTTGCGAGGCTACCCTCTTCAATATCAACATGGCGACCACAGTACGCTTTTCACTCTTGAAGCGAGGTATTACCCTCATATCAATATTTACAAACTTATAGAAGTAGGTGGTGCTGCGTTTATCGATGTAGGAAAGATTTTTAACCAGCAAGAAGCAACCTCAGAAAAAAACTTATGGATGAAATCAATAGGACTAGGTGCTCGATTTTATTCAACCCAAACGAGTGAGGCACGAGTCATTCATGTTGACGTTATTAAACCAATAAGCTCCGATGCCAATGTCAATGGCGTTGAGTTTCGCATAACAACTAAACATTCATTTTAAGGCCATAAAAGTGAACCGCGCTATTCCCTTTATCAAAAACCTCAAACTCACAACAAATCAACTAGTAATCTATACCTGCCTATATATTACTTTTATTGTGAATATCCCGTTTTTAACCAAAACGGTAACTGTCATTACAGCCTTAGATCAATATAACCTATTATTTTTAATTTCTGTGCCTTTTTTCTTATTGTCGTTATCAATCATAGTACAAAGCTTTTTCGCTTTTAGATGGATAACTAAGCCGCTCTTAATCTTAATAGTTTTATTATCATCAATACTATTCTATGCGACTCTTAATTACGGCATCGTTTTTGATTACGGCATGATTCAGAACACTGCTGAAATCGATACTGCTGAAGCGTTTTCATATTTCAATTTGTCTGCTATTTTCTTCTTTCTATTTTTTGGGGTTGTACCTTCTATACTCATCGCAAAAGTGCAGTTAACCTATAACTCATTTATAGGGGAATTGTTCACTCGTTTAAAACTACTCAGTGGTAGTATTGGTGTACTATTATTAATAGCGATAGTTTTCTATTCTAGCTATGCATCTGTCGGCAGAAATAACCGCGACCTTGTAGGCTATTTAACACCTTATGCTTTAATTGATTCAACAGCCAAATATATTAGGAAGAACTACTTATATCCTCCATTAAAATTTAGCCTATTAGACACCAAACCTGAAATTGTTAAGCCTACACAAAACAAACACGTAACTGTCATGGTATTAGGCGAGACAGCTCGCGCTCAAAACTTTTCGCTTAATGGTTATGATAAACCTACCAATCAGTATACCGACAAGTTGAATGTTGTTTCATTTGCAAACGTTAGTTCTTGTGGAACTGCAACAGCCGTTTCTGTTCCTTGTTTGTTTTCAAGATTAAATAAAGAAAACTATGACAAACGAATAGCAATTTCGCAGCAAAATGCTATTGATATTATTCATTTAGCAGGTGCGGACGTATTATGGATTAGTAACAATAACGGTAGCTGTAAAGATGTATGCAACCGGGTAAAAACACTAAAGATTGCAACTGAAAAGGCAAGTCCATTATGTGATGGAGAGTATTGTTTTGACGAAGCACTACTTCCCCCACTAAGACAGAAGCTGACTTCGTTAACACATGAAAACACGTTAATTGTGCTTCACATGATTGGCTCTCACGGTCCAACGTATTACAAAAGATATCCAGAAAAAAAACGTATTTTCACACCTGACTGCCAACGTAGCGATATTCAAAATTGTACGCTAGATGAGTTGGTGAATACTTACGATAATACAATAGCGTATACTGATTACGTGCTATCTAAAGTTATAGGTGAATTGAGTTCCTTAAGTGAACTAAATGATGTTGAAACCTCTATGCTTTATATCTCAGATCATGGAGAGTCATTGGGTGAAAGTGGCGTTTTCCTGCATGGCTTACCTTATGCTTTTGCTCCAAGAGAACAAACCCACGTACCTTTTATCTATTGGGCCGATTCATTACACTTGAAAGGTAAAGCAGATTGTTTAAAAGAAGCAATAAATGTCGACCTTTCCCACGACAATATATTTGATATTTTACTCAATGAAATGTCGGTAAAGTCCGGCACCTACAAAGAACAAAACAATCCATTAAACCAATGTAAGCTATCGAGTTTAATAGCTCAATCAGCATACCAATCTACTTCTATTGGAGCCAAATAAGTCATGTTTGATAATAAAAATAAGCCGAAAGGCTTAAAAAGGGTTTACTTAGCAACCTTAAACTCGTTAAGAGCTTTTAACTGGTTAGTAAAAAACGAAGCTGCCTTTAGACAAGAACTTGTACTCTTAATCGTAGTTATCCCAATTACCTTTTTATTTGATATTACAAATAAAGAGCAACTGATATTAATTATAGTGACTTTGTTCATCCTTTTTACAGAAGTACTCAATACTGCGATTGAATCTGTTGTTGATAGAGTAGGGTTAGAAATTCACCCTTTATCAGGCTTAGCTAAAGATTTAGGCTCTGCGGCAGTTTTTATAAGCTTAGTTATCGCAGTATGTACTTGGGCTGCGGTTTTGATTTAATAACGAGAAGAATATGAACCAAAACTTAAAAGATATAGTGGTTAAAGTACTTCAAGTTACCCTAGGTTTTTGGGTTATTAAAGTGCTTGCCACCACATTAGGCGAAACAGGTGGATTAGAATTGAGTAGGTACACTGCAAACTTAGGCATTACTGTTTGACATAATAGTTTTCGTTGTAACTCTACCTCTACGGCCAGCCTTAATAAAACATTGAGAATTAATTTTCATTAATTCATAGAAAATTTCAGTAGAAATCTACTTACCTAGTTAAATATCAGTTTAAATTAAGCAAATTTTAAGCTTCATAAAATAAGGTAAATATCGTTTTATTAAGAGAGTTTTTCAACGATGTTTGCTCCTGTCTATAGTGTTTTAAGACCATTTGTTATTTTTTCTGCTGCATTGCTTATATTTCTTACGGCAACAAGATTTGGTTTAGCTATGTGGCAAGTTCAACGATTTGATACGGCTTCTAGCCTTATTCAGCTCTTCGTAAATGGTCTACGTATTGACTTAAGTCTGCTCGGCTACCTATGTGCATTACCAGCTTTACTTCACCCTTGGCTAGTAGCGACTAAATTCAGATTAATCTGGATAAACTGTTTGAAAATTTGGTTTTTCATTGCCGCTTTTGCTGTCTTATTTTTTGAATTAGCAACACCTGCTTTCATAATCGAATACGGTTTTAGACCTAATCGTTTATTTATTGAGTATCTAGCTTATCCTGATGAAGTAACAAAAATGCTAGTTAATGGTCATTCACTGACGTTAATCGTAGTTTTTACCGCCTTAATTGTTGCTAGTAAATTTATATGGAAGTACTTAGGGAAATTCCTACCAGCAGGTACAAATACCAATTTAAAAATCTCTATCGTTTCGTTCTTTACGCTTTTTATCGTTTTGTTTTTGTGTGCAAGAGGTACTGTTGGTCATCGACCAATTAATCCTGCATTGGTCTATTTTTCAACAGACCCATTAATAAACTCACTGACCTTAAACTCAACCTACAGCGTTGCCTATGCACTTAATCAGTTTGGCGATGAAAAAAATGCTGCCAAGCTGTACGGCAAAATGAGTGATGAGCGAATTATCGAATTGGTTAGACACCAAACGCAACAACCTCAAAGTAGCTTTAATAATAGCGAGTATCCAACTCTAACTAAACGTTCACCTTCTTACCAAGGCAAACCCAAAAATCTTGTGATCATTTTAGAAGAAAGTTTAGGCGCACAATATGTTTCATCATTAGGTGGAATACCAATAACGCCTGAAATAGACAAACTCAATGCACAAGGATGGGCGTTTAATCGATTATATGCCACAGGTACACGCTCAGTTCGCGGTATCGAAGCGGTCATCACTGGGTTTACTCCGACCCCATCAAGAGCGGTAGTCAAACTAGATAAGTCTCAAAAAGACTTCTTTACCATTGCATCATTATTAAAACGTAATGGCTATGAAACCCAATTCATTTACGGTGGCGAAAGTCATTTTGACAATATGAAAAGCTTTTTTCTGGGGAATGGGTTTACTGACATCGTTGATTTTGATGATATTGAAAACCCTCAATTTATCGCATCTTGGGGAGCTAGTGATGAAGATTTATTTAATCAAGCTGATATAGAGTTAACTAAATTACACAAATCTAATAAACCTTTTTTTAGTTTTGTGTTTACCTCTAGTAATCACGACCCTTTTGAAATCCCAGAGGGTGTCATAAGCCCTATAGAATATACCAAAGAACAATTACAACGATATGATTCTAAAGAATTACTTCGCCATAAAGCAATTCAATATGCTGACTATGCTCTTGGAAAATTTATAGCCAAAGCTAAAACGCAACCATATTGGGAAGATACCGTATTCCTTGTTGTCGCTGATCATGATGCTAGAGTAACAGGCAGTGACTTAGTGCCAATCAATAACTTTCATATACCCGGTGTCATTTTAAATTCAGGAAACAGCCCTCAGTCAGATGAGCGAATTGTCAGTCAAATTGACTTAGCACCAACATTGTTATCGTTAATGGGCGTAGAAAATCATTCACCTATGTTAGGGCAAGATCTTACCGAACCAAACTCATCAGGCAGAGCAATGATGCAATACGCAGAAAATTTTGCATATATGATCGATGATGAAGTAACCATATTACAACCAAGTAAACCTGCTTTAAATTTTGAATATAATATTAATGAAAATCAATTAAACCCAAAAGCAGAAAACGTTTATTTATCTGAAGTAGCTTTAGCTCATGTTCTATGGGGCAGTTTAGCGTATAAAAATGGCTGGTATTTTTCTTTGTATGACTAAAAATACAACCTATTCATTTTAGTGAGCTCTAGTTATTAAGTCCTACATTAATCAATCACAGAACTTTAAATACTGTGATTGATTACGAGCCTATTGCCTATACAGCCAACACAATTAATAGATAAGTTATTGCTTGAGCTAAAGCATCTATTTAGATCTCGCTTTGTTCACATTCAGGCTGAACTTTTGTACTGAACCTTATGTTTTAGAGTACTCATACTTTGTAATAAGTGCACGTAAACCCTATGGCGTAATGTGCCCGAAAGCATCAAAGAATCACAAAAATTTAATACCTAAAATCATCTTAATTGAATGTCCACTTCTTTTAGGTAACTTCTTTATCTAACGCTGGGAGAGTTGTATCGATTCAAATATCGTGAGAAATAACAAGGCTTATGTCCGCTACCGTATAATTGTTGCCTTAATCGTTAAGTGTCTCAAGGCTTGTTATTGGCACAAAGCACGCATTCGTTCTAACTCACAAGTGTCCATTGGCGAGCTAGCGTCTGACTCGTATTTGCCCCAAAACGGTTTAACTTATTTCATAGGTAGGAATTCTTTGTTACTTTGAAAAGTAGAATCTATTCGTTATTAAGGTATTTAGGTGAAAGTTAAAAAATTAAAAACATTTGATGAATATTTGGCATATATTCAAACTCTTCCCGGCGGAACATTTTATCGAGGGGTGGAAGATAAGAGTTTTGAATTGATTCCATCTATTGGTCGAAAAAATATAGACGAGCGGCCTATTAATGAAATAGAGAAAATATTAATTAAGCGCTTTAAAAATGAAGCTGTCCCTTTCCTTAATCAAATCCCAGAAAATGATTACGAGTTGTTAACAATTGCCCAACATCATGGACTGCCTACTAGATTACTAGATTGGACGCGTAGCCCTCTTGTTGCATTATATTTTGCAACTGAGAACCATATAAAAGAGAGTGACTTTGCTGTTTACATTACGCCGACAAATGTGAGGACTATTGAGGATATAACTGGAAAGCCACCAATTGATGGGTTGGACGACGTGTATATGTACCCACCTAAGCACTTAACAAGGCGCGTTAGTGCTCAAAGTGGATTTTTTTCGATACATCCAAATCCCACAACACCTTGGCAACACCCTGAAATAACTAAAATTATTATGCCATGTAGCATAAAAGAAGCTATTAAAAACACTCTTTCCATATCAGGAATAAATGCAGCTACAATATTCCCAGATTTGGATGGTTTAACTAAAAGTCTAAAGTTTGAATATGGTTTTTGGGAGTAGCAACTCACTTTTGTCCAGAAATGAGTTTGAACGACCGTCCGCTTTTCGCTCAAAACTGCCTGTCGTCGGTTAATCAAAGTGTTATAGCAGATGTGAACCACGACACTTTAGGACGAATAAATTTTGAGCGGTAAGTGCAGCGTAGTATTAATGCGCATGATTCATTTTGTAACCTATTTGTCTATAATTGTCGCACTGCGATTATAATTATCTCAAGCTATAATGTTCGTATACTAACTTAACAATCTTGCCCGCACGCCCATCCACAGGCCCAGGCCCACTGGAAGTTATAGCCGCCTAACCAACCCGTTACATCTGTGACCTCGCCAATAAAATACAAACCTTTTACTGATTTACATTCCATCGTTTTTGACGACAGTTGATTGGTGTCTACGCCGCCTAAAGTGACAAACATTATAATTACCACATTGTTGATCGATTCACTATATTAATGTTATCGAATTAAAAAGGTAATGGCATGGTTGTTAGTAAAAGAACAAAACGAGATTTATCAAAATATAGAAATAAAAGATCTGAAGATCATAAAGTGATATCGATTACTCATCCAGAACTTCCTCCATTTCAACCATATATTGAAAATAAATCAAAAGGAATACGTTTTTTCTTTGAAGCAGCTAACTCAAAAGAAGAGGCAAACTCAAGGTTTCATAATCACTTAAAAACAATAATTGGAGCCGGAACTCACGCAGAGAATAATAAAAAGGAATCATTTTTTAATTTCGCAGTGAGTGTATTAGGTCGAGAAAGTGCGGAGTTTTTAGCAAGGCTTTTAATAAAGCATTTAGAAAAACAAAGTAAATGGTCAAGCCTATCAAAAATTAACTCATGCTTACGTTACTTTATAGAGTATTTAGAAAAACTTAACTTAAGCGATATTTTAAATTTGGAATTAAGCACATTCGCAAATTTTAGAGCCTATTTACTCGAAGAAAAAAACATAACCAAAGAAAATTACTTTAATAGCTTAAAAGCGTTATTTCTTGAGGAGCCTTACTTCAAGGATATAGGTTTACTTAATGTAATGTGGGATAAAAGTCTATCTCGGAATATCCATGAAATAGATTTAGAGCTAGCACTTGATCAAGGGTACTCTGATCGAATAATGACTCAGATCTTAGCTTATACATTTTATGAAATTGAAAATATAAAGACTTCAATGGAGCACATTAAACAGCTATCCCCTGAAGTGTTAGGCGTACATTATTTAAATCCTAACAATTTTGAAATAGAAGCAGTACCTCCGATTTATTATTACGATAAAAAGATTAATGAATTACTTTCATCCCCTGAAAAGTATCAAACCTTATATCTGAATTGCATTTACGATGAAGCTCACAAGGCAGCCTACCAAGGTCGTTTTATGAATAAAATCAATAGACTTGCAACAAAGTTGGGAATGGTTTCTGAATATAAATCGTTTCTTAAATTTACAGCTACTAAAACGATAAAACAAAGAAAAAATGACATTAAAAGAATTAAAAAATCAGATTTGGGTAAAAACTATATCGAGTATGAAAAGTTTTCTATAAGAGTTCAACGACCGATAAAGCTATATGAAAGTAAAATTTCTGATTTACTTAATCAAGGTAATAACGGCTACGAAATCCTAATGGATAATGTTTTACTTCACTTAAAGGGAAACCCAGATCGAAAAGATTGGTTGGTTCAGCGAATAAGAAAAATTGCAGAAGCATATAATCAAGAAGAGCAATACCATGAATTTTTATGCTATCTGAGAAAAGACTTATGGGGAGTCAGACAAAGAAAAGAGTATGAAGATGGAGAAATTGAAAAATTTAACCACTCATATTTTGATTTTTTATCAGGAAAGTCAGATCACCTAGCCTTTTTAGTCGCTTTATATGCATGTATAACCTACGGCTTAAATGGCGAAGTAATTTACTCAACACTGTCAAAAATCGATGGTATTTCCACGTTAGAGTACTTTGATAAATATTTAGGATCAACTGAGGAATCTAACAACAAAGAAAAGGCGATATTGCTCTTAGGATACAAAAAAAGGTCGAATTTCACCGGGCTTGGAAAAGAGGTCATTAGCTCTGTAAATGTATCTTCACCTTTTTATAAATATCTGGAGCTGCTTGATAGCACAAAAGATAAAGAACGAGAATTGTTTTATGAATTAAATGATCACAAATGGCAGAACTTGATTTCTACATTTTGTAAGATATTTAGCATTATGGATGACACTTGGCAGCGATTACCTTCTCTTGAAGGACATAAGTTTCGAAAAGTTTTTGCCGGTCACAAACTAACTTCTTTAATAGATGAAGTAAAATCTGAAACTGAACTAATTGAAAAACTTAAAGCTGCACTTAGTCACAAAAATTTTGATGTAACAGTCTTTAGCTACTTGATGAAAAGTGGCCATAGTTCTCATGCAATTGATCTATCAATAATTGCGCTTACCGAAGACTTACTTGATTCCGCTTTAAAGTTCGAAGGCGAAATTGTAGTTGGTAAAGATAAATCACTGACAAATTTTAAGCAAAGATATCTATGTGATTGTACTGACCCTACGCAACCTACGCCTAAAGAATTAATTCATTTAGATTATTGTAAAAGTTTTGATTTATGCCTTGGCTGTAAAAGATCTAGAGTTTTTTCTGGCCATCTTCCTCGTATTGTTTACAGGGTATTGCAGTATGAAAAAGTTATGGAGAAGACACCTGACTTATTTAACTCAACATTGATTGATAAACATACTATTGCGCTTGACTCTTTAGAGCGATTCAAGAAAGAACATGTAAATGGTGTAAAGCTTTTAGAAGAGGCTTATATCTATGCAAACAAATGTTGGGTAAATGGACAAGCTCTTTTGCCTCCAATTTTTTCACAAAAAGGATTTTAAAATGGAAAACCTTTTAAAACTAAATGTACTAAATAGTCAACTTTACCAGCAGCTACAATGTTTAAAAGCTCTTGGCGAAAAGTATGACACCTACGATATGAGTAGAATATCTAACGAATCAAAGTTTTCTGATAACGTTTGGAAATTCAAGAACTTTGACCAGCCAGATTTTAAATGGTTAAACTACTTTAGTGAAAATCAATTTCCTTTAATGGTGCTCATTAAAGTTGTCATTTACCACCAAATAGAACTAAACAACAAAGCAACAAGCATTATCAATGTTGTTCCTGAATTTATGTCTAAATTTGGTCACCTTCTTGAAGAAAAGAATATACTTACAATTAGTGGTAGCTCTTCTATTAAAGGCTTATCGTACCTAAAAAAAGGAGATATTACGCAGGTAGTATCTTGTTATATTCAAAAGAAACAAAGCGTTTTTAACTATCATGCATTATCTGTTTTTTCTTATGTAGAAAAAACTCCATTTGACTCTATTAAAGAAGCACCTTTTTTACACGGTAATTTGGAGCTACCTTGGGAAGGAAATGACATTTCAAGTTGGGTGAATAATGTAAACAATCAGCTCGGTTATTATCATATAGCAACTCCATACATCCCGATTCCACTTTCCCAAATCAGTCAGATTATTACACATGCTGAACCATGGATATCTGAAGAAAGAATACGTGTTATATCTGAGATTTTTTATTTGGTTAGAAGTAATCAAGACAAAAACTCAAAGCGTGAAAAGAACAGCAAAAAACCTCAAATAAATACATTTATTTCAAGAACTATTGTTGAGAATTATGGACGGTACTTCAAATCATTTTTACCTTTAGAATTTGATGTTAAGGGCAAAATAACAATGTCATGGCTAAATGATTTATTTAAATTAGCAAGGGGAGCAGCAACTCAAATTATTCTTTTAACAACAGGCATTAGAAATGTAGATCTAAGAAATTTACAAGTGGGATGCTGCATTTCATCTAAGCGTAGTGATTTACTTTATTACCTCGTTCTCAACATAAAAAAAACTAAACTGAAAAACTTTGTTATTCCAGTACCTTCCAGAACTTATAAAGCAACAAAGCTGTTAGAAGCAATTCGATGGGAAAAATCGTCTAAATTTTTACTTAATCGTGTACAGAAAATTAACAGGGGTAAAGAACGAAAAGAAGGTGAAGAGTGGGCAATTGCAGATGGTAAAGTTACTAGCCAAATTATTCGATACTTTTTTAACTATTACTCTATTGATTTGATCATAGATGAAGACAAAGACTATGAAGCTACAGCTCATTGCTATAGATCGACTCTTGCTGGTTGGATCGGAAGTCATAGTAAGTTTGCTATTTTAATTTTAAAAAAATTATTCGGACACTCAAATGGGCTTATGCCTGATGCTTACTTGAAAAATAATCCCATCGTAATTAAAAAACGAAAAGAAATTATTAAGGAAAGTACCTTTAAAACCGTTGAGCAAATCACTAATGCGATAGTAAACGATCAAATTGCAGGAGGTAAGGCAGAATCATTAAAAACAGGCATTGAAGAGCTTAAAAAAGATATTAATCAATCTGAATCTCTAACAGAAGCAGAGCTAAATTTAACTTTAAAAGAACAATTTAAAGTCTTGCTCTATGAACGCATTCAATCAGGTCAAATGAATGCTCTTTTAACACCAATGAGTGTTATTTGTATGAGAAATGCAAACGATACTACTGAGTCCCCTTGCAGTCATGATAAATATCGACGAATGAGAAGTGACTCTGGTTTTTCTAAAGCATATTCAGAAGTTTTAGGTACATTACCAGATTTGGCGAACTGTATTGGAAATAAGTGCAAAGATTCACTAATGGGAGATTGGAGCTTACCACTTTATGAAGCTTACGTGTTCTATAAGCAACTTCTATTAGGTCTAGAAAGCTCATTTGATGAAGAGCAAACAGCTAAAATTTTTATTAAACAGTACGCTAAAGACATAAAAGAAGTCTTTGGGGATATCGAGGTAGAGTTAGCTAATGGTTAAAAAAATAGCTAAAAAGCCAAGTGAGCAAGACGAAGATAAACGCTCGCCACAGCAAAAGTATGATGATGCTTTAAATATATACATTGATCATCTATCTCAAGCAAAAGCTGAAGGTAAAAAAAGACTTGTACTGTCTAAAATAGCTGAAGAGTCGAGATTGAATAGAACAACTTTTTATAAACCTAATTTTTCAGAGTCAAAATATAATAACTTATTTACTGATCTAGGTGAAAAAATCACTACATGGAACAAAGATAAATCAATGGAGTTTGATGACACGGTGATCGGCATCAAGGATGAAGAAATCTCTCGATTAAGAAAAGAGTCAGAAAATGCGCAAGATCAATCTGCCAGACTACTTATTGATAAAAACAGGTTAAGTGCTTCTTTATCTTCTAAAAGGAAAGAAATAGAAGAACTTCAAGAGAAACTTGATAAATACGCATACGAAGCAATTTCTTCACCAAAAATTAAACAGTCATTTGTTGGTTCAGCTAAAGTGTTCTCACCTGATACACTTCTTTTTGTCGATGGTAAGTATAACTTTGATGATATTAGTTTAAGAAATTCAGCTTGGAGTGATACGCGAAAAAACATAACTACTGAGTTGAAAAAGCCAATATTAACAAGGGTATACTTAATGGTTGGCCTACCGTGCAGCGGAAAAACCACCTGGATTGAACAAGGAGAGCTTTACCCTGATCGCCACTCTCTAATAATTGATTGCTGTAATTTAACGCTTATTGATCGTTTTGAATGGGCTAACCTTATTGCGAAAACTAACCCAACAGCACTAATTTGTGCTGTTGTAATCAATACCCCAATTCCTTTAATACAAACAAGAAATATGGCTCGACCATTTGATAGACAAATACCATCTTCAATACTTATTGAATATGTTGCACGTCTTGAAAAAGTTGATATTGAAAGAGAAACATTCATTGACGAAATAATAGTGGTAAGAAATTAAATGCCAATTAAATTTACTGAAAGCAACCTTCTTTCTTGCGGGATCCCCATAACTAGTAATGGGCATGTCCATGAACAGCTTTTTTCATTCTTACATGCTTTTAAAAATGAGCCTTCATCCATACCTAATAAGAAAAAATCTGCAAGCGAAGAAACGTTAAGAACTACAGCGTACCACTTAAAATTTTTATTCGATACTTTTGAAGATAATGGAATTGATCCGTATGAGGCTACTTATGAAGATGTTGAAGATTTAATGGATTTTATGCATGACACTAGCTTTACAGGTAACTCTATCCAGGTTTATGTTTCATCGTGGCAGGCTTACTTCGATTATTTAACAGCAAATAACATTCATCATAATATGAAATTTCCAGCGTCCAACTTCTTTGAAAAAAAACGCAATCCCGAAGGTGATTTCCAATCACATACAAGAGGAAATAAAGATACAGTCAGAAGAAAGAAGAATAATACAGTCCCAGATGACTGGTTAACTAAGAATGAAACATATGCTGATAGTGTTTTAACAATGGATGAATTTTGGCAACTATTTAAAGCATTAAATGAAGAAGATAGCGTGTTTGGTGTTATGGCCATTGCAATGCTGCAAACATTACTCCGAAACGGTGGAATAAGGCAGTTCCCGAAAAGCCCGAATGCAAAGAATCCATTATGGAAAAGTTATCGTGAAATGCAAAGCGCTAATATTGAAACTCAAGAGTTATGGTTTCGTAATAAAGGTGGTTCTAACGCTCACTGTACAGTCACAATACATACGATGAAATTCATTGATGAATTGCTATTGAATCATGACTTCGAAGAGCGGCGTAAAAAACTAATAGAAAAATATGTCCCTTCCAAGCATTGTAAAGACCCTTTAATTACCAAGTATCCACCATTATGGATAAATCAACATGGAACGCCAGTTTCTAGTCATATGCTCCAAGAGGCTTTTAAAACCGCATCAAAAAAAATTGGGAAAAAAGTTATACCTCATGATCTTCGTCACACTGGTGCAACACATATACTTATGAATTATGAAAAAGTGACTGATTTGGAAATCAATATGTCTATGTTGAGTGATATCCATAGCTGGTTACAAATGCAGCTTTGTCATGCGGATATAGAGACAACAAAAAAGTATATCAAAACGGTCTTAAAGTTACGTGGAAATGCAGCCATATTGGCTTTGTTACCTGGGACTTTCGATATAAATAAAACAGATGTGGATATAGATGTAAAAAAGGCGTTCGAGCAGCATATGGAACTACATATAAAACAGTTTACTGAAATCCGTAGTGCATGATCCCTAGTAAGCACAATCGATAATTGTACAAATCGTAACTTACTGTTATAAAAGTCGATTAGGCTCCGTGTAGCATACAATCTATTCGCTTAAATACTTCATCTAAAGAGTCAAAGTTACCCGTAGCTATGATCGATAGTGGAGTTCTTCCATTAAAATATGAATTATTATTTTTCATATTCATAAAGCCATAGACGTTATCAGGATTAGAAAAAGCCACTTTAAGGTTTTGATGAATGTTTGCGAGGTAACTAAGACGCTCTAGCTGCTCTTTATCTAAATAAACCGTGTTTATATTTTTTTGATAGCGATGAAAGTCAGCTTTAGTTATTCCTAAAATTGCTAGCTTCTGAATAGTAGTACAACCCCACTTTTCAAGAAGGCGAGCCCCTAAATCAAAAGCTACACTATGGTTTATGCTCGAAGTTTTAACACAACTTACTAATTTAACTCGTTCTAGTAAAAGTAAAACCAGCTCTCGTTGAAAATACTGGTAATCGTCAGGAATCTTTAAATTAGTTATTTTAGACAAATAAACATCCCCTGTGTGCTTTTTAATGCGGTCAATGTGTTGCTGTTCAAACACATAAATTTGATCAGCCCATTGCAACATTTCTTCAGTGCAAAGTGTCGAGTTAGCTTTCTGCACGTATTTGGCGCTGAGACCTGCTGATTTATACTCGTGACCGCTATTTGCAGCACGAAACAATTCTTCAGCGGTTTTGCTGCACTGAATATTAGAAGTGCATAAAAATAAAATATTCACTAGCGCTTGCCCCTCATGAAAAGTCACCAGTTCTCATGCGAACTAGCATCTCCATTACTACTTCAGCATCAATCGCAAGTTGCTCAAAAGGTGACTTACCTTGCAAGGGGCGCTTGGGTTTAGTCAGCCATTCATGGCACACCCGATCATCAAATTTAAACTGCTTCATCAGCTCTTGATAAATATCAAAATGCTCAGCTTTTAAATGCTCTAGTTCAGTTAAATTAGTATGTTCTTCTAGGGAGGGGTTGCTGTTTTGATGAGACATAAATTTAAGCTTTTAAATAGTGATGATCTGTATCAACACTAAAGCATAAAATCTATTTGCTGTCTAACTCATAATGAGACATACTATTTCAATTCAAATAGAAAATGTCAATAGAATCAGATTTATCGAATGGACGAATTTAGTTTTGCACAGAAGCAGCGGCTAGCTTATATCGACTTTAAGCTCTATTTTACTGGGATGGTAACTCGCAGTGAAATAGTCAGCCATTTCGAATTAGGCCTTGCCGCAGCAACCAGAGATTTAAAATTCTACAAAGACAATGCGCCTGAGAATATGGCGTATGACAATGTAGAAAAAAAATACTTCATCACCACGCAATTCAAGCCCATATTTAAACATGATGCTCGCCGTACTCTTATTAAGTTAGCGAATAACATCAGTGATGGCTTTGATTCTATTGGTGATACTTCATTCCCTATTGAATCACCAAGCCCGTTAAACGCACCTGATATTGATATTATCGCTAAGCTATCTCAAGCGATTATCAACCATAAGCCTATTAGCGTTATATACACGTCTTTAAGCAGTGGTTCAGGTGCAAGAGAACTTGTGCCTCATTCAATCGTAGATAATGGCTTACGATGGCATTTAAGAGCGTATGATCGCAAATCAAAGTCATTTAGAGACTTTGTATTAACTCGCATTACCAAAGTTACAATTCTGGCACAGACACCATCTCCTGAAGAAGATAAGTTAGAAGATCACCAGTGGATGCGTATGGTGCCATTACAAATTACTCCGCACCCAAATAACGTTAAACATCCAACCGCTATTAAGCTCGATTTTGGTATGGAAAAAGGCATGTTAGAAGTTAACGTGCGTGCGGCAATGGCAGGCTATTTATTAAGGCGTTGGAACGTGGATTGTTCTGAAAGTGGCTCACTTTCAGGCCCTGAATATCAGCTTTATTTACAGAATATACAAACATTATACGGTGCAGAAAATCTCGCAATTGCACCAGGCTATCAGCATAGCTAAATACTCATTAAAGAATTTAAAAAGGAAGTTAACCAACATGGTTGAACAACACAAAAAAGCATTAGAAAAACAGCTCTGGAACATTGCCAATACTTTACGTGGCAACATGAGTGCCGATGAGTTTCGTGATTATATTTTAGGGTTTATATTTTACAAATACTTGTCTGAACGAATGGATTTATATGCTGATGAGCTATTAAAAGAAGACGGCATCAAGTTTGACGCTATTGATGAAAGCACAGACGAAGGCAAAGAATACTTAGAAGCGATTAAAGAAGAGACAATCGACCACTTAGGTTACTTCTTAAAACCTAATGAGTTATTTCATGTATTGGCGCAAAAAGGTGAAAACGGCGAGTTTATTTTAGAAGACTTATCTGAAGTGCTTAACCATATTGAACAAAGCACAATGGGTACTGCCGCAGAAGATGACTTTAACGGCTTGTTTGATGACCTAGACTTAACATCAAACAAACTAGGTAAAACAGAAAACGCTAAAAACGAGCTTATTTCGAAAGTACTTACCCACCTTGATGATATTGATTTTCTTCATCATGAAACTGATATTGATGTACTTGGTGATGCTTACGAATACCTTATTGGTCAGTTTGCTTCTGGTGCAGGTAAAAAAGCTGGTGAATTCTATACGCCACCTATGGTTTCTACATTACTTGCCAAACTTGTAACGCAAGGTAAAGACAAGCTTAAAAGTGTTTACGACCCAACTTGTGGTTCAGGTTCGCTACTATTAAAAGTATCAAAAGAGATTAAACGCAAAGGCGGTGATATTGGCGGCTATTTTGGTCAAGAATCTAACCCAAGTACGTACAACCTAGCTCGCATGAACATGATTTTACATGGTGTGCATTACCGTAATTTTGATATTCAGCAAGACGACACACTAGAGCAACCACACCATGTCGAAAAGCGCTTTGAAGCTGTAGTCGCAAACCCACCATTTTCGGCAGATTGGAGTGCCTCCGCAGGCTTTCTAACGGATGAGCGCTTTCAAGATTACGGTAAATTAGCACCAAAAGGTAAGGCTGATTTTGCTTTTGTTCAACACATGATTCACCAACTAGATGAAAATGGCACTATGGCGGTAGTATTACCGCATGGCGTATTATTCCGTGGTTCAGCCGAAGGCCATATTCGTAAACATTTAATCAAAGATAAAAACTACCTTGATGCGGTCATTGGTTTGCCAGCGAACATCTTCTATGGCACAGGAATTCCTACTTGTATTTTATTACTTAAGAAAAATAGGGATATTAATGATGATATTTTATTTGTTGATGCAAGCCAGAATTATGGGAAGTCAACAAATCAGAATTATCTACGAGAGATTGATTTAGAAGAAATATTAAGAGCTGTTCAAAAACGAGAGTTTATTGACAAGTTTGCTAACTCAGTGCCAATGAATGAAATAGAAGTAGAGAATGATTTTAACCTAAATATTCCTAGGTATGTTGATACTTTTGAAGAAGAAACTACTGTAGATTTAGAAGTCACCGTCAATAGTATAAATGCAATAGATGGGTCGCTTGCAAGTGTGAATCAAAGTATTGATAAGTACTGTTCTGAATTAGGTATAAATGTTCTTTCGGAGGAGATGTAAAGTGCAAAGATTAGCACCGACATTACGCTTCCCTGAATTCAAAATTAATTGGGTTGAGAGTCGTATAGAGGATTTAGTTTCAAGCTATAAATTAGGAGGGAATTACCAAAACTCTATTGAGAAAAACGCATATCCTCTTATTAAAATGGGTAATGTTGGAAGAGGTTACTTTGTTACTAATAAACTTGAATATATTGTAGGAGATATTCCAGCGGCAGAGGATAAAATTCAAGAAGGCGACTTGTTCTTTAATACAAGAAATACATTAGATTTGGTTGGTAAAGTAGCTGTTTGGAGAAATGAATTACCGACAGCATATTACAATTCTAACCTTTTAAGAATGAAGTTTGAAAACAACTATTTTTTTAATTATGTATTTAATTCTTTTTGGGGATTAAAAAAATTAAAGAGAGTAGCAAGTGGCACTACATCTGTCGCAGCCATTTATACCAAGGATCTCATGAGGTTAAAGGTATCAACACCTCAAGAGTTATCCGAACAACAAAAAATCGCAGACTTCCTTTCATCAGTAGATAAAAAAATCAGTCTACTTAAAGAAAAACATGCTTTGTTAACGCAATATAAAAAAGGCGTGATGCAAAAGCTATTCAAGCAATATATCCGCTTTAAAGATGAAAATGGCAATGACTTTCCTGATTGGAAAACAAAGCTATTATCAAAATTAGCTGATAAAAATAATCTTAAAAACAAAGATAATGCTGTTAATGCTGTACTAACCAACTCAGCTAAAAGTGGCATTGTAAATCAAGGCGATTATTTCAATAAAGATATAGCTAATCAAGGTAACTTGACTGGATATACCGTTGTTGAAAAGAATGACTTTATTTATAACCCTAGAATTTCTGAACTTGCGCCTGTTGGCCCTATTAAACGCAACCACATAGGCCAAGGTGTTATGTCGCCTCTTTATACTGCTTTCCGCTTTAAAGATGAAAACGTTTTAGATTATTTAGAGCAATATTTTAATACAACTATGTGGCATCGATATATGCACAGCATTGCGAACTTTGGTGCCAGACATGACCGAATGAATATAACATCTGCCGATTTTTATGCTTTACCTATTCCGTTACCTTGTGAAGGTGAACGAGAAAAAATTGTTAGTTTTATAAAAGCTCTTGAAACAAAAGTTAATGCGGTAAATGAGCAAATAGAACTAACAAAAACCTTCAAAAAAGGTTTGTTACAGCAGATGTTTGTATAATTAAAGGACTAGGTATGAAAATTGATCTCGAATATATAAAAGATATTTTAACTGTATTTATTGAAGCTGAAACTGCTCATATTACTTTTGCCGATTTAAAAAAGGCAGGAATTCCACATGATGAGAATGGTGACATTAATCAGAAGTTTTTATTTCATTACCAAATTTTAATTGATAACGAATTAGTAAGTTTAAGTTCTCTCGAAATTGGTAATTTGAAACATATGGGGATTTATCAAAGCTTGGATGGTCAATGGGGTGTTGTTCTTAAAGATTTAAGGTTAACCCAGACGGGTCATGACTTTGCTAAATCGCTTGCCAATAAAGAAGTTTTCTCCAAATTAAAGTCTGAATTTAAAGACTTTCCATTTAAGGTCATTTTTGACTCTGGCAGAAAATTATTAGAACACGTTGCCAAGAAGAAAATGGATAAATTACTAGAAAGCTAACACAAGGAAGTTAATGTGGCCTATCAGTCAGAACAAGAATTAGAAGATAACTTAGTTGCTCAGCTTGCTAAAAAAGTTGATGGTAAGCAGCAGTTTGAAAAGGCTAATATCACCGATGTTGAATCACTAAGAGCTAACTTAAAAAAGCAGCTTTCAAAGCTTAATGGCTTTGAGATAAGTGACAATGAACTTAAGCAAATTCGCAATGTTTTAGCTAAAGGCAATGTCTTTGATAAAGCGAAAATACTGCGTGATAGGCTGCAAATAAATAAAGACGATGGCACCGCTGGTTACATTCGTTTTATTGATGCCGATGTTAGCAAAAACCACTTTCAAGTTACCCAACAAGTTACCGTAGAAGGCCGTTACAAAAACCGCTATGACGTAACCATTTTGGTTAACGGTTTACCTCTTGTTCAAATAGAGTTAAAGCGCCGTGGCTTAGAGCTTAAAGAAGCGTTTAATCAAATTAATCGCTATCAGCGCCATTCTTACTGGGCTGAAGATGGCTTATTCCAATATGTTCAGGTGTTTGTTATCTCTAATGGCGTTAATACTAAGTACTACGCCAATAACCGCAAACAAAGCTTTAAGCAAACCTTCTTCTGGGCAAAAGAAAATAACGACCGTTATACCGAGTTAAGCCAATTCGCTAAGGTGTTTTTAACCCCTAAACACCTAACTGATATGATCACTAAATACGTGGTACTGAACGAAACAGACCGCATATTAATGGTAATGCGCCCGTATCAAATATATGCCACAGAAGCGATAATTGACCGAGTTGAAGAGCGTGAACAGTTAAAAGCCAGTAATCAATCAATAGAAAAGCAAAATGGTTACATTTGGCATACTACTGGCTCTGGTAAAACACTTACCTCATTTAAAACGGCTCAGTTGCTTACGGGTGATAGCGCCATTCACAAAGTGGTGTTTGTAGTTGACCGCAAAGATTTGGATTACCAAACAGCTAAAGAATTTAATAGTTTCATCAAGGGCTGTGTAGACGGCACTGACAAAACTAAAGTGTTAGTTGACCAGTTTACCGGTAAAGATGTGTATTACCTTGAGAAAGACGGTGAGCAGCAGTCATCAACTAAAGCGAAAGGCGGAAAGGTTAATACTCGCCGCAATGAAAAGCTGATTGTAACCACCATTCAAAAGCTTAATAACGCTATTAGCAATAAACGTTATTCAAGCCGAATGGAGCCAGTAAAAGACAAAAACGTGGTGTTTATTTTTGATGAATGTCATCGCAGTCAGTTTGGCGATACTCATCAGCGCATTAGTCAGTTTTTTACGAATCATCAAATGTTTGGTTTTACCGGTACGCCTATTTTTGCAGAGAATGCGGTGTCTAAGTTTTCTCGTAAATACACCACCAGTGACTTATTCCACAAACCACTACATAAATACACCATTGTTGATGCAATTAAAGACGAAAACGTACTTAAGTTTAATGTTGAGTATGTGGGCCGTTATAAGAAAAAAGACAGTGCCAATGAAGTTGATATAGACGTTGAAGGTATCGACACTAAAGAGTTAATGGAATCTGAAGTTCGGTTAGAAAAAATAACCGATTACATTATTGCTCAGCATAATCGTAAAACGCATAGCAAAGCCTTTACCGGCATGTTTTGTGTTTCAAGCGTGCCTGCATTAATTAAGTATTACGAGCTATTTGCACAGAAAAAAGCGGAAGGTAAACATAACCTTAAAATTGCCACTATTTTTTCGTATGCCGCTAACGAAGAAGACCCAGATGCAGATGGCTTAGACGAAGTTGTATTGGATAAAGTTGCAGAGCCTCAAGCCCAGTATGAAGGTATAGCCAGCCATAGCCGAGACAGACTAGAAGAGTTTATTGGCGACTACAACAAAATGTTTGGCAGTAGCTATACCACTAAAGATAGCGAGTCTTACTACAACTACTATAACGATATTTCTAAAAAAGTGCGTGAGCGAAAAGTTGATATTTTGCTTGTGGTAAATATGTTTTTAACCGGGTTTGATAGTAAAACCTTAAATACGCTTTATGTTGATAAGAACCTTAAGTACCACGGTTTAATTCAAGCATATTCACGCACCAATCGCATTTTAAACGAGCAAAAATCGCAAGGTAATATCATTAGCTTCCGTAATCTGAAAAAGCGCACAGATGATGCCTTAGCGTTGTTTTCAAACAAAGATGCGAAAGATACGGTGATCATGCCGCCGTATGAAGAATTCATTAAGATGTTTAACCAAGCGTTAGACCAAATGCAAACCATCGCACCTGATACGGCGAGTGTTGATAGCCTTGAAGATGAAAACGCTGAACTTGAGTTTATTAAAGCATTCAGGGAGTTAATGCGTTTACGTAATGTGCTTTCTACGTTTGCTGACTTTAAGTTTGATGATGTCTGTATTCAAGAACAAGAATATGAAGACTATAAAAGTAAGTACCTCGATTTATACGACAAGGTTAAAACTAATACGGCCCCTGAAAAAGAGTCGATATTAGAAGAAATAGACTTTGAGCTTGAGCTGCTAGCGATGGACGAAGTGAATGTTGCTTACATCTTAAAGCTACTGAGCAAGCTTAAACAATCAGACTCTGACGAAGAATACCAGCAGCAGTATAAAGCACTAATGCAAACCATTGGTGGTGATCCTGAACTGCGCAGTAAGCAAGAACTGATTGATAAATTCATTCAAGAAAACCTACCAGATGTGCAATCAGCCGAAGAAGTTGATGATGCCTTTGCCGCCTACTGGGAAGTTGAAAAAGAAAAAGCCACCCAAGCAATGGCTGAAGAAGAGCATTTGATACCTGAAAACGTAAAAGAGCTTGTTGAACGCATGATATTCAGCAACCAAGAGCCACTACGTGAAGACATAGTAGCGACTATGGAAAAACCACCTAGTGTATTACAGCGCAAGAAAGTAATACCAAGGTTAGCTGAAAAGCTAAAAGGCTTTGTTAATACGTTTTATGGTGGGATGTAGTGATGAATTTTGTAATTTTAGATAATTATGGCCGCAAAGCTCCTGCTTCTGTAGATACAGCATATTTAAGTGTAGATAATTGGAATGATTACTCCTTTGTCACCATGTTTTATTTAACTGTTTTTGATAAGGAAGGAATAGAGCATGAGATTGGAAATGTAAAAATTGCTTTTAAAGGGCAAACTACTGACAAAAGCACATACACAACACTAGGAAAAAGCTTCTCGCTTCTAAATGATCAGTACTTTTCATTAGGAACTGATACAGAATATTATAAAAATTTAAATAAGTTACCCCCTGAATTGAAACAGCACATTTTAGCTGCATTAGAAGATATTGTTTATAAGCCCGAAAAATTAAAAGATATTGAAGATGAAGAAGTATTAAATACATCTCTCTTTCGTGGGGTAACATTATCCGATGTACATGGTCAATTCTCCAGAGTATTAAACGGGCTTGCTGAGTTATCAGATTTTGATTTTAACTTTGTAAGACAGGGTTTAGATGGTTTTTGTAACTTAAAAATACCATTTAAAGTTAAAGTAGGCTCAGTTCCAAGTACAAATATTCATGCATTTATCGGACGTAATGGTTGCGGAAAGACAACTATTTTAAACGGTATGATTGATGCAATCACAAATCCTGAGCATGAATCATGTTTGTTTACAGAAAGTAGTATATTTACTGAGTCTCGCATTCCTAATGGCTATTTTCGCTCCTTAGTTTCTGTATCTTTTAGCGCATTTGACCCTTTTACTCCACCTCAAGAACAACCAGATCCGGCTAAGGGAACAAAGTACTTCTATATCGGCTTAAAAAACAGAGAAAATAGTGAAGCATTGAATTCATTAGGAGATCTTCGAAAAGACTTTGTTTCAGCGTTAATAGGATGCTTGCGTAATGAAGATAAGAAAGGCTTGTGGCTTGACGCTATTGATAAATTAAGTAGCGATCAAAATTTCGAAAACATGGGGCTAAGCATTCTTAACACTAGGTATGCTAACTTACGAGAAAAGCATCCAAACTGCCAAGTAGATAGTGATGAGTTCAAAGAGCTAGTTTATAACGATATTCAAAGCTATTTAAAACGGATGAGTTCGGGTCATGCAATTGTATTGTTTACCATTACAAGGTTAGTCGATACGGTTGGAGAAAAATCCCTCGTATTATTAGACGAGCCAGAAGGTCATTTGCACCCACCTTTGCTTTCCGCATTTTTGCGTACTTTAAGCGACCTGCTATATGTCAAAAATGGCGTAGCTATCATCGCAACACACTCCCCTGTAGTTCTGCAAGAAATACCTAAATCATGTGTATGGAAGGTCATTCGCTCTAGAGAAGCTATTACTGTTGCAAGACCAGAAATAGAAACTTTTGGAGAAAACCTTGGCGTTTTAACTCGTGAAGTATTTGTTCTTGAAGTAGCAAACTCAGGATATCACTCGCTTTTGACTAAGTCTGTTGAATCTGGAGCATCCTATGATGAAATATTGTCAGACTATAAAAATCAAATAGGCTTAGAAGGTAGAACCGTTTTAAAAGCAATGGTTTTAAGTAGGGATGCAAAAAAAGCACAATGAAAAGACTAACCCTACCTAATATTTCTTTCAATGACATGTTAGTAAAATGCTCAGAAGGGATGGAGCAAGTTAATGTACGTAATAACTTTATTTCGGTTTTCCCAACCTTTTACGTTAAAGAACAACAATATCAAGCCTTAAGTTTGGCTGGTAATTTATATACATACCCTAAAGTTAACCCTTTAACTAATACAACACCAGTTGTTGGACATCTGACAAAAAGAAAATTAGTTAATCTATATGAAAATAATTTACGTGATAAAGATAAGCCTGCAAGAGACTATTACGATGCTTTGCTGGTTTCTTCTGGGGAGCGTTGCCCATTTTGTGGTGACATAGGGCAGACCAAGAATTTAGATCACTTTTTACCCAAAGCTCATTTTCCTGAATTTTCTGTAATGCCACTTAATTTAGTTCCTTCTTGTCGTGACTGTAATATGGGTGAAAAGGGGCAAGCTTACGCTACTGTTGAAGACGAACAAGCTATTCACCCTTATGTCGATAAAGGTATTTTTTATCAAGAGCAGTGGGTATATGCCGAGTATATTGATGAAGATGATGGTGCTGTAGTTTATTCCGTCCAATGCCCTGCTGCTTGGAGCCCAGAAGAAAAGAACAGAGCTAGAAACCACTTCAATGGTTTAGATTTAGCTAATAGGTATAGCTTGGAAGCAGGCAAACATTTAAGTGAAGTAATTGATCAAAAGAATGCCTTTGTAGATGTAATATTAGGTTTTGATCCTCAAGCAACACCACAGGCAATCAAAAATGGTTTTGTGAATGCTAACCTTCAACCTCTCATAGATTCCGAGCAGTTTGCTAATCACTGGAAGAAGGTAATGTATCAATGCTTAGCAAATTCAGATGCTTTTTTTGAAATATAGCTCATATCTGATCTTACAGTTTCGATGAATAAGTTTGGACTTCATCTGACTAGCACTTTGAGCTATCAAGAGATGTTCGCTATCATTTACAACGATTTGAACATTTTTACAAAGCGCAGACGTTTAAATAGTTCAGCCCTGCCCAAAAGAATTAATTTGATTTATACATCTTTATTTTATAAATCAAAATTACTCTATATATGATTCATAAAGCGCGGGTTTTTAAATCACAATTCGATATAAAGTAAGCGTGGTTTACGTTACTTTGTGAACTTTCCGCAAGAGAAAAGCCTATTTGCTCACAAAGAAGATGTTTCACAGGTTAATGATGTTAGTCTAGTTAAGATCTTGAAGAAAATAGAGCGTAATATTGAATATTTTCGTGGTGAGAAAAATTCAGGCTTAACAAAGCTTATTGATGAATATAAAGCTCTATCATCAGGTGACAAAGTAGCGCAGCAAAAGTTAAAAAAGCTTCTAGGACGAAACGGTTAAAATAGTTTTAAGTTACCGGTATCTGAGCACATTATTATCTATTGGCTCCTGATGCAGGGGGCCGCCAGTAACGGGCAAAAATCGGCTATTCACTTTAATTAACCTTAAAAGCTTGTTTAATAAAGTCAAACAGTCCTCTACTTTCAAGTATGCTAATAGCGCTGTTTTTATCATTAATTAATGCATTCAACTCTTTGACTTCTTTAACGTATTTTTCATTTAAGCTGTCAATATTAGAAGTTAATCGGGTGTTTTTAGTTTCAATAGCTAAAACTTGCTTTTTCACTCCTTGGTATCCATCCGCTAACTGCTTGTTTTGGGATTGTAACGAATCAATACGGCTCTTAAATTCAATCTCTTTTTTTTCATAATATTGAGGAGTGACCGGATCACTTAAAATTTTACCGAAAATATTTTTACTAAACACGTTTTTCCAGAAATAAAAGTAATCTTCTAATTGCTCTGGTGAAGGTGATTTTGTTTCGTATTTTTTTTCAATAGACCACTTTTCAATATCTATCTCGATGATCGGTATACAATGATTTTTAAAGTCATGTATTTTTTCAGGGTCACAAGCATGAGTCTGTTTAACTTCTAAAGCTACTTTCCCCCCCCATTTTTCAGCTAGATCTTGTGGCGAAGAAAACTGACAAATTAGATCTGGATAGTAATAATCGAATGTATCTCTATTTGTAAGTTGTATTTTTACATCTTCAGTGCGCAGTTCATCAACGTCAATTGTGAACTTAACCTCGCCACACGTGAAATTGAGTTGCTTTTGTTCTGCAAGAGCTAATATCGCAATAGAATGAGATAATGAATCACTATCTTTATCTTCTTTAATAGATTGTTTAGGTTTTTTTATATACCTAAAGAAGCCTTTTATTACAGAAGACATTTCAGTTCTCGCATTTGGATCTTTTTGAGTACTCATGAAAGTAATCTTATTGAATTCATGAATATTGTCACGCTTCAGCTTAAGTACTTCCCAAATATAAAAAATCCTCAAAGGGTGTACTTCACCAGTTATATAATCGCCATTAATGTCCTTTCCATAGGCCCAAATTTTTTTATTTGCCATTTGTTAAACTCATCTTTAAGTTGCCATGGTGTATTTTTAAACCCAAGATAGGGGATAAGCAGGTAATCTCTGCTTATCCCCTAAACAGAACATTACCGGGCTTTGTTTGACTGTGAGAGAACAGATGCAGCAAATGATTTTGTATCATCACTGTATTTGTCGCTCTTCATAACATTTGAAGCCTTGGTTTCCATTCCGGAGCTCGTTTGATGTGTTGAGCTAGATTGGCTCAATACTGATGCCGCTAACGACTTTTGTATTTGAGACGCCGATGGATCATTTAATGTTGAAGCAGCTTTTGAAGCTAACTGCTTAGAGCTTTGTTTAGTATTAGTCATTTCAACTATCCTCTAAAATATAAATTTGAGCAGCTACATATAAACTGCTCGTTTACGCTAACTTTCAGCTGGAACAAGAATGGGCCAAGCTTTACAACCATAACGCCTTGCATCAAGCATCTGGTTTGACTTAGGGTCCTTTCTATATCTGCGAAAGATTAACTTCATACCCTCTGGAACAGGGATTTTCTTTTTAGTGGCCATAATGCACACTCCTATATTTAAGAGGCATTAGGTTGAAATGTTTTACGTTTTTGACTAAAGTAAGCCTGTCTGGAACGTAAAAATTCCTAAGATGTGCCTCGTTTGTTTGGGTCATCTGTCACAAGGTAATGCGCCAACATTACCTTGTGATACCTTCCCATAAATTTTAAAAAATCATATCTCTTACCTGATTACTGCCAATTAGGCGGTTAAATATTCGATAGTTTCCGGTATCTTTTCTGTACCTACCTGCAATAATCGCAGGACTTATTCCGAGCTTATTTGCAAGGCTTAGAACACTATTAGGTGTATCTAGCATGCCAATATATTTTGACCAGTCATTTTTTGATAATGAAGCGGCTAAAGCTTTTTCGTCAGCCTCATCTTCCTGATTATTGACGTGTTCTGAACTGTCAAGATCATCAAAAAACGGTATTTTTGTCTCTTTCAAGTGAAGCGATACGTGTGCTAACTCATGCATTAAAACAAACCAAAAATTATCTAGTCTGTCATAGCGGATAGTCATACCAATAACAGGATTACCATCGATGCCCCACATCGCAGCACCATCTAAATATGTTTTGGGCAAATGTTTTTCAAAAACTAAATGTATTCCATTTTTTGCAAGCAACTCTTTAGCTAATAGCGGCCCTTTTTCCAGGCTTGAAAGCTTTAAAACTCTTTTCATGAAATCAAGATCTATTCGTTCTAGATCACAATTTGGCAGCTTAGTATTGAGTGTTTTGCTTAAAACCTTTGCTTGCCAAGCTGCTAAAGCCAATGAATCCATTTTTTTATTTGTTGTATGTGCATCACTTTTTCTTAAGTGAGCTGAACAATTATCAAAGGTATTCATACCTACAGGCTTGAGAAGCCCCTTAATAAGCTCTTCTGCACGTTCTTTAGCATCTGCTATATTTGCTATGGTTTTGCCAAAATAACCAAGCTTAAACATTGCTGAGATTGGATAATCATTATAATTGACATCTCTATTGTCTAGTTCATGCTCTTGTTCTTGCAGGAGTACATCATATGGGATTGCCAATCCTTCATGTAATGAACGAATCATAGATAGACTTAATGACTTTTTCTTATTCAATATTTCAGATACCCTACTTTTTGTACCTAAATATTGAATTAAGTCTTTTCTAGATAAATTTTGTTGTTCCATACGATATTCGATAGCAGAAACGGGATCTGGCAAGCCAATATCAAAAAGTTCTTTCTCGTAATTTTCAATTAAAAGCCCTAACACACCTATTAAATCTTCATTTGCGATGGGATCTTTTTCAATAAGCATCGATAGGTGCTGTTGAGCCTCTATTCGTTCTTTTTCATTTGTAATGATTTTTATTTTCATATTGCTCACCTACTTAAGATTCCATTTGCTTGATTCAGCAATGGACCCTATTTTTTCTACAATAATGACACCGGCTCCAATAACAATTAACGCAAGTAATTTAAAGCTTCCAGCAAAGAAGTGGAATATAACTTTGTTATTAGGCAAAAAGTCGATTCCTCGATAAGAGATCTTTATTATTTCCTTATCTTTCCAAGAAGCTTCTTCTACTTCACGTAACCAACATTGCAATGGCTTTTGCGCATCACAATTATTCGCTATGTACGTAGTAATTAACTCTCGACCAATGACTTTCAAATTGTAGTTCCTTTTTATTACAGCCCCATTATTGATCCATTTATTGGAACTTTCAAATATTTTTTAAAAATATATTAGTGGAACCTTATTTTTAAATGAGAAATACCTAATTAAGCAGTATGTACAACTGCTCTTATTAAATACTATTTTATTAATAAATTGATTGGATAGGAGTACTTAAAATATCTAAGCCTTTCTCTTTAGGCAGATTTAATACATCGCAATACTGAACGTATTCAAATACATTCAGTTTTCTTTCACAGGTTTCTATTCTTACCACAAACTGGTGAGGCTCACCCAGTAATTTACCAAGGTCACGCACAGTTAACCCCTGCTCATTACGAGCAGCTTTTAGCCAGTCTATCAAGGCTTTATAACGAGAATCGTTTATATGCTTAATCATGGCATGAACTCTATTGCATAACCCTCTTGGCAACAAAACAGTACCAAGGTATGATGACAATTTGGTGCGATTTAGATGCCAAATATTATTTAATTATTAATAGATAATGTCATTAGATATTAGGCAACCGAGGTGTTCATGAAACAAAATACTGAAGATGTATATAAAGAGTTTAAGCATATGCTTGGATCAGGGGCTCTTCGTATATTACTTAATGTAAAAATTGGAGAATCCACTTTAGATGGCTTAGCAGAGCAATTGCATCGAGATAATGCTCAGTTTAATGACAACAATGTTGATATTGCCAAATGCTATAAATTTTTGAAATACCAATTGAATAAATTCGGTTTAACAGGTATTCAACAAATAGTAGATGAGAAAACCGATCTCACAGCCCTCTTCAAATTTAAGTTTATCTCTCAAATAGAGGACAGTGAAGTCAATTTTTTAATCCCTGACGCATGGGCAATATTACGCTTACCAAATATAGAAGACAGAAGAAAAATTAGTTATCGAATATTTTCGAGTTGTGTCAAAACAGGTTCAGTTAAACTATCAGATAAGATACCCAATTTTAATGGCTTTAAAGAGAATGATGGAAAATTTGAGTGGCGTGAATCATCAGGTATTAAATTTTTACTCTATAAGGATAGAATGTGCGAATTTAATGAATATGCAGCTGACTATCTAAATAATTATTATGTTGCCCCTTATTTAAAGAATGCTGGAGAAACTGAAAAAACCGTGCAGATACTGTCAATTGATCAAGTTATGAAAGGTTGGAAAATATCTCCTTTGTCATCTAACAGTCACTCGTAAAATTAATGTGAATTTATTATAAAAAACAGGCCTAAAGCTATAAGGATTAGGCCTTGCTAGAAGTTAAGCGTTCTGTCCTGCAACCCAACCGCTACTCCAGGCCCATTGGAAGTTGTACCCTCCTAGCCAACCAGTAACGTCAATTGCCTCACCAATAAAGAATAAACCTGAAACTGATTTCACCTCCATTGTTTTAGAAGATAGATGATCAGTATCGATCCCCCCAATTGTGACTTCTGCGGTTCGATACCCCTCAGTTCCAGAAGGTTTTATCTTCCATGCATGTATATTTACAGATAATGCTTGAATTTGTTTATGATTCAGCTGTTTGATAGGTACATTAGGAATATCAAACAAAGTGATGAGCTTTTCAGCAAACCTTTTAGCAAATAGAGTTGAAAGGTAATTCTTAATTGAAATATTTGGTTGTTCAATCAAGGCCGCAGTAATAAGCTGTTCAATATCTTTATTAGGTAACAAATTTACTTCTACTTGATCGCCTGGATGCCAATAAGATGATATTTGAAGAATAGCCGGTCCAGAGAGTCCTCGATGAGTAATTAACATATCCTCAGCAAATGACATATTGTTTGTAGTGACAGTTACATCGGTTGATACCCCTGAAACTTCAGACAGTAGCTCTTTCAAGACAGGATCGAGTGTAAAAGGTACTAAGCCTGCTCTTGTTGGAAGTACAGTTAAGCCAAATTGTTCAGCTAATTTGTAAGCAAAAGGAGTAGCACCAAGCTTTGGCATTGAAAGACCACCGGTAGCTACTATTAGAGATTCACACTTATAGCTTTGCTTGTTTGTGTAAACATAGAATTGCCCATCTTCACATTTTTCGACCTTAGTAATTTCAGTTTGAAAACTAAAACTAACATTACTTTTCTCACATTCATTCATGAGCATGTTTACAATATCTTTTGCCGAATCATCACAAAATAATTGCCCAAGTGTTTTTTCATGATAAGGAATATTGTAGTCATCAACTAAACCAATAAACTCCCATTGAGTATACTGACTAAGAGCTGACTTACAGAAATGAGGGTTTTTACATAAGTACTTTTCTGGCTCTATATAATAATTAGTAAAATTACATCTACCGCCACCAGATATGAGAATCTTTTTCCCTGGCTTTTTGGCATGATCTAGTACTTTTACTTTTCTATTATTTTTTCCTGCGGTATTTGCAGCAAATAAACCTGCCGCTCCAGCACCAATTACAATAACGTCAACAGACTCACAATTAGTCATTATGCTGCCTCTTTATAGTTTTGCAGATTTTGAGGGGCCGAATCGATCAACAAACTATGCCTTAGAGTGCTATCTTTACTGTTGATCTTAAAGTCATCATAACCAATTGAAAATAAATAATTTAAATATAATAAACAATTTAACTTGTAATGTTCATCTCCTTCGGCGGTTCGGTAACCTTCAGTGCCGTTTGGTTTTACTTGCCACTGATGAATGGTGGCGATGGTGTTGTCTAAGTCTTTATGCTGGAGCTGCTTTATTGGCTTGTCAACGAGTTGTTTTGACTCGATTAATGCTTCGATAAACCGTTTTGGTAACCACTGCGCTAACGTATTTTTTAGGCTTTGATTTGACGACTGTTGTTTTAAATTATCCAGTTCTTGTTTTAAGTCGATATGAGGCAGCAAATCGATTGAAACCGCTTCGCCTGGTAACCAATAATTGGAGATTTGTAAAATCGATGGACCAGACAAACCTCGGTGGGTAAATAACATGTCGGCGGGGAACGAAGTGCCGTCTTTTGATTCCACTCGAATCGGGAGCGATACGCCAGATAAATCAGCATAAATCGCTTTGTCATGGTCATGCAGGGTAAATGGCACAAGGCCAGCGCGTGTTGGCAATACCGTTAACCCAAACTGCTCAGCCACTTTATAACCAAATGGTGTAGCACCCAATTTAGGCATAGACAGCCCGCCTGTTGCGATAACAACAGACTCACATTGATAGTTAAGGCCAGATGTTTGCACCTCAAAACCTGAGTTGGTTTTTGTTACGTTTGTAATTTCGGATCTAAGCTGAACTTTAACGCCGGCTTCGTTGCATTCGCCCATTAATAGTCGCACGATATCTTTGGCACTGTCGTCACAAAAAAGCTGACCAAAGTCGCGTTCGTGGTAAGCAATCTCATATTTGGCAATCAGACTTAAAAAGTCCCACTGGGTATAACGAGACAACGCCGATTTAACAAAGTGCTCATTGCTGCATAAATAGTTGCTAGGCTCGACATCCATATTAGTAAAATTACAGCGGCCGCCGCCAGAAATTAATATCTTTTTCCCGGCTTGCTTTGCGTGATCAAGCAATAATACACGACGTCCCCGATAACCCGCTTGTGCTGCACACATCAATCCGGCTGCACCCGCTCCGATAACGATTACGTCAAACTGCTGACCTGCCATAACTTACTCCAAAATTTTAAAGGCGCATTTTCCAATAAGCAGATCATTAAAACAACTGAATTCCTTATTCCGCCGAAATTTCGTTCAATAACAAAAATAAATAGCCCATTATTAAAAATATTTAGTGTTAATACTCGATTTGCTCTCGAAAAGTGGTGATTAATTAGTATACAATACGCGGCTTGTTAACAATTTAATATTTGCGTAGGAAAGTTCGTGACCTATAGAGTCTTTTTATTTTTTATTTTAGTTTTTTTGCCAATTGGAGCCGAAGCTCGCATGATGATGCTCGCATCACCTGGCAACTATAAACTTGAACCTATGTTCAAAGATAAAGAATGGGATATGTCGGCCGAACTTGGTGTCCTCCTCACATCTGGTAATACAAATTCAACGTCGTTTTTAAGTAAAATAACCGCTTCACACGAGATATTAAAATGGCGGTTCAAGTACGATTTAAATGCCTTATTAAAACAAGACGAAAAGTTTGATTCAGAAAAAAATAGAGAAGTACTAACGACTACTGCTGAAAAGTATTCATTTGATGCTCAAGGAAACTATGAGCTAACGCGAACCAATGGTGTCTTTGCATTGATTTCACACACCGACGATCGATTTGCTTCTTTTACTAAATACTCGATGATAGTTGCGGGTTATGCTTTCCGCGGCATCAACAAATCAAACATGTTTCTAGATCTAAACTTAGGTCCTGGATACGCAAGAGGCGTATTGAAAGCTGACGGGGCTGTTGAAGAAGGTCCTGTTGTACGCGCTTCAGCGGCCTATTCTTGGGTAATATCTAAAAGCGCTAAATTTGTTCAAAATGTAAGTGTGCAAACAGCTGGCTTTAATAACAGAAGCATCTCAGAAACATCAATCGTCACTAAAATTAGTGACTCAATGCAGATGAAAGTAGGTTTTCGAGCGATTCATAACAGTGAAGTGGCCACTAATCTAAAAAATTTAGATACTCAAACGTCTGTCACTCTAGTTGTTAACATTTAAAAAGACCCATTTGTCATGAATATGTAATTTATTCGATTTTATCGCGTGATAAATTGGACATATTCGAAAAGTCTTCTACTTTAATTAACAAATTCAAAATTTATATTTTATTAGTAACCACAAAAAACTTAACACGGAAATTTTATACATGAATAATTACTTGGTACTTGGCGCTGTTGCATCAGCATTGTTTTCAAATATTGCAACTGCTGCTGAGCCAGCAAAAACATCTAACTTTGACATAACTGCAGAGCTTGGTGTTCTATTAACATCTGGTAATACTGATACATCTTCATTCTTCACTAAGATTGTTGCTAAGCAACAACTAGAAAAGTGGACAAACAAATATACTTTCGACATGTTGAAAAAAGAAGCTGAAATCAAAGATTCTGACGGCAACAAAATGACTCAGGAAACTGACGACCGTTGGAATGCTTCTGCAAAAGGTAGCTACAAAGTTAGCGGTAAATCTTCAGCGTTTGTTTTAGGTAGTTATGCTGACACTCAATACGGTGCTTATGCTACATACGCAACTGTATCTGGTGGTTATAGCTTCCGTGCTCTTGAAAAAGAAAACCTATTTTTAGACTTAGATGTTGGTGCCGGTTTTGTTGACGCTAAAGTACAAGGTACTGACGACAGCGATGACAGTGAATTATACCGTGGTTCTGCCGCTCTAGAGTGGAAAATTAACGACATGACTAAGTTTGTTCAAAACGTAAGTATTGAGCACGCTCCTGGTTTAGACAATACTCAAACAATTACTGAAACGGGTGTTTCTGCATCTTTCAGTTCTTCTATGCAAATGAAATTTGGCTTTAAAACAATTTCAAATACCAATGTTGCTGAAGGCTTTGAAAAAACAGACACTGAAACAAGTGTTACTGTTGTTGTAAACTTCTAATATATCGTTGGTTTTTGGCCAACTAAATATTAGATATCAACCAATACGAAATAAGGGTGCTTTTGCGCCCTTTTTTGTGCCCGTCTTTTAATGAACATCACTTTGTTTTTATAGTGTGCCGCTAGCGTAATACCTATGGTATTACTGCTTTAAACGTAGCCCTTGTTTTGAAACACCAATTTTACAGGGGCTTTGCCCTAGATACTCTCCGTCTGCTTCAATATCTAAGCCTGTTGTTTCAACCACAAGAGGTTGTGACATCGACTTAATTTCAACATGATCCGACCCAGAGTGTTTTGCAAACAGCAACTTTACTAATAAAGCTAACTTGGTCCATAAGTCTTGTTTTGCCAACTTGACCATTTGCACACTATTGTCCTCGGGGTTGGCCTTAGGCGCGATTGGTAAACCGCTTCCAAAAAAGCGACTGTTAGCAAAGGCCGTCATAAAGTTAAAATAGGTTTCCGTTTTATTGTCATACGAAATGGTACATTCGGGTTCCCGGTAAAGCGGGATATACCACAAAGCCGCGATAAGATAACTTAAACTCGGAACTGTCCCTTTGTTGTGTCTTAACGCCTTGGCGATAGCGGCGTCAAAACCAATACCTAATACATTATGGTAATACACCAACTCCGCTGTTTTAGAGCCTAGAAATTCACAATAGCCAAGGTGGATGGTTTTGTTTTCCTCGCCGGTGACGACGTTCAAAAGGTAATCGAGATTATTTCGGTTTTTCCCGTACCAGGCTCGGGCAAAGTCATTCCCCGTACCGGCTGGCATTAACGCCACATTAAAGTTGTAATCAATCAGTACATTAATCATTAAGTTAAATGTACCGTCACCCCCCACAACAATAACATCGGTGTATTCGGTGTGGTGCTTAGCAAAAAATATTTTATTGGCACTAACGGTTGGCGCCGTTGGATAAAGCGTATAGTCAAACTGCATTTGACCAAGCTTCGCTACAAGTTTATTTAACCGGCGCGTTCGACGACGATTTGGTAAGGGATTAAAAACCACCAAATATTTTCTTGCTGTCATTCATTCTCTCGGGTACTTTAGGCCGTCAGTTGGCACTTTTGTTACAGCCTATCAGGTTAAACAAAAAAAGATCTATGTCATAGTAAAAAGTAATATCATCACCTAGTCTGACCACATCCAGTAAAAACAGCCACTTGCGGACCTTTATATCAAAAAGTAATAAACAGTATACTATTGATACTTTATCGTAGTAGTGATCCTTTTCTACAATCCCCCTCTGTAATCCATAAATCCGAGATCGTTATGAGTCCAACACAACTTGTACAACAATTGAATCAAGCTTCGTCGCCATTGTCGGCGCAGCAAGTGGCAGACCTGCAAACTTTGGTCAGCGCTTTAAACCCAATCCAACAGGCATGGGTAAGCGGCTATTTAGCAGCTACGGCCAATGCAGCTATGCCAGCGGCACAACCTGCGGGCGTTGCTACGCAAACCAACGAAGCCTCAGTGCTAACTATTTTATATGGTTCGCAAACAGGTAACGCTAAAGGTGTTGCTAATCAATTGAAAGAACAAGCTGAATCTCGTGGTTTAGCAGTTAAATTGGTAAACATGGCTGACTACAAGCCTAACCAACTTAAAAAAGAAAAATATATCGCGATTGCTGTTTCTACCTACGGTGAAGGTGAACCACCTGAAGACGCAGAAGCATTGCACGAATTCTTAGCGTCTAAAAAAGCGCCTAAATTAGCTGGCGTGAAAGTCGCGGTTATCGGCTTAGGCGATTCAAGCTATGAATTTTTCTGCAAAACAGCCATCGACTTTGAAGAACGCTTTAAAGCATTAGGTGCTGAAACGGTTGTTACTCGTGCCGAGTTAGACGTTGATTATGAAGACCAAGTACCAGCCTGGATTACTGGTGCCGTGGACGCATTTGAACCTGAACTCAAAGCAAGCTCACAAGGTAGCGCACAAGTGATACCAATGGCTGGATTTGGTGCGCCTGCACCTCAAGCGAGCCAGTACACAAAACAAAACCCATTTGCCGCTGAATTATCGGTTTCGCAAAAAATTACCGGGCGTGACTCTACAAAAGATGTTCGCCACGTTGAAATCTCGCTTGAAGAGTCAGGATTAACGTATCAGCCTGGTGACGCACTAGGCATGTTCTTCTTAAACGACGAGACGCTTGTAGATGCACTGTTAACTCAAGTTGAATTAACAGGCGAAGAGCAAGTTAAGTTAGGCGAAGAATCACTCACTGTGCGCCAAGCACTAATTGAAAAGTTAGAATTAACGCAATCTTACCCAGGATTTGTCGACAAGTATGCCCATGTAACAAATAATGCAGAGCTACTAAAACTTGTTGAAGATAAAGCCGCATTGCGTGAATACATCGAAGCACGTCAAATATTTGATGTTGTCGCTCAAAACCCAGCTAAATTAGACGCTCAAACGTTAGTTGATTGTGCCCGTAAGTTACAAGCACGTTTATACTCAATCGCGTCAAGCCAAGCTGAAGTTGAAGATGAAGTTCATTTAACGGTTGGACTTGTCGAATTCGACGCGTTTGACAGCGAACATTTAGGCGGTTGTTCTGGTTATTTAGCACGTCGTGCTGAAGAAGGTGCATCGATAAAAGTCTTTATCGAGCACAACAACAATTTCCGCTTACCAAGTGACGACAATACTCCAGTGATCATGGTTGGTCCAGGTACGGGTATTGCGCCATTTAGAGCATTTTTACAAGAACGTGATGCACGTGACGCCGAAGGTGAAAACTGGTTGTTCTTTGGCAACCCTAACTTTACCCAAGACTTCTTGTATCAAGTTGAAATCCAAGGCTACGTTAAATCTGGCCTATTATCTAAAGTCGACCTAGCGTTTAGCCGTGACCAAGCCGAAAAAATCTATGTTCAAGACAGATTACGCGAGCAAGGCAAAGACGTATTTGCATGGTTAGAAAAAGGCGCGCATTTTTATATTTGTGGTGACGCAAACCGTATGGCAAAAGACGTACATCAAACCCTCCTTGATATTGTTAAAACTCATGGCGGTAAAGATGACGAACAAGCAGAGCTATACCTTAAAGAGTTGCGTAGCACCCATCGTTATCAAAAAGACGTGTATTAATAGTCGAACAGAATTTTAGGAATTAACGTGAGCATAGATTTAGAAAACAATGACATTAAGCCAAACAGCAAGCACGATGCCAATGCAAAGTTTGCTGATAACGAGCGCTTAAAGACACAGAGTAATTTTTTACGCGGCACAATTGAAGCCGATCTTACTGACCAACTCACTGGTGGATTCACTGCAGACAACTTCCAGTTGATCCGCTTCCACGGTATGTATCAGCAAGACGACCGCGATATTCGTGCAGAACGTTCTAAACAAAAATTAGAACCGTTACATAACGTAATGCTTCGTGCCCGTATGCCTGGCGGTATTATTCAACCAGCGCAATGGTTAGCCATCGACAAATTTGCAGATGACAAAACCATGTATGGCAGCATTCGCTTAACCACACGTCAAACGTTTCAGTTTCATGGGGTATTAAAGCCGCATATCAGAGGCATGCACCAAATGTTAGACAGTGTTGGTATCGACTCGATAGCAACGGCTGGCGACGTTAACCGTAACGTGTTGTGCACAACTAATCCTGTTGAATCTGAGTTACATCAAGAAGCCTATGATTGGGCGACTAAAATTTCAGAGCATTTGTTACCAAAAACGAAAGCGTACGCTGAAATTTGGTTAGATGGCGAAAAACAAGCAACTACAGAAGAACCAATTTTAGGGTCAACTTACTTACCACGTAAGTTTAAAACCACAGTGACTATCCCACCAAACAACGAAGTGGATATTCACGCGAATGACTTAAACTTTGTTGCGATTGCAGAAGACGGCAAGTTAATTGGTTTTAACGTGCTTGTAGGCGGCGGTTTAGCAATGACTCACGGCGACGTAAACACCTATCCGCGTAAAGCAGATGACTTTGGGTATATTCCGGCTGAGCATACTTTGTTAATTGCAGAACATGTCGTAGGCGTTCAACGTGACTGGGGTAACCGAGCTAATCGTAAAAATGCCAAAACGAAATATACATTAGATAACTTTGGTGCAGACGCATTTAAAGCTGAAGTTGAAAAACGTGCTGGCATTAAGTTTGAAGCAAGCCGCCCTTACGAATTCACTCATCGTGGTGATCGTATCGGTTGGGTAGAGGGCATTGATGGCAAACACCATTTAACGCTATTTATCCAAAGTGGTCGTATTTTAGATTACCCAGAAAAAACCCTTAAAACAGGTTGTCGCAAAATTGCTGAAATTCACCAAGGTGATTTCCGCATGACAGCAAATCAAAACTTAATTATTGCCGGTGTCCCAGCTGATCAAAAAGCCATTATCGAGAAAATTGCTCGCGAACATGGACTTATTGACGACAACGATACTGAACAGCGCAAAAATTCTATGGCCTGCGTAGCAATGCCAACGTGTCCATTAGCCATGGCGGAAGCTGAGCGTTATTTACCAAGTTTAATAGAAAAAACTGAGGCGATATTAGCCAAGCACGACATTGCAGAAGACGACATCATCATGCGTGTTGTTGGTTGTCCAAACGGTTGTGGACGCGCTTTATTAGCAGAAATCGGTTTAGTTGGTAAAGGACCAGGTAAATACAATGTGTATTTAGGTGGTAACCGTGAAGGAACTCGTGTTCCTAAATTGTATTTAGAAAATGTTTCAGAAGACGTTTACTTGCCTGCTTTTGACGAACTCATTGGGTCGTGGGCAAAAGAACGTAATGACGGCGAATGTTTTGGTGACTTTGTTATCCGTAAAGGAATCGTCGCTGAAGTGAAAGTATCTAAAACAGACTTTCACGCCTAACAAATTTGGGCTCCTTTGAGCCCCATTGGGAAAAAATTATGACTAGTGCTACAGCTATCAATGAAAAAAATTCAGGACAAGGTTCTGAATTGATTACAGATCTTGCGCAAATTAATCGCGATCTGTCATCTTTAAATGCTGAAAAACGTGTTGAGTGGGCCTTAGAGAATTTGCCACAACAAGCGATGTTGTCGTCTAGCTTTGGGATCCAATCTGCGGTTATGCTGCACTTAGTAACCCAACAGATGCCAGATATTCCAGTTGTATTGACCGATACAGGTTATTTATTTCCTGAAACGTATCAGTTTATCGATCAACTTGCAGAACGTTTAAACCTTAACCTACAGATTTATCGGTCTGACCTTTCACCTGCATGGCAGGAAGCTCGATTTGGTAAATTGTGGGAAAAAGGTGCCAGCGGTATCAAGCAATACAACCAAATGAATAAAGTTGAGCCGATGCGTCGTGCGCTGCAAGAACTAAATGTAAATACATGGTTCAGTGGTATCCGTCAGGGGCAATCACAAAGTCGTGCGGAAAAACCAGTCGCAGAGTACAGTTTCATCCGTGGTGAAAGTCAGCCGGTAGTAAAACTTCACCCTATACTGGAATGGACAAATCGTGATATATATCAGTACTTACAAAAACACGACTTACCTTATCACCCTCTTTGGGAAGAAGGTTATGTCTCGGTAGGTGATATGCAAACAACACAAAAACTCGAAGCTGGCATGACCGAAGAAGAAACGCGTTTCTTTGGTCTTACACGCGAATGTGGTTTACACGAAGTAAGCGACGGCAGCGGCATTTAGTGCAAAGCTTACCGCTATTTTTTAATTTAGAAAACAAAGCCGTACTGGTTGTCGGTGGCGGTGATGTTGCGTTGCGTAAAGTACAGTCGTTATTGCAGGCTGGGGCACAGGTAACTGTTGTCTCACCTGAATTTCATCACGCTTTAGAAGAAATAGCGGACTCAAAGCTCAATCGAGTCTTTAAAGAATATCAATCAACAGACGTTGAACAAAAACAACTGGTTATCGCGGCTACAGACCATTTAACATTAAACAAACGTGTTAAAGATGATTGTGACGCTGCGAACATTTGGGTCAATGTTGTCGACCAACCAGATCTCTGTGGTTTTACGTTTCCATCTATCATCGACCGCTCACCGCTTGTTATTGCCATCTCTACCAACGGCAAAGCACCGGTTTTAGGCCGATTATTAAAAGAAAAACTCGAAAAGATCATACCTCGCTGGACTGGCCAATTTGCCAAGCTCGCCGGCGAATTTCGAGCGCAAGCAAAACAGCAAATCAACGATTTTAAATCTCGTCGCCATTTTTGGGAACGTGTGTTCCGCGGTAAAGCATCACAATATGCCGCAGGCGAGCAATGGGATTTAGCCACTAAAGAAATGCAAAACGAATTAAGTGCTGCGGCGTCAGGAACAAAATCAGCCAACAGTGACGGCCAAGTCTTTTTAGTCGGCGGTGGTCCAGGCGACCCAGATTTATTGACCATAAAAGCCTTACAAGTTATGCAATTGGCCGACGTTATCGTTTATGACTACCTAATAGCCGATGACATTTTGCGCCTATGCCGTAAAGATGCCGACATGATATCCGTAGGCAAAAAGGCCGGTAAACATACGTTACCACAGGAAAAAATCAATCAACTACTTGTCGACTTGGCAAAAGAAGGAAAGGTTGTATGCAGGCTAAAAGGCGGCGACCCGTATATTTTTGGCAGAGGCGGCGAAGAGGCTCAACTCCTAGTAACGAATAATATCCCATTTAACGTTATCCCAGGCATTACCGCAGCGTCAGCATGTTCAGCCTCTACAGGCATTCCGTTAACACACCGAGATTACTCCCAGTCTGTGCAGTTTATTACGGGTCATTTTAAAAGTGCCGAGCAAAAAACCGAAGGTGATAAAGCGCCGGGCAAAGCCAATCAACCAAACTGGACAGCATTGGCAGCGTCGAATCAAACGTTAGTTATTTATATGGGCATCATTCGCAGCAGCAACGTTAAAGACAATTTACTCAAACATGGCCGTGCCGCTTCCACACCAGTGGCGATTATTGAAAACGGTACTCGTCCTAACCAAAGAGTCGTTACGGGCACACTAGCGCAGCTAGACACCTTAGCTGACGAACATAAAATTGGTTCGCCTGCACTTATCATAGTTGGTGAAGTTGTCGACCTACATCAAACGCTACATGCGGCCAATCTCGACTCATCGTTTTATTTATCTGAACCAAAATTGTAGTTCGGCCGCCAGTCTCAAGCTTTATTTACTGCTTTTATTTGATGATGTTAATGCACGTTAAATGTTTGCAAACGTCTTTAAAACAAACCTAACGTCTTTGTATCGTTGCGCGGTCATGTACAATCATAGCTGGAATGGCGTTGCATGAAATGGTATTAATGTTGCCATAATTGGCGCCGCTTTTTAATTAACGCCTTTAAAACTCGTATTTCGTAGCTATATGGATATTAAAAATTGAATAGCATCAAATTATTATTTTTCCTTGCCAGCATTATTTTCGCTTTTTCTTCGTCGGCCGAAGAACGATACCAACATGAAATTAATTTTGGACTTATCAATGTCGATACCTTTGAACTTTTTAGTACTGATTTCTCTGAATTTCCGGTATTTGGCGGGACATATCGCTATTACTTTGAAGGGTTAAGTGGCAATTTACCAAGCCATATTGAGTCTCATTTAGAACAAAAAAGCTGGGTGCAATACGACATAAATTTACTGTTTGGATTAGCACCTAGTTTAAGTGGCCAATATTATTTTGATAACGGCCTTAACCTAGAATATGACATTACTTATCTGCCAAATTTTTTGAGTCTTAACGAAGCCCGTAACTTCTCTGTGCTTTCAGACTTTGTTTTAAACAAAGCACTTAATAACCAATGGCAGCTAGGTGCCGGGTTTGTTGGCATATATAACAATGAAAGTTCTCATTCTTTTGGCTATGACAGAAACGATGTCGATCAGTTTTACATGCCAACATTCCAAGCAAGATATACCGATATTCAAGGCTCAACGGGTTGGGACATCAATAGTAGAATCGTCTTTTTTAGGGATTATTTATCCTGGTCTAACAAAGTGACTTATTTAGCCTCGAGCACTACAAGTTATAAGGTGACGGCCTCCCTCAGCCGTTTCCGAGATGATGAAAACTATGACTTTGATGATTTAGAGTTTGGAGAACTATATTTTCAAATAAGTGGTTCAAGGGAACATTGGTTTTCAAAACAGTCGTCTATCGACATTGGCATTGGTTTGCTTAACTTACTAAGCGAAGATCATGACGGCATTCCATGGTTACCCGTGTTTGAACTTAACGGCAAACACCGATTTTAAAGTTAACTGACGCTACCTCGGTTTTATTTCAATTTGATACTCGTCTAACGTCACAATTGAAGGGCCACGTTCACGGTCGTTAATAATGGTCTTATCGCCTATTTCAAATGTCACCGCGGCATGTAACGTATTAGTTATCTCCACTGCCACTTGGCTCATGTATTCTTTGCGCTTCTTAGTGATCCGTTTACGCGCATTGTTTAATTTGACTATTTTGTATTGTTGGTTAAGGATCTGCTCTTTAATCTCTGCCCGCTGCTGGTCGGTAAGAAACGACTGTAACCTATTTTTTAACGCATCTAACTCGTCTGACAATGGCTCAACTTTAGTCCAGATATCGAGCTCTTTTTGTTTAAACAAAACAAAGCTGCGGTTTAGCGATACCGACGTTGCCGTGTCTGATGGCGAACCAAGTTTTCCAACCAACAAGCCCTTACTTAACTTAATCTTTCCACCGACAAGCTTGCCGTCGCCAAATTTACCTCGACCAACTCGTAACGACGCGGCGGTTACATTACAATGCGAGAGCTGTTTATGAACATGCACATCACGCTTGGCAATAATGTCTATTTGATTTGCAAAGGCTACGTTAATTCGGTAGCCAGACTCCAATAAACAATTACTCATTCGTCCGTCATAAGGTTCGTCTAAAGGCTTACCAGACGCACCAGAGATGATGGTTATTTCACCACGACAACGAATGGATGCTTGCTCTACAAAGCCACCGATAATGACATCGCCGGTTGCCACAATACGCATTTCAGGTGAAACATCGCCAGCGATCATCACTGAGCCGTTAAATTTAATATGACCATGTTTAGGCGTTAATTCGGCTAGCGTATAAACGTCGTCGACTTCCATTCGATTTTCGATTAAACGCGCTAAACCTTCGCGTTTGGCCAACAGGATATTAGTGTCTTTCTTATCTATTGTCGTGCCACTTGAAACTTCGAGTTCGGCGTCTTTCCCCGCTGTTGGAATTAAGACTTCACCAAGTAAATTTTTGCCCGGCGTACCGCCAGTTGCTGGGAATTTTTGGAATATTTTTTCACCCGGCTTAACCGTTTCAATGTCGCCTAAATCTTTTAGGTCGACCTTGCCGCCTTCAATTTCCATGGGCCGTCTGATCTTTTCAGTCAACAATTCCACTAAAGGTTTGAAATACGCATTTTTACCGTGTTTAGGCTCAAGTCCTAAAGCAATTGTCCCTTCGATTAGGTCGCCTGGCTCAGCTTCAATAGTTTGATGCAACAATCTATCAACCAAAGACTTTTTAACACCAAATACAATACCGAGTTTTTTACATTCCGCTTTGATATCGTTTATATCAATGTTTTTACCGCCCCAGGCCATTTCAATTGTGGCTTTAGCGGTCATTTTATTTGCAGATAAAAAGATTGATAATTTACCGTCTCTAATCGCAGCAATTTGATGAACAAAGTCCCCTTCAGGCTCAAGTTCTTCTTTTACTGAAATTATAAACTCATTTCCAAGTTCAACAATGGATGGTAGTAATTCGTGAGATAAGCTGGCTTCGTAATATTGGCTGCGTTCAAATGCTGAAATAAGCAAGGCTTCAGTTAAAGGAGGCGTTTCTGCATTGCAAGCAACAATCAAATTGATATTGGTGTCTTCCTGCTCGAAATTAAAATCTTCCAAAGTACTACCTAATTAACCTATATGAACAAAAGTGACATTACACTTGCGATTAAAACATCTGTCGATATCAATTGAAGCGGCCCCATTTAAACCACGAAGTTTACGACCTGTAAGACAACATAAAACATGTAAAGTTATCGGCACGTTTTAAAAAATCATTAAACCGTTCGGGTCGCTCATCGACAAATTACCTCACAGACGAGTTTACTGCAAAGCAAATGTCCTGCACACTTAATGTATCACGCCAAAAGTATTTGGTTGTTTGATACTCGCAATGTTTTATTTATAGCCTTATTTCAAACTCGATTTAAAACCCAGTCTATAATTTAATAGAGTATAACCATGACTGTGGAACGTAACCCAAACAGGAATTTGATATGTTTAATCGCCATATTTGCGCCATTATTTTTCTTCTCACGCTAATGTACTCGGATGATGCTTTATCTCATGCAGAGCATGACAAGGCTCGTTATGTTGCCGTCGACGGCAAAGACCAAGGTTCATGCGAACAACCCGCCCAGCCTTGCCAATCAATTGGTTACGCCGCTAAAAAAGCAAACAAAGGGGATAAAATTTTAGTTGCCGGTGGCGAATACCAAGCCAAGAGTGTCGACGAGCTATTTTATCTCACCTCCGAACTTGTACCAAGTTACGGCGGCTATTCTAAAGCTGACCATTATAAAACCGCTAATCCTCAACAGAACCCAACATACATCAGTGGTGTCCCGGCAACTTATAATAAGCAGCTTAGCGAACGTGGCTTTATTCTCATCGTCGATAAAAAATCAAAGAGCTTGGCGGCGTCGGCAGCATTTCAACAAAAGCTTGGGCAATTTGATGCAATCAAACAATCCCAAAGCGACATAAGCTGTGTCAACGGCAATGCGGGAAGCTTCCCGTGTAATAATGTTGATCTCGTTTCACACGTGCCACTTAGCAGCTTTGCAAATTCACCATCTGCAGCCAATGACATTTGGGGACACGTCGACCTAAATACAGATATTGAATACGCTATAATAGGCTTACGTAACGGTGCTTCGGTGGTATCACTCGAAGATCCAAGTAATCCGCAAGTTGTTGGCCACGTCACCGGATTAACGGCGATCTGGCGCGACATTAAAGTTTATCAGTATTTCGATTTCGAACAGGGCATGTGGCAAGCATATGCTTATGTCTCTACCGACGGTGCGGCGGATAGCGTCACAATTATTGACCTAAACGACTTACCCAATAGCATCCATTCTGTTGGTCATGCCAATGAAGACGCAAGTTTACATAATATCTACATCAGCAACGTCAACTATGGTACAGGCGTAGCGATTAACCACCGACAACCTTTGTTGCACTCTATGGGATCGAGTCGTTATGGTGGGGCTCACCGCAGCTACGACCTCATCAATCCTAAAGCCCCAACTGCTGTTTATACACCAGTGGATGCAACACGAGACGATTACACCCACGATGGTACGTCTTTTGTGGTCACGGATGATCGCGTGGCAAACGACTGTCAGCGCTTAACCACAGACCAAACAACCCCAACCGAATGTGATATTTTTGTCGACTTTAACGAAAACGAAATGCGCCTTTGGGACCAAACCGATAAAACAGACTTAACCGAATTAGGACAGGGCATATACAACAACGCCGCTTATACCCATTCAGGTTGGTGGACCGAAGACAAAAAGTATATTTACGTTCACGACGAGCTAGACGAACAGCAATTTAATAACAATACCGCAGTGATGATATTTGATGTTTCTGATCTCACGGCACCGTTATCCAAAGGCCGTTGGAACGGCCCAACGAAAGCCATTGACCACAATGGTTTTGTTCGGGGTAATCGTTACTATATGTCTAACTATGAACGCGGCATGACCATTTTGGACATAACCGACCCAGTTAAGCCTGTCGAAATAGGTTACTTTGATACTTTTCCATTTTCAGATGACGACCAGTTTAATGGTGCCTGGGGCGTTTACCCATTTTTACCAAGCGGTCTGATTTTGATCAGTGATATCAATTCAGGCTTGTACGTCGTTAAGGACAAGACCAAAAACGTTGTAGCGGGCCAGATTTCATTTAGTCAAATGAAGCAAAACTACGCAGAAGGCCAAACAGCCATAATCCATGTTCAACGACTGCTAGATAGCACAGGCGAGATTAGCGTTGAATACCAAACTCTTTGGGGCTCCGCCACCGGCGACGATTTTGTTGCACAAACAGGCAAGCTAACTTGGGCCGACGGAGATAACTCTGATAAAACTATTTCTATCCCAATCAATTCCGACACTGACACCTTAGAATTCACCGAGCAATTTTCGGTCGAATTGTTTAACCCTCAAGGCGGCGCAACATTGCAAAACCCGGGTAACGCCTGGATCATAATTGACGGTAATAATGAAGTTAGCGGCGTTAAATTTGGTGCTGCAAGTGCCGAACTGATTGAAAACCAAACAAGCGACAAAACCCAAATTTTTATCCCAGTTAGTCGACTTCCGTCGTATGTGAGCGGTCTAAATGTCGGAGTGTCGGTTGTTCAAACAGGCGACAGCCAAGCCACAAACAACTCCGACTTTGTATTACACGATACAATGTTAACGTGGGCTGCTGACGACAATTCTGACAAAACAATCACCGTCGATATTATCAATGACGATCAGCAAGAAAGCACAGAGACAGTAACTTTAGCATTCGATGTGGGTGATAATTACCGAATAGTAGGTACGAACGCGTTCACAATTACTATATTGGACGATGACTCAAATGCCGCGCCAACCGTCACAAGCAATAATTATATCGGCGAAACCATCGAATCACTGCCGCTAGGAGACTTAGTCACGGTTAGCGACGATCAAACGAATTTAACGTACCAATGGACGCTGACTGCCAACAACAGCAATGCAACACTAAGCACGGCTAACACCTTAAATGCGAAATTTACAACATCAGTCGCAGGCGTTTACCCACTCACACTTATGGTAACCGACCCATTTGGCGAATCGGCAACAACCTCGTTTACCGTCGAAAAAACCGAAGCAAAAAAGCAAGACAAGGGTGGATTTTCGTTTAATTACTTAACATTGTTTTTAACCACCGCCCTAATCTTCCTAAGAAGGCGCGCAGATATTAAAAAGATCGGTAAAATTGTTCAAACTATGAGCAAATAATTAAACAAACCTAAATCAGGGAGTGACAAGCAATTCGACTTTGCTTATACTCCCTGCCGTTTTCTGGGATTCTTATATTCCCAAAAACATATGGTATGCCCCCTTAGCTCAGTTGGTTAGAGCATCCGACTCATAATCGGCAGGTCCCCTGTTCAAGTCAGGGAGGGGGCACCATTTTCTCTTCCCTAGACGTTCAAAACGCCTTTTTTATACCTAAAATTCAATAAAACAGCCCTACATCCCGCATTCTATGGTTTTACTAAGTCCTAGGTGATTTTGTAAGATCCTAACATTCATGTACCATCGAATGTACCAACAGCTATTTCAACTAAATCCATTGGTACATCATGGCAAAAAACATTACTCCATTAACCGATACAAAAATTAAACAAGCCAAAGCTACTGACAAAGAATTGTAGTGGCATAGTGATTTTGGCCACCTAATTAGAGGATGTTATGATTGAATCATAGCAGTATTAGGTGAAGATAATGGCTAAGAAGTCCCGTAAAAATTTCAGTCCAGAATTTAGATTAGAAACGGCACAATTGGTACTCGATCATGGTTATAGGCATGAAGAAGCAGCCAAAGCCATGAATGTGGGTTATTCAACGATTGGTAAATGGGTTAAACAGTTAAAAGAAGAGCGACAGGGCAAAGCACCTAAGGTAAGGAATGCCAATGGATGCAATCAAACAATAAACTAATATTTTCATGTCAAATTTTAGCTTATCTACAAACCCATAAAAAGGTAATCGTCCGGTAAACCACGCCTAGCAGATCGTTTTTGTCTAATTAGTTGCTGGGCAGGTATGCGTTAGACCCGAAGAATGGCTCAGGTGCCAGCAAATGCTGTTCTGCTAGTAAACAACGATATTTCTTGACCTGCATTAATAACACTTTGAGAAAGAGCAGATTAAAATAACAATATCAATAACATAAAAAGCAAATCAAATATAATGTAGACGCGATCAACACATTGAGTAGCCACACAATATCGGCTATCCTGATGCATTATTTTTAATGTATGTTACTTCTTGTGCCGTCTTTACATAGCGTTACAGTTAGACCTGCTGTCAAACCAAGCCCATCATTATCTGGATGAGACCATGCTTTAACAGCACAGAGAATAACCCTTTTAGCATCAGTTGCACCACTGCATAGTTCTGCAGCTTGACCAGCAGTAAAGCCCAACCCTCTATTAACTTTGCTACCAAATGCCATTTGGTAGCATTTTGTTGGTTCGGTATCAGGTATACTTTCTTCAGCGATTGAATTACAACTAAGACAAAAAAGTGTAAATACTAGGACATTAGACATTGATTTCATTAGCTTTTCCTTCATAAATATAAGGGGATACTCTAACAATTCAATCCTGAGGATTGGGTCACTCTTAGACCGATAGTGCTCTCGTTTTTGATTATTTTAACATTAGTATCAAATTAATTAGGGCATTACTAGCCAAGTACTTTCTATAATATTTAGTAGGTAAGCTAAATTGCCTCACTAATTCATTTATTTAAATTTGTAAGAGTCATAATAAAATTCCATTTTGAAAGCGGACCAACAGGCTCAGTGTCGCTGAACCGCTTTTATGATTAGTAAATGGTTGATTCAATAACTTCCTCTGCACTTGGTTGGAGATCCCTAATATCGCTGAGGCTCTTTTGGGATGACGGGTTTTCTGTTGATATTGCATGACAGTTGTTAACCTGATAATTCGAGCCAATTAAAGCGAACTATGACATTCCTCTGCACTCGGTTGGAGATCCCTAATATCGCTGTGGCTGACTCATATTACAAGCTAAGGGGATGACGTTTTTTGTTCTGAACTTTTGAGGCAATTGAAGGTGAATTATGAACTTCCTCTTCACTCGGTTGGAGATCCCTAATATCGCTTAGGCTGACTCATATTACAAGCTAAGGGGATGACGTTTTTTTCTGTGTATTTGGGATGACGAGTTTGAATGTTTCTACCCCCAAAAAAGAAATCATGATACAAATAACACTTGCGCCAGTCGTTTGAAATCGAACTATTGGTATTTAATTTTGGGAGATTAGTCATGCGCAAAGTGATATTTAGCCTTTCATTCCTGTTGTCGGTTTTTGCCAGTAGTCACGCTGCGGCTACAAATGTAAATAACAAAGACAACGAGCACGCTTACGCCAAAGGGCAAAAGTTAGTAGAACGTTTATGTACTTCTTGCCATCGCCGCAATTTAATCACTCGTAGCTCTGGATATACTTATCAACAGTGGCAATCGCTAACCCGCACTATGATAGATTTATCTGAACAACCTGAAACAGAACAGTTAATTTTTAGTTACTTGGCAAAAGCTTACCCTCCGAATAATCATCGTTCTCCAGATCTTGTTTCAGGCGATGTGCAAATTTTCTTTGAGCAATGGCACACACCAACGTTAGGACAACGTGCTCGCGATCCGGTTGAAGCCCCAGATGGTTCCATATGGTGGGCCGGGCAACGTGCGAACTTAATTGGCCGCATCGACTCAGATACCGGAGAAATGAAGGAGTATTCGTTGCCACCGAATGCGATGCCTCACTCAGTTACCCCAGATAAAGACGGAAATATTTGGTATACCGGAAATAAAAATGGCTCGATTGGAAAACTTGATCCAAAATCGGGTGAAATTACTGTTTTTAAAATGCCAGACAAAAACGCCAAAGATCCGCATACGGCAACCTTTGACAGTAACGGCATCCTTTGGTTTACAGCACAGCATAGTAATATGATTGGTCGATTAGACCCTAACACCGGAGATATTAAGTTAGTTACCATGCCGACGGAGCATTCGCGCCCCTATGGCATTAAAATCGACGCCGACGGCAATCCCTGGGTGGCCTGTAATGGCAGCAATTGTTTAGTGAAAGTAAACCCATCTACGATGCAATTAAAAGAAATTAAACTGCCGGATGCCGCTTCAAAAGTACGCCGTTTAGATATCGACAATGCCGGTAACATTTGGTTCGTGAATTCAGCATTAGGTCGCCTCGGACGCTATAGTCCAGACACCAGCGCAATAAAAGAGTGGCCCTCTCCCAGTGGCGAACAATCACATCCATACGCAATCGCGGTTGTTGATGGCATAGTATGGTACAACGAATCAGGAAAACGCCCCGATGCGTTAGTGAGATTTGACCCGACAACAGAAATGTTCCAAAGTTGGGCTATTCCCTCTGGGGAGATTTATGCTGGGATTATTAGGCACATGCGCGCAACTCAAAGTGGCGACTTGCTTATACATCAAAGTAGCACTAACAAAATTATAAGGGTCAAGATAACGCAAGATTAGAGTAACTAATTAAGGGCAATTTTTTGTCCCAGAACAATTACAGAGTCTGCATTATTCAGGTAAGATGAAAAAATAGTAAAGTCTCTAGCCGCTACATACTTTGCTGTTTAACACCAATTCAATCTATAAATTATTAATCCCCTTTGCAGGGGGATTTACACAAAAAGGGATTTGACGTTTATGCGTATTAATAAAGCTGTTTTACTTGCAACGAGCCTTGTCTTTTCAATTGCTAATGCTGAAGTCTTAGAGTTTCCAAAAGCCGGTTTTACAATCAATAGCTTGGATACAAGTCCTACAACGGGAATGTCGCAACCCCTTCAAATGTTTCTCCCTGCCAAAAATGGTTTTGCGTCAAACGTAAATGTTCAAATTCAACCTTACCCTGGCACCTTGACTCAATATAAAGAACTTTCGATAGGCCAATTTAAACAAATGGGTATCTCTATTGTTTCCTTTGAAGAAAGCGCAAATTCAATCTCATTTGAATACACAGGGATGATGCAAGGCCTTAGTCTTCATTGGTATGCCAAGGCTTTTAAAAAAGGCAATTATGTCTATTTAGTTACTGCGACAGGAAACGAAAAGGACTGGGCTGCAGACAAACAAGTCCTAATGGAAAACGTAAATAGCTTTAAACTTAAGTAAATATCATAATTTTTGAATCAACTGAGTCGGACCAACAGGGACCAATGGGGTCAGTGTCTGTAGGATCCCCACAAAT
>NZ_JAHKQH010000033.1 GCF_018861025.1 Psychrosphaera sp. B3R10 | reverse complement strand
AAGTTAACGATATAAATGGTTGCACAAGCGACACGGGATCGCTCGTGCTATTGACACGGTTTGTCTAATGGGTGACCCCATTGGTTTTCTAATTTTCTAAGGTGGCTTTGACAAAGTCATTCATTTTATCTGCCATATGGTCAAAATACGGATTAAACGTTAAGCGTCTAAGCACCGGGTTTTGATCTAAATTAGCAGAGGTGATTTCACCAATAGGCGCTACCGGCATGGTTTTACAAGCATTATAAGTTTCGTCACCAAAATGATGCTCACAGTATTTGTAGTTACCGTTCAAACCATAATGGGGATTTTTAGGTGAGTTAGGTACGCCATTGTGGGAAATGCCTAGCACCTTGCTGCACAATAACTGTGGACCACACTCTGGGATATGGATATTGACGCTTTGGCTGACATTATCGAGCTTTTTCCAATGACCGTAATAAATCAAGGTATCTTCGTTTTGAGTCGTTCTGGTATTGGCCTTATGCCATTTATTTAAAATAGCCAAAGTCCGTTTAGTATCTATAGTTTGGTCAACTTCGCTGGCAACAACAAAAAGTGGTACATCTGGAATAAATTTAATTTCTTTACCGTCGCCATTAATGCGTTTCATTAATTTATGTACTTGAGCGGCTGCATTAAAAGGAAACGACTCGTATTTTGCAAAGTCGATGTCAGCGCCCGTATTGATATAATCCAAATATGGGACGTAATCTATGTACTTTGCAGCCCAGGCAAAATCTGAATTAGCTTTACTTGCGGGTGACCACATCATCACACCTTTAATTTGGGCGAGTTCCGTACTAGTCCATTTTGTGTGCATTAATTGATCAATGATTAATGCACCACCAGTAGAAAACCCACCTAAGATCACATTATCAAAATCGCTTAACATTTGCTTCATGGCGTACTGGGTCGCCTGTCGCCATTCTCTCTCGGATACCTTGATAAGCGCCTCTGGTGCAGTGCCATGTCCTGGTAGTAATAAGGTTCGAACTGTAAGCCCCATTTTGTGGTATTCAAAAGCTAAATCATGAAATAAATAAGGTGAGTCAGTAAGACCATGAATAAGTAAGACACCCGTTTTTGCCGCCGTAATATCAGTTGTTGGTTCGGCGTCTAATTGAAATGGCGCAACAAGATCGGCGACGAGTTGCAGGTCTTGGTCTAGGTCAGGATATAGGAGTTGACTTGTTGTGGTTTGGATTGGGCACAACATTTCGCCTTTCGGATTATTTAATACAATTTGGTTGCGGGCAAATTTGAGATATTCGGAATAAGGACGATCACCTTTAAAATCAAACTTAAGCTTTTGAGGCGAAATTTTAAGTCGGCGTAGCTCTCCACTCTCTTCAAGTTGCTCGATTAAATTAATATCATCATTAATTGTTTCGCAATTTAAGTTTGTTGGTAAACTTTTTGCGCTAACTCCCTGGAAGGTGCTCAACAAAATAGCCATAACAATGGCCATCATAGAAATCCTAGCTAACATGCTTTTCCTTAATTTATTATTTTTCTTCTAAACTGTTCAAAAAGAGACGGTTCCCAAGGGCGCATGGCAAACAATAACCCCATATGTTTCCGCTTGTCTAACGGCAATGTTGCATCTTCTTGATTTAATATCGCCGTTTCTTTTGTTAATAGATTTAGTTTTCGTTTAATCACATCCACAGATGACTGAGAATAACGCCCTCTTAAGTAAAAACGAAAACTATCATCGTCGTCAAACTTGCTGGCCATAAAGCGACTTAACACTTCTTTTTCCATAAAGGATTCTAAAGGGCCGTGTTTTATCCAGCGAAAATCCTGTGCGATTAACAATTTATAATGATTATTTGGCAACAATTGGATCAGTTTAATTTTATCCAGTTTAGCCATTAATCTTATGCATTCAAACTTATCTATTTCGTAGTGACTGATGATTTCATCAAAGCTCCAACCGTCACGTACGCATACAGCAACTAGCAACAATTTTGGGTTATCAATTAATTCCTGCTCTTGCTCCAATGAAAGCTGACTTAGAGTTTGCTGTTGTTTGTCTGACAATACAAACAAATCCGACAGATTTATATCAATAAAGTTGCAAATTTGCTCCAGCCGGTCCAATGAAAAACTGCGGTTTGCAAAAATACGTTTGATATTTGCCTCACTCATCGACAAATGTTCAGCAATCTCTCTATACGTTAAGTTTTTTTGCTTAAGCAAAACCTTCAATGTTTCGGTTACTTGCAATATTTGACTCACGAATACCACCCAAAAGTATAGTTTTACAATACTTTAAGTCACTTAATCTTATACATCAAGCAACTTGGTTTACAACTTTAATACGACTGCCTACATTGAACTCGCTTTCAACAAGTCATTAACAAAATTTTTATCCAATAAACAAGGAAAGACCAAATGAATATTAAAACTACTTTAATCACTATTTTATTTGCATCGTTGAGCACAACAGCTTTCGCCAAAGGACCATCTGAAAATGGCAGTGCCGCCAGTAAACATTCTGTGTTAGCCGTAGGTCATGCTACTGCTTCAGGTGCCCAGGTAGCCAGTGCCGTAGTTGCCGTTCCCCTTCTAGCAGTAGGTAGTGTTGGATCTGTTGCGTTAGCTGCTGGCGAATCGCTGATGGGCAATGTTTCTGCCGCTAAACCTCAGGCTGTGGATAGAACAAAACCTCTGGAAATCACTGAGATCACAATCACAGTTGAACGCAATCCAGCAGAACAAATTAAGCAACAATAAATCCTGTCACACTTCCGATTCTCATTTTGAACAGTTGAACTAACGATATGGGTGCTAAGCACCCGACAAGGAATACAACATGAACATGAAAATTCGCCAACTTTTGCAAGCTTCAATAATGACGCTCGTGCTTTTAATGTCATCACCTTTTGTCCAGGCAGGAAGCCAACAAGGCAAACCGGCGGTGCATAAATCGGAAGATATAATCTCTTTTGCCAAGCAAGTTGAAAAATTTGCCGCCAAAAAACACGCTCGAGCTTTTATATTATCTCGCTTAGGGCAAGCTCAAAGCAGTCTACCTAACGGCATTGAGTTTACCCACACGGCGATTGCCATTTATTCAGAGATCAGCTTAGACGATGGAACAAAGGCAAATGGGTATGCTATTTATAATCTTTATCAAAACGCAGGTGATGCAAAACGCAGCCAGATAGTCATGGACTATCCCGCCGATTTTTTCTGGGGAGTTCACGAACTAAAGTCAGGGATTATTATTCCGTCGGAAGAAATACAAACTCGATTAATTCAAGCAATACAGAAAAATTATCACGTAACATTGCACAACCCCAAATACTCGTTAATCGCGAATCCGTTTAACAACAAATATCAAAATTGCACGGAACATACATTAAACGTACTTAACGCGGCAATTTATCAAACGGACGATATGAAGGTCGTAAAACAAAGCATCAAAAATTACTTTGAACCGCAACGCCTTAAAATATCACCACTTAAATTAGCTCTAGGCAATTTATTTGTAGATGGGGTTAGAACGTCAGATCACGGTAGAAAAAAGCAGACGACGACATTTACAACCATAGGAAATTATTTAACTGAGTTTGGTCTTGAAGACGGTAGATACACGTTAGTTTTTAATAAAGCGACTGGGTCATTATTAGAGACTAAGCATATATAGGTTTATGATTCAAAAACAAAAACGCTCAATCTAATATTGAGCGTTTTTTGTATTAAGAAGATTTTTGCGGTTAGCACTACTTATTAATCTCTCCGAGATACATGCGGGACAATAACGCTAGTCCAATCGAACTTTGAATCTGATGTCACCATAAAATCAGGGTTTAAGAATGACTCACGTAAGTTATACGTTAATTCACCAAATTCTGAGTCGATAATACAACCACCCGCTTCTTCTACGATAATTTGTGGCGCACCGGTATCCCATTCACCCGTTGGCCCAACTCGAATATAAATATCGGCGGTACCTTCAGCAACTAAACATGACTTAAGCGCACAACTGCCTAACGACACAAATTCAATTGGAATATCCGGCTTAATGTACTTTGTAATCGTATCGAGCGTTTGGACTCGGCTGATCGCAACGCGTAAATAAGGTTCTTCACGATTTATCGGTTTGGCTTTTATTTTCTGGCTTTCACCATTTTGAATTTTGAATGTGCCATGACCTTTACATGCCCAATATGTTGTTTTTGTCACAGGCACATGAACCACACCCAATACCGGCTGGCCATTTTTTATCAGAGCAATATTTACCGCAAAGTCTGAGCGACCGGCTACAAATTCCTGGGTGCCGTCTAAGGGATCGACTAGCCAATAAAGCTGCCAGTCTTTTCGGTCTTTTAAAGCAAGGTGCTCAGTTTCTTCTGACATAATAGGGATGTCAGGCGTCAAAGTTGTAAGCGCCGCCATGACAATTTCATTGGCAGCGTAGTCGGCACTTGTTACTGGTGACTCATCATCTTTACTAAATTCTTCAAAGTCGCCTTTAACAAAAAAGTCCATAATAGCTTCGCCTGCAGAAGTAGCGATGTCGATAGATAGATGAGCTAGCTGGGGTAAGGTAAATTCCAATTTATTGTCCTGAACAATTGCGTCAATTTAAAAGTAGCCGATAACTTGTATATTATCACGCATAAACTTGAATTCTATATTGCACTAAGGTCTAACCTTAGTTAAAAATTGTCTTGCTAAGAACAAAGCTGTCACGCTTCGAGCTTCAGAGAAATCTTCTCTATCCATTAATTCATCGCTGTCCTGCAGTTGCCAGTGTGACAAAACAAGCGGTTCTGGCTCATCACCAGGCAGCGTTTCTGGATATAAATCAAACGCAATAAAGATATGCATTTCTGAATTAAAGTAACTTGGAGCTATCGAAAGGGTTTTCAATTTAACTAAGCGTTTTGCACCAAACCCGATTTCTTCTTTCAATTCTCGGTTAGCAGCTTCTTCTGGTGTTTCCCCAGGGTCGATTAATCCTTTTGGAAAACCAAGTTCGTAACTGTGAATGCCCGCGGCATATTCACTGACTAAAATAAACTGCTCCTCGTTCACCATAGGGACAACCATCACAGCACCGCGTCCCGAGCTTTTCATTCGCTCGTAGAACCGATGTTCCCCGTTACTAAAAGTGAGTTCAACTTGTTCGATTTTAAATAATCGACTTTCCGCCACCAGTTTTGTTTCGTGCACATGAGGCAAGGTTAGTGAGCCTAGTTGTGTTGTCGATTTATTTTCAAATGTCTTACCTGACATCGTCTGCCTTCTGCTACTATTGCGTAATTAACTTCTTTAACTATAACGACTCGACGCCAGAAATCTATGCTTAATTGGTCACAAATTGAAACTGTTTTATTGGATATGGACGGCACGTTGCTGGACCTACATTTTGACAATCACTTTTGGATGGAACACACCCCAAAAGCCTATGCGATAAAACACAATATCCCGCTTGCTCAAGCAAAAACTGAACTTAAAAAACAGAACGATGCTGTGTTTGGTCAATTAGAGTGGTATTGCCTTGATTATTGGCAAAAGGAACTCGATCTGCCGATCGTCCAACTCAAGCGTGAAATTAGTCACCTAATTCAATTGCGAGAAGATACCGTGCCATTTTTAGACGCGTTAAAAGCCGCAGGAAAACGAGTGGTTTTGGTCACCAATGCACATCCAGATTCGTTAAGTTTAAAAATCGAAAAAACCCAGCTTGATTCTCATATTGATGAATTAATTTCTTGTCATCAATTTGGCGCAAGTAAAGAAAGCCAACATTTATGGACCCAGTTGCACGCCCATTTAGACTTTGATCCGTCTCGCACTTTATTTGTCGACGATTCCGCAAGAATTTTGCACGCTGCTGAGCAATTTGGTATCAAACACCTGCTAGCGGTTTCGAATCCGGACAGTAAAAAGCCACCAGTGAATATTGATGGCTTCGTAAATACCAGTGATTTTAGAAATTTGCTTAACGACATTATCTGATCACTAAATTACTTCTTTATTGCATGAACGAAGTGGCTGTTGCTTGTCAAAAAACAACGTTATTTCTGCCACTTCAACTCCAAATTTACGCATAGAGGTGCGATTAAAAACGCGATACTCATCCAGTTGATACATCCAATCATCTAAAAAGAATTCATAACTTGAACCGTCAATGTCTAAGCTGAGGTTGTATTGCCATTGAAAAGCAAACCCCGATGTTTGTCCCGACGCCACGCCAACAACATCATTCGCAGTTCCGCTATATTGATTGTTCTGCGTTTTGGTTAAGTTCCAAATCCGTTGACTGACTTCCCCGTCGTCAAAATAAAACCATTCATTAAGTTGGCCATTTGATTGGTTATTTACCTGTTGCCACTGTCCTTCTAACTCAACACAAAATCTACGGTTCACCTTGTTGGTATAATCTTGGATCATACCCCACGCCACAACTGGGCCATTAAAATAGGTTTCTAACTGAAAGTTTCCCGCTGTTGTCTTGTATTCACCAATATCAGTGGAACACCCACCTATCAGCGCTATAGAACCAGCTATCATTGTCGTCATTAGGGTTTTATTAATTTGGTTCATTATTCTGACTTCCTATTAGTTGTTGCCGTAACGTCGGTTCAGTGGAGTTTTTTGCCAACCATATTCCGGTAAAAAATGTCCCAAACTCTGTTGTTAGTTGAGGTCCTATTGGTTGGTCATTAAAATAAAACAGACTGCCCTTGCTGTTAACTTCAATTGCTAAACTGTCTGACGCGCTAACATTTGGCCAAATGTCTAACAGCACATCACGAAACTTGGCCATGTCTTCGGGGTTTAGTTTTTGTTTGCGCCACTGATCAAACGTATTGTCAACGAGGTCCTGTTTTTCAATATCTCGTAGATAGGTTAGTTTGAGATACAGAGGTAAATTTTCACGGTAGTTATCGTTATCGCCGTCTATGTATTTACCATTTTGTGTGTACAACGCTGCGTCATAAATTGACCAAAATGCAAATTTAAACCGCCCCTTACCTACCAATTTGAGTGGTCTTGAGTCGACCGTATTATTTGTCCTATTCGATTCGATATTGGCGCTATTTGCGTTAGTTGAAACAGCGTTTTGTCCCAATGTTAGCTGCGCAATTGGTGATCCATTACTTTGAGTCGCAAGTGCACCACTAACAAACGTCAACAAAGTGATATATAACCATCGAGCCGCCGTTTTGTGGGGATATTTAGTAACCATGTGCAATCGCTTACTATTATAGAGATGAGGCATAACGGCCTCCCTGTCGCGTAGAATGGTCGACAATCAAACGGGTGAACAACCCAAATGACATCCCCCAAACAAATGAATAACTTAAGAACAATAAAAACGGCTTAACCTGAGACGTTGCCGCGCCAAACTCGATCCCAGCTAAGTAACTTAGAGGACCAAACAAAGAACCACAAATGACAGCGAGCAGCGGATGTTTAGCGAAAAATTTCATTGAATGGTTAAGTGTTAACGCAAAACAGGTCCAAAGAACAACTAACCAAAATGGCAAAAAACCTGGCAATAATGCAAATTGGTCGAAGGAAATAATCCCTAATTGGATCATCAAGGTTTCAATAATACAGCCACTTGCAGTGACAATCAGTGCTAGTTTAATGTCTGCTCGACGATAGGCTTTATTTAAATACAAATGCAGGCAAATGGACAAAATTGAAATAGGCACAAAGTACGTCTGATACGCAATCAACCCAAACCAATTAACTTGAAACCAAATAATATTGAACATCGAACACCTCTAACCGCAGTTAGTAGGTAGTACGGAGGATAAGTTTAATAGGATCAAAAAACGCGACTGTTTATTGAAGTCGCGTTTTTACTATTTTTCCGGAAATTTAATCTTCAAAAGAATAACCGTGCGGCAATCCTTGCATAGAGCGGGTAATTAGAACCACACCCTTATTTGTAACTCGGTAGCCCGCAGCTCGGTCTGCATCATGATCATAACCAATTACTGAGCCTTCAGGAATAATACAACCACGGTCGATTATCGCTTTTTTAATCTTACAATTCGCTTCAATTGTAACACTCGGCAAAATAACTGAATCTTCAACTTCAGAGTGAACTTCAACTTTTACGTTTGAAAATAGCAAAGAACGTGTAACAACTGCGCCTGAAATTATGCAACCAGCTGAAACCACTGATTCTAATGCCATACCTTTTTTGTCTTCGTCATTAAATACAAACTTAGCTGACGGTAATTGCGCTTGGTAAGTCCAAATCGGCCAGTCCTGATCGTACAGATTTAATGCTGGGGTAGTTGCAATCATTTCCATGTTTGCTTCCCAGAAAGAATCTAATGTACCAACATCTCGCCAATAGGCTTTCTCATCTTTACTTGGCGCTCTAAAGCCATAAGCAAAAACTTTTTCAGCCGCAATGATTGAAGGAATAATATCGTTACCAAAATCATGCGAAGAGTCAGGGTTTTTAGCATCCGCCTCTACTAGATCAAGTAGGAAGTTTGCATCAAATACGTAGTTCCCCATCGAGGCTAGCGTAAATCCTGGTTTTCCTGGGATTTCAGCAGGCTCAGCAGGTTTTTCTTGAAAGTCGACAACGCGATAGTCTTCATTTACTTTCATTACGCCAAATGCGCCAGCCGCTTCTTCAACCGTCGTTTCAATACAACTTACAGTCATCTTTGCTTCTGACTCAACATGTTGAGCAATCATTGGTCCGTAATCCATTTTATAAATGTGATCACCAGACAATATCAAAATGTATTTAGGACGCATGCCTCTAATAATATCGATATTTTGATAAATCGCGTCTGCTGTACCTAAGTACCAATTTTCTGAATAACGTTGTGACGCCGGCATGATTTCAACCGTTTCGCCAAATTCACGTTTAAAGTGGCTCCAGCCGTTAACCAAGTGGCGAATGAGAGAATGAGCTTTGTATTGAGTTAATACACCGATTTGTCGAATACCAGAATTGACACAGTTGGATAAGGGGAAGTCAATTATGCGAAATTTTCCGCCAAAATAGACCGAAGGTTTTGCACGCCACTCAGTCAGTTCTTCTAAGCGACTCCCACGTCCACCAGCCAAAACCAATGCCATAGTATCTTTTGTTAGTGCGCTTACGTAACGCCCTGGGGGATTTGCCATTGTTTTTCCTTTTTTTGTCATGATTAAACAACGAATGACATCATGAATTGCACTTAATAATTAATGCACATTCCCTACTCGTTATTACAGATAAATTAATTTCAGCAATGAATACGAATTCAATTAACATACCTAAACTAAGTGTATTCTGTGTTACATACAAAGAATAATTTTATGCATAATCAGTCATCGCACCAGTTGATTGGTTATAACTAAAAAAACGATTAAAAAACGCTCTACCCTGCGGCGCTCAAAATTTCACAACCGATTGAATTTTAAGTTAAATTAATTTCACGTGTTCTGGCTTCACTATATTTTGAACAAAACACACATTTGATTAATAAACCGTCAGTCTAAAAATTAGAGGAAATTTTATTGATTAATATCGATTTTTTAAAACAGAGAAAACTTAATACGTAGATGTTGCTAACCGTTTTGGTGCATTACTGCCTTAAAATCATACAGCTCATGTATAAAAGTGAAATGGACCAATTAAGTTTATTTATCGTGGTGAGGTGAATTATTTTTGATTCATCAAGCTGATCACAAACCTTGCATCTGTGACCAGCTCAATAATGTATTAAAGAACTATTTTATATTTACCTTTAACATCGGGTTTACCAAACATGGACAAACCATTGTGTACCGCTTTTGGTAATGTGGCGTCAGGTTTTAAGTAACCGTCAAAACCGAACTTTGTTGTGGATTCAATTAATGCCTGCCCTTCCAATCCGAGTCGATTTTGGCCATTAAACTTAACCGTGACGTTATTTTCCTCACAGGCTAACTCTGCGGCAATCGTACCAAATGCAATCGGGCCACCAAAGTCGATTTCAGATTTAGACCAGACCAATTCCCCATCCAATGTATCGCAAAGTGCTGAGGAATATTGATAGTCGATTATGTCTAAAATAACTCTGCCACCAACATTAGCAATAGGTATTGGTGAATATTTTTTTAGACTCGATGCCGGTAAACGAATGACTGAACGAGTGACTTTCAAGCCAGACATCGAATACGAGACCGTTCCCTTACCGCTGTATTGCGAGACGTCACGCACCGGACCAAACTTAAATTTCACTTCTACCTGCGCTAGAAGCAGCTTTAATGGCGATACCTGCCATTCTACTTTGTTTAATACTTCACCCTCGACCTGAAGGCGTTTAATTTTTCCTTGCCATACCGTGCCGCTCATTTGCTCGTATGCGATACCTTTTGGTAAGTCAAAACGTTCGGCAATCAGTGACACTGGCATTTTGATCAACACTAGTATAATCAGAAAGATAAAAAATAGGATAACGGCTTTAATCATCGACATTAACTGCGCCCCAAATCAAGACGGCGTATTTTTACCCGCCCATCTACATCTGAACGTGAGAAGTCGATGCTCTCCACGGCAATGCCATGTCGATTTTGTAACTCTGTTAACCAAGTCACAAATTTGTTAAATCCGACTTCTTCGATACCCACTCTAACCGTATCTGTTTTTTGCGGCTGCAAGCGAGATATAGTGACTCCGTGCTTACGCGCAGAGGCATTAATAAGTTGTGTAATTGAGCTTTGGCTCGTTTTAGCAACGCCACCGCCTTTTGCCGACTCTATAATATTAATTTGCTCGGCTGCCCAGTCGTTTAACTCAATTTGTTTCTCAAGCTTTTGCGTTGACTGCTCTAAACCCGTATTCACTGTGCTAATAATCGAATACAAAGCAAACAGAGGTAAAAAGATAGCCAATGCTAGTAACAGTTTTTGTTCACTGTCATTTTTGGTTTGGTAATAAGCAGATATTTTGTTTCGTAATTCAGATAACTGACTCATATTACTCTACCTCCTTCACGTTGATGGTTCCTGAAACAAGGTTGCCTTCATTGCTCACTGCACCTTGTTTCACATCTAAGCCAAGCTGTTCAAGGCCTATCCGGAATTGCTCAAATTTTTGGAAGGTTGGTGCCGAGGCGCTTATCCGCAATTCACCGCGGCTTGCTTCGAATCGGAATGACTCAGCAATAACACTGCTGTGCTTTTGTAACACAGGCGTTAGCTTCAACATAAGTTGCAAATAACCTGAGTTATCCGCGACAACGCCACCCGAAACATCTGCGACTTTTTTAGTAAGTTGGCGTTTTAACAGCGCAACACGCACTTTTTCTTTTGGAAAAGCGGCTTGATACATTGTGACTAACTCGGCCTTTTTAGCCACCAACTCTTGGCTTTTGTTATGCCAGCTCACGCCTTTTGCGACGATTTCCAAGAAGAAAATCACTAACGCCATAACGCCAACCGTGCTCCAGATCTGCCAGTTTTTACTGATTTGTTTTTTCGGAGCAAGATCACCCTGTAACAAATTCCATTTAACTTGCTCGGCACCTTTTGCTAACACCAACATCGGCAGTTCAGGTTCAGGGTCTGATAATTCAATATTGGCGTTTAGGGCCAATTCAGCAATGACATCTTCCGGCAATGGCGTAAACGGCTTTAACGTTAAAATTGACGAATCAGCTTCTGATCCATCAATGTCGGCAACCCCATCTTTACCTTCGTTCGAATTTTCGGCTGCATTAGCGTTATTAGCAACGAGTCGTGCAACATAAATCGGCAACCACTGAGATTCGACAAAAGTGCCCTGCCAAACATTCTCACGGAAAATCCAACCATTACCAATTTGTAAAGTTGTGATCAGTGGTGCCTCAGTTTTCTGTTCAAACGGTAAGCAAAGGGATTCTGGGATGATCCGTTTAACAGGGATACCTGCATCATTAAGGGCGTCCAACCATGTTTTGATCAACGATTTACTGACAATGGCAATATTAAGCCAATGTTTGTTAAGCGCTTTATCAAAGCCCATGTCTTCGGTGGCAATGTGCAAGGCGTCAATGTCCTCAGCAAGCTCATCTTCCAACATATAAGGCAACGCCTTGATGATTTGGCGACTTGGTTTTGTGGCCATATAATGACAATGCAGACGCACGTCAGCACCATTAGTTAAAACGGTTACCTGTCTGCCCTGAGCGTACTGCGCTAGGGTTGATAATTCACTTTGATGTTCCAATTCACCGGAAACAATAACTTCATTAGTCGTATCAGAATACACTATCCAAGGTACTGTACTAGTTGGTTGGCTGCTCATCCTCAGGATTAGCTTCTCGCTCAACTTTTCCTCCAAAGCGACGACCAATCACATACGTATTGTATTTGTCGTCCAGCTGTATAACGCTCGTTAATGCGAACTTCATATCGTTATAATATGCGTTTGTAATCAGTTTAAAGAACTTGCTCTTCACCGTAAAATAATTATTTGCTGCGGTGACGCCTTTGATGTTCTTCATTTCAGACAACGCCCAAAAATCGTTTATGTCAGTGAACCCTTCTTCGGGTCTTTGTTCCAAGATTGATTCAATCTTGGCTTCATCAATGTTTAAAATTGCTCGGAGTAATTCACTCTCATCTTTTTTCATCGTATTGATGTTAAATTCAAAGCTACTGCTTTGCGGAATAACACAAAATCGCCTTTGCAACTGAGCCATAACCACTACGTCAAAACCGTATATAACACGTAATTCATTTTCATGGGCCAGTGGACTATTGCCGCTGAGGTAGGGAAACGCTAACGACGCATACATATCGCCGTCATATCCCGCCGCTTCAGTGGCGTAGTCATCTGGGTCGAGCCAGTCATATAAGTTATTGGCTAAATCATCCAGACTGAGTTCGCTTGATATATCTAAGTTCTCTAAATAGCGAACAAACACATCTTTACGAAATTTAAGCTGGTCCTTGTCAACGCTTTTGTCGTACAAACTGTTTAGATTAAAGCAGCTGTTAAGGTCAATAATTTCGCCTTCAATTAAGCCATTGTCGACCGGAAAACTCATGCCTTCCATTGCCCAGCTTTGCGATAGATTAATCACCCCTTTGTCTGTTTCTGCGATACCCGATAACAGACCTTTGACAAAGTGCTCTGACCCCATCGCATACCAATAGGCCTGTTGACGTTCAAATAGATTAGACACTCGTTTTATTTGATAGCTTTGCAGCGACATCATTTCCGACGCTAATACAACACACAAGGAAATAACTAGCATGACGGTAATTAACGCTAATCCGCCCTGCTTTTGCTTTCGTTTAGTTTGCTTTTTCAGGTGCATTACGATCCCACCTGCGTTTTTGCTATCAAAGGAAAAATACGTTCAATTTTACCGTAAACTTTCGATTCGATAATTAACTTAACCAAAGGTGGCAAACTATTTTCAGTTAATGACTCCTGCCACTCTTTGCCATCAAAGTATTCCAACGTCATTGTTTCTACTTCGCTGAGCAACGGTTGAATGCGAGGTTCAGCACCGTAATTAGCATCGACAAAATTAAAGTATAAACGCTGTAACTCACCTTCGAATAAACGATACACAACCGGTTGCAGTTCACTTCTTGGTAATACCATTGCTGGGTTTGTCCAACCATCTCGGACAAAAGCAAATCCAATACCCTCGGACTCAAATAGATACTCCTGAGCAATAAACAAGGCTTCACTTGGTTCTTCACCGTTAACTCTTGCTTTACGCTGGGCTAACTGCACAAAGTCCGATTCGATGATCACAAAGGCTCGTTGTAACTCAGTAAGTTGCTCATTTCTAAGCTTTATAATTTCGTGGCTATTAACCGTGTTATGCAAAACCGAATATGTGGCCATACCTAACATTGCAAATACCACTAGGGCTAACAACATTTCGAGTAGGGTAAAACCAAGCTGTGCAATGCCTCGGCTCATTCTATTTTGCTTTAAGGAGACCATTATTGGGTCACCTTCGCTTTATTTTCACTAACAAACGTACTCAATTGATGAATGCTTGTAGCCATCGACTTATCTAAGCCGACCGACACCGTTATTTGGCGTAAGCGTTTGTCTTCTGTTTCCACTACAACTTGCTGCCAAAACCACAGTTTACCTGCCATTTCGACTTCGCCTTTTTCGTTATTTTTTGGCGGCCAAACCTGCAAGGCTTGCAGCTCAGCTAGTCGATTATTAGCGACCCAAGAGGCAAAGGTCATTTCTTCAATTTGGCTTAGGTTATTTGCAGATTGACCGACCAACTTCATGATTGCCCCGGCTGAATAGGCAAAAATGGCAAGGGCGAGCAACAGCTCAATTAAGGTAAAGCCCTGAGATGATTGACGTCGCATACGTTGGCTTGAGTTCATTTAGTTATCCAACGCCAACTGCTGTAACGGGTCATACATTCTCACCGGCGCAGTAAATTCACCACGGATAAGAAAGCTTACTGGGTTGGCAAAACCATCGTCAAATTCAACGGTAATATCAAATGGGGAGATTTCACCCGACGACAAAATAAAAATTTGTGGTATCGCGAGCTTTTGCTCTTCTGGATCTAGTTCCTGCAGTTGCTCTAGGCGTTCTTCATCAATAAATTCAACAGCACTCAATAGGTTGTCTTTTTGCCACGATAAACCGTCGAGGATCAACTCTAAACGAACATATTCGTCGAGAGGTTTGATATCAAAAGGCGGTTCTTGGAATGGTTGCCAGGCTTCACCGTCAAAGACTAAAAATGCAAAACGGTCTTCGGTGACAGCCAGTCCCAATTGCATATTATTTAATACCGCATATTCCGACGCTAAATTTACCAAGTGGGTCATTCGAGCCGCTTGTTTTTCGGTGAGTTCAAAGGGATCCGGAGCAAGCGAAGGCAAACGTACCATAGTGACCAAATAACCGATCACAACGATAACAAGCAACAGTTCTAACAATGTGAACCCTTTACTTTTATGCACTGAACTACCTATGTTGTGTTGCGAAATAAATAACTTTATCTGAGACAAAACAGGGCCTATCGTAAGACAAGCCCTGCGTATAACGGTTACAACGAGTTTGGTTTATAAAAACTCGTCAGCGTTCCAGTTACCAATATCGTCATCAGTACCGGCTTCGCCGTCTGGCCCCATAGAGAATAAGTCGTATTTGCCCAACTCTCCTGGAGAGATCAACTGATATTCATTACCCCATTTATCCACAGGGACTTTTTTCAAAAAGCCATCTTCAGGATAATTACGTGGTAAAGGCTCCATTTCAGGCATTGTCACTAATGCTTCCATACCTTGCTCTGTTGTTGGGTATTGACCTGCTTTTAATTTGTACATGTCTAACGTTGATTCTAGGTTACGGATTTCAATTGCCGTACTCTGAATTTTTGCATCATCCGTAGACCCCATTAAGTTTGGTACAACCATGCCCGCAATCATGCCTAAAATAGCAATTACGATCATGACTTCTAATAAGGTAAAGCCGTTTTGTTTGTTGTGTTTCATATGAGACCTATTCACTTTCTACTCCTGAAATTTTATAACCCAACTAAATTGTTCATTTCCATAATTGGTTGCAAAATTGCCATTAAAATAAACATTACCATGCCCGCCATCACTAAGACGATTAACGGTGTTAATAAGCCGAGGCTTATCTTTAATGTTGCATCCATTTCGTTGTCTTGGTTGTCAGCGGCACGGCCTAACATTTGTTCCAATTCACCGGATTTTTCACCACTGCCGATCATGTGTAACATCATCGGAGGAAAAATTTTGGTTTGATCTAACGACCCTTTTAAAGACGAACCCTCTCGAACATTATCTGAGGCGTCTTTCACCCCTTTTTTGATATAACTATTTGTTAACACTTCGCCAGATATCATCATACCTTCCAAAATAGGAACGGCACTTGACGTTAATATACTTAATGTTCGAGCAAAGCGAGCAGTATTAACCCCTAATACGACTCTGCCAATAAGCGGTAAGTTCAATAATAACCGATCAAACTTTAATCTCACTGAGGGCCTTTGCAACATGCGCTGAACAAAAATCAACAAAGCTAATATGGCGATGACCATAGTAAAGCCGTAAGCAATGATAAAATCACTGACATCTAATAAAAACTGAGTGGTGCCGGGTAAAGCTTGGCCAGAGTCAACAAACTGGCCAACAATTTGTGGTACCACTGACGCTAATAAAAACGAGACGATGCCAATCGCAAATATGGTCAACATCAGTGGGTAAATCATTGCTTGAGTAAGCTGGCTTTTGGTTGCCTGACGCTGTTCGGTGTAATCGGCTAAGCGATTTAATACTTCGTCTAAATGCCCTGACTTTTCACCGGCGGCCACCATAGAGCGGAACAAATGATCAAAGATATATGGAAATTCTTTCATCCCATCGGCAAGCGTATAACCTTCTACTACCTTGGAGCGAATGGCCATTACGGTACGTTTTAATCTTGGTTTGTCACATTGTTCAGCAACCGCTAATAATGCGGCTTCAATGGTCAGCGCAGAACCTACTAATGTTGCTAATTGGCGAGTGATAAGGGCCAAATCATTGGCGGATATTTTAGGCTGAAAGAGGCTAATTCCGGCTGCTGTTTGTTTTTCTTTTTGGCTTGCTTGAGTGACTTCAAGCGGCACTAACCCTTTTTCACGCAATTGCTGGCGAATTTGTTTTGCTGTATCCGCTTCCAAAATGCCTTTTTTGGTTTTGCCTTTGCCATCAAGTGCTTTGTATTCAAACGCCGCCATTATTCGTCCTCACGCGTAACTCGCAGCACTTCTTCTAATGTAGTAACACCTGCGGTAACTTTAGCAAAGCCGTCGTCTCGTATACTTGGGGTGATCTTACGTACATATTTTTCGATAACTTGTTCGCCCTGACCATTGTGGATCAGTTCTCTTACGTGTTCATCGACAATTAATAATTCATGGATACCCACTCGTCCGCGATAACCGGAGAAATTACACTTATCGCATCCTTTTGGATGATACAAGCTGCCCTCATGATCCTCAGACCAACCTAGTAAAGCTAATTCTGCAGCATCTGGTGAATAAGGCACTTTACATTCTGAACACAATGTTCGGACTAGTCGTTGCGCTAATACCGCTAATAAACTCGAAGATAATAAGAAAGGTTCAATGCCCATGTCTTCCATTCGAGTAATCGCGCCAGCGGCGGTATTGGTATGCAGCGTTGAAATAACTAAGTGACCGGTAAGTGAGGCTTGAACGGCAATTTCAGCAGTGACTAGATCTCGTATCTCACCTATCATAACGACATCTGGGTCTTGTCGTAAAATGGCTCTGAGTCCGCGGGCAAAGGTCATATCGACCTTAGTATTAACCTGCGTTTGACCAATGCCTTGCAGTTCATACTCTATCGGATCTTCGACTGTTAAAATGTTTCTGTCTTTGCTGTTAATGTCTGACAGTCCAGCGTACAAGGTGGTACTTTTACCAGAACCGGTTGGTCCCGTAACAAGAATAATTCCGTGGGGTTTACGCAGTAAGTCAGCAAAGTGGGCTTCGTTGGTTTTATCCATCCCCAAATCAGGCAGGTTTAATCGAGCGTTATTTTTATCCAACAAACGCATTACAACCCGTTCGCCGTAAGCCGATGGCATTGTCGAAACACGTACATCAATCGCACGACCCGCAATACGAAGGGATATACGACCATCCTGAGGAACACGCTTTTCAGCAATATCGAGTTGCGCCATAACCTTAATACGAGATACTAACAACGAGGCTAATTTACGATTTGGTGATAACACTTCTCGTAACACACCATCGACTCGAAAACGTATAACAAGTTGTTTTTCGAAAGTTTCGATATGTATGTCAGAGGCACCTTCTTTAATCGCTTCCGATAAGGTCGCATTGATTAATTTTATGATTGGCGCGTCGTCTTCGCTTTCGAGTAAATCTTCAGTACCTGGTAACTCCTCTGCAAAAGAAAACAAGTCAACTTCGTTGCCAATGTCTTCCATTAACTGCTGCGTTTCAGAAGCGTTACGCTGATAAGCTTGTTCAAGTTCATGATCAAAAACATCAGGTTGAACAATCTGATAGGGTAATGCACGACCAATAACCCGTCGTACTTCCATTAAAGCGTCAAAATTAGTGTCAGACTTTAATAATAATTTTGGTGTATCTTGTTCAACATGCGACAGCATGACACCAAAGCGTTTGGCAAAACCAAACGGTAATCTCAAGCCATTTAGTTCAGCGTTTGAAACCAAATTAACGCTTGCGTCTAAAGCAGCTTCAGAGTCAGGTGTTAACTCATTAAGCTCAGCTGAAGTTTGGGACATGTTATCTGTTTCAGCTGTCATGTTATTGACCTAAATTAGTGTTGCCTGAACCCGTATTCTCACTCGGTTCTGACTCATCATCTAACATGGTAGGGTCAATACCCTGCTCTTCATCACCATCTTGACTAGGGCCTTGAGGATCCATGTCCTGTTGGTCCATGTAGTCTTCAAAATTTGGTGGCAATGTTAATGTTTCATCCCAGTCCTGCAATACAGGATGACTCGTGAACGGCATTAATGAAATACCATCATCTTCGCGTTTAAGTTGTTCACCACGCATAAAGTTATATTTGCGGCGACTTTCATTAATCATGGTTGAACTGTCGCGAATAATTTGAGGACGGATAAATACCATCAAATTACGTTTACGTTTGGTTGTGCCAGTTGAACGGAATAAATGGCCAAGAATTGGGATATCCCCCAACAGAGGTACTTTCTGCACACTTTCTTGAACGTCTTCGTCAATAAGGCCACCAATTACAATTGTTGCACCGTCTTCAGCTAATACTGAGGTTTTAATTGAACGTTTGTTTATGCCAACATCCACTCCAGTTGCACCACTGACACTTGAGACTTCTTGTTCAATTAATAATTGAACAGCAGTACCTTCATTAATTTGTGGTGTCACTTTTAATTTAATACCAACTTCTTTACGCTCAACCGTTTGGAATGGATTGTTATTGCTGCCACTCGCCGCAGAGCCAGTTAAGATTGGAATTTCCGAACCTACTAGGATAGACGCTTCTTCATTATCCAATGTGGTAATTGACGGTGTTGCTAAGATATTTGATTTAGTATCGTTACGAACCGCTTGGATTACCGCGCCCCAGCCACCGTCAACAAATCCAGTTGCAAAACCAGTCATTCCGCTTAGCACTTGAGCTAGACCAGTGTAGTCACCCTGTACTGTGGTTGTTTTAGGCGTGGTGTTTAGGTTGCCGTTTTCGTCAAACCCTTCAACAAGCGTTTCGGTTACTTGATCACGAGCGGCATACGCGCCACCAGCAACACTGCTTAGTGGTGTTACGCCGTTATTGAACTGAGTAAACCCAGCGTCTTCGCTGCCCCACTGGACACCTAAGTTAATACCGTCACTTTCAAATACTTCAACAATAATCGCTTCGACTAATACTTGCTGACGACGAATATCTAATTGACGGATGATCTGTTCTAACGAACGCATCATGTCAGGTTCAGCGTTAATCACTAATGAATTTGAATCAGGGTGAGCTTGAATTGAATAGTCACGTTTTGCGCTTCTAGAAGATGTTTTTGTCGTGCTACCTTTGCCGTCTGCCGCTAATGAATCTGACACTCCGGTCAATACTTTAACGACTTCTTCTGCTTTAGCATATTTTAAATAATGAACTCGAGTATTACCTGTTGTTTCTAATTCTGCATCGAGCAATTTAATCAGTTCTGATACTTTTTCACGGGCTTTTAATTCGCCGCTAACGATAACGCTATTGGTACGGTCATCTGCAACGATTTTAGGAATAAGAAAATCCGGTTGGTCCTTTTTACCAGCCGATTTATAAATACTTTCAATAATGCGAACAATCTCACTTGCTGATGCAAATTCTAAACGAATAATTTCAACTTTTTGGTCACCTGCACGGTCAACGCGGCTGATGATTTCAACTAAGCGATTTACAGTTGCCGCGGCACCCACAATCATAATAACGTTTGACGGGTCGTAATGAACAACGTGACCACTGCCAGATTGATCGCTCAACTGACGTAATAACGGCGCAAGTTCTCGTACAGATACATTTTTAACCTGTACAACCCGTGTCACCATTTCGTCACCAACACCAGGTGCTTCATCACCTACGACCGGCGTCGGTGAGGTTTTAGCGTCTTTCGCTTTAACGACTTTAAGAATATTGTCGCCCATGTCGATAACCGCAAATCCATAAACGCCTAAGACATTTAGAAAAAAGTGATAATACTGTTCTTCGGTTAACAAATCATAAGATCTAACATTCACTTTACCGCGCACAGACGGATCGATGATGATGGTTTTTTGCAGGATCTTACCAACGATATTGATAAACTCGTTGATGTCTGTCCCTTTAAAATTAGGTGAATATTGGTTAGCGTAAACATTTGTTGTGGTACCAGCAGAAACCATTATCACAACTGTAAAAACAGCAGATACAACCAAACTTTTGGTTTTCTTAACTGTACGCGTCATTAAATTTACGTACTCAGTGGAAACAAATCCCATTACATCAAACTCCGGGGCTATAAAGCCAAAATAATTTCTACAGTGGTATCTTCTCTCAACACCGTAATACTTGCTTCTGTCATCGACCGCAACTCGCGCATCACAGACAGTGCCTGCTTCATGTCGGTGAGATCAAACCCGTTAATATTAACGGCCAGATCATTATGTTTTAGGCCAACTTGTTTAAACAGGCTTGGATCTTTACCTGGTGTCAGTCTATACCCGCGTAATTCGCCGCCTTTTCTGTCGGGACGAATTCGGATGTAGTCCATTAATTTTTTTGGATCGGAGAACAATTGTTCACGTTGCTCTCTTAACGATTTAGACAATTCAACATCGGCACGCTTATCCATTTTTTTCGGCGTGGCTTTGACCTTAGGTCTTTTAACCGTTGGCCTTGCAGTCCCTTTAATAATCTGACTATCTGCTAGTTTTGACGTTTCATCAACCATTTCATCGGCACTGCCAGGGATAGTTGTTGAATATTCTATACCTTCGAGCATTAATGTCTCGTATCGGCCACTCACAGATAAAATCACACGGTCTAATAAAATCTGGTCAACTTTGGCTTGAGTTTTATCAATTGTTTCGCCAATTCCATAGGTTGACTGATTGCCGGCACTTTCGATGATAGCCACACTCGTTTGGGAGGTACTGCTTGAATTATCAGCGACTAACCCTGTTAACGTCACATTTAGTCGTGTTTTTGGGGCATCGGTGTTGGTTACAACTGGTTTAACAACTTCTGGTATTTTACTTTCGTCACCAAATAAATTTAATTTTAGCAACGCAGACATGTCTAACTGACTCGCTTGTTGATTCGTCGCATTAGACTTTATGCCGCTCACTGTGACAAATTGGCCCTTACTCGGACTTACAGGAACCAGTTGCCAAACCATATTGGCAACCATGTTGGCGCAATATAGCAACAACATTATCGTCACCAAAATACTTAGCTTTTGTTGTGGCACTTTTTGCCAAAATCGATTGAGCTGCTCAAAAAAGCGAGACGACTCCATTAATAATCTCTCTTAGGATGGTATTTAGAATTTAAAAAAATGCACCATCATCAATAAAAACGAATAAAAAGAACTACTTTAAAACGCGTAGAGTATAACCCTACAAGTAGCGGAAAATCACTAACTATGCTACATTCTGCCGGAATTTTTTTATACCTGCATGAAGTAAACAGTTACATATTATGTCTGAAACAAAAGTACGTCTCGACAAATGGCTTTGGGCCGCACGCTTCTACAAAACTCGTTCTGTAGCTACAGACATGATCAATGGCGGAAAAGTTCATTATAATGGTCAAAGATGTAAAGCTTCAAAGGCGGTAGAGGTTGGAGCAGAAGTGAAGCTACGTCAAGGATATGACGAAAAAACTGTTGTAATTAAAGTTGTTGAACAAAAACGTCAGAACTTTACGGTAGCCCAAACGCTTTATGAAGAAACTCCCGCGAGTATCCTCCATCGAGAAGCGCAACAACTTGCCCGAAGCTCTAGCGCCGCTATGTCACCTCGTCCTGATAAACGTCCTGACAAAAAACAGCGTCGCACCCTAATTAATTTTAAAAATTCAGATAAATTTGAGTAAGCCAAAATGACAGACCAAAACAATCCAGACTTGTTACACCGTTATTTATTCGAAAAGTACCATGTACGTGGTGAATTAGTTCAAATAAATCAAAGTTTTAATTCAATGCTTACTAATCACAATTACCCAGATCCGGTAAAGCGTATATTGGGCGAATTGTTAGCGGTAACGAGTTTAATGACCGCAATGTTAAAATTTGAAGGTGAGATTAGCGTTCAAATTCAAGGTGATGGCCCTTTAAGTTACGCTGTAGTAAATGGTAATAACCACCAGCAACTGCGAGCAACGGCAAAATTCAGCGACGATGTTACCGACGGCGATATTCAACACCTTATTGGCAATGGTTTAATGGTCATCACAATTGCGCCAAAAAATGGCGAGCGTTACCAAGGTGTTGCCGCATTAGATAAGCCGACATTGATGGAGTGTGTTGAGCAATACTTTGTCAGTTCTGAACAATTACAAACTCGAATTTGGTTAGCGACTGATATTTCAGGTGGTGATCATAAAGCCGCTGGGATTTTGCTGCAGGTTCTTCCAGTGGAAGAAAAAGCCAAAGATGACTTCTATCATCTTGAAGCACTAACGCAAACTATAAAAGATGACGAGCTATTAAACTTACCGCCAGAACAAGTGCTGATCAGACTTTATCATGAAGACAATCCAGAAATGTTTGCGCCACAGGAAATTACCTATGAATGTGGTTGTAGCCGTGAAAAAACGGCTAATACCATTCGCCAGTTAACTTTAGAAGACGCAAAAGCGTTGATCGAAGAACGTGGCAACATCGAGATAATCTGTCAGTTTTGTTTAACACCGTATTTGTTTGACAGTATTGACGTTGAAGCGGTATTTAGTGCTTCAAATGAAGAACCTGATTCGATAAATTAGGTCATCGATTGCCACTTTAAAATTGAGTTCAGGCTTTAGCTCCTGAACTCAATTACAGTTTATTTTCTTTTTTCATCGCTTCCGCAAGTTTGGTATTGCCTTCTTTATTTAACGCATTAATCACATTAACTTGGTCAACCCGACTGCGGTTTTGGCTTAACTTACTTTTTGCTTGAATATCTGTGATTTCAATTTCCAACAAAGTGATGGCACGTAACATTTTATCTGGATACTCTGGTTGCCACGGCGCGTCATAATATCGTTCATACTTGTCGGTAAGTTGATTGACTAACTGCGTTAAGCGTTCAGGGTCACGACTTTTAGTCACTTTCCCATAAACATTTACAGCTTGGTAATTCCATGTTGGCACACCGGCTGATTCATACCAGCTAGGCGAAACATAACCGTGTGGACCGCTAAAAGAAACCAGAACAATCTGACCATCTTCAATTTTGGCCTGCGGGTTTTGATTTGCGACGTGACAAATGAGCTTAGTTTTATCAGCATTTAGTAATATTGGTACAAAGGTAACTTCTGGTAAGTTATTAGTTGAACTAATAAGCTGCGCAAAACCATTATTTTCTATAAATTTAAACACACTGTCGTCTATATCGTGTTTAAAATGTCGAGGTACGTACACAGCAATTCCTTTTTCAATCCAAAATTTTGTTCATAAAGAATAGTACAATCGATTACTTTTCAGCTAACAAATGTTGTATTGCTTTCTCTATTTTAATTTCATCACCAGGACGAAATCCTTGATGAGCGAGTCTAACAATGCCCTTTTTATCAATAAAATACGACGATGGCATCGAACTTACGTCATATAAGCCAGCAACCTTAGCACCGTCATCATAGAGCACTTGATAGCCAACAGAATTGGTTTGCAAAAACGCTAGTGCGAGATCTTTTGATTGGTCCAAGTTAACCGCTATCACCGCAAAACCCTGATCTTTGTATTTGGAATGCAACTTATCTAATTTAGGAAACGACTCAATACAGGGTTTACACCAACTTGCCCAAAAGTCTAAGTAGACTACTTTTCCTTTATAATCTGACAGGGTTATTGTTTGATCTGAGACTAAACTAGACAACGAAAATGCCGTTGCGGGCTCTCCTTTCGTTACTGCTTTTCCACAACCTGACAAAAATACAAAAACCATTAACACTATTTTTAATTTCATTATCTTCTTCTTTTGGTAGTTAATTAGGCAAAAAATGCGATTCATTGCAGGTTATGCACTATTTATGACATATTCCACTCCGATATTAAAATGTAAAATGCTCTTTTTAATTTTATAAAAGTTCGTTATGAAAAGATTACTCGCGACATGCCTACTCACCACACTTTTAGTTAGTTGTGGCAATAAAGAACCAGAAGCTTCAACCCAAACTTCCGTTGATCAAAACTTAATTCGTGCTCATCTTGAGTTCCTCGCGGACGATCTGCTCGAAGGTCGAGATACAGGAAGCAGAGGTTACGAACTAGCCGCACATTATGTTGAAAAAGAATTTACAAAAATCGGTTTATCGCCAGCTGGTGACGAAGGGTCATTTCAGCAACGAGTTCCATTTCGTAAAACATACTTAAATCAACAAACGACAAATGCTGTTATTGAAATTGATGGCAAAAAAGTTACGCTTGATTACCCTGAACAATACATGATGGGTGGCTCTGCGAATTCAGCTCACACGGCAGTTTCGGCAAAAGCGGTTTTTGTTGGTTACGGTTTGGTCGCTGAAGAATTTGATTATAACGATTACGAAGGGCTGGATGTTAAAGGCAAAATAGTTGTCAGCCTATCTGGTCGCCCTACAAGCTGGCCTTCTGAAGAAGGGGCTCATCTTGCTTCTAGTAAAGAAAAGAAGCGTTATGCTGCCGAGCGCGGTGCGGTGGGTTTTGTTACGCTACATACACCTAAACGTGAAAAAGTACGTTCTTATACTACGTCACTTAACTACCTTCGTGTCCCTTCGATGAAATGGTTAAATAGCAACAACGAGCCGTTTGGTGAATACAAACAATTAAAAGGTGGCGCTTATTTTAATCTTTCAGCTGGCAAAGTATTGTTCGAAAATGCAGAGCAAAGCTTAGAAGAGATTTTCCAACTTGATACCGACGACAAACCTATTAAAGGGTTTCCACTGAACGCAACTTTGTCTTTAGCAAAAGATTCTCGCCATGAAGAAGTCTCGGCTCCAAACATTATTGCTGTTTTACCTGGCTCAGATCCGAAATTAAAAGATGAGTATGTTGTCTTTACTGCGCATTTAGATCACATAGGTTTTGCGCTGGATGTGACTAAAAAAGACAGAATAAATAACGGTGCGATGGATAATGCCTCAGGTGTTTCTGTGTTATTAGAAACCGCTCGTGTATTAAGTAAGTCTAACCCTCGTCGCTCAATACTATTTACCGTTGTGGCTGCAGAAGAAAAAGGTCTATTAGGCGCAAACTATTTTACAAATAACCCAACAATTCCGTTAAATCAGATGGTGGCTAACATTAATTTAGATATGCCTGTTTTACTTTATGATTTTGCCGATATTATCGCGTTTGGTGCAAACCACAGCACAATGGGCGACATCGTAGAACAAGCGGCAGGTCAATTGGGTATTGGTCTAAGTCCTGACCCAATGCCACAACAAGCGATATTTACCCGTTCTGACCACTATAACTTTGTTAAAAAAGGTATACCGTCAGTATTTTTGATGACCGGTTTCAAATCTAAAACAGAAGGTGAAGATGGCGGTAAAGTTTGGGGCGACTTTTTTGCTAACCATTATCATCAACCATCTGACTCATTAGATTTACCGATTAACTATAATGCCGCTGAAATGTTTGCCGACGTAAACATTCGTATTGGTCTTGCTGTCGCTAATAGTGACGATAAGCCTAAATGGCTTCCAGAAAGCTTCTTTGGCCGTACATTTAGTTCTTCTAAGTAACCTCAAGTAGCTAATTTTATAAGCCGTCACATCCAGTGACGGCTTATATGAGCTGTTCCATACTACTTACTGCCGATATGAACCGACCCATGTCGTTGGTCTGCAATATCTCTAATTTGAACGAAGTTATCTCGGTATGACATAAGTTTGTTTGCCACTTCAAAGTTACCCGCTGATTTAGCGAAGTCGGCCACATTCATTCCGTTGCAATAAAGCTTATTCGCAACTAAACGATAGTTTTTACTTGTGAGAACAGTCGGTGTGAAATCCGCCACCTGTCGATGCATTTTAAATTTACTTGCCGTTGCTGCAGCCAAACACAATTGGCTTTCCGGTGAATTGTCAGCAGCTTCATATTCCGACGCTACACTCGCACCTACAAAAGTCATAGACAATACAATCACGCTTACTCCATATTTTACGATACCCATATTTTTCTCCTCAGAAATAGTGTTTTACCAGGTCGCATATACATAGTGGCGGAAAGTGAGAAAAAGGTTGTTAATGTTCTATGAACGAATGTAACGAGTTATTTCGTTACAATTAGATGAATTTTTATCTAATCGAATAAACACAAGAGGTTGGCTGAATTTTGGCCAGTGGTCTGACAAAAGACTTTTTACATTTAGGGTCGAAAAATCAGAAAAATAAATGGACTAAAAATGAATATTTATAGTTATTCGCTTAAATCAGATAACTATTCACCACTTATGTATTTGAAAATGAGGAATGGCTATTGGTCTAAAATATTGATGTTTTGATACCGAGCAAAAAAAAACGCAACCGTAGTTGCGTTTTTTTCGGTCTAGAAAACCTTACGCAGACTTCAAAATTGGCTCATCGACACCGTTATTGGTCAACAACTCCATATCAAACGTATATTCGTCAACTGCGATAGCTAATTTACGTTTTACGTCGTATTGAAGTAACTCGTCTTTTTCATCAACTGATATAACGTGAACTTCAGCAGCTGCTAATACAAGTTCTTCAAACGTTAACTGTTTAACCAGTTTACCAGCACGAACGGCTTGTTTCATTTTATCCAGCAATGGTAAAACCGCAAGCTTAGCTTCATATGCTTCAGTTAGAACACTAAAGCCATCTCGACCTTTCATGCTAACAAGGTGAGTTAACTCTTTCTTAGCGCCGTCGTTTTTCAACGTTGCGTCAGACAACGTTGTGATCATTTTGTCTGATACCTTAGTTTTGCTCATAAATGGCATACCTAATTTAAGACTCAACCAATTAGCAACTAAACGGTTAGGGAAGTTATCTGAATAAGCCGTTAACGCTTCTTCAGCACGCTGTAATGCCCAAGTTGTACCGTATTCGAAATATGGTTTTAGCGCTTCACGATTGTCACTTTGGGTATAAAACTTAATGTTACCCATCGCCATAAATAAATAGCTAAGCATGTCACCTAAACGAGCAGATAGCATTTCTTTACGTTTTAAATCGCCGCCTAACACCAATAATGCAAAGTCTGATTGCACTGCAAGAATCGCTGACAAACGATTGATTCGAGTTTCAAATTCGTTAACCATTTTGTCTGGGTTTTTGCCTTTACCAAAACCTGGTAAATAACCTGAACCAACGCCTCGGAAAAAGTTTTTAATACTGTATCCGATTGTGCTCTTAAACAGTTTATTAAACTGTTTGTCTGCATCCGGCTCTTCTGAGTGAATAGCAGTGATCAAATCTTGTACATGTGGGTGACAACGAGTTGCCCCCTGACCAAATATCATTAAGTTACGAGTTAAGATATTGGCGCCTTCAACAGTGATACCAATTGGCGTCGCAAAGTAAGCTGTTGCCAATACGTTATTTGGCCCCATTTGAATTGCTTTACCCGCTTGCGTATCCATTGCAGCTTGCAGAGTCGTACGACCCATTTCTGTCATATGATATTTTGCAATCGCTGTGATAACTGAAGGTTTAAAGCCTAAATCGAGCGAATTAAGCACTAAGTGACGCATCGCTTCTAAATTAAATGTCAAACCACCAATCAACGCAAGTTGCTCTTGAATACCTTCAAACTTACCGATTGGCATGCCGAACTGTTCACGAATTGCTGCGTATTCAGACGTTGATTTAAGTGCTGCATGGCCTGTTGCACAGCCGTTTGCTGGTAATGAAACGCCACGACCTGCACCTAAACATGCAACTAGCATCTGCCAACCTTTACCGACATTTTTTTCGCCGCCGATAACAAAATCCATCGGCACAAATACGTCGTTGCCACGTGTCGTACCATTATAAAAATTAACGCCTAGTGGCTTATGACGGTTTCCAATCTCAACACCTTCATAATCGCTAGGAAGTAATAGACAAGTGATCCCTAAGTCTGCTTCGCCGCCTAATAACCCTTCCGGGTCAAAAACTTTAACAGCCAAACCAAGGACAGTCGCAATTGGTGCTAACGTAATATAACGTTTGTCCCAGGTACAACTTAACCCAATAACTTCTTCACCATCGACAACTTGTTTCGTAACAATCGCACGATCTGGAATACCACCGGCATCAGAACCTGCTTCTGGGCTAGTTAATGCAAAACATGGAATATCTCGACCATCAACTAAGCGTGGTAAATAGTGGTCTTTTTGTTCTTTAGTACCAAAGTGCGCTAATAACTCACCTGGGCCTAACGAGTTAGGTACCATTACTGTGGTTGCTATTGGGTTACTTTTCGTCGAAATAGACGCAACAATAGTAGATGATGCATAAGCACTAAATTCTAAGCCGCCGTATTCCTTTGGAATAATGAATGAGAAAAACTTATTGTCTTTCAAAAACTGTAAAACACGAGGTGGGATATGGATACTGTCATGTACTTCCATATCATCTAACATCATTAGCAACTCAGACAATGGTCCGTCAATGAAGGCTTGTTCTTCTTCAGTCAGTTTTGACGGTGCTGTTTGCAACAATGTATCGAAATCAGGCTTACCTTGATAGATAGAGGCCTCAATCCAAGTATCACCTGCGTCTAATGCTTCCTGCTCAGTACGAGAAATTTCTGGAAGAATTTTTTTGAATTTTTGTCTTAGGCTCATGTTCCGCCCCTTTATCTATCTGTTAACTGAAAATCAGTAAAATAATTGTGCCGTGATTAATTAGTATAGCTGATCTACGGCTCAACTGGTACGATGTCTTACCAGTCTATTCATATTTGACAATAATGCAACATAAAATTTGCTCAAATGAATAAAAAACATACAACTATTTATCCACCTACAAAGCTTATCTTGCTGAAATAGTACAGTTTTTGGCAAGTACAGTTCATATTTTACTAATTCAGTCTTAATCTAAGAAAATCACTTTTAAGTTAAAATATTATTAAAAAATGTCATTTTCTAGGATAAATAGCCGAGCAAAACGGGGGGTTGATGCACCAGAGGTGGTCATTGAGGTGCATATTTCAAATGGATTACCTGGATTTCAAATTGTTGGTTTAGCTGAGACTTCTGTTAGAGAGGCACGAGATCGAGTCCGTAGTGCAATAATTAATAGTCAGTTTAAATTTCCACAAACAAAAATTACGGTCAATTTAGCCCCCGCTGATCTGAAAAAAGAAGGTGGTCGTTTTGACTTACCTATCGCCATTGGCATACTTGCCGCTACGGGACAATTGCGCGCCGATAAACTTCATGATTTCGAATTTTATGGGGAGCTTGGTTTAAAGGGCGATATTCGCGCGATCATAGGTGAAATACCCACGGCTATTCAATGTGCAAAACTGGGTCGAACGTGTGTACTACCAGAATCGAATGCTCAACAGGCAAGTGTGATCTCTAATATAAAGTTATTAGCGACAAACAACCTATTATCTCTTTACCAGCAACTTAATGGCCAAGACCTTGAGCTCTATGTTGATATGCAACAAGCCGAAGACAATGGACTTCACCCCGTAAACCACCAAGATCTCAATGATGTCATAGGCCAGGCTGCGGCAAAACGGGCTTTGGCCATTGCCGCCGCAGGCTCTCATAACCTACTTTTTGTTGGCCCGCCGGGTACGGGAAAATCCATGCTAGCACAACGAATGACAACCATTATGCCAACAATGACAGAACAAGAAGCACTAGAAACCGCTGCCATATATTCTATTTGTGGCAAGCCCGTTACTGCCAGCAACTTATTTGAGCGCCCTTTTCGATCACCTCACCATACATGCAGCGGTGTCGCTCTTGTGGGCGGCGGTAGTTCTCCGAGACCCGGGGAAATTAGTCTTTCCCATAACGGTATTTTGTTTCTTGATGAATTGCCAGAATTTGACCGAAAGGTACTTGATGTATTGCGCGAGCCGATGGAAACAGGATCAGTTTGCATATCACGGGCATCACAACAGGCTGAGTTTCCAGCCCGTTTTCAACTCGTGGCCGCTTTAAATCCGAGTCCAACGGGGAGCATTGACGATGGTCGAATGACCCACGATCAAATTTTAAAATATCTGAATAAAATATCAGGGCCATTTTTAGACCGCATTGATTTACAAGTGGATGTTCCGACACTGCCTAAAGGCACGCTAACGGCGAGCACAAACAATGAAGTTTCAAGTGCCGAAATCAAAGCACATGTGTTTGCAGCGAGAGAATTAATGCTGCGACGGCAGGGTAAAGCAAATGCGCTATTATCAAATAAAGAACTTAATCAGTTTTGTCCATTAACTGAGGCTGATTCAGAATTTTTGGAATCAACATTAGAAAAACTAAAAATGAGTATTAGGGCGTTTCACCGGATCATTAAAGTCGCAAGAACCATTGCTGACTTAGAACAATGTGAGGAAATAAAACGAGTACATTTAAGCGAAGCGTTAAGTTACCGGGCTTTAGAACGACTTATTCGTCGTATCAGCTAGATAAGATTTTTAGATTTTAACCAGTTAAAACAGTCTGTTAACATATACTCTACAGTTACCGTGTTGTCGTAACTTAAATCGCGTACTGCTTTGTCACTTTTCGCCACGACCCGTTTTGAAACCATGGTGGCCTTTTCAGGTGTCATGTCGGGTTCTTTGTTTGTAATTAACGATAGCAAATAAGATGACTTCCCAAGCGCCATTAAAACAAGTTCCGGCACTGTCCGTTTTGGGGTGGGTTTATCTAACATAACCCCTATTTTTGTTACAACGTCTAAAAAGCTGTGATCGACACCCGCAAGAATGTAATTTTCACCCTTCTTACCGTTTTCCACTGCATTAATATGTGCTTGTGCGACTGCTGATACATGACAGTACGAACCTTCACCTTTAGGTACGCCTGGCAATCGCCCTTCATTAACCATTAAAAATAACTGTGCCCAATTATGCCGATCGTATTTTCCGATGATTGCACACGGATTTAAAATCACCGCATCGAGCCGTCCCTGTTCGACTTTGTTTTTAATCAGTTGTTCACCTAAATATTTCGTTTTCAGATAATTAACACCACTAGTAAGTGCCTTACTTGGCGTGCTTTCATCAATTACAGAGTCGTGAAACCCAAAAGCTGATATTGACGACGTATGAATAAATCGACCTACACCTTTTAATATTGCAACTTCACTTAATATATCAGTCGCAACAACATTAGTTTGGTATTGCCTATCGTTATTCTTTTGCCACATATTTGTATCGCCTGCGACATGAAACACGACATCAACATCCGCTGGAAATACGATTTTGAGTGTTTCTTTATCCACTAAGTCACTGACAATCAAGTTAACATCTAGTTCTTGCAAGTCGGTAAGATCAGAGCTTTTTCTGTGTAACACGGATACTCGCCAGTCCTGCTCAATTAGCAGCAATATAATGTTAATGCCTAAAAACCCACTCCCGCCTGTGACTAACGCATGACGTTTCATACTATTTCAACCTTCTTCATGTTTAGACTTTGTATTCTCACATCGTAGATACGCGCGCCATTCCTGTTCGAAATCGATCATTCGCTTATGTCTGGCCGAATTGAGATGACCTGCCTGTTCTTGTTCGGTCGCAAAAGGTCCAGCTTTACAATAACGACAGCCAGTATTGGTATAATCAATATTTTGAATTAGTTGATTACTAATTGTATGTTGTTCAATGGGAGACCAAGCATAGGTATAGGCTTTTGTTCCTTTTATGACCTTATCTCTATCGACGTTACGTAGGGTATAGCCTGGAAAGCGTCCCGCATCAAATTCCGACTTACCTAAATAACTTAAAGGCAAGTTGTCTATTAGTGTCGTTTCAATATTCCAATCGATATATGGCTTTACATCTTTTGACGTAATGTAGATCAGATTAGCACCGCCTTCCCTTAAGCCGTACTTTGTGGCGTACATTAAAAATTTCCTCAACAATATTCGGTTTCTAATATTGATTGAAGGCCCATTATTGAACGACAGCTCGGAACCAACAGCGGGCAACAGCGGAAACTGAAATATCACTACATCGTAGTAGTTCGGCAGTAACAACTTCCAACTGTCCTGCGAGGTAACATCAAACTGATATTCACAATCAATATCCAGTCGCTGTAAACCACCGATCCCATTGGTTTGATATTTTGCTAAAACCTTACCTTTTGTATCAAGAACGGTTGGGGTGACAAGTTTAACAAAGTCGTTGTTAATCATAGATAAAGAGAAACTTAAATCTCCGTCACCAACTGTTAGTACTCGCCAGTCTTTTTCTAAAATCATCATTAATATAGGGTTAACTCAGGGACATTATCCCACTTTAAAAGAAGAACTTATTTCAAATTCAAAAAATGCGCTAAATTTTAATTAGCTCGGAAAACCATCAAAGTCTTTAGCGTTGCACTCGTCCTTAGACCAACTTGCCTTTTCAGCAACAAAAATATTGGCTTGTAATTTTGTTCCTATCTTCGAATCCAAACTACCTGCAGGTACTATTAATGAGGTGTTTCGTTTATTGATAAAAGGCAACGCAGACCCACAATGACGACAAAATGACTTTGAGAATTCCCGTTCTTTGTCTTCAAAATGACTAATAGAATCTATACCTTTGATCCAGTTGATATTTTCAATAGAAGTAAATAAGTTGGAAGCAAATGCACTGCCTGTAAGCTTTTGACATTGTTTGCAATGGCATTGATAAAACGTCTTAAACTCAGATTTAAGTTCAAATTGAACTTCACCACATAGACACCCACCAGATAATAAATCGCTCATTTTAGCTTCCTACTAATTTAGTTATTGAAAAACAACAAAATGCACATTTACATTCCGTCATCATTTTACTTATTTATTATGCCAACATCCGTTGTAACTTCATTTTGTCTCAATTAAAGTAATAATCCAAAACAAAATTTATATAAGGAAATATAATGAAGCTTTACGGATTATTTATTGTTCTCCTCACAAGTAGCAGCGTATTTGCAAAAACTAAACTTATCGAAAATGACAAACCTTACAATATAAACGTTGAACAACTGCAAAACATTTTTAATAAAATAATCGAAGACCCTGAAGTGCAGATAGATGATCAGCTTTTTCATGGCGGTCAAACTTGGAAATCTACTTGGAAATTTAGCGTCCGTGGTCATGGCAGAAAGTGCCGACTAAAAAACTTAAAAATGCAGTTGGCTATTCGGTACCCGTTGCCAACGCTAGATAAACCCCTTGCAAATCCAAGTGAACAAAAAGCATGGGAACAGTATCAAGACGCACTTAAAAAACATCAACTAGGCCATAAAAAAATTGCTCTGGAAATCACAGAGACAGTACAAACTGAATTAAAGGCAATTCGTGGATTTAGAAGCTGTGACGAACTCGAAAAATTAACCTGGGAACACGGCTCCGAAGCGTTTAAAAACTATCAAATCAAACATGAAGAATATGATACAAAAACCCGCTTTGGTGTGACACAAGGTGCAGATCTAAAACGTTATTTAAATCCACATTAGGCCTTATTATTCAACGAGGGGATTGCATATGGCCATTATCTAAAGCTATCTCCTTGTTAGCCGTTAACACGTTTTGTGAAATTTGAGCTGATGGCTCAGTCGTTCTTGATACGGCCAATTAAGGTGTTTCATTTTTCACCTAATTTTCTAAATAATGGGGATATCGTTTTGACTACAAACAAATTTCTAAATCAATTGATAGCAATTAAGTAATTGGTTTTAGCTGCCAGAACGTCATTCCAAAAGAGCCACCGCGATATTTGGAACCTCCAACCAAATACAGAGGAAGTTCATAATTCGCCTTAAATTAGCGCATAGGTTCAGAACAATAAACGTCATTCCATAGCTTGTAAAATTAGTCTAGCCTTATCGATATTTGGAACCTCCAACCGAGTGCAGAGGAATAGTATGTTTCACCTTGCAGGCAGCTCAAAAGTTTAGAGCAAAAACCGTTAATCCAATTAAACAGAAAAATCGTCATCCTAAAAGAGCCAAAGCGATATTTGGGATCTCCAACCGAGTGCAGAGGAAGTTCATAATTCGTTTTAAATTAGCTCATAAGTCCAGAACAAAAAACGTCCTCTGCATATTGAAGGAGATCTCAAATATCGCTTCGCGATTTTGAGATGACGAGCTTTTCTGGCAGTAAACGTCATTCCATAGCTTGTAAAATTAGCCGGGCAACAGCGATATTTGGAACCTCCAACCGAGTGCAGAAGAAGTTCATAATTCGCTTTAAATTAGCTCATAAGTTCAGAACAAAAAACGTCCTCTGCATATTGAAGGAGATCTCAAATATCGCTTCGCGATTTTGAGATGACGAGTTTTTCTTGCCGTAAACGTCATTCCATAGCTAGTAATATGAGTCGAGCCTTAGCGATATTTGGAACCTCCAACCGAGTGCAGAGGAATAGCATGTTTCACCTTGCAGGCAGCTCAAAAGTTCAGAACAAAAAACGTCATTCCAAAAGAGCCAAAGCGATATTTGGAACCTCCAACCGTGTGCAGAGGAATAGCATGTTTCACCTTGCAGGCAGCTCAAAAGTTCAGAACAAAAAACGTCATTCCAAAAGAGCCACAGCGATATTTGGAACCTCCAACCGAGTGCAGAGGAAATCAACCTAAGCTTTTGAAATTGTTTAACGCTAAAACGAAAAAAATCCCTTGAACTTTCGTTCAAGGGATTTCTCGAATAGGAGCCTGGCGGTGAGCTACT